>JAETSX010000003.1 GCA_021769425.1 Eubacterium sp.
TTATCAGAAACTTATGAAAATGAAGGCTGGTTATAATAATAGAAGGTATTTGATGGTGCAAAAAATAGAATGTATAAATATAAAATGAACGAAAGTGTTAAAAGCTAAATCTCTGCCGGGAAGCAGGTTTCCTTCCGTCCGATCTCTGGCAGATAGAATGAGAGTTTCTGAAGGAACCATTCAGAATACATTGCGGTATTTAAAGGATAAGAAATTAGTAATGGTAAAGAGGACGCAGGGATATTTTGTAAACGATGATGGAGCATACATTCAAAAAATGCGTGAAAAGGAAGGCAGCAGGCAGGTGTGGAATCTGTATCGTTCCTTGCGTGATTTGGGAATGACAGACTTGGAAATTGAGGGACTTTTCAATAAAGAAGTGAATTGTTAAGAAACTGTTTAGATTTTTGCATCTGGCAGTTTAGGAATTAGGAATAGGATAGGGATATATCCAAAAGAATAAATTAAAGAAACGTATCGGAGGTATCAGTATGTTAGAAAAATGGAAACAAAAAGCGATTCAAATGAATCTCAGAAAAGCGGTAATCTTTTTTATTGTCACAAGCTTTGTTTTAATCATTGCCTCTTCAGCAGCCGTATATGGCAATTTTCAAAGCAGAATGAACGAGTGGGAAAAATTTACCGAGACAGACAGGGAGTATGAGGAGGGAGAAAGGGACTTTGATGATGAGAAGAGATCCGATTTCTCAGACAGGGAACATGACGGGGATTTTAAAGAAAGAAAAGAGAAAGATTGGGAAGACATCTCAAAAAGCTTGTATTTGTCTGCGGGAGATCTTGCACTCATAGCAGGCTGCGGTATAATAGGAATGGTGGTGGGTGTCTGGTACTGGGCGCTTGTTATGATTGCGGTATACCGCAAGGCTTACCGTATGGGCGTAAATACCACATTGTGGATGCTTGCGGCACTGGTTTTCAATCTTGCGGCACTTGCGGTTCTTTATCTGTATGCCATGCTGAAAGGAACCTGTCCGAATTGTAGCAGGGTAAGGAGCGGCAGCGGAAGGTTCTGTGACAGGTGTGGAAATCTTCTGAAGAAAGAATGTCCGCAGTGCAGGCAGGCAACAGACATATCATCTGCCTATTGCAGTAACTGTGGTAAAAAATTGGATGAAAAGGAAGAATAAAGAGTTTTTGTTGATACAGTTGACGATGATTTGTACGTGTTTTATAAAAAGAAATAGGTAAAAGAAAAATGCAGAAGGGAAGGAAATCGGGAAGATTGCCTTCCCCATTGCAGATTATCGGAAGGAGGTTTATGTTATGGGAAAGCAGACAGTGAAAAGGCGGATTTTTATATCCAACGCACTGATGGTGGTGGTAACGCTTTTTATTCTCCTGATGATCAATTCGTTTGTTATTAAAGTGTATTCTGAGTCTGTTGAACATGAGCTGGAAGATTCGATTGGGGATGTAATGGACGAAGATGGCCTTGAGGAGCTGCTTGAAGGTTATACAATCCGCAGGAATGAATTTATCCTGTTATTCCTGGCAGATGGGATTATCTGTATTGCGGTGCTGGTAATTGTAAGCCAGATTTTTACCAGAAAACTGGTAAACCATATCATGGAACCTTTGGATGCTCTGGCGGACGGGGCAGAAAGGATCAGGAAGAATGACTTGACGCAGGATATTGAGTATTCAGGGGATGCTGAGTTTGAAAATGTCTGCCATACGTTCAATGAAATGCGTGGGGCAATTCTGGCAGGGCAGGAAAAGAACCGGAAGTACGAAAAAGCAAGAACGGATATGATTGCAGGCATTTCCCATGACCTGCGGACTCCCCTCACTGCAATCAGGGGGACAATCAAGGGACTGCTGGACGGCGTAGCGTCCACACCGGAGCGTCAAAAAAAATTCCTTGAGACAGCTTACCGAAGGACGGGAGATATGGATCTGTTGCTGAATCAGTTGTTTTATCTCTCAAAGCTGGAAACCGGGAATATGCCGTTTGACTTTAAGACGATAGAAATATCTGGTTTTATTAGTAATTATGTAAAGGGAAAGCAGGAAATTCTGGAGAATGGGCAGGCAGAGATTACTGCGGATATAGAGGGAATTACAGGATATGTATCCGTTGATCCGGAGCAGCTTCAGAGAATTTTTGACAATCTTTTGGAGAACAGCAGGAGGTATGGGAATGTGACGCCGCTGAAAATAAAAATCAGTCTGGAGAAAAGCAAAAGGGGATTTTGTATCTGCTTTTCTGACAATGGCGTGGGTGTACCAGAGGAAAAAATACCCTATATTTTTGATGAATTCTACCGTGGAGATGAATCCAGAAACAAAAAGGAAGGAAATGGGTTGGGGCTGTATATTGTCAGGTATCTGACAGAAGCAATGGGCGGCAGCGTCCGGGCAGAGAATGCAGGCGGACTTGCGGTCTATCTGGAGTTAAAGGAAGGAGAATGATAAGGATGTCTGGTGGAAGGCGTATATTGATTGTAGAAGATGATACAGATATCAGTATGGTGGAGGAAGCATATTTGGAGGCAGCAGGATTTCAGACAGTGATTGTTACGGACGGCGCAGAGGTTTCCAGCTTACTCAAAGAGGAGTTGTTTGACCTGATCCTGCTTGATTTAATGCTTCCGGGGAAAAGCGGCTATGAGGTATGCAGGGAAATTCGTGATAAGGTAGATATTCCAATCCTTATGGTAACGGCAAGAACAGAATCTGTAGATAAGATCAGGGGACTTGGACTTGGGGTGGATGATTATATTGCCAAACCTTTTGATCCGGCGGAGTTAGTGGCAAGAGTAAATGCAAATCTAAGGCAGTATGACCGGGTGATGCAGAAATTACCGGAAGAAAAAGAAAAGCAGCCGGAAGAGATACGGACTCACGACTTGCGTATTCTCATCAATAGCTGGAAAGTCTATAAAGGGGACAAAGAGATCAAGTTTCCCAACCGGGAGTTTGAATTGTTAAAATTTCTTGCCATGAACCCGAATATTGTATTTTCAAAGGAACAGCTTTTTGAAAAAATATGGGGTTATGATTATGTGGGAGATAACGCTACCGTGATGGTACATATCAACCGTATCCGGGAGAAAATTGAAGATGACAGCAGAAACCCTAAAATTTTGGAAACTGTGTGGGGAGCGGGGTATCGTTTTAACAAATAAACGATGCAGTTGTATCGTAAATCATGGGAGATGGTTGGTATGTGGATGTTTTATGCAATAGGTTCCGCTTTTTTTGCCGGGATTACGGCAATATTGGCAAAATGCGGAATCCGGGAAACGGATTCCGACGTTGCGACAGCAATCAGGACAATCGTAGTGCTGCTGTTTTCGTGGCTTATGGTTCTGATTACAGGGACATGGACGGGAATCACAGGAATAGATGGGAAAACTTTGCTGTTCCTTGTTTTGTCAGGTTTGGCAACGGGGGCGTCATGGCTGTGTTATTTTCATGCGCTGCAACAAGGAGATATTAACAAAGTTGTGCCGATTGATAAGTCCAATACAGTGCTTACGATCCTGCTTGCGCTCATTTTTCTGCATGAGGGACTTACATGGGGAAAGGCGGTATCTATTCTTTTCATTGGTGCTGGAACATTACTGATGGTATCCTTTAGGGGTTCCAAAAAGGAATCAAATGCAGAGAAAGAACAGCAGACGGGCGTCTGGTTGGTTTATGCAATCCTGTCTGCCGTGTTCGCCAGCCTGACTGCAATTTTGGGAAAAGTCGGGATTACGGGGATTGACTCAAACCTCGGAACAGCAATCCGGACAATGGTAGTTTTGATTATGGCATGGCTGATGGTATTGGTCAGTGGAAAGCGGCAGGAAGTGAAAAAAATACAGAAAAAAGAGCTTGGATTTATTGTCCTTTCAGGTCTGGCAACGGGGGCGTCATGGCTGTGCTATTACCGTGCGTTGCAAGGTGGACCCGCCAGTGTAGTTGTCCCGATAGATAAATTAAGCATTCTTGTCACGATTGCGTTTTCTTGGATTGTGTTCCATGAAAAGCTGACGAAAAAATCTGCTTTGGGCGTAGTTTGCATTACCGTCGGCACAGTGCTGTTGGCAGTCCTTTAATGTTTATCATATGAAATAATGAGACATGTATCTATGGCGATATGTGTCTTTTTTATTAAGTTTAGAATTTGTTTATGAAATATCCCTCTGTTTGTTTAGGGCAGATTGTTAAGATACCTGCAAGAAGCAAAAGGAGGGATTTTTCATGTTAAAAGAAGGAATAAATGGATTTTGCATGGCGTTGGCAGACAGCGTACCGGGAGTGTCCGGCGGGACGGTTGCATTTATCATGGGATTTTATGACCAGTTTATCGGCTCTATCCATAATCTGGCATTTGGAAAGATGAAAGAAAAAAAGTCTGCGGTGATGTATCTGGCAAAGCTGGGCGCAGGTTGGGTGGTCGGGATGGCAATGGCGGCAGTTGTCCTGTCAGCGCTCTTTGAAAGCCATATTTATGCAGTCAGCTCTTTATTCATCGGATTTATCGGCGGAGCGATACCGCTGATTGTAAAAGAAGAAAACCCTAAAGGATACCTTGATGCCATTCGGCAAGGCAGAGGAAAGGATAATTTACGGGGTATTGGAAAAGGGATTCTTTTCTGCCTGCTTGGGATCATGCTTGTTGCGGGAATTACCTGGGCGAACAGCAGAAGCGGCGGTGCGGCTATGGAACTGGGGCAGTTTTCCATCGGAACGTCCGTCAAACTGTTTTTTATCGGAATGATTGCAATTTCAGCGATGTTTCTTCCGGGTATATCCGGTTCCACATTACTTCTGATTTTCGGCGCATATATTCCGGTGATTACGGCAGTAAAAGGTGTCCTATCTCTGGAATTTTCGTATCTTCCATGTCTGATATTTTTCGGATGCGGTGTACTCACAGGAGCGGTGACAGTTGTGAAGGCGATTAAAGTCTGCCTTGAGAAATTCCGCCCACAGACAATATACATGATTTTAGGAATGATGATCGGTTCTTTTTATGCGATTGTTATGGGGCCGACAACATTGGAAATGCCCAAGGAGGCTTTAGGCTTTGGGAATTTTCATATAACCTGGGCAATCGCAGGAGTGGCACTGGTGTTGGGGATGCAGATGATAAAAGAAAGAAGTGAAAGAAATGGAAATTAGCATATTAGATTGGATACAAAGTATGCGGACTCCAATAGGAGATGTGGTCATTCCCTTGATTACAAAATTGGGGGATGCAGGGATGATCTGGATTTTACTGTCAGTTGTTTTACTTTTCAATCCGAGGACAAGAAAGAGCGGAGCGATATTGGCAGTGGCGTTATGCGTGGATGTTGTCTTGTGCAATGGAATATTGAAAAATCTGTTCAGAAGGATACGGCCATGTGATGTAAACACATCCATTCAGCTTTTGGTAGCAAGACCAGATGATTTTTCGTTTCCGTCAGGACACACAGCGGCTTCCTTTGCGGCAGTGGCGGCGCTTATGCTTGCGGGAGAGAAAAAGCGCCCCAAGGGCATACCTGTATGCCAGGGAAAAACGGCAATAGAGAGGAAATTATGGATACCTGCTTTGGCGCTTGCGGTTTTCATAGCGTTTTCAAGGCTGTATTTATATGTGCATTATCCTACCGATATTCTGGGAGGCATTGCAGTGGGGATTTTTGCAGGATATGCCGGTTATTGGATTGTAAAGCAATTATGGAAGAAGAAAAAAAGTTGTAATAGCCGAAAAGAGGAGATATAGCCATGTCAGTAGTAATTATTCCGGCATATAAGCCGGATGAAACATTAGTAACGATCACAGATCAGCTTTGGGCATATGGCTGCCAGATGGTTGTGGTAGATGATGGCAGCGGTGAAGAATACCAGAAGATTTTTGACAAAGTAAGGGATATTTGTATTGTCTTGCACCATTCAGAAAATCGTGGAAAGGGAGCGGCAATTAAAACGGCTTTGACCTATATAAAGAATGAATTATGGGATAGCGGGCTGGTAGGTATCATGGACTGTGATGGACAGCATTTGCCGGAAGATATGATGAAGCTGCTGGAATTTGCAGGAGCGCATAGGAAAGCATTGGTGCTTGGCATCCGGACAGTCGGAGCAGAAATGCCATTGAAATCAAGATTGGGAAATAAGATAACAAGGATGATTTTTCGGCTTGTAAGCGGTGTAAAAGTGTCAGATACACAGACGGGGCTAAGGGCGTTTGATGCAGAAATGATACAGAAACTTCTTTCCGTAGAGGGAGAAAGGTATGAATATGAGATGAATGTGTTGATGACCCTCGCAAAGAAAAAAATCCCCATTGAGGAGGTGCCGATCCGCACCATCTATCGGGATGAAAATAATTCAAATTCACATTTCCGGAGTTTTGTGGATTCTGTAAGGATTTATAGGGACATTTTGAAATTTACATTTTCATCGCTCGCAAGCTTCCTTTTGGACTACGTGCTGTTTTCACTGATGATGTTTTTTATGCCGCATACCGCTGTTTATACGTTTTTGGCAAATATAGCGGCAAGGGCAGTGAGCGCATTTTATAACTATAGCATGAATTGCCGTTTTGTGTTCCATACAAAACGAAAGGCAAAAACAGCAGCACATTATTTTGCTTTGGCAGGCTTCATATTGATTATGAATAATCTGATTCTTGGGATGTTTACACAGGTTTTCCATCTGTCTGTGTACCCGGCAAAATTATTGACAGAATGTATCCTGTTTATCTTTAGCTGGCTGATACAGAAGTTTGTGATTTTCCGGAAAGAAAAGAATTCAGAAGCCCGTGCTTTTACAGACAGGAAAGTAAAGGTATGTCTATTAAGGGATACCACAATGCGTATCTTTACGGGCGGAAAGGTAAAGGCATGAAAAAAAGAATTTTATGGATTGCGGTTGACCTGACTATGGCGGCTCTGGTTGTCTTGGCGGTATGGATTGTGAACTATAAAATTCCCCAGGGAGGAATAAAAGCGGTAACATTCCCTCAGATGGAAGCCGGGGAGGATTCTGGCGGAGATATTGCGTCGGGACAGGAAAACCAATCGGAAATGCAGCCGGATTCCCTTATAGCTACCAATGTAGTTATGGATGCACAGGACTGGCATGAAAAGTTTGCGGACAAATTTACAGATACGGTGGTTGCAACGGATACGTCCTATACCAGCCCGGATTTATCTATCCAGTTATCTTACAGCCATTATGATACGGGAATACTGGACAGATCGGGCGAGGGAAAGCATATCAAGTATGGGACGGAAGTGTCCTATGTGCTTGCGGATATTTATGTGGGAGACATCACTTGTTTTCGGACAGCGTTTGCACAGGACACTTATGGCGTTGGGTATTCGGAGAAGTTGTCGGATATGTCGTCAAAAATGAAATCGCTGCTTGCTGTGAATGGTGATTCTTATAGCAATAACCGCCATCAGGATAATGGAACCATTATCCGGAATGGCGTAGTCTACCGGAATGAACGGACAGATATGGAAACCTGCGTATTAAACTGGGATGGAACAATGGACATATACAGCCCGGATCAGATTGACATACAGCAGTTAATAGAAAAAGGGGCATACCAAAGCTGGATATTCGGGCCGAGCCTGCTGGATGAAAATGGGAAAGCAAAAGAATCTTTCCTTACATGGAGTTATATCAGACAGTCCCATCCGAGAACAGCGATCGGATATTATGAACCGGGGCATTATTGCCTGTTGCTGGTGGATGGCAGACAGAAAAGTTCCAGAGGAATGTTTCTTAACGAGATGGCAAAGGTATTTGAGGATTTAGGGTGCAAGGCGGCTTACAATCTGGACGGAGGGCATTGTTCCTTTATGACTTTTGGGGGCAGGACGGCAAACCATCCTTATAAACCGGAACATGAAGTGTCAGATGGAATATTTATTTCCGCGGAGCAATGAGGAAAATAGACATGCTTGCATGGATATTTGACGAATGCCGCGAGAGCCAGATGCCGGAGCATCTGGCTATGGAGGAATTGTGATGGAAAGATTAAGAGGACTTTTACTGCACATAGGGGTAATTTGCAGCTGCGTATGTATCATTGCGAAGGTGCTGGACTGGTATAACCCATTTATGGATTTTACCGGGCATGTCTGGTACATGCAGATTGCATTGTATTTTGCGGTAATTCTATTGGCGTTGATAAAAAAGCCAAAGAAAAGATTTTTGTGATTGTAAAAAAGGAATGTGAATGGAGGATGGCAAAGTGCGGGAACCGAACAGAAAAAATACAAAGGGTGAAAAAAACATAGAAAACGCTTCTAAAGCAAATGAGAGGAAAGCGGATAAAGAAAAGATAAAGGAGCTTGCAAAGAAAAAGCGGGAAATGCAGGAGGAGCTTGATGAGCTTAAGGGAAATACAGCCAAAGGAAAAGCTATCTGCGTACTTGTTTTTTTCGTGTTGATCGGATTGTTGATGGGAACTTTTGTGGGAATGGTAAAGCTGGACATAGGGGGAGTTGCCAGTGAAGTGCTGGCTCCTGTCATTGCGGATGTTCCCGTATTAAGGAGTATCCTGCCCATGGAAATGCAAAAGAAAAATGCATCCGAACTGGCGGCGGAGCAGAAACAGCAGGAAGCAGCGGAAGCAGCGGCAGCAGCGGAGGCAGAGCAGGCGGCAGAGGAAGAGGCGGCAGCAGAAGAAGCAGCAGAGGAAGAGGCGGCAGCAGAAGAAGCAGCAGAGGAAGCACAACAGGCGGCAGCAGAAGAAGCAGCGGCGGAGGCAGAGCAGGCAGCAGAAGAAGAGGCGGCGGAAGCGGAAGCAACGGCAGAAGAGGCGGCGGCAGAAGAAGAAAAAGCCCTGCAGGATTATGTAGATACTTATTCAGCCATGAAGCCGAGAGATGCGGCAAAAGTATTCGACAGCATGATACCGGATCAGGAAGATTTGGTTGTCAGGATACTGGAAAACCTCACGTCAGATCAGCGGGCGGCTATACTTTCAAGAATGAGTGTTGCAAATGCGGCAATTTTAACTGAAAAAATGCAGCAGTAAGCAAAGAAAAGTTTTGCATTCGATAATAGAAAAAGGAGTTTTGCAGGAATGAAGTATCTAACAATTACAGTACCGTGTTTCAATTCAGAAGAGTATCTAAAGCGTTGTCTGGATTCTTTGATAGCAGGCGGAGACGATGTGGAGATTATAGTGGTAAATGACGGTTCCACTGACCGGACAGGGGAAATTGCAGAAAGTTATGCAAGGTGGTTCCCGGAGATTGTGACAGTGGTGCATAAAGAAAACGGCAGGCATGGTTCAGGAGTGAATACAGGATTAAGGCTTGCATCAGGCAAATATTTCAAAGTGGTAGATTCTGATGACTGACTGGAGGAAAACGCATACCGGGAGCTTTTAAGACAGATAAAACAATGGGATAGGCTGGAAGGTGCAGACAGAATATGTGTTTCACCTGATTTGGTGGTTTGCAATTACACATATAATCATCTGGATGAGGGCAGGGAAAGGACGATGAGCTATCGGAATGTATTCCCGGGAGGGCAGATATGCTCATGGGAAGAAATTGGAAACTTCCGCCCGTCCCAATATCTGATTATGCACGCATTAGTTTACCGGACGGATATATTAAAAAAATCAGGAGTGACTTTGCCGGAGCATACGTTTTATGTGGACAATATTTTTGCGTATTATCCATTGCCCTATGTAGAAACACTCTATTACATGGACAGGAATCTGTATCAGTATTATTTGGGAAGGGAAGAACAGTCGGTGAATGAAAAGGTACTGATCTCCAGAATAGAGCAGCAGATAAAAGTTACAAAGATTGTTGCGGATTGTGTGGATTTAAAAGAAGTAAAGCGTAAGTCTCCAAAGCTTGCAAATTATATGTGCAGAAATGTTTCTATTATGATGGCAATATCTTCTATCCATCTGTTGCTTTCCGGGGAGGAAAGGGCAAAAAGCAGGCATCGGGAGATTTGGGCGGATATGAAGCGGGACAATCCGGGATTGTATTATCGGCTTCGGTATACAAAATTAAGCGGGCTGACGAACCTGCCGGGAAAGCTGGGGAAAAAAGCTACTGTGGACGGATACCGGATTGCAAAAAGAATTTATAAATTTCAGTAGAGGAAGGAGGGCGGCATGGCTCATATTTATATTGCATTTGCAGATACACCGGGAATTTTTGCCGCACTGATCCGGAAATTCTTAAAACAGAGATATATCCATGTAGTAATTTCGGGTGATGCGGAGCTTACCGAGGCATACAGTGTGGGGCGGAGAAATCCGGCAATCCCATTCTTTGCGGGATTTGAAAAGGAGGATAAAGGTAAAATTTTAAATACGTTTCCGATGGCAGCTTACCGGATTTGTGAGTTGGATTGTACATTGGAACATAAACAAAAAATCATGAAAAGATTACATAACGATTCTGACAGGCGTTTTCATATTCATTATGCAGTGTGCAGCCTGCCATTTATTGTAATGGGTATTCCAATTTATTTGAAAAATCAATCTACTTGTTCCTCTTATATTGCAAAGCTATTGCAGGAAAATGGGATTGTTATCTCAAATAAGCATTTCTCTATTGTAACGCCAAAAGATTTTTTTGAATATGAAGAAATGAAAGTGGTTTTTGAGGGATTTCTGTCAGAAATTACAGCAGACAGACCGAACCACGTGCCAGAAAGCGTTTCTGCCTATGAATGAGAACCGCAGACAAAAATGGGGGCTTCATATTTGCATATTTATAAGTATTATGGCATTGACATTCTGGAGCGTTTTTCGGAATCAGGATTTTATGGAAATGACGGTTTCCATCCAAAGGCTGTCCCTGCAGTCTATGGCAATGGCAGTCTTACTGGCAGTGTTTTTTGTGGCAGGGGAAGGCTGTATGATCTGGTATCTGCTAAAGGGAATTGGGGAAAGGGCAGGTTTGCTGCGTTGTATTTCCTATTCTTTTATAGGGTTTTTCTTTTCCGGCATTACCCCTTCAGCAACCGGAGGGCAGCCCATGCAGCTATATTACATGAAAAAGGATGGAACTAAAATTTCGTCTGCATCGGTGGTCTTGATGGCAGTAGCTGTTATTTATAAATTTGTGCTTGCCCTGACGGGGATTGGAATCATGCTTTTTTGGGGAGCGCCTTTAAGGGGATATTTGAAAGGGTATTACTGGATGTATTTTCTGGGACTGTTTCTCAACATCGCCGTGGTGTCGGTATTGCTTTTGGTTATGTTTTCTCCGGGAATCATCCGCAAAATTTTTTACAAAACAGAAAAAATTCTGATATGCATTAAGGTTTGGAAGAAATCAGATTTGAGAAAGGGCAAAATGGATCAATTCTTATCCGAATATCAGGAAACGGTTGGCTTTTTGCGGAGCCATAAAAAATGATAGTGGCTACCATCATCGGTACATTCCTGCAAAGGGGAAGCGCTTTTTTCTCACTTATGTAGTATACCGGGGATTGGGTTTATATGGAACTCCTATGTTAGATATTATTCTGTTGCAGGCTTCCGTCTATATAGCAGTAGATATGCTGCCAGTACCCGGTGCGCAGGGAATTACGGAGGCGATGTACAGAGCTGTTTTTTAAAATGTTTTTCCGGCAGATTGTCTTGTGGCTTCTATATGCATTACCAGAGGAATCAGTTTCTATCTGGTTATGGCAGTCAGTTTCACAGTCTGGGGAATTGTATATTTGCAAAAAAATAAAAACTAAAAACTAAAAACTAAAAACTAAATACATATATAAACCTGCCAAATAAAAAAAACGGTGTTTAGGCAGGCGAATTATTGTGAAAAAATTCCTTCCCAACTTCGTTTTTTAGAACTTGGGAGGGTGTTTTTGTTTTTTACTAAAATTACTGTACGTCAGGTAGTTCAAACGGACTATTTTATATATATCGTCTACCAATATTTGGAGAATCATCAGTTAAAAAAATCTTAATATCATTATAGGATTCATATGCGCTAAAATCAGAAGTCAAATTTCTGCAAAATAGAAATATAATATCCATAAACCGTAAGGGTGTGACAGCCTTTGCGGTTTTTCTTTTGTCGATTTTTGCTGGAACACGTCGTAAATCTGTTTGTTGTGTTGGTTGCCGTTCACCGTCTGCCAATCTGGATTTTTAACAAAAAATTCAGATTGGAGGAAAGGACATGGAGGGTAACCGCCCAAAAAGAAGAAAGGATAAGTATAATCCTTATAATATATATGAAAAGGACAAGCATTATTACATTTCATTTAAAGATGGACAAGGAGTTTTACATAAACTGGAAATCAGCAGGGCATTGTATGACACTTTTGATTCATTTGAATTAGATGATCTGGTGTATCTCAATGTAGTGGACAGGCATATCGAGCAGTCCGAGGTATGGGAGGCGACTTTGAATGTGAGGGCAGTGAAAAAGCCTGAAAGCATGGAAGAGGTTGTGTTCCGCAGGCTTCAGACAGAAAAGCTACATAAGGCAATCAGCGAACTGCCGGAAAAGCAGAAGAAAAGGCTTATACTGCATTATTTTCAGGAGTTGACCTATGTGGAAATCGCAGAGCAGGAGCAATGTTCAACCAGAGTAGTAGAGTACAGCATCCATGGGGCAATACAAAGCCTGAAAAAGTTTTTTGAAAAAAATTAAAAAAGGACTTTCGGGTTTTGCCTGATAAGTGAGGAAACAGGTGAGGGAGATAAAAAATCCCTTGCCTGTTTTCCGTATTTAAGCACATGGTTTTTGTGCATGGAGGGATGCACCCCAGGGTGCTTTCTCTTTGCCTTCGGCAAATTCACCTTGCCAGAAGCGCATTTCCGTTTTGCGGTGAATGGGTTTGTACTCTGAAAACTTCATACCCATTCACCAAGCACATTCCTGTTGTTATCGTGATGAGCGTAAGCTACGTTAGCAGGTACGCCATGAGTTGGATAGGGATAAAAGCAGCGGAATCGCACAAATAGAAAGAAAATGGTTTGCGGCTGTCCTATCCCCATCTAAGGAGCGGGAAATACCAGGCTATAAATATCAGTTTGCTACTGATAGGGCGATAACAGGCAGCAGGGACAATGATACTCCCGTCCAGTCACAAGTCGAGCGTTGAAAGCGTCGCAACAAATGAGGGCGGCTCCGGGCGATCCCCGGAGGGGTGCGATTCCCGTGGAACTGGTCAGCAGCCAGTCGTTTGGTGACTTCCCTATGTTTATCGTGAAAACGGTAGATATGAAAGCCGGGATGTCGAGGACAAATAGGCTTATAAGGCTAAAAATGATAGCCGGACACAAAACATGAAAATATTCTGAAGAATAGTCAAAAAGCTATGTTCTTGTGTTCGGCTGATACATACCTACTTTTCTGATAGGTTAAATAAAGAATTGTGGATATAGGAGGATATTTTTATTATGGAAGAAAGAAAAATCAGGCGTGGGGATATTTATCATGCAGACTTAAATCCTGTTTTCGGAAGTGAGCAGGGCGGCTATCGCCCGGTGCTGGTTATTCAGAATAACAGAGGGAATCAATACAGTCCAACCGTAATTGTAGCAGCAATTACAAGTAAGCCGAAGTCAAAAATGCCCACTCATGTTTCAGTGCCGGCAGATATGCAGGGACTGGAAAAAGATTCTGTTGTACTGTTAGAGCAACTACGAACATTAGATAAAAAGAGGCTGGTAGACTATGTAGGAACGCTGGACAGGCAGCAAATGTTAAAGGTTGATAAAGCATTATGCTCCAGTACCGGAATGAAGAAACAGGATAAACCAATTTTGATGTGTCTTTGTCCGATATGTGCAAAACCGTTTTATGATTCCAAAGAGCATTTTATCCAGAGGGCGGATAAGAATCAAAATTTAAAGGATACCTGTATGTTTTGTAATAGCAGACAGGGGTACGATTATTTAATAAGGAAAAGGTATTGTAGTGAGAACAAACATAATTAAAAAGTCAAGTATGCGATTTGGAAATTCGCACATTAGACGGGAGGGGATTGCAAAGCTATGATAATAGCAAGCAGTCCCTTTTGTTTTTCGGGAGGTGACTGATATAGATACCATGAATTTGCAGAAACAGGTTTATGACGCCGATGATATTCAAAAGCTATTGGGCATTGGCAGAAGCAAGGCATATGCATTTTTGGATGAGGCATACGAGAGGCAGAAACCGTTCAGGGTGATTAAAATAGGAAAGCTGTACCGGGTTCCCAAAGAGGGATTCGATAAATGGTTAAATGGAGAAATCTAAATGTGCGGAGGTGGTAAGGATGGGAAATAAAACACAGGAAAAAAGTGTTGCTTTTTTTGAGCGAAATTCATGGTATCACCGTACAAAGGTACTTCAAGACAACGGCACTGTTAAATATGGAAAGAAAGGCGGGTTTTCCAGCCAGGGAGAAGCGGAAGCCAGTTATAGGAAATGTGAGGAAGAGTTTCATACTCTGTTGCGAAAGCAGCAGCTTTCAAGCAAAACAAATAAAGAAGTTCTGTTTAAGGACTATCTGATCTATTGGTTTGAAGAAGTATTTTCAAAAAGAATCGAAACGACAACAAGAATGGTTGGGGCATATGTCTTGTATGACCTGATCATTCCCGATATTGATTATGACATTAAGATGCGGTTTGTCAGTGTGGAATATCCGGATGAACTGCTGGAAAGAGTATCAAAGGCTTGTGCTTCGGCGGAGAACAAGGGACGGGAAATTCTGAATCTTGCAATGAAAGAAGCGGTCATTGAGGGATATATCAATGTAAATCCCGTACCTGAAACGAAGCCATATAAGAGAAAGAAACCTAATATTGTGATTCTCAGCAGGGAGAAAATAAAAATTCTCCTTCAGGCAGCTTCAAAAGATAACTGGTATCTGGAAATTCTGTTGGGACTGTTTTGCGGATTGCGGAAAGGTGAAATATACGGTCTGAAATTTTCCGATTTTGACTTAGAGAATCATAGTGTGAAAATCAGCAGACAGATTGTTGCGAACCCTATCATAAAAGAAAGGAGCAGGATTGAAGAAAATGTTTCAATCGAACGTGATCCCAAAACACCAAACAGTTTCCGGGTTTTGCGTGTGCCGGAGGTCATTATTACGGGGCTGGAAAAAAGGAAATGTCTGATAGAGATATATAAAGAAAAGATGCAGGAGAATTTCGTTGACAATGATTATATCAGTTGTCAGGCAAATGGAAAGGTACATAGCTTGTCCGCCATGAATATTGCTTTGAAAAAGCTGTGTGTGCGGAATGGGCTTCCCGCTGTAACCGTGCATGGGCTTCGCCATATGTTTGCCACTATTTTAGTGGAGCAGGGCGTTCCTCTTGCGAAAATATCCGGGCTGTTAGGACATAGTTCCGTTAATACAACATTTGAATATTATTGCGATATCATGGACGAGAAAGAAAAAATTATTGCCTTTATGAATGATACTTTTACTCCTGAAGGCAGGGAAGGGACAGGGTAACATGGAATTTGATTTGAAATTACAGCAGTTTGTTGACTGGAAGGTTTATAATGTCACACCGATTAAAAATAAATTTGGCTATCGTGTAGTGCTGATGTATGCGGACGGGACTAAAATGCCGCAGCAGAAATCAGGGTTTGCGACAAAGAAAGCAGCCAATGCAGACAGGGACAAGACGCTTGGTGAACTGTACTCAGGCACATATGTGGTGTACAGCAATGTAAAAGTGAAGGATTTTATGCTGTTTTGGCTTGAAAAGGAAATGCGTCCACGCATTACAAGCGGTTCCTATGAAACCTATTCTAACATTGTAAATAATCATGTTATTCCGGCAATGGGCAATATTAAAATGACGGAAATCAAGCGGAGCCATATTCAGAGTCTATATAATGAAGAAGCGGCGGCTTCTGTTTCTATCGCAAGGCTGGTGAAAACGGTGATGAACACATCCATGCAGTATGCTGTAAATAAGAAAATCATTACCTTGATATTGCCGGATGGCATTGAGGTATCCTTTAGGGTATCCATCAACCCAACGATTGATGTGGCACTGCCAAAGCAGATAGAGAAGAAAGTCTATCATACCCGGAACATTGATACACAAAAGACATTGAATATGGAGCAGGTTTTAACGCTCATTGAAGCGAGTAAGGATACGCCGATCCATATGCAGGTACTTTTTGCAGTATTGTTGGGATTAAGACGGTGTGAAATCAATGGGGTAAAATATTCCGATATAGATTATATCAACCGGACATTAAAAGTACAGAGGCAGCTAGGCAAGAAGCCAAACACGACTGCCGGGGACTTCCCGGCTAAGACGTTTACAAAACAGGAAATCGGACTGAAAACGCCGTCCAGTTACCGAACCATCCCCATACCGGATTATGTGTTTGAAGCTATTCTGGAAGAAAGAAAAGTATATGAGAAGAACCGCAGAAGGCGGTCAGGCACATTTCAGGATTTGGACTATATCTGCTGTTCCACTTATGGGCGTCCAAGAAGCAAGGATTTTCACTGGAGGCATTATAAGAAGCTGCTGGAGGAAAATGGATTGCCCGATATAAGATGGCATGATTTGCGAAGTGCCTTCTGTACTATCTTATTAAAAAACAATTTCAATCCCAAAGCGGTATCACAGTTAATGGGACATGCGAAAGAAATTATTACCATAGATGTTTATGGAGATACAGCCGAAACCCTAAAGGATACCTCTATGCCATTTGGCGATATTAATGAAATCATAGAGGACTGCTTAGATGATCTCCAGCCATTTATTGATTAAGTAATCCCGAAGGAAGAAAGTGAAAGCGGTACAGATTTTTCAGAAGATAATTATATAGAACAAATCAGTGAATTTTTTGCATGAAACTAAGATACTGGCATAACCGAATCGTATAAAAAAGTACAGAACAAAAGTTCGATTTTGGTCTGTACTTTTTTTGACTTATATGTTATAATGAAAAACCAAATGACGGGATAATACTATTTGTACTGGTTAGTGTTATTCAGTGCTGTTTCATTTCAAAAATACGGTTTTCCCAAAGGGATACTGCGTAATGTGACCTGCATTCGTGTAATTGCTATTTTAACGCTTATTCGCCAGCTTTGCAAGTCCATTTTACACGAATTGAAAATCAAATTACACGAATTTCGGGCGAATAGGCGAACTTTTTTCGGTCACAAATTGGAGGTTTTCATATGCCAGAGTTCAAATTACATGCCCCATACAAGCCCACAGGCGACCAGCCGCAGGCAATCGCAGAGCTGGTCAAAGGCTTTAAGGAAGGCAACCAATTCCAGACTTTACTAGGGGTTACGGGTTCCGGCAAGACATTCACAATGGCAAATGTGATACAAGCCTTGCAGAAACCGACACTCGTAATCGCCCATAATAAGACGCTTGCGGCGCAGCTATACGGAGAATTCAAGGAGATGTTCCCGGAGAATGCAGTATCATCATTTCCAGTGTGTCCTGTATTTACGGCCTTGGCAGTCCGGTGGACTACAAGAATATGATGCTGTCTCTGCGGCCCGGTATGGAGAAGGATAGAGATGACGTAATTCGGAAGTTAATCGACATTCAATATACTAGAAATGACATGGATTTCCACAGAGGAACCTTTCGGGTGCGGGGGGATGTGGTGGAAATCTTTCCCGCCAATTACGGTGAAACGGCAATTCGGGTGGAATTTTTCGGAGATGAGGTAGACCGTATTACGGAAATTGACGTTTTGACTGGAGAAATTAAAAGCCAATTGGAGCATATGGCAGTATTTCCAGCTTCCCACTATGTAGTTGCCCCGGAGAAGATTCTGCGGGCTGCCGCAGAAATTGAGAAAGAAATGGAAGAACGGGTGAAGTATTTCAAGGGAGAGGACAAACTGTTGGAAGCCCAGCGGATTGCAGAACGAACTAATTTTGACATTGAGATGCTGAAAGAGACAGGGTTCTGCAGCGGCATTGAGAATTATTCCCGTTTTCTGTCAGGACTGGAGCCGGGAGCGCCGCCTCATACGCTGATAGACTATTTTCCGGAGGAATTCCTGATTATTGTGGACGAGTCCCATATTACCATTCCGCAGGTGCGGGGCATGTATGCCGGAGATCAATCCAGGAAAACCACTTTGGTGGATTATGGATTCCGTCTGCCTTCTGCTAAAGATAACCGGCCCTTGAATTTCGGGGAGTTTGAAGGCAAGATAGATCAGATGCTGTTTGTGTCTGCAACGCCCAATGTCTATGAGAAGGAGCATGAACTGCTTCGGACAGAGCAGATTATCCGTCCTACGGGCCTTTTGGACCCAGAGATTGACGTTCGCCCGGTGGAAGGTCAGATTGACGATTTGATCGGGGAAGTGAATAAAGAAATTTCCAACAAAAATAAGGTGCTGATTACCACCCTTACCAAGCGGATGGCAGAGGATTTGACGGACTATATGCGTGAAGTGGGAATTCGGGTCAAGTACCTCCATTCCGATATTGACACGCTGGAACGGGCGGAGATTATCCGGGATTTGCGGCTGGATGTGTTTGATGTGCTGGTAGGGATCAATCTGCTGCGGGAGGGACTGGATATTCCTGAGATTACCCTGGTGGCAATTCTGGATGCAGATAAGGAAGGTTTCTTAAGGTCAGAGACTTCCCTGATTCAGACCATCGGCCGCGCCGCCCGGAATTCTGAGGGGCATGTAATTATGTATGCAGACAGCATTACGGATTCCATGCGGGTTGCTATTGATGAAACCAACCGAAGAAGAGGAATACAGCAGGCATATAATAAGGAGCACGGAATTACTCCGGCAACCATCCGCAAATCTGTCCGTGATTTGATCCGCATTTCTAAGAAAGTTGCTAAGGAAGAGTATAAATTCCAGAAAGATCCGGAGTCTATGAGTAAGAAGGAACTGGAGAAGCTGATTGGGGAGATTCAGAAGAAGATGCAGGCAGCGGCGGCGGAACTGAACTTCGAGGCGGCGGCAGAACTGCGCGATAAGATGATAGAACTGAAGAAGAACCTGCGTGATATGTGAAAATCAATCCGAAAGGACTTTTTCATTCCCATAAGTTAAACATATAAATTGGATGGCCATGCGGCCCGCCGAATGGCAGGTTAAGCATGATGGGAGTTTACTGTCCAGTATTTAAGATAAAGGAGTTTATATAAAATGGCAAAAGCAGAAAAACAATATATTAAAATCAGAGGAGCCAATGAACATAATCTGAAAAATTTAGATGTGGATATTCCCAGAAATGAATTTGTTGTCCTGACAGGATTAAGCGGTTCTGGAAAATCTTCTCTGGCATTTGATACCATTTATGCAGAAGGGCAGCGCAGATATATGGAATCCTTGTCCTCCTATGCAAGGCAGTTTTTGGGGCAGATGGAGAAACCAGATGTGGAGAAGATTGAAGGGCTGTCTCCGGCTATCTCTATTGACCAGAAATCCACGAACCGCAACCCCAGGTCTACGGTAGGGACAGTGACAGAAATATACGATTACTTTCGTCTTTTATATGCCAGAATTGGCATTCCCCATTGCCCTGTCTGCGGAAAAGAAATTAAAAAGCAGTCAGTGGATCAGATGGTGGATCAGATTCTGTCCATGGAAGAGGGGACGAAGATTCAGCTTCTGGCGCCGGTGGTCCGGGGACGGAAAGGAACCCATCAGAAATTATTTGAACAAGCAAAGCGCAGCGGTTATGTAAGGGTGCAGGCAGATGGAAATATTTATGACTTAACCGAGGAGATCCCCCTGGATAAGAATATTAAGCACAATATTGAAATCGTGGTGGACCGTCTGGTGGTGAAACCTGGAATAGAGAAACGTCTGACAGACTCTGTGGAAAATGTACTGGAACTTGCAGAAGGATTGATGACAGTAGATGTGATTGGGGGAGAACCTGTGAACTTTTCTCAGAGTTTTTCATGCCCGGATTGCGGGGTTAGCATTGAAGAGATTGAACCCAGAAGTTTTTCCTTTAACAATCCTTTCGGCGCCTGTCCGGACTGTTTCGGTTTGGGGTATAAAATGGAATTTGATGTAGATTTGATGATTCCGGATAAATCATTAAGCCTTGCAGAGGGAGCCATCCAGGTGATGGGATGGCAGTCCAGCACAGACAAAGGAAGTTTCACCAATGCCATACTGACAGCGTTGGCCAAAGAGTACAAATTTGACATGGATACACCCTATGAGAAGCTTCCCAAAAAGATTCAGAATATCCTGATTAATGGTACTGGAGGAAAGGAAGTGAAAGTTCATTATAAAGGCCAGCGGGGGGAAGGCGTTTATGATGTGGCCTTTGAAGGACTGATACGGAATGTGGAACGGCGTTACCGGGAAACAGGTTCCGATACCATGAAGCAGGAGTATGAGCAGTTTATGCGGGTAACCCCTTGCAAAACCTGCGGGGGCCAGCGATTAAAGAGAGAAGCTCTGGCAGTGACTGTTTCCGGGAAAAATATTCATGAGACCACTTCCATGTCCATACGGAAATTACAGGAATTTTTACAGGAGATGGAGCTAAGCGAACAGCAAAAATTGATTGGAGCTCAGGTATTAAAAGAAATCCGGGCAAGAGTTGGATTTCTGGTGGATGTGGGATTGGACTACCTGACCCTGTCCAGGGCAACCGGCACTCTTTCCGGCGGAGAAGCACAGCGCATTCGCCTGGCTACACAGATTGGTTCCGGCCTGGTAGGGGTAGCTTATATACTGGATGAGCCAAGCATTGGGTTGCATCAGCGGGATAATGATAAATTGCTGAACACATTGAAGAATCTGAAGAATCTGGGAAATACGCTGATTGTAGTGGAGCATGATGAAGATACCATGTTTGCAGCGGATCATATCGTGGATATTGGACCAGGAGCGGGAGAACATGGCGGACAACTAGTGGCTCAGGGAACGGCCAAGGATATTATGAAAAATCAAAATTCCATTACCGGAGCCTATTTAAGCGGAAGGATCCGGATTCCGGTTCCGAAAACAAGAAGAAAACCTACCGGATTTTTGAAAATCAAAGGGGCAAAGGAGAATAACCTGCAGAATATCAATGTGGAAATCCCTTTGGGCGTTATGACTTGTGTAACAGGGGTATCCGGGTCTGGAAAATCTTCCCTGACCAATGAAATTCTTTACAAACGTCTGGCGCGGGATTTGAACCGGGCAAGAGCGATTCCGGGCAAACACAAATCCATAGAGGGTATGGAACAGTTGGACAAGGTGATTGATATTGATCAGTCCCCAATTGGAAGAACGCCTCGTTCCAATCCTGCAACGTATACAGGGGTCTTTGATCAGATTCGGGATTTGTTTGCAGCAACGCCGGACGCCAAAGCCAAAGGATACGCCAAGGGAAGGTTCAGTTTCAATGTGAAGGGCGGACGTTGTGAGGCGTGCGCCGGTGACGGCATCCTGAAAATAGAAATGCATTTTCTTCCAGATGTGTACGTGCCCTGCGAAGTGTGTGGAGGGAAACGTTACAATCGGGAGACGCTGGAAGTAAAATATAAAGGAAAAAGCATTTATGACGTATTGGATATGACGGTGGAAGAAGCGCTGGCCTTTTTTGAAAATGTACCTTCTATCCGGCGCAAAATCGAAACATTGTATGAGGTGGGGCTTTCCTATATTAAGCTGGGACAGCCTTCCACGACCCTTTCCGGCGGGGAGGCCCAACGGATTAAGCTGGCCACAGAGCTGAGCAGGCGCAGCACCGGAAAGACCATCTATATACTGGATGAGCCAACTACGGGACTTCATTTTGCCGATGTGCACAAACTGACAGAGATTTTGCAGCGGCTGGCAGAGGGAGGCAATACGGTGGTGGTTATTGAGCATAATCTGGATGTGATAAAGACTGCCGATTATATTATTGACATGGGCCCGGAAGGAGGAGATGGAGGCGGAAGGGTCATTGCCAAAGGAACGCCGGAGGAAGTGGCAGAGGTAGCGGAATCTTACACGGGAAAATATATCAAAAAATATCTTTCGTAGAAAGCAGCCGTGAGAAAGGATAATGTCGGAAACGCCTTCGCTGAACGTATGCGCCAATTTGCATGCGTTGTCAGACCGAATGGCAAATCCGGCATTTTCGGTGGGCGTAAAGACCACTGTGAATAGATTACTCCGGCGGTTAAATACTGCAACATCCCGATTACCCAAATCTCCATCGGTTAAATGCTGCAACACCCTGATTACCTAAATCTCCAT
This sequence comes from Eubacterium sp., assembly GCA_021769425.1. Classification (GTDB taxonomy): domain Bacteria; phylum Bacillota; class Clostridia; order Lachnospirales; family Lachnospiraceae; genus Petralouisia. The sequence goes on from JAETSX010000003.1 coordinate 22,128, forward strand.
CGGTTAAATGCTGCAACATCCTGATTGCCCAAATCTCCATCGGTTAAATGCTGCAACATCCTGATTGCCCAGATTTCCGTCCGCTGCGATATTTAACCGCCTGGGTAAGAACAAAAACTTCAGGCAGTATCTGCAGCCTTTCACTTTTAATAACAGGAGTTCTGAACAGTTGATTTCAAAGATATATATAAAGACAAGAAAGAAGAACTTTCCTATGAGTTCAATGGGACAAAATTCATGTTTCTCAACAGTCCCATAATCTTCGGGGAGTACTCCCTGGATTCTAAGAATCCAGGAAGCATGAGTTATGAAAAATTATATTAGCTTGTTAGCTAGTACAAATGTTATTCTAACCGAAGAATGTGAAAGATATGTGAAAAAAACAGAAAAAGTTTAGGAAAATTATAAAAAATCCATAAACTTAGAGAAGGAATTTTCTGTAAAGCGTGAATAACTCAGGCTTCCCGCGTCCAAAATCGCTAAAAAAGAGGAAAAATACATCTTTTGAATTGTCAGCCGAATTGTCAGCCGGCGCTGGCACTCCCTCCGGCCGGAAGTTAAACGATTGCTCTGCCTGCCCCGCATCATTGCGGCGTTAAAATTTCTAGTCGGGGGAACCGCATCGCCGTTGAAATTTTGCCTTGCACTGGCACGAATCATGCAAAGCACAAGTTTAATTTCTGACCGGATGCTGGCTCCAACTCAGTATTGGCCTGTGACTGAGCAGCGTAGCGCACGGCCCAGGAGTGAACAGTAACGGGGATTTACCTTCAAAACTGCCTGAATTCTCGCAATATTGACATTATTATAGTGGTGTTGTATAATGAACCGGTAATTTATTTTACGGTGTATTAGTGTACTGTTTCATGGATAATTGCACGAACTTGCTTGTCTGTCCGCTCTGTTGCGTTGGATTTTCCATCTGCGGCCGCTGCCGGCTGTTAAAATCTGTTACGTAAAAGAGCGGATATTCTGCAGATTTTTGCCAACCTTGATGTTCAGTACACCAGAGCGTATTTGAAAAATCATTTCCGCCATCTGCATCCCCACGTTTGCGTGATATTTATGCCACATTTGATCGATGCAGCTCGCTTATGTTTCCCTTATTCGGCATAAATCCCCACAGGGAGCCTTCGGCGTCCCACAAATTGTGGAATGCATCTGCCAGAAAGTATTTTTCAAACACGCTTTAGAATTAGGAATAGGATAGCATATGGAGAAACAAGCTGCTTTGTATCCCGTTGTTATCTTTCGCAGAAAGGTGGATTATGATTATGAAAAAGAGAATGAAATTATTTCAAAGACTTCTCATGCCTGTTTTGGTATTGACCCTTGTGCTGGCAGGAATGTTTTTTCAAAAGGCTCAGCCGCTGGAAGCGGCCGAACCGGATTATGCAGCAACTGAGACAGAGAGGGCGGATGAACCGGAAGATAATGAAACAGTGAAGGCGCCGGGAAAGCCGGATTCTTTAGAGATAACCTGGAAAGGCGGGAAAGAGGTCGATATCGCCTGGGAAGAAGCTTCCGATGCAACGAGATATTTGGTATACCGTTCGTTTACAAGCAGTTCCTCTGGTTTTAATGAGATTGCAGAAGTAGAGGAAACCAGCTATACAGATGAGGCGGCATCTGTGGGAAAAACGGCATATTACAAAGTGATTCCCTATAACGACAGCGTTGAGGGAATTTCCAGCGACGTGAAAAGCGTTTATATTGTAAAAGCGCCTGCCAAAGTAAAGGCAACTGTTTCAAAGAATACGGTTACCGTATCTTTCAAGGCGTCTGAGAAAGCATCCGGCTACGAAATCTGGTGTAGGACGGGGAAAAATGGCGATTATAAAAAAGCTGCCACTTTGAAATCAGGTAAGAGCGTTAAGAAGAAATTTAAAAATGTGAAGCCCGGCGTTTACTATTATAAAGTGAGGGCTTACAGAAAGAATGGCAGTGAGAAAGTATATACTGATTTTGGTAAGACTGCGAAGGCAAAATTAGCAGGCAGCACCATTGAAAATACAAAATCTCAATTGACTATTGAGGCGGATGTAAAGCTTACCGGTACAGGAACCGGCTATCATGCAAAGCTGGTTATGGCTACGCCAAGTTCTGCTGTGTCATTTGGCATACAGTATGATGCGCATGCAGTGGCTCCATATACAGGCAAAGCTATGGCGTTGATTGAGAATGTCGCTTCGAATGATCCAGGCGGACAGAGGTACACAAGACCTGGCAATAAATCTTTAAAGCTGAATAAGACTTATCATCTGATGATGACAGTTGATAAAAAAGGAAATGGAAATGTATACCTGGATTATAAGAAAATTGGAAGTTTTTCTCAACCTAATATTGCTAAAGAGCCATGTTATCTAAGAATTGAAGCAGCTGCAAGATTAAATGGGGACAGCGTAAAAGCTACTTTCTCAAACATAAAATGTAAGTGGAATGGAAAATATGATTCCAGTAAAGTGTTAGGAAAATCACTGCAGTGGGTTGATGGAACAGTGTTTAACCATAATGCAGGATTGAATTATAAGTACAACAAAAAAAGTAAGAATATTCAGATTTTTGGAACAGCTCGAGGAATTAATGGAGATTGGGATAGCGATTATGAGAACGTACAGTATATCCTTCAGTTCCAGGGACCCTATTAGAGTTATAGTTTGAGGATATGTTTTTTAAGAAAGAATCAAGTAAGCAGCCTTATGGCTGCTTACTTGAAACTGTTTGTTTTCATAAACCGATAATAGTGGCTGTTTTTTTATTTTTGGGCAAATAATTTTCTATATACCCAGAAATAATTTATATAAACGGGAAAAATAAAAGAAAATAGATTCAGGTTGTTCGGGAAGCCAAAATGGCATACAGGAAGGAAAGGTCGCATCATGGCAACATCACTGGTAAAAAAGACACTTCGTACATGGAAAGAGGAAGGCTTTGCTGCAGTTTGCGATAAGACAAAAAATAAAATAAAAAATAAAATAAAAAGCATAAGCGGGAAAGAAACAGATGAAGCTGTAGACATATACAATGCCTGGATTGCTGCAAATGAGTGTGATCTCCTGTCTGTGGAGGAATTATCTTATCATCCGTTTTTTTCCGTAGTAATTCCGGTATATAATGTAGAGGAAGCTATGTTATGTGAATGCATTGATTCTGTGCTGGGACAAACATATAAAGATTTTGAAATTATCCTGGTAGATGATGCATCCACACAGGAATCTGTGCGCAAAACCCTTGGTGAATATGAGAGAATAAGTGGGATCACGGTTATTTACCGGAAAGAAAATGGGAATATTTCGCGTGCCACCAATGATGGGATTAAAGCTGCAAAGGGAGAATTTGTAGCTTTATGTGACTGTGATGATTTGTATGCGCCAAATGCCCTTTACGAAATAGCAAAGAAATTAAATGAGGACAGCGCCCTTGACTATATTTATTCCGATGAAGATAAAATCAGCGAGGATGGAAATGTGCGCCGCGACCCCTTTTTTAAACCGGACTGGTCGCCGGAAACATTTATGTCATATATGTATACATGCCATATTTCTGTATTCCGGAGAACGCTTCTTGAGGAAGTTTCCGGGCTTCGGCCTGGATTCGAGGGTTCACAGGATTATGATCTGGTATTGCGCGTCATGGAGAAAACCACTCATATCGGGCATGTTCCCAAAATTCTGTACCACTGGCGTATGCGCAAAGAGTCTACGGCAAATGCCATGACAGCAAAGCCATATGTTATGCAGGCCACAATTAAGGCAAAAGAAGAAGCGCTGAAACGCCGCGGGCAAACAGGGAAATTAACTCTGCTGCCGGAAATTTCGCAATACCGCGTCACTTATATCCCTCAGGGAAATCCTTCTGTCTCTATTATAATTCCTTCTAAGGATAATCCGGAAGTGTTGGAGATGTGCCTTACCAGTATTTCTAAAAATACGGACTATGAGAACTATGAAGTGGTTATTGTTGATAATGGAAGCAGCAAAAAGAACAAAAAGAGAATTGAAGATATGGTTCTGCGGGCGGAACACGCGGGAACAATGCAAAAAATCACATATTTGTATCAGCCCATGGAATTTAATTTTTCCAGGATGTGCAATATTGGAGCAAAGGAAGCCGGCGGGGAGTTTCTGCTGTTTTTAAATGATGATATTGAAATCAGCGAAGCGGTGAAACAAAATCCGAATCTGACAGAGCCGGTGGAGCAGTGGCTCTCTATATTGACGGGTCAGGCTCAGGTATCTTATACGGGAGCAGTGGGATGTAAGCTGTATTATCCAGGCGGCATTCAATTTCAGCATGCAGGCGTATTGAATTTACCGATTGGGCCTGGCCATTGCCTTTATGGCATGGGAGATGATCTCAATTACTATTATGGCAGAAATCTTCTGGACTATAATTTCTGTGCAGTTACGGGCGCCTGCCTTATGGTTGAACGGAAGAAATTCAATGAAGCAGGCGGTTTTGACGAGGATCTTGTGGTAGCGTATAATGATGTTGCATTGTGTTTTCGTTTGCTGGAGCTGGGCTACCATAATGTACTCCGTAATGATGTTGCGCTGGTACACCACGAATCTGTGAGCCGCGGGCTGGACCGTGCGTCGGAAGAAAAGGAAGAGCGCAGAAAACGCGAAATGAAAAAATTATATGAAAAGCATCCAAAGTTTTCTTGTGGCTATGATCCATGTTACAATCCAAATCTGGTTCCGGATAAAGGAGATTTTTCTTTTAATATGACGAAAAATCGTTCAAAATGAAATTTTTAGGGATTGTATGAAAGCGGCATTGGGCAGGAAGCATCTGTGTAATGAGTGGGAGCCGGCAGAAACAAGTTTATACCCGTGAGCGAAATGATTTGCCAACAAGTTTTCGCTATTTCAAGAATACAAGCAAATCATTTGGCAAATAAGTATGCTCTTGAGTATAATTTCAGGACATGCATAACAAAGATTAATAAAAGGAACATTATTGGTATATGGAGCGTAAATCAGAAAATATTATTTTAGAAATTATAAAAAACCGCAGTATGATTAAAAACCTGGCAAAGAACGATTTTAAAACCAAATTTGCAGGTGCATATCTGGGCATTATCTGGGCTTTTGTGCAGCCTGTCATTACAGTGCTGATTTATTGGTTTGTGTTTGATAAGGCAATGGGAATGGGAGCGCGGGCGTCTTTTCGCGGAGAAATGTCTTTGCCATACGTTCTGTGGCTGGTGGCTGGCATTGTGCCGTGGTTTTTTTTCTCTGACTGTGTCAGCGCAGGGACAGTGGCCCTTGTGGAGTATAATTATTTGGTGAAGAAAGTCGTTTTCAACATTGATATCCTTCCAGTGGTGAAAGTGGTATCTTCCATTTTTGTGCACATTTTTTTTGTGGCAGTCACGGTAGTGTTGTTTTTACTTTTTGGATATTTGCCGGATTTGTATATTTTACAGGCTTTTTATTACAGTCTGGGGGTATTGATCCTTGCACTGGGGATCGCCTATCTGACCTGTGCGGTGTCAGTGTTTTTTCCGGATGTGCGCCAGATGGTGGGGATCGCTCTTCAGATTGGAGTTTGGATTACGCCGATTATGTGGAATATTGATGACATGAGAGCAAGGATACCGGATGCTGTCATGGTAATCTTGAAATGCAATCCCCTTTATTATATTGTGATGGGGTATCGGGAATCTTTCATTGATAAAGTGGGGTTTTGGGAACATCCGGGAATGACGCTTTATTTTTGGGGATTTACAGTCTTAATTTGTCTGTTAGGCGTTACGGTGTTTAAACGGTTGAAAGTGCATTTTGCAGATGTGCTGTAAACGATATATTTCAATGGATGGAGAGAAATATGCGGAAGATAGCGATTAAGGTGACTGAGGTCAGTAAAATTTATAAACTGTATGATACGCCGGCTGCCCGCCTGAAAGATGCATTAGGGTTTGCAAGGAAGCAGAATTATCGGGAACATGCGGCTTTGCATGATATTACATTGGAAATTGAAAAGGGGGAAACCGTTGGCATTATAGGCACAAATGGATCCGGCAAGTCTACGCTCCTTAAGATTATTACAGGCGTAATCCGCCAGTCAAAGGGAGAAGTGGAAGTGGATGGCAGGATTTCCGCACTGCTGGAGCTGGGAGCCGGGTTCAATATGGAATATACGGGCATTGAGAATGTTTACCTGCAGGGAAATATGATGGGATTTACCAAACAGGAAATTGCGGGGAAAATGGAATCTATCCTGGAATTTGCTGATATTGGGGATTTTGTCCATCAGCCGGTGAAGACTTATTCCAGCGGAATGTTTGTGCGTTTGGCCTTTGCAGTGGCAATCAATATTGAGCCGGAGGTTTTGATTGTGGATGAGGCATTGTCTGTGGGGGATGTGTTTTTTCAGGCGAAATGCTACCGCAAGTTTGAGGAATTTAAGAAGCAGGGAAAGACGATTTTGTTTGTCAGCCATGACTTGAGCAGCATCACGAAGTACTGTGACAGGGCAATCCTTTTGAATAAGGGGATTAAGGTGATGGAAGGCACGCCAAAAGAGGCAGTGGATCGCTATAAGATGGCGCTGGTGGAACAGGAAGAGGCAAATTGCAGAGAAAATGCATCCTTGTGGGTGTCCGGGGCTGACAGCGGTAAATGGCGGGAGAGGCTGGCTTTGAATCCGGATACATTGGAATACGGCGATAAAAAGGCAGAGATTGTGGATTTTGCCATTATAGACAAAACAGGAAAAGTGACCAATATCATTGAGAAGGGTGATTTATTTACCATTAAGATGAAGGTGCAGTTTGCGGAAGATGTGGCGGAACCTGTGTTTGCATTTACTTTTAAGAATCTGATGGGAATTGAGATTACCGGGACAAATACTATGCTGGAGAAACAGGGCATGGAACCCAGGAAAGCCGGGGATGTACAGAGCATTACATTTACGCAGCGTATGATTTTGCAGGGCGGGGAATATTTGCTGTCTTTGGGCTGTACAGGGTATGAGCATGAGACTTTTCAGGTGCACCACCGGCTGTATGACGTATGCGGCCTGACAGTAATTTCAGAAAAAAACACAGTGGGATTTTTTGATATGGAATCTTCTGTATCAGTGGAAAGCGATGAATGACAATATGAGGTATCCCCTGGCTTCAAATACAATCCAGATGTTTCTTTAAAGCAGGTGCAGACGGGAAAGCATTGGGAGAGGAAGGAAATTATGCGTAAAATCGGAAATGTTTGTTTGGATGAAACTTATTATCCGGGAGAAGATTTATACAGTGACGGAGCCATAGAAGAGCGGATTTTGAAATTGGCAGAGGAATATGGGGAAAGTGAGTATCACAAAGTCATTGTGAAAGAGCGGGACTGGGCAGTCATGTATCATTTGGCTCATGAACGCGGCAATATTTTGTCCTGGTATCCTTTCCAAAAAGGAGCGAAGATTCTGGAGGTGGGTTCTGGCTGCGGCGCTGTAACAGGGGCGTTGGCTTCCCATGCAGGTTCCCTGACCTGCATTGACCTTTCCAGAAGACGCAGCGAGATTAATGCCCTGCGCAACCGGGAACGGGATAATATTAAAATTTGTGTTGGGAATTTTCAGGACATTGAGAAAGATTTAGAGAAAGATTTTGATTATGCCACATTGATTGGAGTGTTTGAGTACGGACAGGGGTATATTGGGGGAGAAAAGCCTTATCATGAATTTTTGTCTGCTGTTATGGAGCATGTGAAGCCGGGAGGGAAGCTTTTACTTGCCATTGAGAATAAATTTGGATTGAAATATTGGGCAGGATGCACAGAGGATCATGTGGGAAGGATGTTTGAAGGAATTGAGGGATATCCATGCGCAGATGGAGTGCGTACCTTTACAAAGCCGGAGCTGATACGGATTCTGGAGGAATGCGGTTACTCTGATTACTGTTTTTACTATCCCCATCCTGATTATAAACTTCCTCTGGCAATCTATTCCGATAATCATCTTCCCAAAAAGGGAGGTCTTGCGGGGAATTTCTGTAATTTTGACCGTTCGCGTCTGGCGCTTATGGATGAGGGGCGGGTATTTGACGAGATTTTAGAAAACGGGCTGTTTGATCTGTATGCCAATTCTTTTTTTGTAGAAATCAGAAAGGAACCGGGACAAGAGGCGCCTGCCCAGGTGATTTATGCAAAATATTCAAATGGACGTGCGCCAAAGTTCGCGATTCAGACTCATATTATCGGGAAAGGCGCGGAACATCCCCAGGTATACAAAAAGGCGGAGTATGAAGAAGGGCGGCAGCATATTTGCCATATTGCCCGGGCAGCGGAAGGACTTCAGGCGCTTTGGCAGGAAAAAGGGATTTTCCAGGTAAATCAATGCAGATTAGAGGAGGATAAAATATTCTTTGAATATCTGCAGGGCATTACCGTGGAAGAAATTTTGGACGAACTGTTGGAGCAGAACAAATTGGATCAGGCAATGGCCAGAATCCAAAAAGTAGTGGACAGTATTGTCCATGCCGCTTCCGTCAGAGATTTCCAGATTACGCCGGAGTTTCGGCAGGTGTTTGGGGATGAGGAGCTTCCAGCTGGGATTCCGGCAGTGGAAATTGGGGATATTGATATGATTTTTTCCAATCTTTTGTTGAATGGGGAAGAAAAATACCATGTGCTGGATTATGAATGGACCTTTTTCTTTCCGATTCCTGTGGGATTCATTGTATACCGTGCGCTCCATTATTATGTAGAAGGTGCAGCCAGACGGGGAATATTGGGAGAATATGTAAAGGAATATGCCAAGATGCATCCAAAGGCCGGCTTCGAAGAAAAAACAGCGCAGGAAACTGGAAAATCTTTCTGCGGGTTTTATGAATATTTTGGCGTCAGCGGGGAACTTCAGCGGATTTATGCAGCAATGGAACAGAATTTCCAGAGGTATAAAAGCGGCGGTTATCTTTCCATATGCGACCTTTACAATACGTTTGGAAAGGCGGCGTTTCCTTTGAGAGGGATCATGCAGGAGGCGGAACGCAGGCGGATGCAGGTGTATCTGGATACAGGGCAGGGATTTTCGGAGGAAAATTCTTACTTTATTGACCAGATATTTCAAGATCATATGTGCTGTAAAATTTCATTGCCGAAAGGAACCAGGGGAGTTTCAGTGGATCCGGCTTTCAGCGCCTGTATACTGAGGGATATAGAGCTGCAGTGGGAGGATGGTTCCTCTGTGCCCTATGTGGCCACCGGGCTTGAAATTGAGAAAAATTGCTATTTATTTGACAATATAGATCCAAAGATTATCATAGGAGAAATTCCGCAGGGGAAACGTCAGATAGAGGTTTCTTATAAAATCAGCATTTTGGAAGGGAAAACGGCAGATTTGCTGATGGATAAGCTAAATGTAAAAGAAAGGATTAGGGACAGGGTCCGAAAACTGATCAAGGGATAAGGGCAGGGAGAAGATATGAAGGTTTGTTTCGGTTTGTTTGTAAATCTATAGATTCGTTTTATTCAAAGGAGAAAAATTAAATGAAGTGGGCTAAGAATAAAGATTTCAGGAAACTGGCAGTCATTCTTGCAGCTGCGGCAGTATTGGCATTTGGGTTTGAACGGATTCTTGCTTTTCTGTTTTACGGGAAGGACAGTTTCTTCTGGGGAAGGTATGCGGTGATTTTTGTGACGCTGGAGCTTTTCGCATGCATGGTATGTTTTCGCGATATTGTTGCGAAAAAGGCGGAAACAGCAGCTCTGGCAGTCATCCTCAGTGTGGGAACTCTCTATGCGGGAGTGGTTCCTGCCAGCACCGGAATCTCCTGGGATGATGAATGGCATTACAATTGTTCCATGGTGCAGTCCCACGTGATAAATCCTGATGTGACAAAAGCGGAATATTATTATGCTGACAAAAAATGTTACTTGACGACGGCGCTGGAACATAAGAATTATGACAGGGAAAGCCAAAAGGCAACTTATCGGAAAGTAGACCAGCTGTATCATGTTAAGGAAAAGACCCTGCCAGGAAGATTCTGGCCGCGTTACAGAAATCTCTGTTATCTGCCGGCCGCGTTTGGCCTCTGGCTGGGGCGGCTGATTTCACTGCCTTACCATATGACGTTTATGCTGGGGCGCTGGTTCAATCTGCTGTTTTATGCTGTTTTAGTATTTCTTGCTATCCGTAAACTAAAGTCTGGAAAGATTCTGGCAGCAGCTGTTGCGTTGATTCCATTTAACATTTTCATGGCTTCTTCCTATTCTTATGATCAATGGATTACCGCATGGCTTCTGTATGGCTTCTGTTGTTTTTTCGGAGAATTGCAGCAGCCGGAGAAAAAAATGACCGTCCGGGAATGGATTTGTATGCTGGCTGCTTTTGTTATCGGCGTAGGCCCTAAGATGTTATATATTCCGCTGGCGCTGCTGACTTTGTTCATGCCGAAGGAGAAGTTCGTCAGTCCGAAACAGCGGAAACTAATGTTAGCTGCGGTAATATGCGTGTCAGTTGCTGTATGCGCCAAGTTAGCCTTGATGTTTGTTTCGCCGGGGTCCATTCAGGATACGCGCGGCGGAGAAGGCGTTGACGCTATGGGACAGGTTTCTTATATTTTCTCCCATCCATGGGAATATACAAAGACATTATTAGGGTTTCTGGTGGATTATGTGTCTCTGAAATCTGCAGTCCATCATTTTTCGAACCTGCAGTATTTGACGAATCTGCAGCCTACGGCGTTTTCAGCTCTTGCGGTGGTGACTTTGGCAGCGACGGCCTTTACAGACAAAAATGAATATGACTTAAAGGTTACGATGCTTCCAAGGATTGTAACATATGTGTTGTCATTCGGCATCCTCTGTCTGGTGGCTACGTCTATGTATGTTGCCTTTACGCCGGTGGGAAGAAATACAATTGGGGGATGCCAGTACCGTTATATTGCGCCGATAATGTTCCCAGCGCTGTATTCCATGGGAAGTAAAAAGGCGCTGGATAAGATAAAGGGCAAAATAAAGCTGGAGATAAAGAGAGAATACTACAACGGCCTTGTGTTGGGCATTTATGCTTTTATATCAATTCATGCAGTGTGGGTATATGCCGTTAACCTCTATTAGGATTGGCCGCTTTGAACGTTAACGAAGAGGATGCTTACAGCATATTCAGGCGCTAAAGGGAGAAAAATACAGAGAAGCAGAGAAAGATTATAAAAAATCCATAAACTTTAATAAGGAAAAACATGGAAAAAGTTAATAATAGATGTTTTTTTGGATTTTACAAAAAAATGCTTTGAAAATTCTCTGTGATTGTATATAATGTAAATGTATATGGAAAAATAGAGTTATTATGTTTTATAATATTCAGATAGAGAAATGAAAGGGGAACCAAACGATGGCGACAGATATTGGAATTGACCTGGGAACCGCAAGTATCCTTGTATATATAAAGGGAAAGGGCGTAGTGCTCAAAGAGCCCTCTGTGGTAGCGTTTGATCGGGATACCAACAAAATAAAAGCAATTGGCGAAGAGGCCCGTCTGATGCTGGGAAGGACGCCTGGAAACATAGTTGCTGTAAGACCTTTGCGTCAGGGGGTTATTTCTGACTACACAGTGACCGAAAAAATGTTAAAGTACTTTATACAGAAAGCCCTTGGAAAGAAAAGCTTCCGCAAACCCAGAATCAGCGTATGCGTGCCCAGCGGCGTAACGGAGGTAGAGAAGAAGGCAGTGGAGGACGCTACCTATCAGGCAGGCGCAAGAGAAGTTTCCATTATTGAAGAACCCATTGCAGCGGCAATCGGCGCCGGCGTGGATATTTCCAAGCCGTGCGGCAATATGATTGTGGATATCGGAGGAGGAACTGCTGATATTGCAGTGATTTCCCTGGGCGGAACTGTGGTAAGCACTTCCATTAAGATTGCCGGGGATGATTTTGACGAGGCAATTGTCCGATATATGAGAAAGAAGCATAACCTTCTGATTGGTGAGAGAACTGCTGAAGATATTAAGATTAAGATCGGAACCTGTTTCCCGTTGGCGCAGAATGATACCATGGATGTACGTGGGCGCAACCTTGTAACAGGACTTCCCAAGACAGTTTCCGTATCTTCCGAGGAAACAGAAGAGGCACTGAGAGAAGCGACCCTTCAGATCGTAGAGGCGGTACACAGCGTACTGGAGAAGACTCCGCCGGAACTGGCGGCTGACGTGGCGGATCGGGGAATTATCCTGACCGGAGGCGGGGCGCTGCTTCGGGGACTGGAAGAGCTGATTGAGGACAGAACCGGAATTAATACCATGACAGCAGAGGAGCCAATGACCTGTGTCGCTATCGGAACAGGCAAATATGTGGAATTTTTATCCGGTAAACCGATGGAGGATTAAAGGCTTTGTATAAGTCAGGCGCTTTTTGGAACGGTGTATGAGGCAGGAGAATATTATATACCCGTGAGCGAAATCATTTGCCGGAAGATCGTTCATAGCTTTGAGGAAAAAAGCAAATGATTTGGCAAATAAGTATGCTCGTGAGTATAATAAGGGAACGCATAAGAGACGCAGCAGCAAAGGAGCAGAAATTATGGTAAAAGGGTTATATACTGCGTATACAGGGATGTTAAACCAGCAGAACAGGTTGGATGTGCTGACAAACAATCTGGCAAACTCTGCTACGAACGGATTCAAAAAAGAAGGGTCAACTTCGCAGTCCTTCGACGAGACTTTGGCAATTAAGATTAAGGATACCTCAGCAATGAGCCTTCCCAGAGGGTTGGGAGATGTAAGCCTGGGGGTTAAGATTGGAGAATGCTATACGGATTATGGCCAGGGATCTTTCCGTGTAACAGATAATGTCTATGATTTGGCATTGGATGGAGACGGATTTTTTGCAATTTCTTTTACAAATAAGGCTGGTGAAACTTCCGTGAAATATACCAGGGACGGCGCTTTTACTGTCAGCAGAGAAGGATATCTGATGACCAAAGACGGAGACTTCGTGCTGAATCAGGCGGCAGCCCAGGCAGGCAATCCGGGTCAGGCCGGATACATACAGATTGATCCCAATGTGGAGCTGAAGGTGGATGAGAACGGCAATCTCTATCAGAATAACGTGTTGGTAGGCCAGGTTGGAGTTGTAGATTTTGCAGATTATAATTATCTGGCAAAATACGGCGAGAATATGTATGATTTGGTGGATGGCGGTCAGGTGCAGGCATCTGACGCTCAGGTGATACAGGGAACTCTGGAGATGTCCAATGTGAATGTAATTTCAGAAATGGTGGAAATGATCACAATTTCCAGAGCATATGAGACAAATCAGAAAATCATTCAGTCCATAGATGAAACACTGGAAAAAGCTGTAAATAACATCGGCAAAGCATAGGAAGGAGCGGAATAAATTATGATGCGATCATTATGGTCGGCAGCGTCCGGCATGATTTCCCAACAGACAGCCGTGGACACCATTGCCCATAATCTGTCCAACGTAAATACAGCGGGATACAAAACAGAAAAAACAGAATTCAAATCTCTGTTATATCAAACATTACAGACCAGAACCACCACTGCAAACGGAGAGAACAAGCCAATTTCAGCGCAAGTGGGACTTGGCGCCAGGGTAGCGTCCATTACCTCCAATTTCACTCAGGGTTCTATGCTTTCCAGTGAAAGCTATACCTCCATGGCAATTGCAGGAGACGGATTTTTTTCCGTAAGGGGTGCAGACGGAAATACATACTATACCAGAAACGGTGATTTTAAATTAAGTGTAGGAAACAACGGTGATTTGACTCTGGTAACAGCAGACGGTTATCCGGTGCTGGATGCAGAGGGAAATCCCATTACCATGCCGGGAGATGTAAGCAGCAGTAAGATACAGGTGTCAACAGAAGGGGCATTCGGTTATCTGGACGGCAACGGGAATTTTGTGAATGTGGCAAATATCGGTTTGTATCAGTTCAGCAATCCCGCAGGCCTTGAGAAATTGTCCAACAGCCTTCTGGCAGTGACAGACGCTTCCGGAGAAGCATTGAATGAGGCCAATACTGCCAATCTGATCCGAAGCGAGGTGCGCCAGAGATATGTGGAAGGCTCCAATGTTCAGGTTGCAGATGAGATGGTGAACCTGATTGTGGCGCAGAGAGCTTATGAGATGAATTCCAAGGCAATTCAGGCGGCGGATGACATGCTGGGCCAGGCAAATCAATTGAAACGGTAGAGGCCGTAATAATGTGATTCAGGCAGAGCGGTGGAAAGATTGAGCCTGTTGCAATTCAGGCAGAGCAATGGAAATGCTGAGCCTGTTATGATTCAGGCAAATCAGCGGAAGCAATGAGAAAGAAGGATGGATATGAGCCTTGATTTAAATTCAATTAACTCGAGTTACAGCAATTATAATATGGATACTGCATCCACTTCTACAAGTAAACTGGAAGAAACATTGAAATCCGATTTATCTGAGGCCACAGATGATGAACTGATGGAAGTGTGTAAAGACTTTGAATCCTATTTTATCGAGCAGATGTTTAAGGCAATGCAGAGAATGGTTCCGGAGTCAAAGGATAATGTTTCCGCCTCTACGAAGCAGCTTCAGGATTATTACAAAGAGCAGATGAATCAGTCTTTCGCGGAACAGGCGTCAGAAAGCGGCGGGCTTGGGATAGCCCAGATTCTTTATGAGCAGATGAAGCGCAATTACGGTATGGAGTAATGCAGTGGAAACGTTGACAGGATATGTGGAACATATCGTTTTTCAGAATACAGAGAATGGATATACTGTGCTGAATCTGTCCTGTGAAGGAGAAGAAATTACCTGTGTGGGAATTTTTCATGGAGTCAGCGAAGGAGAATTTCTGGAGGTGACCGGAGAATACGCCACGCATCCTTCTTACGGGCAGCAGCTTAAAATGAGTTCTTTCCGGGTAAAGCCGCCGGAGGATGTGGATTCTATGGAACGGTATCTGGGTTCCGGCGCTGTGAAAGGAATCGGCGCTGCGTTAGCGGCCAGAATTGTCAGGAAGTTTAAAGAAGACACCTTTCGGATTATAGAGGAAGAACCGGAACGGCTGGCAGAGGTGAAAGGAATCAGCCAGCGGAAAGCAATGGAGATTGCAGAGCAGGTGGAGGGAAAGCGGGAGCTGCGCCAGGCAATGATTTTCCTGCAGCAGTACGGCATTTCCCAGACATTGGCAGCTAAAATTTATAAAGCATACGGCCAGGAGGTGTACGGGATTTTAAAGGAAAATCCTTACCGGCTGGCAGATGACATTCAAGGTGTGGGTTTTCGAATTGCGGATGAGATTGCATCCAGAATTGGAATCCACACCGATTCTGATTTCCGCATCCGAAGCGGAATTCTGTATACCTTAATGCAGTCCGCACAGGAGGGGCATACCTGCCTGCCGGCAGAACTGCTGACCCGGAGGGCCAGTGAATTGCTGGGAGTGGATTCAGAGCATATTGAGAAGCATTATATGAATCTTGCCATTGACAAGAAAGTGGTGATTAAATCTGGGAGTCAGAAGACCTGCCGGCAGGCTTCCATTCTTTCAGGCGGGATGGAGAATCATTTGGAGAAGAAGGATGATCTCGGGCATAAAACGGCAGAGGACAGTCAGTATATCTATGCATCCCCTTATTATTATATGGAGGCAAATACGGCAGCTATGTTAAAGCAGCTTGATTTGGCCTATGATGTGCCGGAGATTGAAATACGGGAACGGATCCGGAGGATTGAGCAGGATACCGGTATGGAGCTGGATGAACTTCAGGCGGAAGCGGTGAAAGAAGCGGTAACCAACGGGCTCATGGTAATTACCGGAGGTCCTGGAACTGGAAAGACAACCACAATCAATACCATTATCCGGTATTTTGAACTGGAAGGAATGGATATTTTTCTGGCGGCGCCTACGGGGCGGGCGGCCAAGCGGATGAGTGAAACCACCGGATTTGAAGCCCGCACCATTCACCGGATGCTGGAATTAAACGGCGGAATGGAAGGAAATGCAGGATTTGAGCGGAATGAACAAAACCCTCTGGAAACTGATGTGATTATTATTGATGAGATGTCTATGGTGGACATTTCTCTGATGTATGCGCTGTTGAAGGCAGTGGCGGCAGGCACAAGGCTGATTTTGGTTGGAGATGTGAACCAGCTTCCAAGCGTAGGGCCGGGCAGTGTCCTGAAAGATATGATTGAATCCGAGCAATTTCATGTGGTGCGGCTGAATAAGATTTTCCGGCAGGCGGCGCAAAGCGATATTATTGTAAATGCCCATAAGATTAACCGGGGAGAGGAAGTGATTCTGGATAATAAGAGCATGGATTTCTTTTTCCTGAAACGGTTTGACGCCAATGTGATTATCAGTGTTGTCATTCAGTTGATTCGGCAGAAACTGCCCAAATTTGTAGATGCGGAACCTTTTGACATTCAGGTGCTGACGCCTATGCGCAAGGGACTTTTGGGGGTGGAACGGCTGAACGGAATTTTACAGCAGTACCTGAACCCGCCGGAAAGGGGAAAAGAAGAACGGGAGCATGGCGGCGTTACCTTCCGCGAAGGCGATAAGGTGATGCAGGTGAAGAATAATTATCAGTTGGAATGGGAGATACGCAGCAAATACGGGCTGGCCATTGATAAGGGGACAGGCATCTTTAATGGAGATACAGGCATCATCCGAAGCATCAGCGCTTACCAGGAAACAATGACGGTGGAGTTTGACGAGGGAAGGATGGTGGAATATTCCTTTAAACAACTGGATGAGCTGGAGCTGGCTTATGCCATTACCATACATAAATCTCAGGGCAGCGAATATCCGGCTGTGGTGATTCCGCTGCTGACAGGTCCGAAAATGCTTATGAACCGCAATCTCTTGTATACTGCGGTGACTCGGGCCAAGAAATGTGTCACAATTGTGGGAAATGACCGAACTTTTCAGGAAATGATCGCAAATGTCAGTGAACAGAAACGCTATACCGGACTGAAAGACAGGTTGCAATAGACAGTTTCATGATTTTGAAAAAGGCAGGAACGGAAAACAGTTCTTGCCTTTTTTCGAATTCAATGCTATACTGTAGGGTATCAACGCATTTATGCGCTAAAGTATAGGGAGGAAAGATTCATGAAAAGAAAAATAATGGCGCTTGTATTATCCATGGCAATGGCAGCTTCCGTTTTGGCAGGCTGCGGCACAGTAGGCGGCGATTCGGCTAAGAAGTCTGAAAGCCAGGAATCCGGAGACAGCAAAGAAGCGGAAGACGGCACAGAGAAAGAAGATGCAGCCGCAGAAGCTGATTCAGAGGAGAAAGAGGATGCATCCGGAACTGAGAGTACAGACGGCAAGGTTTACAAAATCGGCATTTGCCAGCAGCTGGAGCATCAGGCATTGGACTCTGCAACTGAGGGCTTCAAGGCAGCGCTGGTGGAAAAGCTGGGCGAAGGAAATGTGGAATTTGATTATCAGAATGCCCAGGGAGAGCAGCCTAACTGCGCAACCATCGCAACAAAATTTGTGAACGACAATGTAGATTTAATTATGGCAAACGCTACCACGGCCCTTCAGGCATGTGCGGCAGCCACAGCGGATATTCCCGTTATTGGGACATCCGTGACAGATTTTGTGGAAGCCGGCGTGGTGGACAGCAATGACGCTCCGGGAAGAAATGTGACAGGAACCTCTGATTTGGCTCCTATTGACCAGCAGATAGAGCTTCTGGTAAAATTGGTTCCGGATGCAGATAAGGTGGGAATTATGTATTGTTCCGCAGAAGCCAATTCTGTGTTCCAGGCAGAAAAAGCGGAAGAGGCGTTGGATGCCAAAGGAATTTCCCATGAGAGATATACCGTGGCAGATTCCAACGATATTCAGCAGGTAATTACTAAGGCTGTAGGAGAATGCGACGTGATTTATATTCCCACAGACAATACCATTGCAAACAATATTGAAGGCGTGAAAAACGTTGCAGTTCCGGCAGGAATTCCGGTAATCTGCGGCGAAGAAAATATGTGTGCCGGAGGCGGACTTGCAACCCTGAGCATCTCTTACTACAACATTGGCTACAATGCAGGAGTTATGGCATATGAGATTCTTACAGAGGGCAAGAAACCTGCAGAAATGCCCATTCAGTATGCAGATGAGGTGGTTGAAAAATACAATGCGGAAGTGGCAGAAGCCCTGAAAATGGAAATGCCTTCCGACATGGCAGTAATCGGAGAGGAATAAAATGGAAGCACTGTTAAATGCACTCCCCGGCTCTGTAGCCCAGGGCTTGATTTGGGGAATTCTTGCAATTGGCGTATATATCACTTATAAAGTATTGGATTATGCGGATCTGACGGTGGACGGCAGCCTTGCCACCGGCGGGGCGGTGGCTGTAATGTGCATTGTGGGAGGGATGAACCCTTATCTGGCAATGGTAATGGCATTCGGCGCCGGAATGTTGGCGGGACTTGCCACCGGCCTGTTTCACACTGTGTTCGGTATTCCCCCCATTCTGTCCGGAATTTTGACACAGTTAGGGCTGTATTCCATTAATATGCGGATTCTTGGAAAATCCAATCAGGCGGTCAGTGTCGATCAGTTTGAACTTCTGGTAAGTCTCCGCTATATTCAGGAGGCATGCATCACCGCAGGAATCTGTTGTTTGGTTATTACAATGATCCTGTACTGGTTTTTTGGGACAGAGCTTGGCGCGGCAGTCCGGGCAACGGGCTGCAACCAGAATATGGCAAGAGCCCAGGGGATTAACACCAGTACCCAGAAAGTGCTGGGGTTGGTAATTTCCAACGGGCTGGCGGGCATTTCCGGCGCGCTGTATGCCCAGTACCAGGGAAGCGCAGACGTCAATATGGGCCGGGGAGCTATTGTAATCGGCCTGGCGGCGGTGATTATTGGCGAAGTGGTATTCGGAAAGATCTTCCACAATTTTGCCCTGCGGATGCTGGCGGCTGTTCTAGGTGCGATTGCTTATTACATTGTGATTGCCATTGTGCTGCAGCTTGGCCTGTCCACCAATGACCTGAAACTGTTTTCCGCTCTGATTGTGGCTCTGTTCCTTGCAATTCCTCATTTGAAGAGCAAATATTTTGCTCAGACAGGCAGGAAGGGAGGAAAGGCAGATGCTTAAAGTTGAAAGAGTATATAAAACATTCAATCCGGGAACTATCAACGAAAAAAGGGCCTTAAACGGCATTGACCTGGTTTTGAATGAAGGAGACTTTGTTACGGTTATCGGCGGAAACGGCGCCGGGAAATCCACAATTCTGAATATGATTGCCGGCGTGTATCCGGTGGATCAGGGGAAAATTCTCATAGACGACATTGATGTGACAAAGCTTCCGGAGCATAAGCGTGCAAAATATCTGGGCAGAGTGTTTCAGGACCCCATGACAGGCACAGCGGCGGATATGAACATTGAGGAAAATCTGGCCATTGCCGCCCGCAGAGGCAGAAAACGTTTTCTGGGATGGGGCATTACCGGGAAGGAAAGAGAGGTTTACCAAGAGAAGTTAAGGGCGCTGGAGCTTGGCCTGGAAACCAGGATGACATCTAAGGTGGGTCTTTTGTCCGGCGGGCAGAGACAGGCGTTAACCTTATTGATGGCGTCGCTGGAAAAACCGAAGCTGCTGCTGTTGGATGAGCATACAGCGGCCCTGGACCCGAAAACAGCGAAAAAAGTTCTGGATTTGACAGAAGAAATTGTAAATAAAGATCATCTGACCACATTGATGATTACCCACAACATGAAAGACGCCATTCGTCTGGGCAACCGCCTGATTATGATGCATGAGGGCCGGATCATCTATGATGTGTCAGGAGAAGAAAAGAAACGACTTAAAGTATCAGATTTGCTGGCCAAGTTTGAAGAAGCCAGCGGCGGGGAGTTTTCCAATGACCGTATGATGCTTTCTTAAAAAATAGAAAAAAGGACATCTCTGATTTAGGAGGTGTTCTTTTTTCTTTCATAGGAAACTCCCATCATGCTCAGCCTGCCGTTTGACGGGCCGCATGGCCATCCTACTATGGAATCCAAGGGCTTTCATAGTAAGTCCTTGCTGCTGTGGGTTTGTTTTATGATGGACAAAAGCGTTATTGTGGAATATAATGAAAACAGGAACTTTCAGGGGGAGCAGAGGGGAATTGAAAGAAATCATTAGGTTTCATATGCTGCGGTGCAGTCAAAGAAGGGAAGGTGAATGACAATGTTACTGCAATGTTTTAAACGGGATATCACAAGGATTTCCAGAGTTGATTACTGGGTTGCCTGGTTTTCGGCCGTATTGTTTTTTGGTCTTTTGGATGTTTTATTGTTTGCTTGTTGGCAGTCATTTGAAATGAATGTGTTATTTTTGGCGGTATTTTTGGGAGTTAAGTTGTTTCAGGCTATTTATATGTATCTTTTGACGCTGAAAAGATTCCATGATGCAGGGTATGCTGCCTGGTGTCTGAATGTATGTGTTTTATTATCCCCGCTGGTAATTGGTAATTTTATGATTCTTTTTGTAGCAATGAAAGAGAGCGACGGGAAAAATGCCTGGGGTGAACCGCCTTTGCTGGCTGAATATGAAAAAAACAGTGCAATTTACAGAAGGTAGGCTGATGAAAAGAAAATTCCCTAATACAGCTTTTCTGAATTTTAAAGGCAGCTATTATTCCGGCAGTGCAATGTCCGCAAAATTTATATAAGTAAAAATGTCGGTATTGATACCCGTGAGAGAAATGATTTGCCAATAAGTTTTCACTATTTCAAAAAGAGGCGCAAATCATTTGGCAAATAAGTATGCTCTTGAGTATTACTCCGGCGGTTAAATATCGCAGAATTTTACGTAGGATAAATTTTCATCTGCAAGGCGGAAGAATGGGTTGTAGCGAGGGTTGCAACGATTGATGAGGGTCTGCCCCGCTTTATCGGGCACAACGTGGCAGATGGAAATTCAGACAAGTAAAAACTGCAATATTTAACCGCCGGAGTAATATAACTGCCGAAGTAAAAACTGCTTTCCGGAAAAATAATACTTTTTAGGAATTCTTAAGAAAAAATTTATGGAAACCGGCCGGGAAGTGTGATAGTATAAAGTCTGCTGAGAGAATTTTTTCGCACATATAAAATTGAAAATAGTAAAAGAAAGTTTGTTACATCTGTTATTTCCGCCAAGATGCCCATTTTGTGATGGAATATTGTTTCATTCCGTATTTCTTCCTCCGGAACAGGTATGCAGTGAGTGCCTTGACAGACAGGAGTATGTGAAAGAGCCGGTGTGTCAGAAATGCGGCAAGCCTTTGGAGGATGAACGGGAAGAATACTGCTACGACTGCAGCCGGAGGAACTGGGAGTATGTTCAGGGAAAGGCTCTGTGGGTCTACAAGGGCACAGTGAGAGACTCCCTGTACCGGTTTAAATATCATAACCGCCGGGAATATGCCAGGTATTACGGCAGAGAACTGGCGCGTATTTATGGCGGTTGGATCAGGCGTTGCAGGATTCAGGCAATCATTCCCATACCACTTTCCCGGAGACGGCTGAGGCAGCGGGGTTTTAACCAGGCAGATCTGGTTGCAAGGCAGGTAGGAAAAGAATTGGGGATACCTGTTTACAGCCATTTACTGCTCCGAGTCAGAGACACCAGGGCGCAGAAAGAATTAAATGACGAAGAACGGAAAAATAATCTGAAAAGGGCTTTTAAAACCAGGGCAAATAAGGTACAATTAGACCATATCTTACTAATAGATGATATTTATACGACTGGAAGTACGATGAACGAGGCGGCAAAGGAGTTAAAGCAGGCCGGGGCAGTGAGGGTATACTGCCTGAGCATCAGCATCGGCAGAGGATATTAGGAGGAAAAGGATATGGAAGTAAGGAATTGCAAAGGTTGTGGAAGACTTTTTAATTATCTGCAGGGACCGCATTTATGTCCGGGATGCATGGCGGAGCTGGAAGACAAGTTTCAGCAGGTAAAAGAATTTCTGAGAGAAAACCCCAAAGCGCCGCTGAATGTAATTGCTGAGACGAATGATGTCTCTGTGAAACAGATTAAGCAGTGGGTAAGAGAGGAACGTCTCACTTTTACAGAGGAATCCCAGATTACCCTGGAATGCGAAGCATGCGGAGGGAAGGTTTTAACCGGAAGATTCTGTGATAAATGCAGGGCAAATCTTCAGAATGAACTTTCCGGCGCCCTGAAGCGTCCCACTGGAAGCGTGGCTCCTAAGAAGAATACAAGCACGAAAGACAGAATGAGGTTTTTGGATAATTAAAACGGCGGGCAGAATATACTGTTCATGGACAGGAAGTATCAAAGAGCATCTTTGTTCAGGGCAGGTATTCTGCCTTGTATTAATAATGGGAAAGACTTTCCTTGACGGTAAATGTGTGCTATAATAAGGCTGATTAATTTCGGGAAATGGACGGTGCACATATGTTAAATGAAGAAAGAATTCGCCTTATGACGAAATTGGCCTCATATGAGGAGGGCGAGGGCAAAGAGTATATGCCCATCAGACAGTTTTACCGGAAGGATTATGTAAGCTATGAGATGATGAAGACATTTATTACTTCCACAATATCTTTTGGCATTTTGTTTTTGTGCTGGATTATATACAAAATGGATGAAATAACAGACTTGTTAAATGGCAGGGATTTGCCGGAACTGGGTGTTTCCATCCTGATAAAATATGCTGTATTTGTTTGCGCCTATCAGGTGATTGCCTATGCGGTGTATACCAGACGTTATAAAAGGGCCACCGCCAGCATGAGAAGATATTATGCCGCTCTGAAGAAAGTAGAGAAGCTTCAGGAGAAGGAAGAAAGATTACAGCCTTTGGAGGATTGGAAATGACAGGTTTGTTGGAAATGAGGGAGAAACTGCGGACATTTTATGGTAAATATGAGCTGTATGTAGCAGCAGGACTCAAGTTTGTTCTGGGATTGGTGGTTTTTTCCATTATTAATGGTAACATTGGTTATATGGAAAAGCTGAATCAGCCTGCGGCAGTATTGCTTCTGTCCCTGTTATGTGCGTTTTTCCCAATCAATGCTATGGCGGCGCTGGCCTGCGGCCTGATATTGCTGCATTTATCAGCCGTATCATTGGAAGCATGTGCCATTGGGCTGTGCCTGTTTTTACTGCTGCTGTTTATGTATGGAAAGTTTGCGCCGAAAAATGGTTTCAGTGCAATTTTAACCGCAGTGCTCTGTTTTTTCCAAGTGCCCCAGGTAATGCCTGCAGCAGTAGGAATGTTGCGGGGACCTTCTGCATATTTTTCAGTATTGTGCGGGACTGTTACTTATTATTATCTCAAGGGGGTGCAGGATAATCTGGTGAATTTTACTTCCACAGAAGAGACAGAGGGGCTTGCCAAATTTACGGCAGCGCTGAAAATATTTACCGGAAATAGGGAGATGTACCTGGTATTGGCGGCATTTTTGATTACATCTCTGACAGTATATCTGATTCGCCGTCAGGCCATCAGCCATGCCTGGAGAGTTGCCATGGTTGTGGGAAATGTACTGGAGCTGATTATTTTTCTGCTGGGATACATTCTGTTGGATTTGACGGATAAGATACTGTGGGTTTTCGTGGGCATTTTGATTTCCATGGGAGTTTGCCTGGTTTTGGAATTCTTTTTCTATAATCTGGATTATTCCAGAGTGGAACGGGTACAATTTGAAGATGATGAGTATTATTATTTTGTAAAAGCTGTTCCAAAAGTATTTGTGGCTAAGAAGGAAAAGCGGGTGAAGAGGATTACACCTGGGAAGCGGACTACAGTAGGACGCAGGGAACTGGCGGAGGAACTTGATATTGATCAGGATTTACTGGATTAGGATCCTGAAAGAAGCAGGTAAGAATAAAAATAAATTAAATTAAATAAAAATAAATAAAAAGTAGATGAAAAATATGACGGAATATTTGAAAGCGGGAAGGGGATGAAAGTATGATAGAGGATTTGTTGGCGGCGTTAAGTTCTTTTGCATCAAAATATCTGTTTTGGGTAGACAGCCACAATATTACCAAGACGGATATTGCGGAAATTATCATAATTTCATTCCTGATTTACAATATTTTGGTGTGGTTTAAGCAGACGAGGGCCTGGAACTTACTGAAAGGAATTATTGTGGTGCTGGTTTTTGTGTTGGTCTGCGCGATCTTTCAGATGAACAATATTCTATGGATTGCAGGAAAGACCATCAATGTAATTGCAATTGCAATTATCATCGTATTTCAGCCGGAACTGCGCAGGGCTTTAGAGCAGCTTGGACAGAAAAACTTTATTACGTCGCTGTTTTCCTTTGATTCTCAGAAGAATCAGGAACGGTTCAGTGAACGTGTGACCAATGAGATTGTGAAAGCAACTTATGAGATGGCAAAGGTAAAGACAGGAGCTTTGATTGTGGTGGAACAGGATGTGGTTCTGGGGGAATTTGAGAGAACCGGAATTGCGTTGGATTCCCTTGTTTCCAGTCAGCTTTTGATTAATATATTTGAGCATAATACTCCGCTGCACGACGGAGCCATTATTGTCCGGGGAGACAGGATTGTGTCAGCCACCTGTTATCTGCCCCTTTCTGACAATATGGGGCTGAGCAAGGAGCTTGGAACCAGGCACCGGGCGGCAGTGGGGATCAGTGAAGTTTGCGACGCTTTAACGATTGTAGTGTCGGAGGAAACCGGGAATGTTTCTATCGCCATTGGCGGAGAATTATATCGGAATGTGGATGCAGAGTATTTGAAAGGAAAATTGAATTTCATCCGAAAAGGCGCAATGGACGTGGCGAGATTCAAACTGTGGAAAAGGAGGATGAAGAATGTTCAGGAAAATGATAAAGCATCTGGTGAATAATGCCGGACTGAAGGTTCTGTCCATTCTCTTGTCCATTGTTCTGTGGATGGTTGTGGTGAAACTGGCGGATCCGGATATGACTAAGACTTTTTCTGTTTCTGTGGAAATTCTCAATAAAGATGTGGTTGCCGAGATGGGAAAAGTGCCCGATGTGGTAGGAGAGACAGATATTGCGGTGTTTTATATTACCGGTCCGAGAAGTTATGTGGAGAAAATGAGCGGGGATGATTTCAATGTAACTGCAGATTTAAGCCAGTTGGATTTAAGGCAGGACGGAGATACCAAGCTGGTTCCGATAGAAATCAGCGCCCGAAAATATGACAGATATATTACCATCAATCAGAGAACGGTGAATCTGCAGATCACCCTGGAAGATTTGTCAGAACAGAAGTTTGTGATTACTGCGGAGGCAATAGGAACGCCGGCAGAGGGCTGTGCCATTGGAGATGTGGAAGTGACGCCGAATCTATTGAATATTTCGGGCCCTGAGTCTATTGTGTCCAGAATCAGCCGTGTATCAGCTGCGATTAATGTGGACGGCGTATCCAGCGACGTATCAGATAATGTGATTCCAACGCTGTATGATGAAGACAATAAGCCCATAACGTCGGACCTTCTGGAAATGAATCAGAGTGCAGTGACAATCCGGGCGAATATACTTGGAACCAAAAGCGTGCCCATCCGGTGTCAGGTCAGCGGAACGCCGGCAGAGGGTTATGAGTACCGGGGGTTGGAATATGCGCCGGATTCCGTGTTAATTAAGGGAGAGGCGGAGGTCTTGAACAGTATCAGCGCCATCAATATTCCGGAAGATGTGATTAATATAGACGGAGCAAGGGAAGAGAGAGAGGTTTCTATTGATATCACGCCTTATCTGGCAGAAGCAGGCGTGTCTCTGGTGGATGATACAACCAATCAGATTGTAGTGCAGGTATTGATTGAACAGAAAGAAAGCAAGGTCTTCAATGTTCCAGTGGAGAAGATTCAGGTTACCGGGTTGGGCCAGGATTATGAGCTGACTTACAGCGGAAGTTCCGTACCGGTTTCTGTCCGGGCCCTGAAGGAATATATGGATACTTTGGAAATCGGGAATATCGGCGCTTCCATTGATGTTACGGGTTTGGAACCGGGCAGCCACACGGTAGAACTGACAATTACGCTGCCGGGCGAACAGTTTGAAGCACAGGAGGCTGCGAGAGTTCAGATTACCATTGAGGATAAGAATGCAGAACCGGAACCGGAGCAGGATGAGACGCAGGAGAATGTCGGAGATTCTGAGGACCGGGAAGAAAATAATGGTAATAATGATGAAAATGGAAATAATAGGGATAGTGCAGACAGAAGCGTCAGAGACAGCAATTAAAGAGTTTGCGCCCAAATAGACAAAAAGCGCCAAAGACGGCGGGGAAAGGATGTGCGCCTGAGCAGAAGAAAGACAGACGCGGAATGGAGGAAATTATGGCAAGAATGTTTGGAACAGATGGAGTGAGAGGAGTGGCTGGTACAGAGCTTACCATTGAACTGGCTATGAAGCTGGGGCAGGCGGGAGCCTATGTGCTGACGAAAGAGAGATCATACCAGCCCACGATTATCGTAGGATGTGATACGCGTATTTCCGGCGGAATGCTGGCAAATGCATTGATGGCAGGAATCTGTTCCGTAGGAGCGAATGCGGTGTACATGGGAGTCATGCCTACGCCGGCCATTGCATATCTGGTTCGGAAGCATAAAGTAGAAGCGGGTGTTGTGATTTCCGCTTCTCATAATCCGATGGAATTTAACGGAATCAAGTTTTTTAACGGAGACGGATATAAATTGTCTGATGAACTGGAAGACGAGATAGAAGCCCTGATCAAAAACGGCATGCGGGATGTTGCCATGCCTCTTGGGTCAGGAATCGGAAATATCAGCTATCGGTTTGACGCCAGAGAAGAATATGTATTTTTCATGAAGAAAACCATGCCCCTGGATTTAAGCGGCCTGAAGATTGTAGTGGACTGTGCCGAAGGCGCTTCCCATTACACTGCGGTAGAGACTTTAAAGGGGTTGGGAGCCAATCTTGTGGCAATTCACATCAATCCTGACGGCACCAATATCAATGCCAACTGCGGATCCACCCATATGGATGAACTGCGGGCCAGGGTGGTTTATGAGAAGGCAAATATCGGCATTGCTTTTGACGGTGATGCAGACCGTATGCTGGCCGTGGATGAAAACGGTGATGTGGTGGACGGCGATCAGATTATGGCGATTATCGGAAATTACATGAAAGAGCATGGCAAACTGAAAAAGGATACCATCGTAGGGACTGTAATGAGTAACCTGGGCTTTACCCTGATGGGAAAAGAGCGGGGAATCCATATTGAACAAACCAAAGTGGGAGACCGCTATGTGTTGGAAAATATGAAAGAAAATGGATATAATATCGGCGGAGAGCAGTCGGGCCATATTATTTTCCTGGATGAAAATACCACCGGAGACGGGCTACTCAGCGCATTGCACCTGCTGGAAGTTATGGTAGAGACGAAAGAACCCCTTTCCCAGCTTTCCCAGATTATGGAAGTGTTGCCTCAGGCGCTGGTAAACGCCAAAGTGCCGAACCATAAGAAAGAGCGCTTTATGGATTATCCGGAAATCGCCCAGGCGGTCCAGAAACTGGAACAGAAATTTGCAGGAGAAGGCAGAGTGCTGATCCGGCCCTCCGGAACCGAGCCTTTGGTCCGTGTTATGATAGAAGGAAAGAACCAAAGCGAGATCAATCAGGACGCAAAAGAACTGGCAGACCTGATTATGAGGAATATGCTTTAGTTTACCATGAGGAGGGACCCAGCTCTTACCATGAGGAGGGACCCAGCATTTACCATGAGGAGGGACCCAGCTCTTACCATTGAGTATTCCAAAAAGGTAAAAAGCTGGGAGGAGTCCTGATGGTCAGAAGAACATCCAAAAGGCAAAAAACTAGGAGGAGTCCTGATGGTCAGAAGAACACCCAAAAGGCAAAAAACTAGGAGGATCCCCAATGGTCAGAAGAACATCCAAAAGGCAAAAAACTAGGAGGATCCCTGATGGTCAGAAGAACATCCAAAAGGCAAAAAACTAGGAGGATCCCCGATGGTCAGAAGAACATCCAAAAGGTAAAAAACTGAGAGGATCCCCAATGGTCAGCGACTCCTCCACAGCACAGAAAGCCCTGGAGGAGCCCTGATGGTGTCAGCGGAGAAAAATGTAATTGGAGGAACGAGGATGGTTAGTCAGAAAGTCAGAATTAAAAACCCTACGGGCCTGCACCTGCGGCCTGCAGGAATTTTGTGTAAAGAAGCAGTGAAATTCAAATCATTGATTACATTTAACTTTAAAGGAGGAACAGCCAACGCCAAAAGTGTGTTAAGCGTACTGGGCGCATGCATCAAATCCGGAGATTCCATTGAATTTGTCTGTGAAGGCGAAGATGAAGAAGAAGCGCTCCATGCTGTTGTAACGGCAGTGGAAAGCGGTTTGGGAGAATAACAGGAATATGACGGGAAAGGAAAAAGTACAGATTTTATTGTCCGCCTATCAGGGAGAACAATTTTTGGAAGAACAGTTGGACAGTCTGTTAAAACAGAGTTGGAAGAATCTGGAAATTCTGATCCGCGACGACGGATCGACGGACGGCACCAGGAAAATATTGGAAGATTACAGTGGGAAATATAAACATATAAAATATTTTCCAGGGAAAAATATAGGCGTAACGAAGAGTTTTTTTAAACTGTTGAAAAAGTCAGATGCAGAATATGTGGCATTTTGCGATCAGGATGATGTTTGGCTGGAACATAAGGTGGAAGCGGCGGTCCGTAAACTGGCAAAGGAGGCGGGCCCTGCTCTGTACTGCGGCAATAAAATTCTGGTAGATCATACCCTCGCCCCCTTGAAAAAGCAGAACAGGCATAATCTGAAACCGGGATTTGGGAATGCAGCGGTGGAGTGTATCTGTACCGGCTGTACGGCGGTGATGAACCGGGAACTGGCGGATATTCTCACAGCACGGCTGCCGGAATATGCCATTCTCCATGACTGGTGGACGTATTTAGCGGCTTCTTATGTGGGTAAGGTGATATTTGACTCCCATCCGTATATCCTCTATCGTCAGCACGGGGGAAATGTGGTGGGAGCCAAAGGGGGATTCTGGGGAGAGGTACAGTCCAAGGCAGCTTATCTGAAAAAAAGCCGGGGTAAATTAAAGAGGCAGCTCAGTGAGTTTGCCAGGTTGTATCAGGGAGACAGAGAAAAGGACAGACTGGTGCAGCAGATTTTGGCGGCGGAGAAATTCCCAGGCAGGCTGCGGATTCTCTGGAACCGTAACATGTACCGGCAGAATGCATTGGATGAAGTTATTATGAGAATATTATTTCTGATAAACAGAATGCTGTAAATTGGCAATGGAGGAAACCATGAAGAAAATACTGGTGACAGGCTGCAACGGACAGCTTGGAAGAGCAATCAACAAAGAATACGAAAAAGACAATGTGGAATTTATCAATACCGATGTGCAGGCGGGAGAAGGAATCACAGCCCTGGATATTACAAATATTGCACAGGTCATGGAACTGGTGCGGGAAACCAGGCCGGATGTGATCATCAACTGTGCCGCCCACACGGCGGTGGATTTGTGCGAACAGCAGTGGGACAGCGCATATCGGATTAATGCCATTGGTCCACGAAATTTAAGCATCGCCGCTTCTGACGTGAAAGCGAAGCTGGTTCATGTGTCTACAGACTATGTATTTGACGGAAACGGAACCAGGCCTTACACGGAGTTTGATCCGGTGGGACCTGCCAGCGCATACGGCAAAACCAAACTGGAAGGTGAGAATTTTGTAAAAGAGTTTGCGGAGCATTATTTTATCCTTCGGTCTGCCTGGCTGTATGGGGACGGAAAGAATTTTATCAAGACCATGCTGCGGCTGTCAGAAACTCACGCTCAGGTTAGCGTGGTGATGGATCAGGTGGGGAACCCTACCAGTGCCGTAGAATTGGCGAAAATGATTCATTTTTTGGAGCCTACAGAAAATTACGGCCTGTTTCATGCTACTTGTGAAGGAGGTTGTAGCTGGGCGGATCTGGCAGAAGAAACTTTCCGGCTGGCAGGAAAATCCACCCAGGTAGAACGGGTGACAACAGAGGAATATCGTCGGCGTAATCCCAATCAGGCGTCTCGTCCTGCTTATTCTATTTTAGAAAATTACATGATAAAATTAACCAGTGACTACACAATGGCAGACTGGAAAGATGCGTTAAAGACTTATATGGAATCCCTAAGATAAATGTATTAATAAAACTATATGCGACGTAAATATGATGAAAGAGGAGAAATCATTATGAGAACTTATCTGGTAACAGGCGGGGCGGGCTTTATCGGCTCAAATTATATTCAATATATGTTCCGCAAATATGACAATGAAATCAGGATTATTAATGTGGACAAGCTCACCTATGCCGGCAATCTGGAGAATCTGAAAGATGTGGAATCCAGAGAAAATTATACTTTTGTGAAAGCGGATATTTGCGACAAAGAGGCAATCCGTAAGATTTTTAAGGAAAATGACATTGATCGGGTGGTGCATTTTGCGGCGGAGAGCCATGTGGACCGGAGTATCCGCAATCCGGAAGTCTTTATTCAGACCAATGTGCTTGGAACGGCAGTGATGTTAAACTGTGCCAAAGAGGCTTGGGAGAAAGAGGACGGAACGTTTCTGGAGGGGAAGAAATTCCTTCATGTTTCCACCGACGAAGTGTATGGCTCCCTGGAGGAGGACGGCGGTTATTTCTATGAGACAACCCCCTATGATCCCCACAGCCCTTATTCCGCAAGTAAGGCAAGTTCTGACTTTTTGGTAAAATCCTATATTGACACCTATCATTTTCCAGCGAACATTACAAACTGCTCCAACAATTACGGCCCGTACCAGTTCCCGGAGAAATTGATTCCGCTGATTATCAACAATGCGCTGCAGGGGAAGAAACTGCCGGTATACGGAGACGGGAAAAATGTCCGGGACTGGCTGTATGTGGACGATCATGCCAAGGGGATTGACATGGTGCAGGAGCACGGAAAGTTGGGAGAGACTTATAACATTGGCGGCCATAATGAGAAGCAGAATATTGAGATTATTCATATTATCCTGGAAACCCTGCAGGAAATGCTGCCGGAGAACGATCCGAGAAGAGCGCTTGTCACCACAGATCTGATTACCTATGTGGAGGACCGGAAAGGCCATGACAGAAGGTATGCTATTGCTCCGGATAAAATCAAGGCAGAAATCGGTTGGGAGCCGGAGACCATGTTCAAGGAGGGAATCCGCAAAACAATTGCATGGTTTTTTGAGCATGAAGAGTGGATGAAAAATGTGACCAGCGGCGATTATCAGAAATATTACGAAGAAATGTATCAGAATTAGCGGGAAAACGGAAGATGGAATATGGACCGAAGGATCACACTTTTGCAATTTGCGCCTATAAAGAAAGCCCATTTTTGCGGGAGTGTATCGAATCATTAAAAAAACAGACAGCGCCCACCAGGCTGATTATGGCTTCCTCCACGGAGAATAGCCATATCCGCGGCCTGGCGGAAGAATACGGCATTCCGCTGTTCATCAATCATGGAGCAGCGGGAATTGCCAATGACTGGAATTTTGCATATCATCACTGTAAAACCAGGCTGATAACCCTGGCTCATCAAGATGATCTGTATCACCCTGATTACGTGAAACATATGTTAAACAGCGTCAACCGGGCAAAGCATCCGCTGATTTATTTTACGGATTATAATGAACTGCGGGAAGGGCAGGAGGTTTCCCGGAACAAATTATTAAAAATCAAACGTCTCATGCTGCTGCCTTTGAGAATTCGGGCGTTTCATGGGAATATTTTTGTGCGCAGGAGAATCCTGTCCATGGGAAATCCCATCTCCTGCCCTTCCGTGACTTACATAAGAGAACATTTGCCGGCCACGGTGTTTGTTCCGGGGTTTAAGAGCAACATTGACTGGCAGGCATGGGAGACGCTGTCTAAGAAAAAGGGAGAGTTTGTCTATGACAGGCGGCCTTTGACCTGGCACAGGATTCATCTGGAATCGGAGACCTCTGTGACCATTAACAATGGAAATATCCGGGCACAGGAGGATTACGCCATGTTTCTGAAATTCTGGCCTAAATGGATGGCCAGGTTTATCATGCGCTTTTATATCAAAGGGGAAGAATCCAACACCATGGAACCATAAGGAGAAGTAATATGAATGAACAGTACGAACTTACCATACTGATGCCTTGTCTCAATGAGGCGGAAACGCTGGCTGTCTGTATTGGAAAAGCAAAGAAATATCTGGAGGAAAGCGGCGTCAACGGAGAAATTCTGATTGCAGATAACGGCAGTACCGACGGCTCTCAGCAGATTGCCGTGGACAACGGCGCCAGAGTCGTTAATGTACCGGAAAAAGGATATGGCGCAGCCTTAATCGGCGGATGCAACGGAGCCCTTGGAAAATATGTGATTATGGGTGACGCTGACGACAGCTATGATTTCCTTCATCTGGGACCCTTTGTGGAAAAATTGCGGGAGGGCTATGATCTGGTAATGGGAAACCGATTTAAAGGAGGCATTGAGTCGGGGGCCATGCCGCCTCTGCACAGATATTTGGGCAATCCGGTTCTTTCTTTTATTGCACGGCTGTTTTTCCCATGTAAAATCGGCGATTACCACTGCGGACTGCGGGGCTATAACCGGGAATCTATCTTGAAGCTGGGCCTGGTGACAACCGGAATGGAATATGCCAGTGAGATGGTGGTGAAATCTACCCTGAACCATCTGAAAATCGCGGAGGTGCCCACCACATTGAAGAAAGATGGCCGCTCCCATGCGCCTCATTTGCGAAGCTGGTCCGACGGATGGCGCCATCTGAAATTCCTTCTGATGCACAGCCCCAACTGGCTGTTTATGTATCCGGGGCTGATTCTTTTTTTCCTGGGACTGGTTCTGACTGTGATACTGACCTTTGGAAATATCCATATCGGTTCCGTGGGACTTGGAGTCCATACGCTGATGTACTCTGCCGCCGCCATGATGGTGGGATTTAACCTGGTGATGTTTTCATTGTTTGTCCGCTCTTACGCAAGCGTAACCGGATTTATACCCACAGAAAGCAGGCTGGATCGGTGGCTTGAGGATATCTCAACGGAAAAAGGCGTGGTGATTGGCCTGCTGCTGTTTTTTACAGGAATTATTATTACTATTATTGCCTTTTGCATTTGGGGAAATACTGGATTTGGGGGATTGTCACCAGAGAATATGATGCGGATTACCATTCCCGCCATGCTTCTGATTGTGGTGGGAATTGAAGTTATTTTCGGGAGCTTTTTCATTGGCATTCTGCATATCAGGCACAAATAGAGAGGAATTGACAGATGAATGTGAAAAAGGGGTGGAAGCGTATTGGCTGGTTTCCGGTGGTGATTCTGCTGCTTTCGATGGCAAAGCTGTGGATGATTCGGGGGCTTGTGATTTATCCGCTTCCGGGAGCGGCCTGTGATGATGCGTTAATGGCAAACTGGGCATTGAGTATTGCATCGGGAAACTGGACAGGTCCTTTTTCAAATTATACCTTTATGAAAGAAGTGGGATTTGCATTTTATCTGGCGGTAATTTACTGCCTGCATCTGCCTTATATTTTTACCACAAATCTTTTGTATCTGTTTGGATGCCTGATTTTGCTTTATGCCGTCAGCCATGTGGTTAAGAAAAAGTGGGCGTTGTGCGTGATCTACGCTGTTATTCTGTTTCATCCGGTTATGACAGCAGTTCAGACTGGGCAGCGGGTGTATCGGAATGCTTTTGGAACCGCATTGACGCTTCTGATATTTGGCAGCCTGCTGAACCTTTATTTTGAAATGGAAAAAGGGTCTTTTAGAAGAAACTGCATTTGGGCGGTAATGGCGGCAGGAAGCCTTGGTTTTTTGTGGGTGACGAAAAGCGATACGGTCTGGATACTGCCTTTTGCCCTGACGGTGATGGCGGTAACGGCAGGTATATTGATAAAAAAAAGAAAATCAATGAAGATGTTTCCAAAGCTATTTCTGGTGTTTTTTCCATTTCTCGGAATTTTTCTTTCTTCCAAATCCGTAGAACTGTTGAATAACATTGCTTACGGCAGTTCTGAAATTGCTTACTATGGACCTGCAATGGAGATTCTTACAGGGGTGGAAGCAGAGGATTCCGCTGAGAATATCAGCTTGTCCAGAGAGACATTTTTCAGGCTGTGCCAGTGTTCTCCAACGTTGGATACTGTGAAGGAAGCCATGGAAAGGGAAATGGACAAATATGATCCTTATGATACACATCCTGGTGATGGAAATGTAGAGGATGGATGGATTGGCTGGGCATTGCTTGGAGCCGTTGACTCAGCGGGATATTATAAGGACTGCCAGACTGCAGGCCAGTTTTATCAGAAGGTTTATGAAGAATTGAATGCGGCGGCAAAACAGGGACAAATTAAGCTAAGAGACAAATCTGTTTTGGATGCCTGCCATATCTCAAGCTCCAAAGAACGAAAAGAATTGTTGGGAACGATAGGAGAAATCTGGCGTTTTGTTGCAAGCAACCGTGATATGTTTTCAGATACCTGTGCGTTGGCTGAGGATGATATTGCCGGAAGCCAGACGTTTGAAAGGCTTACCGGGAATCATGCGTATTATGACATGTTTGACACAGATTATTATTGTATGGGATGGATTATATATCCCCAATATGATCTGGAGGAACTGGAAGTGTATGTGGAAGATGCAGAGGGCAATCAATATATTCGGTTGGATTTTGAAGAAAGTGAAGATGTAAAAGAAAGCTATCCATATGTTCAGGGGGCGGAAAAATGCCGTTTTCTTGCAGAGTGGAATGGAAATGGAAAGGATATTCCGGAGTTTTTCATTGCGGCATATCAGGATGGGCAAAAAGTAGTAAGCGCCAGAATTGCAGAAACAGGGCTGGCGGATGTGCAGGAGGAAGACTGCATTGGCTCTGTGGATGGATTTTTTAGGAAGAAAGGGCAGCAGGCGGTACGCCGGGAAGCTCAGGAAGCAGTGAGAAGATGCAATGGGGTATTTCGTGTGTATCAGTTCTTTGGAAACGTTCTGGCCTGGACAGGGTTGATTGCTTATCTGGCATTTACCGTAACGGCTTTTCTGGAATGGAAAAACAAGAAGTATGGCACGGTGAATCCGTGGCTGGTCATTACTGGGATTGGAATGAGCCTTCTGGTTCTGATTTTGGGGGTTGCGGTAACGCATTTGGAGAAATGCCCGTCCATTAATTATATGTATTTAAGCGCTGCTTATCCGTTATTTAACCTGGCAGCTGTGCTGTCAATCATAAAATGTATAGAAAGTCTGGCAGGCAAGAGGAAATGGAAAAAGTAAGAAAACAAAATTTAATCAACGTGGCAATGGTGGTCAGCAGTAATGTTTTTACGATTCTGGTGGCCCTGTTTACCGGTTTTATTCTGCCTAAAAAACTCAGTATTCCAGATTATGCTTATTATAGGGTATATCTATTGTATATTTCATATGCTGGCTTTTTCCATTTTGGAATTGTCAATGGCATTTATCTGAAATACGGCAATATGGATTTGGCCCAGATCCCCAAAAAAATCTTTCGGACATACAGCCTTTTTATGATATTGCTGCAGGCTGCGGTTGCAGCCGTGCTGTCTATAGCGGTTTTTGCGGGAAGAGGGGCGATAGAACCTGATAAGGTGATGGCATTTGCTTTTGTGGTTATCAATATACCGCTGATTAATATCAAATGGTTCTATTCATCGATTAACCAGTTTACAAAAAGATTTGTGATAGACAGTTATGTAACCTATCTGCAGAATGCGCTTAATTTAGCTATGGTTTTGATTGTCGTAGTGTTCAGGCTGTACGACTTTCAATGGGTTTTGGCGATTATTACCATATGTAATTTTGTATGTATGGTTATTACTATGTGGCAGAATAAAGTGATTTTGCGGGGAAAGCGGGAAAGGCTGAAAGAGACAGGAATTCCGGAACTGGTCAGGAGTGGATTTTTCCTGATGATCAGCGAGTTTGCAGGGATTATCATTCTGGAAATTGACAGTTTGTTTGTGGATAACCTTTTTACCCAGACAGATTTTGCCATGTATTCCTTTGCGGTATCTGTCATAGCAGTTAGTTTTACTGCCATTAATACGGTATCTAATCTGGTGTATCCTTATTTGGTGCGGGTGCAGGAAAAAAAATATGTGGAATACTACGGATTGATGAGCGATATGTTGGCTATGGTTTCCATGGCTTCTCTGCTGGTTTTTTATGCAGCGAAATTCATTATTTTCAGATGGCTTGGAAAATTTACTCCAAGTCTGCCCATTGTGGCAATTTTATTTGGGACAGTGGTGTTCCGGGCCATTATTACCCTTGTGTGCGGCAATTATTTTAAGGTGTTAAAGCTGATTAAAGAATATACCTGGAATAATATTTTTGCCATTGTGGTATCGTTTTTATTAAATGCGGCGGCCTATCTGCTGTTTCATGATTACCGGTATATTGCCGGAGCAAGCCTTTTGTCCTTTGTGATCTGGTATCTGGTGACGGATGGGATTTTTATCCGGCATATGCAGATTCCCGTGGCAGGGTGCCTGCGGCGGTATGGATATATTCTGGCGGGCCTTGTGGTATTTTATCTGTTGGTGAATACAGACCCGATTCCTGGATTTTTCCTGTATTTTGCGGCAGTCTCCGTCATGTCCCTGCTGTGCTTTTGGCAGCAGATCCGAAAGCTTCTTGGGATTGTAAAAGGCAGGGCTGCATAAATATTCCGGAAATTATGCAGCGCTAGATTTTTCCAATCAGAAACAAAATCCGGATGGCAAGTTCACCTGCAAGCCTCGCCCGAAGCCGTTTAGGATAGAACAGTTTCCGAAGCTGGCGGATCAGGCTGTTTTTTGCAGTAAACAGCGAGAGAGTTTTCTGCTGGGACGCAGAGAGCTTATTTTGGAATACTTTCTGAAAATAGATCAGATTTTTTTTGCTGTCCGCCATGGCCGTTCCGCCGATTTCATTTTTCAGAAAACTCCGGAGCAGGTTGGAATCGCTGGAATCTTCCGCGGTTACAGCGTCAGAATGGCGGATGTGGGTGGCCAACCGACGGGGATCGGACACAATGGTTCCGAAACAGGCAGCTCCCCGAAGCAGCCAGCGGTCGTGAAGCTCCGTGCCTGGATTTACTTTCAGAATCAGTTCCTGTCTGGCCGTTTCGTTGAAGACAATGACGAAACCGGAGGCAGGAGTATAGTAAAGCACATCCGTCAGGGTGATGCGGGCTTTCTGGGCTGGGGAATGCCGCAGGAATTCTCCGGTGTCTGTGCAGTATTCATAGCCGCAGAAATAGGCGCAGGGCTTGTCCCGCTGCCCTTCGGCTTCTAATTTTTTCACGGCCCATTTGATTTTGTCCGGAAACCAGATGTCGTCCTGATCGCAGAAAGCATAATAGTCTGCCGGAGGGCATTCCTTTAAAATCTGGTAAAAAGAGGCAGGGCAGCCCAGGTTAACGCCGCCGTTTTCCAACAGCACAATCTTTTTTGAGGATGTATTGTTTGCAATATAGTTCTGGATAATGGCAACGGTGTCATCCCTGGAACCGTCGTCCCGGATATAGATGGAAATGTTGGGATAAGTCTGGGCCAGAAGGCTGTCTAACTGTTCCCGGATATATTTGCCGCCGTTATAAGCGGCCAGTAATATATGAACGGAGGGTGTGTTTTGCAAGGGTATTTCTCCTTTCCAACTATCATATTTATATCACATTGTTTTAGTAAAGTAAAATAGCTGAACCTTGAAAATATTGAATAGCTTTGTTATATTATATACGGAACCGAAATAATTGAAAAGGGTTAATTTTTCAAAAATTAATATACGAATAGAAAGAGGGTCATACGATGAGAAAACGTATTATGACGCTGCTTCTGGCAGCGCTGCTTCTGTTTCAGGCGGGGGTGGAAACATTCTATGCCGCTGAGTATACGCCCAAAGCATATGCGGCAGGAACAGAGGCGGAAGCATCAACGGGAGATAGTAATAATACAGAGGTTACAGATCCGGGCAGCCAGCCAGGTACAGGGGATAGTGCAGGAGATTCTGGAGGTAATGCAGGAGATTCTGGAGATAGTGCAGGAGATTCGGGAGATAATACAGGAGATGGAACTGGTTCGGGAGAGGAAACCGGAGGGGGCTCAGAGCCTCCCGGAGAAACAGAAGAATATACGGTTGTGTTTGATTTTAACGGAGGAAAGCTGCCGGATTCCGAAGAGCCGGATAGACAGATTAAAGTGAAAAAAGGAGAACTGATTTCTGCGGAGGATATTCCTGCTCCGGTGAAAGAAGGGTATACCTTGCTGCGCTGGATAGATGAAAGCGGAGCAGAATATATGTTTCAGGAACAGCCGGTGCAGGGAAATCTTATTCTGCAGGCATTCTGGGGACCGAAAGAATATACGGTGGTATTTGATTTTAACGGAGGAAATCTGCCGGATACCGGGGAGCCGGTCAGGCAGTTGATGGTGAAAGAGGGAGAACTGATTTCGCCGGAGAACATCCCTGCTCCGGTGAGGGAGGGGTATACGTTTCAATATTGGACAGATGAAAACGGAGCCGAATATAAGATTGGAGAACAGCCGATACAGGAAAATCTCACTCTGAAGGCATTCTGGGCGCCCATCACGTATAAGATACGGTTTGACGCTAACGGCGGAACCGGAGAGATGGCGGAGATAATTGTGGAGTATGACAAGCTGCAGAAGCTTCCGGAGAACAGTTTTGTGAGAACCGGATATGCTTTTGTGGGATGGAGCGTTACCGCAGCCGGCGTGGAATATACTTTTCAGAATGAAGCGGAGATCAACAGTAATCTTACAAGCACAGAGGGCGCAGTATTAGTTTTTAAGGCGAAATGGGAAGTAGGGCTGTATACGATTCAGTATCATGCCAACGGCGGAACCGGGGAGATGGACGATATGCCCTGCACCTATAATAAAACCAGGACGCTAAAAACAAATAAATTTAAACGCACCGGCTATACGTTTGTGGGGTGGAATACCCGTCCCAACGGCACAGGAACTTCTTATAAGGACAAAGAC
This sequence comes from Eubacterium sp., assembly GCA_021769425.1. Lineage (GTDB taxonomy): Bacteria > Bacillota > Clostridia > Lachnospirales > Lachnospiraceae > Petralouisia. Next base: position 61,080 of record JAETSX010000003.1, read on the forward strand.
AAGGTAAAAGCCCTGGGAGGATATGGAGAAATTGTGGTTCTCTATGCCATGTGGGAAGGGAATCCCTATACGGTAAAATATGACGGAAACAAAGCTGACAGCGGAAGCGTGGCCGGCAGCAGCCAGATTTACGGAACGTCGTTTAATCTGAGAAAAAATGCTTTTAAGAAAAAAGGCTTTACCTTCGGAGGATGGAACACAAAGGCGGACGGCACGGGAACTAACTATGGAAACGGTGCGCAAGTGAGCAATTTAACCTCCAAGAAGAACGGTACGGTAACCCTCTATGCGAAATGGAATCCCATTAAGTATACCATTACATATTATACCAACGGCGGCAAGCTGTCTGCTTCGGCGCAAAAATATTACACCACAGACAAACCTTTCGTGCTGCCAAGGCCCACCAGAAAAGGATATGATTTTGACGGATGGTATAAAACATCCAATTTTAAAAAGCGTGTAGGCGAAATCAAAGAAGGAAACACCGGAAATCTGACAGTATATGCAAAGTGGACCAAATGCACCACGAAGGCCAAGTTAGGCGCTGCAAAAATCACGAAATGCAAAGCTACAGGAACTGGAAAGGTAACAATAAAGGCTACGGTCAAGAATCGGATTGCAAGTTCCGACGATTATTATTATCTGGTATATATGAATCCCATGAATCAGAAGGTATACAAAGCGGCTGCCAAGATTTACAAAAAGAAGAGTCTTACCTTCAACCTGAAAACGGCCGAAAACCAGGGTTATGTTACCTCCATGTTCGGGATTGCCGTTAAGAAAAGCGGGAAATACAAGATGCTCAGCGAGACTTTCTATATCAGTAATCCAGAGAAAGCGGCGGCTAACAAGTCAGCGTATAAGCCGGGAAAGACGAAAAAGGGAATCCAGTTTTCCAGCTCATTAGATGAAATCCTTTCCTGCGACGCAAAACAGAATTTCATGAATTTTACCGCTGCCATGGTATGCAATGACGGAACAGTGCCCTATGAGTACAATGGGAAAACCTATTATTTCAATTCCATGGACAGTTATAAGCAGATTGTCATGGAATGCAATAAACGGAACATTGTAGTAACGGGGCAGGTTTTGCTGGAGTGGACGCCGGGGCACACGGAGTTGATTGCGCCTGAAGCAAGAAGGATAGGAGCAGCGCCGTTCTATACCTGGAACGTGACTGAGAACGCCTCCCGGGAGAAAATGGAAGCGATTTTTTCTTACCTCGGCATGGTATTTGGAAAGAAAAACTGTTATGTGTCTAATTGGGTACTGGGAAATGAAATCAATAACCCCAAAGGCTGGAATTATAAGGGAAGCCTGTCGGAGACAGCGTATTTCAAGAGATATGCCTATGCATTCCGGGCTTTATATTATGCAGTCCGCAGCCAGTACTCCAATGCCCACGTATTTATCTGCATGGATAATTACTGGAACACAGCAGAAAAAGGGGGATACAGCGTAAAACGCGCGATTTCCTCTTTCAACAAGCAGCTGAAGAAGATTCAGAGCGGGCTCCAATGGAATCTTGCCTACCATGCATATTCCACTCCGCTGACCTATACCAATTTCTGGGAAGGATACGGAATTACCAATGATGTGAGTTCGCCATACATAACGATGAAGAACATCAATGTTCTGACCAATTACATAAAAAAGACTTATGGATCTTCCGTGCGGATTATCCTGTCAGAACAGGGGTACTCTTCCCACTGGGGACAGGCGAACCAGGCGGCGGCCCTTGCTTACAGCTATTATATTGCAGCCTGCAATCCTATGATAGACGCTTTTATCATAAGAAGTTATGAAGACCATCCGGTAGAGATTGCCCAGGGTCTGAGGATGGGAATTTCAGGAAAAGAAGCCTTTAACGTGTTTAAATATATGGATACATCCAAGTTTAACAAGTACACGAAAAAATACCTGGGATTGCTGGGGGCTAAATCCTGGAAAAAAATTGTCCCAGGCTATAAATCTTCCAGAATTAAAAGTATGTACCGAAAAACATGACCAGCCTTGCATTTGTATGCAAAAAATGCTAGAATGCATATAAAATCATGTATTTGGAGGAAGCCCATGAAAGGAATTATTTTAGCCGGAGGTTCCGGGACCAGATTATACCCATTGACAAAAGCGATTTCCAAGCAGATTATGCCGGTGTATGACAAGCCGATGATTTATTATCCCCTGTCTACCCTGATGCTTGCCGGAATCCGTGAGATATTGATTATTTCCACTCCCAGAGATCTTCCGGTGTTTGAGAATCTGCTGGGAGACGGCAGTCAGCTTGGAATGAGGTTTGCTTATGCAGTGCAGGAGGAACCCAGAGGTCTTGCGGATGCATTTATTATCGGCGCAGAGTTTATCGGCCGGGATGCAGTGGCGCTGGTATTAGGCGATAATATTTTTTACGGGCAGAGTTTTTCCAGAGTGTTGAAGGAAGCGGCTGACCGGACAGAGAGTCAGCCGGGAGCCACAATTTTCGGGTATTATGTGAAGAACCCCAGAGAGTACGGCGTGGTGGAGTTTGATGAAGAGGGGACGGCTATCTCCATTGAGGAGAAGCCGGAACATCCCAAGTCCAATTATGCAGTGCCGGGACTGTATTTCTATGACAATGATGTGGTGGAGATCGCAAAGAATGTGAAGCCCTCTGCCCGGGGGGAAATCGAGATTACCAGCGTCAATAATGAATATCTGAAACAGGGCAGTCTTAAAGTGGAGACCCTGGGCCGGGGCTTTGCATGGCTGGATACCGGAAATCATGATATGCTGTTGGCTGCGGCGGATTTCGTATCTGCCTTTCAGAAGCGTCAGGGACTGTATATTTCCTGCATCGAGGAGATTGCCTATAAACGGGGCTTTATAGATGTGGATCAGTTGAAGAAGCTTGCAGAACCTTTATTAAAGACAGAGTATGGACAATATTTGATGGATGTTGCAGCGGGACTGTGATATTCTGGATGCAGTGGTATGACATTAAGGAAGATCATTGGAAGGATGCGGCAGGGTTTTGCAGGCTGTATTCTTTCTGAGAGTGGCAGTAAAATTCAGCATGGAGGAAAATATGGGAAAGATTCAGGTAACAGACAATTGCAATGGAATTCAGGGATTGAAGGTTATAGAGCCTGCCGTGTTCGGAGATCAACGGGGCTATTTTATGGAGACGTATAATTATAATGATTTTGCAGAGGCGGGGATAGACTGCACTTTTGTGCAGGACAATCAGTCGGCTTCCAAGAAAGGAGTTCTCAGAGGGCTCCATTTTCAGATTAATTATCCCCAGGACAAGCTTGTCCGGGTGGTAAGCGGAGAAGTATTTGACGTTGCGGTGGATTTGCGGGAGGGTTCTGAGACCTTTGGAAAATGGTTTGGGGTTACGCTCTCTGCCGAGAATAAGAAGCAGTTTTTCATTCCCAAGGGGTTTGCCCATGGGTTTGTGGTATTGTCCGAATATGCAGAGTTCTGCTATAAGGTGACAGATTTTTATCATCCCAACGATGAGGGCGGTCTGCTGTGGAAAGATCCTGACATCGGCGTTCAGTGGCCCATGCCGGAGGGAATGACAGAAGATGATTTGATTCTTTCGGATAAGGATAAGGTCTGGGGAGGAATCGGGGAATATGTAAGCAGCCGGAAAGAAAGGTAGGATTTGCAGCATGAAGAAGAGAATTTTAGCGTTTTTCCTGGCGGGAATCATGACGTTATCCATGGCTCCTGCGGAAGCGTTTGCAGCAGCGGATCTGCAGCAGGGCGGGACGGAAGTGTCCGCAGATCTTCAGGAGAGCGGAACCGAAGCAGAATTTCCTGATCTGCAGGAGAGTGGAACCGAAGTAGAACTTCCTGATCTGCAGGAAAATGGAACGGAAGAATCTGCGGAGCAGCAAGGCGGAGCAGCAGAAGACAGTGATGTAAAAGAGCCGGAGGCTGACAATGGTTCCGGCGCAGAGAATGTGGCGCCAGAGGACAGCCCTTCTCAGGACACAGAAGATGTAAAGGATTCAAAGGACAGCAGCCAAAGCTCTGCTGAAAGCAGCGAGCGCATCGGTATGGCTGAGGAGGGACAGGAATTACTGGAAGAGCTTTCACCGGAGGAGAACCCACTGGAAAGAGCGTTGCCGGAGGAAGGTTCACAGCAGCCCATACCGGAGGAAACTTCGGAACAGCCCTTACAGGATGAGGATATTCTCAGGAACTGGACGCCTCCCATGGGCGGGATGGAACAGCCCCAGGTGGTTGAGATATCTGAGGAAGCAGCAGAATCCTTGGATATTATAGAGTCCCGGGAGGCGGCGGACGGGACGATGGAATACCATTCCTCTGTGCTGGGTTCCAAACAATATGATTCTTCCTGGGATGTGTACTCCAGCAATTATATTTATAACCGTTTGGAAGAAAATGAGCGGAATTTTTGGGATATGCTGGATCAGATTGCCAGAGGGTACCTGCATGGAACCAATAATGCAGCCAGGGTGCCGGTAGAAGGGAAATATTACTATGTGACGCAAACGGGAGTCCGTTTTACTGCTTTGGGATTGACATATGATAGGGCGGCAGATTTGTTCACCATGTTTTCCTATTCTAACCCTCAGTATTATTTTGTGGGAAATGGTTTTCTGTCTGATGGCAGCGCTGTGTTTCCCATGATTTACGACGGTTTTGCCAACGGGACCGCAAGGGCGGCGGAGACTGCCAAGATGAAGGCGCAGATTGATGCCATGGAAACGCAGATTGCAGCGGGAAAGACAGAAGTAGAGAAGGCCAGGATTGCCCATGATTTGATTTGCAATAAAATAAAATATGATCATGATTATCAGAAGCCAGTATCCAAGACCCCTTACCATCAGACTGCCTACAGCGTATTTTGCGACGACTATACAGTATGTGCGGGGTATACCAAAGCATTTACTATTTTGATGAATGGAGCCGGGATTGACGCTTTAAGCGTAACCAGTTTGGAACATGCGTGGAATATGATTTGCCTGAACGATTCCTGGTATCATGTGGATCTTACCTGGGATGATTTGGATGGGCAGTACAGCAGAGAAGTGATGTATGGTTACTTTAACCGCAGCACAGCAATGATTACCGGAGAGTTGGACCAGAACCGTTATCATCAGCAAGAAAGCTGCTATGCAGGGCTGTTGCCTCCGGCTACCCAGGATTCCGGGGCAACCGCAACTTCTATCGGAACCATAGGCACCCCCACAAAAACAGCAGCGGCGCCGCAAATTAAAAAAGTTCAGGCCAGCGGAAAGCTCCTGGCCAGCTTAAGCACAGATACTGCAGGGGCAGATATTTATTATACCACTGACGGCAGTGAACCCTCTTCCTCGGCCACAAGAAGCTATTATTACGACGGAGAATTTTTCGAGGTAAGCCATAACGCTACGGTAAGGGCAATTGCTGTAAAAGATACCATGTGGAACAGCAAAGCTGCGTCAGCGAAGCTTGCCAAGTCCTCATATACGGTGAAATTCAACGTCAAAGGCGGCAATGCAATATCTTCCCAGAAGGTTCTTTACGGCAATAAAGTAAAGAAGCCAGCCAATCCTAAGCGAAGCAATTATTCTTTTGAAGGCTGGTATGCCGATGCAAAATATAAGACAAAGTGGACGTTTTCTTCCAAAACAGTCACGAAAAATATCACGCTGTACGCCAAATGGAAGAAGGTTACCACAGGAAAGGCATCCATTAAGAAGGTAACAAATGTATCCGGAAAGAAAATGAAAGTTACGCTGAAGAAAATCAGCGGGGCCAAAGGATATGAGTTCCGTTATGCCTCCAATTCAAAGATGAAATCTGCAAAGCGCGTAACCGGAAAATCCACCAGCAGGACCATAGGAAGCCTGAAGAAGGGCAAAACCTATTACGTTCAGGCCCGGGCTTATAAAACAGATTCCAAGGGGAAGAAGATTTATGGTTCCTGGAGCGGGAAGAAGAGCGTTAAGATAAAGAAATAAGAATTTAGAAAGGGACTGTCGGAAAATGGCAATTTACCACAAGATATAGTTGTAGTTTCTGGAATTTCACAACGATATCTTGTGTGTAATTTTCATTTTCCGACAGCCCCTTTTCAAAATGATTCTGCCTGTGCTGCACAGGCGGCTGGATGTTTCTTTTATTTCTCTTTAATACAGTTCCAGGTTAAAGTGACATATGCCTTTGTCTTGGTGTTGCGCATAGTAAATGTAATATAGTCCAGATCTCCGTCAAAGGTAACTTTCTTTGCGAAGGAAGATTTGCTGCAGGAATTGATTTCATAAGAACCGGAACCATATTGCATTTTCATGGAAGTAATTTTCCAGCCCTTTGCAGTTTTAGCGGAAACCATCTGGTTTTTCAGCGTGGAAGAGTGAAAATAATTACACTCGGTAGCGGACTGAAAACGGGAAGTGAAGTTTTTCTTTCCCACCTTAAAACTTTTCAAAGGATTGCTGTAATTTTTCACCGTAATGGTGGATTTCAGTTTTTGGCTTCCTATCTGAAAGGTAATATCAGCGGTACCGGCTTTTTTGAAAAAGTAAACCCGAATATCACCATCCTTATTAATATACGGCCTTGCAATAGAAGAATCACTGCTGGCCAGCGATTGAATGGAGGATGGTTTTGGTTTTTTGGTGGAACCTTTCCGGCAGACCCTCAGCGTCACAAAGGTGGCCGGCAGGTCATCCGGTGCAGAGTAAAATACCATATTCTTGTAAGAACTGGGCAGATAATACGAGGCAGCCGCTTCGGCTGCGCTGCCTGCCTGGGGAACAAAGAGAATTCCCGTCAGCAGAACGGAAAAGGCGAGCGCCAGTGAGGAAATTTTTTTCAATGACTTTTTCAATACTAAGACCTCCCATGATTTAATTTGAGTGAAAATGATAATAAAAGCTAATAATAAAGTTACCATAATTGAAGAAAAAAAACAATGGAAGATTTCTCATGAAATTGTTAAGAAATTTATAATTTTTTCTAAATATTCTAAAATTTGCTTATTATGGTGAAAGATGGTATAATTTACCATGGATTGGGGCCGGCTCAAAAATTACCGTTACAGTATGAAAGTGAAGAAATTTGGAAAGCTGATCGTATACCTGCTTTGCATTTGATCATTCTATGCCCGTGAGCGAAATCATTTGCCAGTAGATTGTTCATAGCTTTGAGGAAAAAAACAAATGATTTGGCAGATAAGTATGCTCGTGAGTATAACTCAAAGATTATTATAGAAGAAACCCCTGGGAAAAAGTTGGATTGACATTTTCTACCGCATCAGCAGCTTAGAGGAGAAATCTCCGCTGCTGATGGACAGGGTAAATACCAAAGGACAGATGAAAAAAGGTCCGGAGCCTGATCAAGGGTAAGAATCACTGTACCAGGGCCGGATAAAGGGATAAAATATGAGAAAACGAGAACAGTATAAGCATTTATTGAATTTGACTGCAAATTATATGATGCTGGCAATGGAAGCGATAATGTTTGCCTATACCTGGTATGTCATCTATTATCCGATGTTGGCAAAGACTAACCGTCCCTGGCACAGAGGAAACTGGGCGGTGATCGGCATTTATGCGCTGATTATGTATTTTTTCACCAGGACATTCGGCGGCTATCGGATTGGGTATCTGCGGATTACCGATATCTGTCTGTCACAGATTCTGTCTATTTTCTGCGCCAATGTGGTGGGATATCTTCAGGTATGTCTGGTGGCAAATGACTATATGCCGGTGCATCCCATGATTATGCTGACTTTTGCGGAATATCTGGTGATTCTGCCTGGAGTGTATCTGGTGCGTTTTATCTATACCAGACTGTATCCGCCCAGAAAAATGATCGTCATTTATGGGGAACATTCTCCGGATGATTTGATTCAGAAGATCAATTCCCGCAAGGATAAGTATAATGTCTGCGCCACGGCCAGTGTTTATCTGGGGTATGAAGAACTGTACACCAGGATTTTGGAATATGAGGCGGTAGTCCTCTGTGATTTGCCCACCAGCATGCGCAATCCTATTTTAAAATTCTGCTTTGATCAGAATAAACGGACTTATATCACGCCGAAGATTTCAGATATTATACTGACGGGAACGGAGGCGATCCATCTGTTTGATTCTCCCCTGATGCTGTCCCGCAACCATGGACTTACCATTGAGCAGCGGTTTGTAAAGCGTGCCATGGACATTGTGCTGTCTCTGATCGCCATTGTCATTTCATCGCCGGTGCTGCTGTTTATTGGGCTGTGCATTAAATTGTACGACAAAGGGCCGGTATTTTATACCCAGGAGCGGCTGACCAGAGGCGGGGAAGTATTTCAGATTATCAAGTTCCGCAGTATGCGGATGGATTCCGAGAGGGACGGCGCCCAGCTTGCCAGAAAAGATGACGACAGGATTACGCCGGTGGGAAGAATCATCCGTCAGACCCATTTTGATGAGCTGCCCCAGATATTTAATATTCTGAAAGGGGAAATGTCCTTTGTGGGACCCAGGCCGGAGCGGGAAAGCATTGCGAAAGAGTATGAGGCGGTGATCCCTGAATTCAGCTTCCGGCTAAAAGTGAAGGCGGGCCTGACCGGGTACGCGCAGATTTATGGAAAATATAACACCACGCCCTATGATAAGTTAAAATTGGATTTAACTTATATTGAAAACTATTCTTTTTGGCTGGATATGAAGCTGATGCTGATGACATTTAAAATTATCTTTCAGAAGGAAAACACAGAGGGCATTGATAAGAAGCAGAGAACAGCTGTAAAATAAGGAGAATCAGAATGGAAGATCAAGTAACCGTATCTGTGGTTATGCCGGCCTATAATGCCGGAAAGTATATTGCACAGGCCATTGAGTCTGTGCTGTGTCAGGAGGTGCCTCTGGAGCTTCTGGTGATTGATGACTGTTCCGCTGACAATACGGCTGAAATTGTAACCCGGTATGCACAGGATGAAAGAGTGGTATTAATCCGGAATAAGCAGAATCAGGGCGCTGCAAAGAGCCGGAATATAGGAATCCGCCGTGCCCGGGGAACCTATCTTGCATTTCTGGATGCAGATGACTGGTGGCAGCAGGGCAAATTAAAGCTCCAGTGCCGGAAACTGCAGGAAACGGGTCTGGTGTTATGCTGTACCGGACGGGAGCTGATGAATGCAGACGGCTCGCCCAGAGGGAAAATCATAAGCGCGCCGGAAGTGATTACTTATGGGATGCTGCTCCGGACAAACAGCATTGCATGTTCTTCGGTTGTGATGCAGACCGAAGCGGCCAGGGAATTCTATATGAGCCATGACGAGCTGCATGAGGATTATATTTTATGGCTGAAGGTTCTGAAAAAATACGGCAATGCCTGCGGAATTGCTGAGCCCATGCTGAAATCCAGAATGAGCCAGGGTGGCAAATCCAGAAATAAACTGAAATCGGCCCGGATGCATTTTGGCGTATACCGCCTGATGGGGATTGGGCGGATTGCGTCCTGTTACTATTTTCTGATGTATATATTTCACGGCATCCGCAAATATATGTGAAGGTTTAGGATCAGTGAGCAAAAAGATGCAGATGCGATCCGCAGTGAAACACGGACAGAACTGCAAATGGAAAGGTGAGGAGTATTTATGAGAGAAAGAATCAAGAACTTTTTCCGTTACCGTTTTCTGCTGGGAGAATTGGTAAAAAAAGGAATTAAACTGAAATACAGAAGATCCTATCTGGGAATTTTGTGGTCATTGCTGGAGCCTTTGTTAACCACATGCGTACTGACAATTGTGTTCGGAACCCTTTTCGGCAACAGCGACCCTACGTTCCCGGTTTATATTTTAAGCGGGCGCCTGCTGTATTCCTTCTTTTCCCAGGGCACCACAGGGGCGCTGAAATCCATTCGGGCCAATGCGTCCATGATTAAGAAGGTGTATGTGCCGAAATATCTCTATCCTTTGTCCAGCGTCTTGTTTAATTATATTATATTTTTGATTTCCCTGGCAGTATTGATTGTGCTGGCTATGGCTTTTCGGGTGTTTCCGACCTTTTATATCCTGTGGACGATCCCCTGTCTGCTGCTTTTGCTGCTGCTTTCTTATGGGGTGGGAATGATTCTGGCCACCATAGGAGTGTTTTTCAGGGATATGGAATATCTTTGGAATGTATTGTTAATGCTGGTCATGTATACCTGCGCCATTTTTTATTTTCCGGAAAAGCTGTTAAAAAGCGGCTACGGCTGGATTTTAAAATGGAATCCTCTGTACTGCATTATTGCCAATTTCAGGCATGCTGTATTCGGGGAACCAATGCACATGAAAATGTTTCTGTATGCCGCTGGATTCAGCGTTGCTTCCTTAATTTTGGGGCTGTTTGTCTTTTACAGGAAGCAGGATGAATTCATATTGCAGATATAGAGGGAAAAGGAGAAAAAAAATGGCGAAAGAAATAATCCGGGCAGAGCATGTGGGCATGAAGTTCAACCTCAGCAAAGAAAAGGTGGACAGTCTGAAAGAATATGTAATCAAGTCCATAAAACGCCAGATGGAATACAACGAATTCTGGGCCCTGAAGGATATTAATTTTACCCTGGAAAAAGGGGACCGTCTGGGGATTCTGGGCTTAAACGGGGCAGGAAAAAGCACCCTGCTGAAAGTGATTGCAGGAGTGTTTAAACCCACGGAAGGAAAAGTTTATAAAAAAGGGAAAATCGCCCCGCTGCTGGAATTGGGGGCAGGATTTGATATGCAGTATACCGGTGCAGAAAATATTTATCTCTATGGAGCGGTACTGGGGTACAGCAAGAAATTTATAGATGAAAAATTTGATGAAATTGTAGCATTTTCGGAACTGAATAAGTTTATCGACGTTCCCCTGAAAAATTATTCCTCCGGCATGAAATCCAGGCTGGGATTTTCCATTGCCACGGTGGTGGCGCCGGAGATCCTGATATTGGATGAAGTATTGTCGGTTGGAGACGCAAAGTTCCGAAAGAAAAGCGAAGGCAAAATCATGAGCATGTTTGACAAAGGCGTAACAGTGCTTTTTGTTTCCCATTCCCTGGAACAGGTCTGCCGTCTGTGCAATAAGGCGGTTATTCTGGATCACGGAACAATAAAATCCTTCGGCGGAATTGATGAGGTGGCGGAGGTTTACCGGAAGATGCTGGAGTAAAGCGGCATTTGCAATAGGGCGTAAATTGTGATATATTGGTAAAAATTATGAATTGACGATTACGGAGGAAGAAAAATTGAAGCTGATTATACAGATACCATGCTATAACGAGGCAGAAACACTGGAAATTGCCTTGAATGATCTGCCTAGGCAGATAGATGGAATCGACGAAATTGAATATCTGATTATCAATGACGGCAGCAAGGACAACACCGTAGAGGTGGCAAGAAACTGGGGCGTAAACTATGTGGTGGATCTGAAACGGAATAAGGGGCTGGCCAAGGGATTTATGGCGGGACTGGACGCCTGCCTTAGAAATGGGGCGGACATTATCGTCAACACAGACGCCGATAACCAGTACTGCGCGGATGATATTGAGAAAATCGTCCGTCCCATACTGGAAGGGAAAACAGACATCGTCATTGGTGCAAGGCCGGTGGACGATACGGAGCACTGGTCTCCGTTAAAGAAAAAGCTGCAGCATTTCGGAAGCTGGGTGGTGCGCAAAGCCTCCCGCAGCGATATTCCCGATGCGCCCAGCGGTTTCAGGGCTTACAGCAGAGAAGCTGCCATGCGCCTGAATGTAGTCAATGAGTATACTTACACCTTAGAAACTATTGTTCAGGCCGGAAGAAGCAAGATTGCCATGGAATCCGTGCCCATCCGCACCAATGCGGAACTGCGGCCTTCCCGGCTGTTCAGCAGCATGTTCGGCTATGTGAAGAAATCTATGCTCACAATTTTGAGGGCTTTTATGATGTACCGTCCCCTGATGGTCTTTTCCGTTATCGGCAGTATTATTTTTGCCGTGGGACTTGCCATCGGCATACGGTTTTTAGTATATTATTTCGGCGGAAACGGCGCAGGCCATATGCAGTCTTTGATTCTGGCCAGCACGCTGATGCTGTTGGGATTCCAGACCTTTATTGTAGGGCTTCTGGCAGATATTATCTCGGCTAACCGGAAAATATTGGAAGATGTTCAATATCATGTCCGAAAACTGGATTTTGATCAAGCTGCGGAAAAAAAGAACGAGGCCAGGGACAGCGGGACTGCCCGGAAGCCGGATACAGATAAGAACATGGGAAAATAAAGAAACGGCGCCGGGACTGCCGGAAGGCTGGATGCAGATAAGAACATGGAACAAGAATGAGGAAACGGCGCCGGGACTGCCGGAAGCCGGATGCAGATAGGAACATGGAACAAGAATGAGGAAACGGCGCCGGGACTGCCCGGAAGCCAGATGCAGAGATAGACACGAAAAATATAAGACAGAGACAGTCAGGAGGGCTGAAACATGGTATACGGCGTAATTTTAGCAGGCGGCGTGGGCAGCCGCATGGGAAATGCAGAAAAGCCCAAGCAGTATCTCCAAATCGGCGAAAAGCCGATTATCATCCATACAGTGGAGAAAATGTATGTCCATCCGGAGATTGAAAAAGTTCTGGTATTATGTCCGGAACAGTGGGTATCCTATACAAAAACCCTGTTGAAAAAGTACAGGCTTCCCACCGGGGAGATTGCTGTGCTCAAAGGCGGTTCCACCAGAAACGGAACTATAATGAATGCCATTTCCTATATTGAGGAACAGGGAGATTTATCGGAGGATACGATTATTGTAACCCATGATTCAGTCAGGCCCTTTATCACTCACCGGATTATTTCAGAAAATGTGAAATATGCCAGGAAATACGGGGCCTGCGATACAGTGATTTCCGCTACGGATACTATTGTGGAAAGCCGTGACGGAGAGGTGATCAGCGATATTCCGGATCGTTCCAAAATGTACCAGGGGCAGACTCCCCAGAGTTTTTGCGCACTCAAATTGAAAAACTTATATGAAAGCCTGAACGAAGAGGAAAGGAAAATTTTGACGGATGCAGCCAAAATTTTTGCCATGAAAGGGGAAAAGGTTTATCTGGTTCAGGGGGAAGTTTCCAATATTAAAATCACCTATCCGTATGATCTGCGGGTAGCGGAAGCATTGATTAAAGAGGATAGAAAATAATGTTAAATGCAGTGTATCGCTTAGTGGCGCCAAGAAGATTTGAAGTGGAATTTACGGAAATAGAATTGCGGAATGTGATCGTGCGGCCTACCCACCTGTCTATCTGCCGGGCAGATCAAAGATATTACCAGGGCACCCGTCCGGCGGAAGTTTTGGCAAAGAAACTGCCTATGGCGCTGATTCATGAAGGAATCGGCCAGGTGGTCTATGATGAAACCGGAGAATATCAGACGGGCCAGCGGGTGGTAATGATCCCCAATACGCCCACAGAGCCGGATCCTGTCATTGCAGAAAATTATCTGCGCAGCAGCCGGTTCCGGGCCAGCGGGTTTGACGGATTTATGCAGGATTATGTGGAACTGGGACGGGACAGGCTGGTGAGCCTTCCGACGGATATTGATTTACGGGTGGCGGCTTTTACAGAGCTGATTACGGTAAGCGTCCATGCCATCAGCAGATTTGACCGGATTGCCCACGGCAGACGCAGAAAGATAGGCATCTGGGGGGACGGCAACCTGGGATATATTACGGCTCTTTTATTCCATACCATGTTCCCGGACGTGAAGCTGTTTATTTTCGGCGTAGATGAAAATAAACTGGCGGATTTTGCTTTTGCAGAAGAAACCATTCTGGTCAAAGATATCCCAAAAGATCTGGAAGTGGACCATGCCTTTGAATGCGTAGGCGGAAACGGCGCCCAGATGGCCATCGATCAAATGATTGACCACATTGCGCCGGAAGGAACCATGGCCCTTTTGGGCGTGTCTGAGAATCATGTGCCAATCAATACCAGAATGGTGCTGGAAAAGGGCCTGCGCCTCTTTGGAAGCAGCAGAAGCGGCCGGGAGGATTTCGAACGGACCGTATCGCTGTTTGAGGAAAACCGGGAGTTGGTGGGCAATCTGCAGAACCTCATTGGAAGCGTTATTGAGGTGGGATCCATCGCTGATATGAAGGAAGCCTTTGAAACGGATATCCGCAGGGCTTTTGGGAAGACAGTGATGGTCTGGAAGAACTAGTGGGGAGTAAGAATGCATAAGGATATAAGAAAAACAGCGTGAACACATGGATAATAAAGCAGGAAAGAATATAATTCGGGGAATGATCAAGTTTTTGGTATACAAGGTTCTTTTTCCAGGCGTGTATGCCGCCGGAGCGCTTCGGAAAGTGAGAAAAGGAAAAACGATCTTCGTAGAACTTCACGGCAGTGCCTTAAGCGACAATTTTCGGCTTTTGAAAGAAGAGGCAGAGCAAAAACCAGGGTTTCAGATCCGGGAATACTATCTGGATTTTCAGAAAGATTCTCTGTCTTATTACCGCAGATGCCTGGGGCTTTTGTGGGAGGCGTCAAATGCCCGGTATATTTTTCTCAATGATTCCTGCAATGTGCTGGGGGCTTTCAAAATGAGAAAAGGAAGCCGGATGATCCAGACCTGGCATGCCTGCGGCGCCTTTAAGAAGTGGGGATTCAGCGCAGCCGATCAGGAATACGGCGAGAGCCGTGAGGAACTTATGAAATATCCCTACCATCGGAATTATACTTTGGTGACTGTCAGCAGCCCGGAGGTGATTTGGGCCTATCAGGATGCTTTTCAGGCGCCGGAGGCGGCAGTTCAGGCATTGGGAGTCAGCCGGACGGATGTTTATTTCCGCGAATCTTTCCGCCGGGACGCTGAGCGGAAATATTTCAGACAGGTTCCCCAAGGGAACGGGAAAAAATGTATCCTGTATGTGCCCACATTCCGGGGAACCGGCGGGAAGGCAGACAGTCCGGGGATTTTGGACTATGCGTTTTTGAAACAGAAATTGGGACAGGATTATATCATCATTGAGAAACGCCATCCTTTTGTGAAAGAACCACTGAAATTGGAGGAATCCCTGAAAGATTTTGCCGTTGAGGACTGCGGATTGGAAATTGCAGAATTGCTCTGCATTGCGGATATCTGCGTAACAGATTATTCTTCTGTGGCGTTTGAATATTCATTGATGGAACGGCCGATGATATTTCTGGCCTATGATCTGGAAGAATATTTTGATAATCGGGGATTTTATTACGATTATCGGGAATTTGTGCCGGGTCCTGTGGTGAAAAACAGCGAAGAGCTTGCGGCGGCAGTCAGAAGCATCGGGGAGCAGCCGGAAGAAGCCAGGGAGAGAATTGCCGGGTTCCGGCAGAAATTTATGTCTTCCTGTGACGGACATGCCACAGAAAGAATCTGGCGGGAGATTGTGAAGCAGGACAACAGGAGCTGAATGGCCGGCAGAATCCATCGAATGACTGTCAGCAGGAATTGAATGGCCGGCAGAATCCATCGAATGACTGTCAGCAGGAATTGAATGGCCGGCAGAATCCATCGAATGACTGTCAGCAGGAATCGAATAGCCGGCAAAATCCATCGAATGTAAGGCAGGTTAGAAAGCATGGGGAATAAGCTGAAAATAAGACAGGCATTGAAGGAATGCCTGAGAAAATTCATATTGCCTGTGGTATACCATATTTACTGCGTCCGGTATCCTGGCCCGGATCAGCGGCTTATCGTATTTGCCGACGCCCATCACAAGGAGTTTCCGGAGGATATGCGTCTGCTGAAAGAAGAAATGCAGCGGCGGGGGTACAAAGTTCAGGAACTGGTCCATGATTTTGCGGAAGTCAGCTTTGGGAAAAGCATAAAGGCGATGCTTTCCTTTCTAAAATATTACGCACAGGCAGGCCTGGTAGTGCTCTGTGATTACTACCTGCCTGTGATTTCCGTAAAAAAGCGGAAAGAAACAAAAGTAATCCAGCTTTGGCATGCCTGCGGCGCCTATAAGAAATTTGGTTATGATGCCAGAGATGATTTGCTGTCAGTCAAGGATCAGAATATGTTCCGGAACTTTGATCTGGTTTCTGTCAGTTCTGAACACTGCAGAGTCGTGTATGCAGATGCCTTTCATCTTCCGTTGGAAAAAGTGCAGGCGTTGGGAGTCAGCCGGACGGATCGGTATTTTTCAGAATCATTTATGGAAGAATGCAGAAGCCGTTTTTTCAAAGAGTATCCTGAGGCGGCCGGCAGGAAAATTATCCTGTGGGCGCCTACCTTCCGTCACAATGCAGGGGAGGGAACGCTGTTTGGCGCAGAAGCCATAGACAGCCTTTGTGAAAAGCTTTCCGGGGAA
Source organism: Eubacterium sp. (assembly GCA_021769425.1). Lineage (GTDB taxonomy): Bacteria > Bacillota > Clostridia > Lachnospirales > Lachnospiraceae > Petralouisia. The sequence continues at coordinate 77,364 of JAETSX010000003.1, forward strand.
TGGTTTGTTATCCGGAAAGTTCATCCCCACCTGGAGAAAAAGATGGCGGCGTCTAACTGCAGAATTCCCACGGAACAGCTCTATGCGGCGGCGGATTTGCTGATTACCGATTATTCTTCGGTAATTTTTGACTTTGCGCTGACAGGAAAGCCGATTCTGATTTATGCGCCGGATCGGACTCAATATGAAAAAGAACGGGGGTTTTACCTGGAGCTGGAGGAGCTTCCGGCACGGGTGGTCACAGATGGGGAGGAACTGGCAGAAGTAATTTCCCGGGGGGAATATAAAACGGCATCTGAGAAGTATGAGAAGTTTATAAAAAATCAGCTGCAGATGTGTGACGGACATGCCACCAGCCGGATTGCAGATTATATCGCAGATATGCAGGGCATGTGAAAACAGGAGAAGGAAACAGCTGCACGACCGGAATCGCATTTTTTACAGAAGCGGCGGCTGAGATGCAGGAGGAGAAAATGTCAAAGGATAAAAAGAAACCGGGCCGGATTCCCACTCTTTCCATGATGAAAAAAATGAGATCAGGAACTTTAGAAGCTGAGGATCTGGAGTCCTTTCCGAAAAACAACAGATGGGCTTTTAATGCAGGAAGGACATTTGCAGGAAATCCCAAATATCTGTTCATCTACATCAATAAATACCGAAAGGATATTGACGCCTATTGGCTGTGCGACAATGAGGAAACCGTGGAATATATCCGAAAGCTGGGCTATAAAGCCTACACTTTTGTAGACGGGGAAGCACATCGGCTGGAAACCCAGACCGGTGTTTATGTAGTGGAACAGGTGAAGGAAAATATTCCGGAGCGGATGTCAGAGGTAAAATATCTGAATCTGTATCATGGAGTGGGGTGCAAGTCCATAGAGCGGAGAGTGAATACTGGTTTTTTAAACGAGAGGATTATCGGAAAATATATAAAATATAATCAGTTTTATAGTGACAGGCAACTATTTCTTGTGACATCTCCTTTGATGGAAAAGCACTTTATCTATCAGTGTGGTCTAAAAAAGAATCAGGTAGTTAGGGGGGGATATCCTCGCTGTATGTATCAGAAATATTGTGATAAAGTGGATACTTTTGATCATGATATCCGATCTAGAAAAGGACTTGAATCAGATACGAGGATTGTTGCTTATGTGCCGACTTATAGAGATAATGCGCCTCAAGGATTTATGAGTCTCGCAATTCCGAATATGGAACGTTTGATTCAGAAGCTTGAGGAGAAAAATATGTTAATGATTTTCAAGATGCATCCCCTAATTCTGGAAGATTATGAGTATTTAAAGCTGAAGGAAAAATATCAGGATCATCCAAGGCTTTTGTTTTGGAATAACCAGGAAGATTTCTACGAGATATTTGAGGATATTGAGGTGGGAATTATAGATTATTCTTCTATTTTTTATGATATGCTGGCAGGAGGAACCAAATATTTTATTCGATATTTCTTTGATTATAAAGATGGAAAATCTTTTCGGGATATGGTATATGATTTAGAGGAAATGACCTGCGGAAAAATGTGCAGAAATTTTGATTCTCTGTTAGAAGCGCTGGATTCCTACGAAGAGGATGACAAACAGGACAGAGAGAGAATTGAAAAATTATTTTGGGAATATGACCATAAGGGCTCGATGGATGAGATTATCAATGCCGCCCTGGAATTTGAGCCGGAGCCGGAGCCGCTGCCCACTTTGTATACCTTTGATATTTTTGATACGTTAATTTCACGGAAGGTATTGGAGCCGGAAGGGATTTTCTACCAGGTAAAAGAGAGAATGGAAGTCTCTGAATTGGAGTTTCCATCCTTTTTCATGCAGAATTATCCCCAGAAAAGGCAGGAGGCAGAGTCAAATGTCCGGGAATGGTACCGCAAAACCCTGGAACTGCGTCCGGATGCCAGAAGGGAAATCCATTTTGAAGAGATCTTTGAGCGGATGGCAAAAGTGTATCACCTGACAGAAGAACAGACGAATGCCCTGATGGAGTGGGAACTGGAGGCAGAGTATGAGAGCAGCATCCCCATTCCAAGGGCAGTTTCCTATGTAAAAGACTTGATACAGAAGAGAGAAACAGTCTGCCTGATCAGCGACATGTACCTGAGCCGGGAGTTTATACAGAAACTTCTTGTAAAAGCAGATCCGGCTCTGGGGGAACTTCCGTTGTTTCTGTCCAGTGAATACGGCGTACAGAAAAGCACGGGGTTATTGTACCTGGAAGTATACCGGAGTTTTGAGACCTATATGTTCGGCGCATGGATTCATCACGGAGATAACCGGAAGGCCGACGGGACTTTTGCAAAGAAATTAAATATTACCACAGTGCTGAGAGAGCGTCCGGAATTTAATGAGTATGAATGGAAGCTTGCGTCCCAGATTGGAACCGGCGATGCCTTTAAGACAGCGGCGCTTTTGGCAAGATTCCGGGAAAGTAACGGAAAACGGAAAGACTATTATGCTTACGGACATATATCTATGTACTTTGTTCCCTATATCAGCTGGGTCCTGGGGCATGCCATAGAGCATGGGACGAAATGCCTGTATTTTATTTCCCGTGACGGCTATCAGCTGAAGCGGATTGCAGACAGAATTATAGAGAAGAAGAATCTGCCTGTCCGGACCAAATATATCTACGGTTCCAGAAGGGCCTGGAGGATTCCTTCGCTGATTACAGAACTGGATAAGGAATTCTTCTCGAAATTCGGCAACTTTGTCAATATAAAATCTTATGATAAGATGCTGAATGCCCTTAATATGGAAGAAAAAGATTTCCAGCAGATTTTCCCTGATTTAGCCTATTTGAAAGATGCAGGCGAGATCACGAAAGAAATCCGGGAGTCTTTGATTATCACATTTTCCAATTCAGAGCCTTATCGCCGGTATATTCTGGATAAGTCAGCCAGAGATCGGGGGATTGTGTTGGACTATCTGCGGCAGGAAATTAATTTCGAAGAGAAATTTTCATTTGTGGAATATTGGGGCAGAGGGTATACCCAGGACTGTACCGCCCGTTTGCTGGAAGCGGCATGTGGGACGAAATGCCCGGCGCCTTTTTATTATATGAGAAGCATCTACAGCAGCGAGGAGAACCGGATTCGATATAATTTTACCACGGCGTCCAATTCTCTGATTTTTGTGGAGGCAATTTTTGCCAATATTCCCTACAAAAGCGTAGAGCGGTATCAGCCTGGGGAAAATGGAAAGATTTTGCCGGTTCTTGAGCCTGCGGACTGCGATATGGAACTGTTTCATGCCATGGAACATCGGCTTTTGCAGTTCGTGGATGACTTTTACGGCCTTGAGCTTAAGGATGCGGAGAATCTGGAGAAAATGCTTCAGAAAGTGTCCGTTGAATATTTTGAGGAGCATCAGGAGGATGAGGTGTTTACCAGATGCCTTGCTCCGCTGATGGATTCCTATACCATGTATGACGCCAAAAGGGAGTATGCCCCGGCCTTTACCGACGAGATGGCGGACGGGCTGATCCGGGAGAATCCCAAGTCAGATTATACCAGTTCCCTGGAAATGAGCCTGGCAAGATCGGAGAAGCGGTTGGCGGACAAGGTGAGATATATTGTGGAAGATGTGCCGGAACTTCGGCGGGAGGGGGATAAGAAAACGGCGAAAATTCTGGCAAGAAAGGAAGAAAACCTGCTGGCTCCCTATAAACTGCAGCGGCATAAATGGAAATCTCTGTATTTTCAGGCAACTTACCAGAAATATGCCATGCATCCCATAGAGAAAGGGAAAGTGATCATCTTTACCAACGATTCCCCCACGGATCGGGATGAGTACTGGAGTCTGGAACAGGAATTGAAGAAGCTGGGGAACTTGAAGATTCTCCGGTATAAGAAAAGCGCTTTTTATGGAAAGGTTATCAAAGAGATGGCTACTGCAGAGTATGTTTTCATCAACCGCCATATTGAATTGATGAGCCTTTTAAAATTCCGAAAAGGCACCTATGTGGTTCAGTTGGGAGAGTATGCCTTTTCTCTGGAATGTTTCGGCAGGGGCATGCATTTCCCGGGATATTTGAAGGATTCCAGAGATTGGAATGACCGATTAATGAGAAACGATTATGATTTGATCTGCGCTGCTTCAGAGGCCATGAAGAAGATCTATGGGGCGTCATTTACTGTAAAAAGAAAGGGAATGGTTCAGGCAGTGGGAAGCTGCTGTACCGATATTTATTTTTCAGAAGAATTTCGGGAAGAAGCCAGAAAAAGCCTGGAGGAATTGTTTCCAGCGGCCAGGGGTAAGAAAATCATTGTGTATCTGCCCCAATACCGGCATCGGGTGAAGGGATGCCGGGTGTTGGAATTTCTGGATATCCGGAAGCTGGAGAAGGCCCTTGGAAAAGAATATGTGATGGTGACGGATTACCGGACGCCTGTAGGAATGGACAGTTATCCCATGTCAGAGGATTTGCGGGAATTTTTCTGTGACGCAACCAATGAGATGAGCATCCGCCGGCTGATTGCAGCAGGAGATGTTTTTGTGGGAGATTACAGGAATACTTTCTTCGAGTCATTTTTGCGGAGGAAGCCGGTGTTTCTAACGGCCGATGACTATGAGGAATACACCAGGGAGCGTGATTATAATTTTGCTTATGAAGAGATCTTATCGGCTCCGGTGATTGGGGACGCGGAAGATTTGATCTGGCAGCTCCGACATCTGGAAACTTATGATTACGGGCGCTTGGAACAGTTCTGTGAAAAGTATTTAGGCGCCTGCGACGGTCATGCGGCAGAACGTGTGCTGGGATTAAAAGAGGGATTAATGAGACAGAGGAAGAGATATGGATTGGAAGTTTAGGTTAGAGGAAGCAAGAATTGAGGATTATATGCTGGTGTTGGGGGTGGCGGCGGAAGGCCCTTACGATGTAAAAGTACGCTCGCCCAAGGTGGTGGCAGTACTCAGGAAAACAGGGGATAACCGTAGATTTCCCATCAGTGTGAATTCGTATTTTCCGCTGGAGGATATGGATACCTGCATGGTGTATGCGGAGTATCCGGTGAATATAAGAAGCATATTTGTGGGAGGAACCAGGGAAGATATTGTGATCAGCTTTGATTTTATTTATGGGGATACGCATATCTGCAATATTCCCCTGGAGCTGTCCCGTGCGCCTGAGGCGCTGGAGGCACAGGGGCTGTCATTCCGGCAGGACACGTCGGAACTGGTTCTTAAGGGGAAAGGAAGCGGGTCTGAATTTTTACAGAAAGCTTGGAAAACCTGCCAGGCAATCCTTGGGCCCATCCATCAGTTATTGACCCATGTGATAGCGGCGCTGCTGCTTCCCTGGTTTTTTCTGGATGCGGTGGCCTCCATTTTGTTTGATGTCAGTAAAACATATCCCAGGAATATGGGAAGCCAGTTCCACCGTTTTTTTGCCCATATCAGCTGGTACCATTCCAGATTCTGTAAATATGAATTTGGGTTGACCGGAATTAAGATGGGATTTGTGAAATTCTTTTTCCTTCTGGGGCATCTTTTACCCGTCAAAAAGAACCGGGTGTTCTTTTTGTCCAGCCGGCGGGATGATATGACAGGTAATTTTTCTTTTCTGTATGATAAGATGAAAAAGGAGCCTGTGGCGGATATGAAATGGGTATTGGAGCCCAGGGAAATTGCGGCTATGCCGTTAAAAAGCATGGCCAGAATCGGTTATTATGCAGCCACTTCCAGAGTAATTCTCATTGACGACTACACACCGGTAATTTCCAGGCTGAAGCTTCGGAAAAGATCGAAGCTTATCCAGCTCTGGCATGCCTGCGGGGCTTTTAAGACTTTCGGATTCTCCCGTACCGGCAAGCGGGGCGGCCCGAAACAGGACAGCCTGGATCACAGGGATTATGATTATGCCATTGTAAGCTCCTCGGAGATCCGGCAGTTCTATGCAGAAGGGTTCGGGATTGCCCTGGATAAGGTGGTTGCCACCGGGGTTCCCCGGACGGATGTGTTTTTTGACAAACAATATAAAAAAGATATTGTGGAGAAGCTGCAGCAGCAGTATCCTGTCATAAAGGGCAAGAAAGTGATTTTATTTGCGCCCACTTTCCGGGGATACGGGAAGCTGTCAGCCGACTATCCCAAAAGCCAGTTTGATCCGGTGGAATTTATGGAGCAGATTCCGGAGGATTATGTGCTGATTATCAAGCACCATCCCTTTGTGGCAATGGAATATGAGATTGAAAAAAAGTGGCGGGATCGGATTCTGGATTTGTCCGCAGAGTCGGAAATCAACGATCTGCTGTTTGTGACGGATCTTCTGATTACCGATTATTCTTCTGTGGTATTTGAAGCGGCATTGCTCAATATTCCGATGCTGATGTATGCCTTTGATTTAAGGCAGTACATTGCGGGCAGGGATTTTTATTATGATTATGAATTTTTTGTGCCGGGCAAAATTGTGGAAAGCTTTCCGGCCCTGGTGGAAGCGGTGTGCAAAGAAGATTATGAAGCGGAGAAGCTGGCGCAGTTTCGGACTAGATTTTTCGATGATTTAGACGGAAAGTCCACGGAAAGAGTAGTGAAATTGATTTATGGCCTGATTCAGTCTTAGGCCGATGGAGGATATAAAACCATGGAACGTGTGAGAGAAATTTTTTCTTCCGATAAATATAACAGAATTATTTTATTTGTGGTATTGCTGCTGGGATTTTTGGTTCTGGGGCTTCCGCTGACAGTGACTTATATTACAGACGAAACAGGGACGATGGCCAATGCCGCTTTTCTGGCTGGGATGGATTGGTCAGTGTTTATCGACAAGACGGGGGGATACTATTATAAATACGGGCAGGCGCTTTTCTGGTATCCCATTTTTGCATTGGTGAAGGATTCTTTTCTCATATACAAATTGATTATGGCGGAGAACGCCGTTTTTCTGAGCCTGGAGGGGGTGTGCATTTATCAGATCCTCCGGAAACACTTGAAGGTGGAGAGCAAGGTTCAGTGTATGCTGGCATCCGCGGTTACGGCGATTACTCCTGCGGCAGCGCTGTACAGCCTTTTTGCCCGGGCGGATGTTGTGCTGGTGGCATTTTCTGTCTATGTGCTGTATTTTCTGATGGAAGCCTGGAGCAGCCGGAATGATCGGAAGAAACATGCAGTCAATACTTTTTTGTCTGTGCTGTGTACGGTGTATATCTCCATGTGCCACAGCAGAGGCATTGTATGGGTGATTGCAGTGACCATGGTAGTTTTGGTGATGCATTTCTTTACCAGGGAAAAGATGGTGAATTACTGGGTTTACGGCGGTTCTTTGATTGGATTGATGGGAATTGACCGGATTTTAACCAGGTTTTTTAAGTCAAATATCTGGGGGGATAATATCAGGCATGCTACGGCAGAGAGTTTTGATTTCGAGAAATTGGGCGGAATTTTTACCGGGGACGGCATTAAGACCATGGTGAAGCTGGGAATGGGATGGATTTTTAATTTCATGACCAGTTCCATGGGGCTGGCAATTGCGGGAATATTTGCCGCTCTGGCAGTTATCCTGCTGTTTGTACGAAGGAAAACAGAGATAAAGCCGGAAGAAGCAATTCTGTGCGGCTATGGTTTTTTGATATTTGCAGGTTCTATGGCGCTGGGCATGCTCTTTTTCTTTCCCCATGTTTTCAAGAATTACTATGAGGGCTCTGCGTCCCGGGTGGATCGGCTGGTGTACGACAGGTATCTGGCCGGCAGCATTGGGATTGCAGTTTTAATGGGTATTTATTTTTTTGTTTACCGGAAAGATATTTTTCAGAAAGTAAGCCGTATTGTTTTGGCGGCGCTGGCAGTGTTTGTTTTATTTTTCTATAAAAAATTTATCAGTATTTATATGGATCATAAGGAATTTTCTATCCGCAACAGCATTGCATCCAATCTATTTGTGGATAACGGCTTTCCCGGGAATGATGCGTCGAAATATGACAATATGTCGGGGGGCCTGTTTTATGGCGGTCTGTTTGCGGCGGCCGTATTGATTCTGTTTCTTTTTGCAGCCTACCTGTCCTGGCGGGAGTGTGCTCTGGCGGGAATGTGCGCAGTGTTTGCCGTAAGCCTTGGGGTGAATTATGCAAAGATGCGCCTGGCCTGTGATATCAACGTAAGGGCGAAGGTTCAGGATTTGCAGGATTATGTGCCGCAGATTCGGGAGGCGCCGGAAGAATTCCGCTATGTCTATGTGGATAATAGCGCAAAACGGATGAAGCCTCTGCAGTTGATTTTTAAAGAGTTTCAGGTGTATGTCCGTAACAGTTTTCCGGAGGGGGAGGCAGGAAACTATTTTATAATCTCTCTGCCGGATGAATTCAATAAGAAGATAGACAGAAGCGATTGCTACCAGTTTGCAGATTTTGATTATCTCAATGCGAAGTATTATGTGATTTATGTAAAAGGAGAAAAACTGCGTCGGGAACTGGAACAAATGGGCCTGGAGTTGGTGAAATTAGGAACAGGCTGATAGAAAAACAAAGGAGTTACGAAAGGAGAACCGTTATGAAAAGGAAAATGGCACTGCTTTTGCTCGCAGTTTTTATGGGGACAAGTGCCATAGAGCCATCCCTGGCTCTGTATGGGGCTGATATGCAGGATGGGAGAATAGCTTCAGAAGATGCCGGGCGTTTGGCGCTGCCTGGAAGAGAGGAGACAGAGGATTTCGGGAACTTGGAACAAGCTGGGGAAGAGAGTATAGGGGAGACCGGGAGTTTGGAACAACCAGGAAAAGAGGGAGCGGAGGAAACCGGGAGCCTGGAACAAGCAGGGAAAGAGAATACAGGGAAGACCGGGAGTTTGGAACAACCAGGAAAAGAGGGAGCGGAGGAAACCGGGAACTTGAGACTGACAGAGGAGACAGCAGGGGAAAAAGTTCTGGAATTGGAACAGAAGGAAGAAAAAGCTGCGGCGCCCACCACAATTACCATCGGCGCCAATGGATATGAAGCCAGCAGAGCAGGGCTACAGAAAGCCTTTGATTTTATCCAGGAACAGAATAAGAAGGGGAACAAGTCCATCTATACCGTGTCTGTTCCCGCCGGTACATATAACATTGATTCCCCGTTATATCTTTACAGCAATACCCATCTTGCCCTTGCGCCTGGAGCCGTGATGAAAAATACCGGGGTCGGAACATCACTGCTGCGGCTGGGGAGGAATGGGGAAGTTTATTCCGGCGCCAGCGGATTTATGAATATCACCATTGAAGGCGGTACTTGGACAGCGGAGTTAAGGGATGGTTCTTCCCTGCTCCGTATGGCCCATGCCAGAAATGTGGTGATTAAAAATGCAGTGTTCCAGGATGTGAAAAATGAGCACCATATCGAAGTGGCAGGAATTGATGGGTTTACTGTGACAGGCTGCACTTTCAGCGGTTATGTAAAGACGATAGAAAGCGATGAACTGCTGATGGAGGCGCTGGAAATTGATATTTTGGGGGGAGAAAAATTCTTCCCGGGATATGAGAAGTATGATTATACTCCTATGAAAAATGTCACCGTTTCCAACAATGTGTTCAAGAATCTGTTTCGGGGCGTTGGAACTCATTCCCTGGTACGGGGCAGTTATTTTGAGAATATAAAAATACAGAACAACCGGTTTGAGAATATTGCGGATTATGCTGTGCTGGCCACAAATTATCGTAACAGTTCCATTGCGGGAAATACTATGGTAAATGTGGGGGCCGGAATTTACTTTTGCAATATCCAGACCCTGGGCCGGATGGTAACGCCTACGCCGGCGCTGAAGTTTAATACGGATACCCAATCCAGGATAGAGAAAAATGCCATTACTTTAAAAGCCGTGAATCAGACTGTCAACCGATGCGGGATCCGCGCAGAGGGAGACGAAGGAAATTATATAATCCGCAACCTTACCATAACCGGCAATACCGTTAATGCGGCCACCGGGGGCCATGGAATTCTTGGAAATTATATGAAAGACTGTACCATAACCGGCAATGGGGTAACCGGAGGAAATACTCTGTCCAAAGATTACAAAGGAATCCGGATTACTAATTCTGCAAATGTTCCGATTAGCGGCAACACCGTAAAAAATATGTCGGATCACGGAATCACAGTTACCGATAAAAGTCCAAACTGCCCGATTGAGAAAAATATTGTTTCCGGCAATAAAGGGGCTGGAATTATCGTTACGGAGGGCAGCAGCGGATGTCCGATCAGCGGAAACCAAAGCAGCAGCAATAAAGGAGCCGGGATTTCTGTTTCAGGGGGCGGCGGATGCCCGATCAGCGGAAACCAAAGCAGCAGCAATAAGGGAGCCGGGATTTCCGTTGCAGCCAGCGACGGGTGCCCGATCAGCGGAAATCAGAGCAGCAGCAATAAAGGAACCGGAATTTCCGTTACAGGGAGCAACGGATGTTCAATCAGCGGGAACCGGGTCAGCGCAAATAAGGGGAGCGGAATATCCGCCAGCGGAAGCTCTGTTCCTATGGCAGTCAGCAAAAATACCGTGGAGAAGAACAGCAAGTACGGAATTTCCATTGGAAAAGGGAACGGATATTCTGTTGCAGACAATGGCAGGGTTTCCGAAAACGGCAAACATGGTATCTATTTTTCGAAATGTTCTAATGTGGAGGCAGTGAGAAATAAGGTAACCTCCAATAAGAAAAGCGGGATTGTCATGTCAGGCGTAACAGGCGGCAGAGTGGAATCTAATTCTGCTGTCAACAGCAATAAGGAAAGCGGAATTATCATGACCGGCATAACCGGAGGCAAAGTGGCGTCTAATGCCAGTATCAGCAGCAATAAGGAAAACGGGATCACCATAAGCAAGAGTTCTGATATTGAAGTCAGCGGCAATGCCAAAATAAAAGGCAATCAGCGGGTGGGAATTTCCGTGACGGGAAAAAGCGTTAAAAATATTGTGGTTTCGGGGAACAAAGTTTCTGCCAGCGGCATTCACGGGCTTACCGTGAGCGGGGAATCCACAGCGCAGATCGCCGGCAATTCCATTGGCAGCAACAAGAAGTACGGCATCAGCATCAGTGAAAAGAGCGTGAACTGCCGTATTACTGGCAATACCATCAATAAGAACCGGAAAGGCGGTATTCTGATTGCCGGAAAATGCAGCAGCAATCAGGTTGAGAAGAATACGGTGAAATACAATAAAGGCCATGGAATTGCCGTAAGTTCTTCCAACAAAGTTAAAATTGCAGAGAATATTGCCGTCAGCCATAATCAGGGCAATGGAATTCTTTTGAGCGGTGCGTCCAACAATGCCAAAATCAGTAAAAATATTGTCTCTGTCAATAAAGAGCACGGGATTAACCTGTATGACAAATCCGTGAAAGCTGAAATTATGGAAAATACCCTCCGCAAGAATGGGAAAAACGGTATTTTTATCTGCGGAAAATCCAAGGCAAGTGTTCTGAAGAAAAATAATTTTACAGCGAATAAAGGAATTAATATCCAGATTGAAACGGGCAGCCGGGCTCCGGTAAAAGATATGGGGCATCTGACCGTGGGAAAGCTTACCTCTAAGGAAACACAGCTTACTGGGAAAGGAACCAGGGAACTTAAGATTGTAGTGAAGGTTAAGGGGAAAAATATCGGCAAGGGGACAGTGAAGAAAGATGAGACTTACAGCATTAAGATCAAGAAGCAGAAAAAGGGTACGGCTGTAACAGTGATTATGGTGGATAAGCAGAAGAATCAGATGCAGAAAGAGATAAAGGTGAAGTGACTTTAGAAACGATAATCCCCCGATTGTAGCAAGATACAGTCGGGGGATTGGCTGTTTCTTTATTCAGTTCCTAAAGGTAAAATTTTTTCAGCCGCGGAGGAAGGATTTATCAGTGAGATGCATGAAAATTTATGTTGCTTGGAAACACTGTCAGCATATGGTCTGTTCGGAGGTACGCGATTGAGCGTGTCCTTGCTGGGACACACTCTGGCATAAAAAGGTTCCTATTGAAAAAGGATGATCACAACAACTTACATTGGCTCAATACTTTAACATAGAGGCTTTTGGGTGAATCAACTTTTGAAAATGGGGAAACTCAAAGGAAATTGCATATTGCAAAGAAAATCCGCATATGCTATAATTGCCGTAGGCAAAAAGTTATAGCGTTCCAATATGAACGAAGAAACGAATCCCCGAACCGTAGTAGCGTACAGTCCGGGGATTCTTCTTTTCTTTTATACTGGCAAAGCGCCCAGTAGGTTATTAGTTGTCCTTGTGGTCACTGTCTAACCATTTGATGATGTAGTGGCAGGCTACACCAGCCGCAACAGCGACTAAAAAAGTTATAACGTATTCCAATATAAACACCTCCTCCCGTTGCCGGGTATCGGTTGGACAACATGAACATTATATCTCATTTTCAGAGTGTCAGCAATAATTGACATTCTTTTTTATGTTCTGCAGCAAAATTAAATAAAAAATAGGAAAAGTACCTTTCAAAGCTATTCTTTATTTCCTCCGGTTGCCAAGTATAATATTTCGTGCTATAATCCAAAATATGTTTGTGAGGAAAATACCATGAAATGGATTAAAATATTAAAAAAGAAATTTTCCCTGAAAGCAGCCGCAGTATTGCTGTGCGGAATCATCTTTTCCTTGTCCTGCGGCGCGATGTGGGTCAGCAGGTCCTTCAATCTGGATTGTTTTTATGATATTGGGAAGGTATATGATATTGGTTACTTGCCGTGTATTACACCGGAGCTGGGAGCGGTTTACCAGGGAGAAGGGAGAAAGGTAGGAATTACAGAAGATATGGCCTGCAAGACTTTTGTAATAGAAGGCGCTGTGCAGCAATGGAGGACATTGGTTCTGGAATTAGAGGATATGAATCAAGAGGGTATGGAGTGGCAGTTGGAATTTTACGATAATGCAGGCGCTCTAATGGGAACTCAGCGGGCCGTTCTTACTCCTGGGAGGAATATTGTAGGACTTGGAGAGCAAACATTCAGCCAGATGAAGGTTTGGATTTATAACTGCGCAGGGAGTACGTTTTCAATTCAGAAAATGCAGTTTCTGGAAGGTACTCAGGTGACAGACGCCAGTGAGTACCGAAAAGTGGTATTGCTTTTTTTCCTGATTTATCTCATTTTGATCGGGGTAGCAGTAAAGTTATGCAAAAGATATGGTGGACAAAGAACAAATAATTATATCCTCATTTCCAAGCTGCAGGATATTTACCTTAAAATTGGAAATTTAATACCGGGGTTGGAACAGATTCCGGGCAAATATCTTTCAGCAGGCAGGAGATTGCTGTTTTTGGGTATGCTTTATTATATGCTGGTAATTAATAATAAAGATACTTACTTCAAAACAAGCTATTTTCCCAGGCACATCCTGGTGTTTGGCCTGTTTCTTTTGGGCATTGCTGTTTTGTCCAAAGAAGGAAAATTGCGGAAACAGAATTGGCGTTTGCCTTATATGAAAATCTGGGCAGTGCTTTGGATTATGATATGCGTTTCGGATTTTATAGTGAAAAAACGTTTTACCGGATGGGGCTGGCTGATGTTGCTTGCGGCAGGATTTCTCTTTTTTATCTGGCAGAATATGAACAATCCCAAAGTACTTTTTCTGGATTTGCTCAGAGCTATTGAATATTTTTCACTGCTGAACCTGATTTTTTGCTTTATAGCCAGGCCGAAGCTGGAATGGTATTCTTATTGCGGAATTGCCTGGAACCCGAATATTTATATTCAATATTTGATGCCCATGTGCGTAGTGTCTCTGGCGGAAATTCTGGAATGGATTGAGAAGGACAAACGGGGAAAAGGCTGGCTCTTTCATCTTACCATGGTAATTGCTGCCTGCTATTTGGATTGGCTGTCCCAGTCCCGGACGGGATTAGCGGCAATTGCAGTTGTACTTTTGTTCTTTTTGGTCACAGTTCTGTTTTTGCTGGGGCAGAAGAAGCATAGGAAGAAATGTTGGAAAGCTATTGTGGCCTGTACCATCCTGGTAGTGCCGATTTCTTTTGCGTGCGGTTGGGCTATCCAGAATATCCCCCAGAAGCTGGGGACACAGGTGATCTTTCCGAGGGATGATTACAAACTGGAAGTGAAAATGCCCTCGTTAACATTGAAAGCGGAAGCAGGCATTTTAGAGAATATCAAAAACAGCCGAGCGGTGAGAAAAATCCTGACTTCCAGCGATATAGAAACGTTTACCAATGGAAGAAATCTCTACTGGGACGCTTACCTTCGGAATATGAATCTATGGGGGCATCCGTATCAGTTGGAAATCTGGGGAGGTGGAAGAGGGGAACACAGCGGATTTATTATTATTGCGTACCGGTATGGCGTATTTACCCTTGTGCCGTATCTTCTGTATCTTGGTTTAACGTTTTGGTATGCCTGGAAATATTTAAGATATAAGGGAAAAGAACAGATTTACCGGTTTTATCCCATTGGAATTACAGTGGGGATGCTGTGCATGCTGTTGGTGGAAAACGTAGAACGGCCCTTTTATTCGGTAAGCTGCCTGGCCTTTTATCTGCTTCCCGGCGTGTTTATGCTGGGGCAGCAATGGAAAGAGGAAACGAAACCGGAATGTACTGAAACCGGAATGTGTGGAACACCAAAAGATTTCCTGAAAGATTAGCAGCAGGACAGGAATGATTGGAAGAGGCAGGAGAAAAGCAGGAATTGAAATGCAGGAAGAGAATAATAGAACTACCAGCTACAAAAGAATAAAGGTGTTTACCATACTGCTGACCGGCCTTCTGCTTTGTTATTCAGCAGTGATGATGCATATCGGCGGCTCTTTTAATATCCGTGAATTGCTGTCATCCGGCAGGGTTTATGACTTTACCAGAGAAGATTTGCAGTCTTCCAGTCCAAACTGGCAGTACAGCGAGGAAGAGCAGGGCTATCGGATCCAGAAAAATAAAGCCCTGAAGAAATGGAAAATTGGGAAAAAATCGGTAGGATGGGAGTTTCTCTATCTGACCGTGAGAGAAATGTCAGCAGAAACCATGGATATCCGTATTATTTACTATAATAAAGCGGGGCAAAAGGTGACAGAACAGCCCCATATGCTGACAGAAGGAGAGAATATTATTATCCTCCAATATCCCGGCGAAGAGCTGTACCGTATGGGAATCCGGATTTACGGAGCCAAAGGTCAGTTTCTCTCCATACAGTCTATGCAGCTTCGGGAAAATGCCCTGGGATTCTCGATCCGGAGATTTGGGAAACTGATGGCAGTTTCCTATCTGGGGTTTCTGGCAGTTCTGGCAGTTTTCTGGCGGATCCGGAAGCGATATTTGGATATATTCATAAGCGCTGACGGAACTGTGAAGCAAAAACAGCATAATAAGGAAAATTGTGCTAAGACTCTGCAGGGAAGAGATCTTTCCGTTTATCAAGAGAAGAAGAATAGGGGAAATTGTACAGAAGCGCTGCAGGAAATCTATCAAATCTTAATCGAAGATGTCTGCAGATGGGTGCACCAAAGGACCGTGCCAAGGGGCCGTGAAGTCAGCCGGAAACTATTGTGGTGTTTCCTGTTTCTATGGATGACAGCGGCCAATGTCCTGGGATGGTGCACCGATGGACAGGCGCATCGGTATTATATGCTGTCTCTCAGCCTGATTTTTCTGATGATAGCGGTATTGGCCTGGGAACGTCCCCTTTGCTGTCTGAACTGGAGCAATCCCCTGTGTTTGGCCTGGCTGTGGCTGTGGGTTGGGACACTGCTGTCTGATGTGTTTGTGGTTTCCAATTATAAATGGCATGGAATACCCATGCTCTTGGCCTGCGGGATACTGATATTCATATGGAATAATATGAAGTATCCGGAAAAATTAATGGATGAGATGCTGTGGGCGCTGGAAATAGATTTCGGAATTGCTATACTGTTTTGCATGCTGTTCCGCACCAAAAAGCTGGCGGTCCGCTATAACGGAATTTTCCCGGATTCTCAGCAGTTTTCTATGTATGCGGCCATGATGCTTGCAGTTTTTCTGGCGGAAATCGGAAAGCTGCCGGGGCAAAAGAATTTGTTCAGAAAAAGTATTCCCAAGGTCACAGGAGCGGCGCTTTCTCTGTTTTTTTTGCAGCGGGCAGGCAGCAGAAGCGGTTTTGCAGCGGCGGCAGTATTGCTGAGTATTTTTGTAATCTGGAATATTTACAATCGAAAAAACTGGCTCAACCAATGGAAAATTTTGGCAGCTTGCGGCTGTAAGGCGGGAATCATTGCAGTTTTATGTGTCTGTATTGTGCATGTGTCTACAAAATATCTGCCGGGCACGTTGGGGACAGAATTGAATTTTGAGCAGGAACATCTGGTCAGCAGCCTGGAGCCAGAACAGATGGCAGAGTTTAACGCATTGCAGCCAGGTTTGATGGATGGGGTTCATTCTGTGAAAGATATAGATTACGGCATGTATTGGAAGAATTATATCCGGCGCTTTGGGCTTACCGGAAGCAGCCAAAAGATTAAGCTGCGCCAGGAAGCCATTCCTTCTGATAATACGTACATTCAGATGATGTACCGGTACGGAATATTCATCCTGATTCCTTTTTTACTCCTGCAGATGTGCCTGATCTGGAATGGAGCGAAGCGTCTCAAAAGGGGAACCGGGGAAGATGTCTGGATGTTTATGACGGGAGCCGTTTTTCTCTGTTTTTGCTTTGCGGCAGACGCAGATGTGCCGGCAGGCCATCCTCTGTGGTTTTGCTATTACGCAGGCATGGGATATTGGTTCGGCAGTTTTGAGAAAGCGCTGGGAATGTATTAGTTCAGCCTGGGATTTTGCACTTGCTGCAAAGTCCGTGAGAATGTGTAGATTGAGCCAGGAATCCAGCCCCTTGCTGAAAGCAAACGTTAGACGGGCTGGATTCGGTAACAGTAAGGTGAAAGCTGAACTGCTGCCAGGGAATAAGCAGAACATTACGGAAGCCTTGTCATTTCGCAGCAGCGGACAGACAGAGCTGGGAAGAGTGAAAGGGAAGCAGATATGCAGAAACAATCAATGGAACGAATGAAGAAAGCGGGAAAAATCATTGGAAAAGTTATTTCCATATTGTCAATTGTATTTATTATTTATGCCATATGGAAGCTGGGGTTTGACTTTCAATCCATCCAAAACTGGTATTCGTTTCTTGCAGTGTCGCTGGTCTGCGTTATTGTAAAATGCGCGACGGTGTATCTCTCCGGCATGGCATGGGCCCGCTGGCTTCGTTTTTTTGCCGGCAGAACCATTAATCGGCGGGAGGCGGTCTGTGTTTACGCAAAAGCGAATATCGGTAAATATCTGCCCGGAAATGTGATGCATTATGTAGAGCGGAATCTTTTTGCCACAAATCTTGGCATCAGCCAGAAAAAACTGGCTGTAAGCACCATATGCGAAGTGATTGGCCTGGTGTTGGTGGCGTTTCTGCTGGCGGTCAGCGTGTCAGCCGGGCAGCTTGCAGAATCCATTCGGCTGATTTTCGGAGAATCTTATGCCCGTCTGATTTTGAGTGCGATAGCAGTTGGAATTGTGCTGGTTCTGGCGGCGTTTTTTGTTCTGCGGAAAAAAATTGCAGCCCAGCTTAAAGAATACAGCCTGAAAGAATTTGGCAAAACCCTGGCAGAAACAATGGTGTTGTATGGGATCGTGTTGGTTGCCCTGGGTCTGATTATGGTGGCGCTTTATGCCTACATGGGCGGAGAAATCACCTGGCAGAACGGCTCTTTGATAGTATCCGGATATGTGATTGCCTGGGTGCTGGGATTTGTAATTCCCGGGGCTTCCGGCGGAATCGGCGTCCGGGAGCTGGTGATTACAGTGCTTCTGGGCAGCGTGGTGGGGGCGGAGACAGTCCTGACATTATCTGTCATACATCGATTAATTACGATTGTGGGAGATTTTTTGGCATATTTGGTTATGCTTATAATAAGAAAGGTTTAAAGAAAAGGCCAGCCTGTTTACTCAGGGAACGCACAGAATGGAGGAAAGTATGAGAGATCTGGTAATTGCTGTAACAGCAGCAAGCTACAGCGGAAATAAAGGCGCGGCTGCCATGCTGCAAAGCTCCATCAGCCAGTTGCAGGAAAGATATGGAGAGCGGCTGAATATAAATTTGATGTCAGTGTATCCGGGGGAAGACAGAAAACAGGTTCCCTATGATTTTGTGAAAATTGTGCCTGCAAAGCCGGAGCAGCTTGTATTTTTTGCCTTTCCTATGGCAATTCTGCACCGGATGTTCCGTTGGTGCGGACCCATTCGCAAATTGCTGGAAAAAAATAAAATCATCAAAGCCTACCGGAATACGGATCTGGTCATTGACGAGGCAGGAATTTCCTTTGTGGACAGCCGGGGATTTGTGATGAACACTTATGCATTTATCTGCGCGGCGGTGCCCCTTCTGGTGGGAACTCCGGTGGTAAAGTATTCCCAGGCTATGGGAACTTTCCATAATCCCTGGAATCGGTTCCTGGCAAAATGGATTTTGCCCAAGTTAAAACTGATTTGCGCCCGGGGCCAGGGCACCTATGACAATCTGAAAGAAATTGGAATTACAGAAAATGTAAAATTATGTGCGGACGGCGCATTTACCATGAAAGATGACCAGGCATGTCAGGAAAAAGTCAGGGAGAGATGCGGGAAAGATCCATTTTTCCAGAAAGATGTGGTGGGTCTGTCCATCAGTTCTGTTGTACTGAAAAAATGCACCAAAATGGGCATTGATTATCAGAAAATCATGGTGGATTTTATTGCGTATCTGAATCAGAAGGGATATGGGGTTCTGATGATTGCCAATGCAGCCAGAATCAACAGCGAAAAGCCCAGAAATAATGATTTGATGATTGGTGACGCTATTTTTGGAAGCCTTTCCGATCAGACAAAGGTTCGGTGGTATCATGAAGAGATGGACGCCGAGGAGATTCGGGAGTATATCAGCCATTGTAAATATCTGGTGGCTTCCCGGTTCCATGCCATGATTGGCGCTTTGGAGAAAAAAGTGCCGGTGCTTCTGATTGGCTGGAGCCATAAATATCAGGAAGTGCTGGATATGTTTGAACTGGGCCAGTATGCGGCGGATTTCTCCAATCTGAATATGGACAGCCTGAAGGAGAGTTTTGAGAATTTTGAAAAGGATGAAGCAGTGATTCGGGAGAAGCTAGAGAAAAACCATCGGCAGGTGATGGAAAGCTCCCGCCGGAATATTCAGTATATCGGAGAAGTGATAGATGAGATATTAAAACGGCCCCGTCGGACGCCAAAGCTGTTGGACTATAATAATCCGGAGTATTATGTGGGAGAATATGTTGCTTTGCGTAAGGGATATGCCAAAGAACAGGGAATTCGTGATTATGCAGCTTCCGGCGGTATGGTGACCGCTTTATTGTGCAATATGCTGAAGCATGGAGATATTGACGGCGCCTGGGTCACCCGGACCGATTTTGTCAATGACGAATTGACTTATAAAACTTATATTGCCACAACGGAGCAGGAAATCCGGGAGGCGTCTTCCAGCGTATATATGTCCATTCCGCTGCTAAAGCATATCGATCTTCTGGAGCAGTTTCCAGGAAAGGCAGCAGTTGTGATGACACCCTGCATGATGCATGGACTGGAACAGATCCTGCGGAAACGGCCGGAATTAAGAGAAAAGGTGGTTTTAAAACTGGGGCTGTACTGCAGCGGAGGACACGATAAAAGAGCTACGACCCTTTCCATGGAAAAAGCGGGCGTCAGCCCAAAAGGCGCCAAACGATTGTATTACAGAAGGGGCCACTGGCGGGGCATGTCTTCCGTGGTATATCAAAATGGAGAAGAAAAAACATTTTCTTATGCCAAATTAGTCTGTGCCTATAAAAATGCCTATTTCTTCGAAAGAGCCAGCTGTATGCGCTGTCATGACCATTTTGCAAAGAGTGCGGACATCAGTTTTGGAGATATCTGGCTGAAAGAGATGAAAAAAGTGAGCATTAAGCATACCAGCTGTGTGATCCGCAATCAGAAGGCACTGGAATACTTTAATCAGGCTGTGGCGGACGGGGCGCTGGAGGCTTCCCATATCAGCGGAAAAGATATGGTCAGAAGCCAGAAACGTGCACTGGTCTTTAAATACCGCTGTGCCGAAACGTCAGGAAAACGGAAATGGAACCATAAGCTGGCATATTACCTTGCGGAAAAGAACCGGAAGTTCTCGATGGAGAAGCCGGAGAAACTGGAGAAAGCGCCTTCCTGGTTTATTTATTATTATATGTGCTTTATCCGGGTTCTGCTGAGCTTTTAGCGGAAGTGAGTTCGTTACCGTTGGCAGCCAGTCAGGCTGGGGACTGTAACAAACTGTGGCTTTTGCGGTATCAGTAAGTGGCTTTGGGCTTGCGAATCCTTATCATTTGGGCTATAATATGGAAAGCGTGTAGAATTTTAGCAGAAAAAGACAAGTCTGATTTCCAGCCGGATGGAGAACTTGGAATTCGGAAAAAGATAAAAAAGACAGCAGGTTGTGCGATTTTACGATAGGCACAGCTATACCCGTGAGCGAAATCATTTGCCGACAGATCTTTCACAGCTTTGAGAAAAAAGCAAATGAGTATGCTCGTGAGTATAAAACAGGGATGAAATACAATTGGAGGAAAAATAATGAAAATTGCAGTAGCAGGGACCGGTTACGTAGGATTATCCATGGCAGTATTGTTGTCACAGCATCACGAGGTGTACGCAGTGGATATTGTGCCGGAAAAAGTAGAGATGCTGAATCATAAAAAATCTCCTATCGTAGATAAGGAGATAGAAGAATACCTGTCAGGCAAAGAACTGAGCCTGACAGCTACATTGGATGGGGAGGAAGCTTACCGCAAGGCGGAATTTGTGATCATTTCCACTCCCACTAATTATGATCCCAGGAAAAATTATTTTGACACATCTTCTGTGGAAAAAGTTATAGAATTGGTATTGAAAGTAAATCCTGACTGTACTATGGTGGTGAAATCTACCGTTCCCGTAGGATTTACAAAATCTATGCAGGACAGGTATCAGACAAAAAACATCCTGTTTTCACCGGAATTTCTGCGGGAAGGAAGAGCCTTGTATGACAATTTGTATCCTTCCAGGATTATCGTAGGTTCTCCGGCGGGGGATGAAGCTATGGCAGAGAAAGCCAGGATTTTTGCGGGACTGTTAAAAGAAGGGGCTATCAAAGAAGAAATTCCCACTCTTTTTACCAATCTGACAGAAGCAGAAGCGATTAAACTGTTTGCCAATACCTATCTGGCGCTGCGTGTAGCGTATTTCAACGAGTTAGACACATATGCAGAAATGAGGGGCCTGGATTCCAAACAGATTATTGAAGGCGTGGGTTTGGACCCGAGAATTGGAAATCACTATAACAATCCATCCTTTGGGTACGGCGGTTACTGTCTGCCCAAAGACACCAAGCAGCTTCTGGCCAATTATGACCATGTGCCGAATAATATTATCGGAGCAATCGTAGATGCCAACCGGACCCGAAAAGACTTTATTGCAGAACGCATTATGGAGCGTAATCCCAGAACAGTTGGGGTATACCGTCTGACTATGAAATCGGATTCCGATAATTTCCGCCAGTCCTCCATTCAGGGGGTTATGAAGCGGCTGAAAGCAAAAGGTGTGGAAGTAATTGTATATGAACCCACCATGAAAGAAGAAGAATTCTTCCGCAGCAAAGTGTACCGGGATTTGCAGGAATTTAAGCAGAAAAGCGATGTCATCATTGTAAATCGTTGGGACGATAAGCTGGAAGATGTGAAAGAAAAAGTATATACCCGAGATTTGTGGGGAAGGGATTAGAGAATTTGTGGGGAAAGTGGATTATACTTTAAAGTATATACCCGAGAATTGTAAGGATGAAAGTAGAAAGAGGACAAAAGTGTGAGAACAATAGTAGACAGCAATCAGATTCTGATAAAAAGGATATTTCTGATTCTTTATGATATCATAGCGGTAGTAGTCGCCAGCCTGATGGCGCTGTTCATTCGTTTTGAAGGAAACTATGCCTCAATTCCGCGGGGTTACATTACCCAGAGTTTGAAATACGTTCCGGTGGTGATTGTGGCAACTCTGATTATATTTTACTGTTTCCGGCTCTACAGCAGCCTGTGGACTTTTGCCGGAGCGCCGGAACTAATTAATATTACCTTTGCCTGCGGATTATCCGCAGTAGTCCAGATGGCTGTAGTTGTGCTTTTTTCCATAAATATGCCCAGAAGTTTTTATTTTCTATATGGGGTTTCTCTGTGGATTCTGGTATTTTTAAGCCGGTTTTCCTATCGTGGAATCCGTACCCTGATCAAACGGCAGGCAAGCGGAGCGGCAACATCCAGAGTGATGATTGTAGGGGCAGGAGCGGCAGGTAACCTGCTGGTGAAAGAGATACGCAACAGCAACCATGTGAGCAAACGGGTGATTTGTATTGTGGATGATGATAAGTCCAAGGAGGGCAGTTACCTTCACGGTGTGAAAGTCATGGGGAACCGGCAGAATATTCCGGAATTGGTAAAGAGGTATCGGATAGACGAGATTATTATTGCCATGCCTTCTGCCCCTGCTAAATCTATCAAGGCTGTTCTGGACGTCTGCAAAGAGACGGGATGCGATCTGAAGCGTCTGCCCGGAGTGTATCAGCTGGTAAACGGCGAGGTAGGCATCAGCAAATTAAAGGAAGTAGACGTGAACGATTTGCTGGGCCGGGAGCCTGTGAAAGTCAATCTGTCCACAATTATGGATTATGTGTCTGGCAAAGTGGTGTTGGTAACTGGCGGAGGCGGCTCCATCGGAAGCGAGATCTGCCGGCAGGTGGCGGAGCATCATCCGAAAATGCTGGTGCTGGTGGATATTTATGAGAATACCACATATGATATTCAAAATGAGCTGAAAAATAAGTATCCGGAATTGAATCTGGTGGTATTAATTGCTTCTGTCCGTAATACCAAACGAATGGATATGATATTTGAGACCTACCGGCCGGATATTGTATATCATGCCGCTGCTCATAAACATGTGCCTCTGATGGAGGACAGCCCTAACGAGGCAGTGAAAAATAATGTCCTGGGCACCTGGAAGGTAGTGCAGGCAGCAGATGAGTGGAAGGTAAAACGGTTTGTGATGATTTCCACAGACAAAGCGGTTAATCCTACCAATATCATGGGAGCCACCAAGCGGATCTGCGAGATGATTATTCAGACTTATAATAACCGATCCCGCACAGAATTTGTGGCAGTGCGTTTTGGAAATGTGTTAGGAAGCAACGGCAGCGTGATCCCCTTATTCAAAAAACAAATCGAGCAGGGAGGGCCTGTTACGGTGACGCATCCGGATATCATCCGATATTTTATGACTATTCCTGAGGCAGTTTCCCTGGTGCTTCAGGCAGGAGCCTATGCCAAAGGCGGAGAGATTTTCGTGCTGGATATGGGAGAGCCTGTGAAGATTGCGGATTTGGCCAGGAACTTGATTCTGTTGTCCGGCCATAAGCCGGGAGAGGATATTCAGATTGTTTATACTGGTCTGCGGCCGGGAGAGAAGCTTTATGAAGAAATGCTGATGCATGAGGAAGGGCTGCAGGAGACGGCAAATAAGTTGATTCATATTGGAAAGCCCATCAAAATGGATGAAGATAATTTCCTGATGCAGCTGGAGAATCTGAAGGATTATGTTGTGCAGGAGCCGGACGATATCCGGAAATGGGTGCAGGAGATTGTGCCTACGTATCATCCGAAGGAATAGTATGAATTCTGAAATATGAAAGGGGCTGTCGGAAATGAGATTTACAAACAATATATAGTCTGAATCCCAAAAATTTCAGCTATATATTGTGGAAAATTTCCATTTCCTGACAGTTCCTTTGTCATATAGTCAATTTATAATTAGGAGTTTATTATACAGCATGTATTGTGTATGATGGGAGTAAAATGACATCCTGAAACGATATATTGAAAGAAACGGAGGTGGAGTGACGTATGAAGCCATTGCCAATTGGGGTAGATGATTTTGAAAAGCTTATCACAAAAAATTATTATTATGTTGATAAGACATTGTTTATAAAAGAATTGTTGGATAAACGCGGCACGGTGAATTTGTTTACCCGTCCAAGACGTTTTGGAAAGACGTTGAATTTAAGCATGCTTCGCTATTATTTTGAAAATACAGGAGTTGAGGAAAAGAACCGGAAGAATAGGGAACTTTTCTCAGGTCTTGCTATCGAAAAAGCAGGAGAAGCATACATGAAAGAAGTGTGCTGTTATCCAGTTATTATGGTAACCCTTACATCTGCAAAGCAGAGAGTATATCAAGAGGCTATGGTCTGTCTGCAAGAAGCATTGGCAGAGGAATATGCCAGACATGAAAAACAGGTGGAGGGAAAACTTAAAAATCAAGGAGATTGGCAAAAGTATATGCGTATCCGAGAACAGTGC
The DNA here is from genome assembly GCA_021769425.1 of Eubacterium sp. Taxonomy (GTDB): domain Bacteria; phylum Bacillota; class Clostridia; order Lachnospirales; family Lachnospiraceae; genus Petralouisia. The sequence goes on from JAETSX010000003.1 coordinate 101,726, forward strand.
GGGGAAGATACAGATTATCTGACCAGCCTTGCGTTCCTGTCTAAATGTTTGTATCAGGTGTATCAAAAGAAAATCATTATATTGATTGATGAGTATGACGTTCCTTTGGAAAATGCATATTTTGCGGGATTTTATGAAGAAATGGTGAGTTTCATTCGTTCCCTGTTTGAATCAGCGTTAAAAACGAATCCCTATCTTGAATTTGCAGTGGCAACCGGTTGTCTGAGAGTATCCAAAGAATATATTTTTACCGGGCTGAATAATCTGAGGGTTTATTCTGTTTTAAATGAGAATTATCAGGAATATTTTGGGTTTACAAAGGGAGAGGTTCAGGATATGCTGGAATATTATGGTCGGGTGAAAAATCTTCCAGTTATACAGGAATGGTACGACGGATATTGTTTTGGAAGTGCAGAGGTTTATAATCCATGGAGTATTTTGAATCATATGGAGGATATTCTTACAAATCAGGAGGCGTTTCCCGTACCGTATTGGGCCAATACCAGTTCCAATAGTGTAGTGCGGGATTTGGTGGAAAAATTAGGCGATGATACAGGAATGCTTCAGGAACAATTGGAATGTCTGATGAATGGCGGAACCATTGAAAAGGCGGTTCGTGAAGATATCACATATGACGCCGTATACGATCATGAGGATAATCTGTGGAATTTCCTGTTTTTTACCGGGTATTTGAAGAAAGTATCGGTTCGGCAGGAAGGAAATGTCCCATACGTCACTCTGGCAGTTCCCAACCGGGAAGTCTCGTATATTTATCAGTATTCTATCCATAGCTGGTTTGATAAGAAGCAAAAGAATTTTGATATGCTGCCTTTTTATACGGCTCTGGAAGAGGGTGACACGGATAAAATGGAAGAAGAAATTTCCGGATTCCTGGAGCAGACGATCAGCTATTTTGACTATGGGGAAAGCTATTATCATGGATTTTTGGCAGGATTGCTGCAGCGGAATGGAAAATACCGTATTCTTTCTAACCGGGAGGCCGGATTGGGCCGGGCGGATCTGATCTTGAAAACGCCCAGAATCCGCAAAGGGCGGGCGGTGATACTGGAATTAAAAGCTGTAAAAAGGTTCCAGGACATGGAAAAAGGCTGCCGGGAGGCGCTTATGCAGATAGAAAAAAAAGAAATTTAAAGAGGAACTGCAGCAGGAAGGGTATGAGAATATTATGGGGTATGGATTGTGTTTTTACCGGAAGGAGTGTATAGTTAGAAATGGGGAGACTCAATAAAAATAATTTTCAAGAAAATTTATCGCGCTTTACAGAGTTAGGAGATTCCATACATGGCAATTCTATGGAGGAAATGGAACAAAAGCTCAATGAAATGGAAAGTGTCTTTCAGCAGTATGCTGGAGAATGGGAGATAATGGATAAATTTCCAATAGAGAAAATGGCCGATGGCATGTGCAAACTGGGGCAGAAATATTATAAATCAGAACGGTATTGGGATGCGCTGTTTTGGTGTAGGCAGGCAGGGGTGTATTATAATATGGCATTTGGGCAGCAATCGTTTGCAGCTGCTGAATGTAACGTATGGCTTGGAATGATATGCTATGAGTTGGGAAATTACACAGAGTCTCTAAAATGGTGTATGGATGCCCTGCTTATGAGAGAAAATCTGCAAAACAGCGGGTTTCAGGATAATTTGCAGATTTATTTTACAATAGCCAGAAATTATATCATGAAAGGATATTATATGGCAGCGGAAGAGCTGTTCATGAGAATATATGAGAATACAGAGGATAAAGATTACCACTCAGAAATTTTCCGGAATATGGGAATTCTCTGTGATAAGCAGGGGGACAATCGGAATGCACTGACCTGGTTTATGAAGGCGGTAAAAATCAAAGAGGAATTATATGGGCAGGGAAGTTTAGAGGCTGCTGGATTGTACAACAGCTTAGGGATTATTTATTGCAATATAAAAAAGTATGCGGAAGCAGAAGAGTATTTGATGCGTTCTTTGGAGATTAAGGAAGAACAGCTTTCGTCAAATAGCATTTCATTGTCCAACACCTATCATCAGTTGGGGAATCTGGAAGCATCCAGAGAACAATTTGCCAAAGCATTGGAATGGCATGAAAAATCATTAAACATTCGCATATCGGCGCTGGATGCCGGGCATCCCCTGATTGCAGATACTTTTTTGTCAATAGGCGGAATTTATATCAGAGCGGGAGATTATGTGAAAGCGCTGGATTATAATAAAAGATCCTTGGAGATCTACATACAGAGTCTTGGAAGAGATCATAAACATACAAAATCGGTGATGAATAATGTGAAAATGCTGGAAATGCAGCTGCAAATAGATAAGGGGGAATAATATGAAAACAAATATGGTTTTGTCATTTTGCAATTTACAGGATGAAAGCGAATTAGAATCAGCGTTGGATGAATTGGAAGGAATCAATTACGAGAAAATCAACTCAAAGGGTTTTGACGGGGTGGAAATGATTATGTATGTTTTATCAATTGGAGGAGGCGTAGTCGTTACACAGCTTGCAAAGATTATCATTACCCTGATCAAGAAAAATGATAATCTGCGGATAAAAATCGGAGATGTGGAAATAAGCGGCTATTCGCCTGATGTAATTCCAAAAATATTAGATTCCGCCATTGAATATCACAGGAAGAAGATGGAAATTGAAAATGACGGTTGATTCTTATTTGAAAATTACAAGGGATAAGTTTACATATGCGGAAGAACAGATGAAGCCGATGTTTGAGAATTTAGCGAGACAGTTAGGGCTTAAGGTAGTCTGTGTTGCGATTAAGAGCAGTAAGGCAAGGATAGAATTTATAGAGTTGGACGGGTGCTTTTATATTATCTGGGATTTGAATTATTGGAAGGTATTTGAACGTCATTTGCGCTACAGACGCAAATTGGATGCTAAAGATATGGATGATGAACAGGCAAAGGGAATCTTGTGGGATATGGCGTTAAATTTATTTGATTTTTTCAGAAAATATTTTCCTACGGTTGGCAATGCAAGCTATAAGTTTTCCCGTACCTGTTGGATCAATGGTTACGTAGAGCCAGAAGAATATGATTATTCGGACACAGTGCTGAATGAAACTCTTTTTATTTGCAAGATGTATACGTTTGTACATGAGATACATCATCTGTATTTTGTTTTAAATTCAGAAGCCAGAAGAAACGTGGAAGAAAATATACGGCATGCATTGAGAAAATGTGAAGAACAGGTTTATAAGGAAGCCGTCAGCTGGAGGGAGCATTTCAGCACTTACCATACGCAGAAAGAAGTTGAGGAAGCGCTTCACCAGTTAATATGGGGAGATGCTCCAATTTATGACGAACTGTTATCAGATGCAGCTGCTTTTTATCAGACTTGTTATATTTATTTCACGGGTTCCGGGAAGGATGCGGAGAGTGATTGGGGAATGTTTGTTCCGAAAGTCAGAAATAGTATTTTTGAGATTCGATCTTATAGCCTTATGCTGAAAACATTGATTCAGGTTGTCAGTGATTTGGAGAACCGATCAGATGTATCAACTGAGACTGTCATAAAAGAGCACCATGAACATTCCAGGCGCATTCTTTTGCGGGAGTTTGCAATGAAGTTTATCGAAATTGATCAATTGCGCTTAATACTTTCAACTTTAGATTTGGAGCAGGTTTTGGCTGCTTATAATTTGGATATTGTTCCGCCTTTCAGGAAAAGTTATTATGAGTTTGTTCTGCCTTATTTTGAGAAATTTGCAAATGAGGTTATGATTCCGATTTTGTACAGTGTATAGGAAATTTTTAATTAGCATTTGCATTTCCTGAGAAATTGTAGTACAATAGGAAACAATGTATAAGTCTATAGAGTATCTTGCATGACAGGAGGAGAATATGAAACAGCATATTTTTCTTTCCTCGCCCCACATGAGCGAAGAAGGATATGAACAGAAATATATCAAGGAAGCATTTGACACCAACTGGATTGCGCCTCTTGGCAAGAATGTAACAGAATTTGAAAAAGAAATGACAGCGAAGCTTGGAGCAGGAAAGGCAGTAGCCCTTTCCTCGGGAACGGCCGCTATACATATGGCGTTAAAAGCAATCGGAGTAAGTCAGGGCGATATCGTATTTTGCCAGTCCCTGACTTTTTCTGCTACCGCAAATCCGATTGTTTATGAGAAGGCAATGCCGGTGTTTATAGACAGTGACAATGAAACCTGGAATATGGATCCGAAAGCATTAGAGCTTGCGTTTGAGAAATATGAGAAGCAGGGAAAGCGTCCGAAAGCAGTTATGGTGGTGCACCTCTATGGTATTTGCGCCCATATTGATGAAATTTCAGAGATATGCCGGAACCATCAGGTACCCCTCATTGAAGATGCTGCGGAAAGCCTGGGAACTACATATCATGGAAAATATACAGGAACTTTCGGGGATTATGGAATTATCAGCTTTAATGGGAATAAAATTATAACAAGTTCCGGCGGAGGCATGCTGCTGGTGAATACACAGGATGCGGAAGAGAAAGCAAAGAAAGTCCTTTACTGGGCTACCCAGGCGCGGGAGCCTGCCCGCTGGTATCAACATACGGAAATTGGATATAATTATCGTATGAGCAATATTGTAGCAGGTATCGGCAGAGGGCAGTTAAAAGTTTTGGATCAGCGTGTGGAGAAGAAGCGCTACATTTATGAATATTATCGGAAACATCTTGGCGATTTGCCGGGAATTCATTTTATGCCTATGATGGAAAATACCAGAAGCAACTGTTGGCTTACGTCTGTCCAGTTGGATGCGGACTGCAAGGTGAAGCCGCTTGATATCATGTTGGCTTTAGAGGAAGATGATGTGGAGAGCCGGCCGATTTGGAAGCCAATGCATTTGCAGCCTGTGTTTGCAGAGTGTGATTTTGTTACGTTGGTGGAAGAACTGCAAGTGGTAGACGAAAAAACAGGAGCAGATAACAGTGTCAGCGGGCAGATTTTTGAACATGGGGTTTGCATGCCAAGTGACAGCAAGATGAAGGATGAGGATTTAGAACGGGTATGTAGTGTGGTTAAAAAACAGTGGGAGCGGAAATGAAGAAAATTCTAATATTTGGTGCCGGAGGAGTTGGTAGAGAAGTACAGTGGCTGATAGAACGTATTAATCAGAAAAGTCCTGTTTGGCAGATAGAAGGATATTTGGATGATGGTGCAGAGTCTGGAACAGAAGTAAATGGTTATAAAGTTCTGGGAGGGATTGATGAACTTAGAAAATATGATAATTCTATATCAGTGGTTTGTGCAGTTGGTTCTTCAAGAGTAAGAGAAAAAATAATAGCAAAGATAAAGCAGATAGGACAATATCAATTCCCAAATTTGATTGATCCAGATGTACAGAATTCTCAGTTTTTATCTATGGGAGAAGGAAACATAGTATGTGCAGGTAATATTCTTACGGTGAATATTACAATGGAAGATTTTGTGTTTTTGAATTTGTCATGTACAGTAGGACATGATGCAGTTTTGGAGTCCTTTGTAACAGTTTATCCAGGAGTAAATATTTCAGGATGTACGTTGATAAAAAAAGGTGTAGAGCTTGGGGCAGGAAGTAAAATTATCCAAGGAAAAGTAATTGGAGAGAATGCGATTGTAGGAGCAGGGGCGGTGGTAGTGCGTGATTTGCCGCCAGATTGTACTGCTGTTGGTATGCCGGCAAAACCTGTAAAATTTTTTGGGGGATATAAAACACTCTTTATAGTGGGAGCAAGCGGACATGGAAAAGTGGTTTTAGATCTTGCTCAGAAAATTGGAATTTATAGCGATATCTGTTTTTTGGATGATAATCAAGCTTTAATTGAAAAGCACAAGTTAGTGATTGGAACGAGTGATTTTCCATTCGAATTTAATAGAAAAGCTGATGTAATTGTTGCTACTGGAGATTCAAATGTTAGAAAGAAAATTCAGGAGAAATATGAAAAAAGTAAGGTGAATCTTGTAACGTTGATTCATCCGGAAGCCGTGCTTCCAGACGAATTGCTTCAGATTGGAAAAGGTTCTGTAATTATGGCAGGAGCGGTTATTCAAACAGGTACTGAGATCGGAAAGGGTGTAATTGTAAATACATCGGCTTCTATAGATCATGAGTGTAAAATCGGTAATTTTTCACATATTTCAGTAGGTAGCCATCTGGCGGGCAATGTAGAAATTGGTGAAAATACCTGGATTGGAATTGGTGCGATAGTGAATAATAATGTACATATTTGTGAAAATGTGATAGTTGGGGCTGGAACAGTAGTTGTGAAAGATATAGTAGAAAGCGGTACGTATGTAGGAGTGCCAGCTAAAAGAATAAAATAATATAGAAAATGGGAAAACATATGTATAGAAAAATTTTTAAACGTTGGGTGGATTTTATTTTATCTTTATTTGCAATTATAATTTTGAGTCCTGTCTTATTAGTTTTGAGCATTTTGGTAGAAAGAAAATTGGGCAGACCGGTTTTATTCAAACAAGAGCGTCCGGGAAAAAATGAAAGAATTTTTAAAATGTATAAATTCCGTACTATGACAAACACAAGAGATAAAAAAGGAAATCTTTTGCCGGATGAGAAGAGACTTACCACTTTTGGTAAGAAATTGAGAAGTACAAGTTTGGATGAATTACCAGAGTTAATTAATATATTAAAAGGTGACATGAGTATTGTGGGACCCAGGCCGTTATTGGTAAAATATTTACCACTGTATAATAAAAAGCAGAAAAGGCGCCACGAGGTTCGGCCGGGAATTACTGGGTTGGCCCAAATAAACGGACGTAATGCAATAAGTTGGGAACAGAAATTTGAGTGGGATGTGAAGTATGTGGAAAATATTACTTTTTTAGGAGACTTAAAGATAATTTTGGATACGGTTAAGACAGTATTGAGACATGAAGGGATCAATAGTGAAGATTCTGCTACTATGGAAGAATTTCGGGGAACTCTATAATTTATCAAAATATACGTTAAGATAACGGAAAACGAATAATAGAAATAGATTGGGGATAAATTAATGCGTATTTTAGTGCTTGCAAATTCTGACATTGGTTTATATAAATTTCGAAAAGAATTATTGAAAAGATTACTTTTAAAACATGAACTCTATATTGCGTTACCAGAGGGGGAATATATAGAGAAGATGAAAGAAATGGGTGCGGTTTTTTATCCCGTCATAATGAACCGGAGAGGTAAAAATATTTTTCAAGAGTTCAATGTAGTTAGCAGGTATTTTAGTGTGATTCGAAAGGTAAAGCCGGATATGGTTTTAACATATACAGTAAAACCTAATATATATGGTGGGTGGATTTGTCAGTTGTTGCATGTTCCATATATTGCTAATATTACAGGGTTAGGAACAGCAATAGAAAATGAAAATATCCTTAGTAAAATATTGGTGTTTTGTTATAAATGGGCATTGAAAAAAGCAGTATGTATATTCTTTCAAAATACAAGTAATAGAAGTTTTTTCGCACGTAATGGATTAAAAAAATCAAATATTAAGATTCTCCCTGGATCGGGAGTAAATTTAAAAGAGTATTGTTATGAGGATTATCCTGATCCGGAGGATGAAACTGTTTTTTTGTTTATTGGACGAATTATGCGTGATAAAGGTGTTGTAGAATTAGTGGAGGCAGTAAAAAGATTACAGAAACGGTATAACAATATAAAAGTTCAGTTGGTAGGATTTTGTGAAGAGGATTTTAAAAATGAATTAGAGAGAATAAATGTAACGAAATACGTGGAACTTTGCGGACAACAGGAAGATGTTCGTTCTTTTATTAAGAAAAGCCATGTGATTGTTTTGCCAAGTTATCATGAGGGTATGGCGAATGTGTTGCTAGAAGGAGCTGCTTGTGGTAGGCCTATTTTAGCGTCAAATGTGCCTGGATGTAAAGAAACTTTTGATGAGGGAATTTCAGGATTTGGATTTAAAGCTAAAAATTCTAAAGATTTAGAGAAAGTCATGGAAAAATTTATAAATCTAGATTATGAGAAAAAAGTTGAAATGGGTAAGGCAGGAAGAAAAAAAATGGAAAGAGAATTTAATAGGGATATTGTAGTAAAGATGTATGAGAAGGAAATAGAGCGCTTTACACATTAATAGGTCGAATGGAGGTATAAGTGTGTCATTATATGAACAGATTATAAATCAAGAAGAAAGAATTTCGCTAGTAGGTTTAGGGTATGTGGGAATGCCTATCGCAGTGGCCTTTTCAAAAAAGGCAGATGTCATAGGATTTGACCTAAATAAAGAAAAGATAAAGCTATATCAAGAAGGAGTCGATCCTACAAAAGAGGTGGGGGATGAAGAAATAAAAAAGTGTACAGTGAAGTTTACTGCAGACGAAAAGATGCTTCAGGAGGCCAAGTTCCATATTGTGGCCGTCCCTACACCAGTGAAAAGTGATCATACACCTGATTTATCTCCCGTAGAAGGCGCCAGCAGAATTTTGGGCAGAAACCTTACAAAGGGTTCTATTGTTGTATATGAATCAACAGTGTATCCGGGAGTAACAGAAGAAATCTGTGTACCGATATTAGAAGAAGAGTCTGGGTTAATCTGTGGAAAGGATTTTAAAATTGGTTATTCCCCTGAGAGGATTAATCCGGGAGATAAAGTACACAGGTTAGAAACAATTACTAAGATTGTGTCCGGAATGGATGCAGAAACTTTGAATGAAATTGCTAATGTTTATCGGCTTGTGGTTGAAGCAGGAGTATATGAAGCAGAGAGTATAAAAGTTGCAGAAGCGGCGAAAGTTATTGAAAATAGCCAAAGAGATATTAATATTGCATTTATGAACGAGTTATCTATTATTTTCAATAAGATGGGAATTGATACGAAATCTGTTTTAAAAGCTGCCGGTACAAAGTGGAATTTTTTGAATTTTCAGCCGGGGTTGGTAGGAGGACATTGTATTGGCGTTGATCCTTATTATTTGACATATAAAGCAGAACAATTAGGATATCATAGCCAAATTATTCTGTCAGGGCGTCGTATCAATGATGATATGGGCAAATATGTTGCAGAGAATTTGGTAAAGAGTCTGATTAAACAAGATAAGAATGTAAAAAATGCAAAGGTTGCAATTCTAGGTTTTACATTTAAAGAGAATTGTCCAGATACAAGAAATACGAAAGTGATCGACATTGTAAATGAATTGAAAGAATATGGAATAGGGCCTCTTGTAGTAGATCCGCAGGCAGATGCAGCAGAAGCCGATAGTTTATACGGTATCCAGTTCGAAGAACTAGAAGATTTACATGATTTGGATGCAATTATTCTTGCAGTTGCACATAAGGAATTTGAAGAATTGCCTTTAGCTAAGTTAAATAGTCTGTATACGAATGAAAAAAGAATACTTTTAGATATAAAAGGAATTCTGGAACGTAAAAAATTTGAAGAAGCAGGTTATATTTATTGGAGGTTGTAAGATGAGTTATAGTAATATAGAATTTCCTGAAGGAAGTTTGTTTTTAGTCACAGGCGGAGCAGGATTTATTGGTTCTAATCTCTGTGAGGCAATTTTGTCCATGGGTTATAAAGTAAGATGTCTGGATAATCTTTCCACTGGAAAACAGGAGAATGTGGATTTATTTATAGGAAATCCGGATTATTCCTTTATTAAAGGAGATATCACGGAGCTTGAGACTTGCATGGAGGCCTGTAAAGGTGTAGATTTCGTACTAAATCAGGCAGCTTGGGGAAGTGTTCCTAGAAGTATAGAGATGCCGTTATATTATGAAGAAGTAAATATTAAAGGGACACTTAATATGATGGAGGCAGCGAGACAAAATAATGTGAAAAAATTTGTATATGCGTCCAGTTCTTCTGTGTATGGGGATCATCCGGTTCTGCCTAAAAAAGAGGGGCAAGAAGGGAATTTACTGTCTCCGTATGCCTTAACAAAGCGTGTAGGGGAGGAGTATGGAAAACTTTATTATAAGTTATATGGTTTAGATACCTATGGCATGCGCTATTTTAATGTTTTTGGCAGAAGGCAGGATCCAGATGGCGCTTATGCAGCTGTGATACCGAAATTCTTGAAATTATTATTAAATGATGAATCGCCGACCATTAATGGCGATGGAAAACAGTCGCGGGATTTTACCTATATTGATAATGTGATAGAAGCTAATTTGAAGGCATGCAAGGCATCTCATGAGGCAGGTGGACAGGCATTTAATATTGCTTACGGCGGAAGGGAATATCTGATAGATTTATATTATGATATGTGTGATATATTAGGAAAAAAAATTGAACCTAAATTTGGACCTGATCGAGCAGGGGATATTAAGCATTCTAATGCGGATATATCGAAAGCAAGAGAATTGCTTGGGTATGATCCTAAATATAATTTTGCAGAAGGACTTCAATTGGCGATTGAATGGTATAAGGAAAATCTTTAAAATTTTATTGAGAATTTTAAAGATTATTTTTGTTAGAGTCATTACTTAGAAGGTTTGGTGAATATATTGGAGAATTACAAAAAATAGAAAATTCTGAAAGGTGGATTTATATGGAAATCGACAAGAGTAAAATATGTTTTGTTAGTGCTAAAGCGAAAAATGATGAGTATTTTGACGGAGTAGCTAAAATGGGATATCATATCCTTATTCCATACAAAGATTGGAATATTGTAATGCGTTGTTTACGTGAAGCATGGTTTAGATTAAAATTACCTAAAAGATCAATATGGTATAATTCGAAAATTTCTAAAATTGATGCGGATATGTTTATAGTTAAAGATCCTCTTATAGTACCAGAGTTTTTAGTCTGGATGAAAAGGAATCATCCTCAAAGCAGGATTATTTTAAATTATAACAATAGGGCGGCTATGTCGATTAATCCAGATAAAATTAGTAATAAAGTAGCTGAAAAGTGGTCATATGATAAAGATGATTGCGAAAAATATGATATGAATTTAAAACATGGATCATATATGGATATATATAGGATAAAAAAATTAGGCCGTCCGGTCATAGATGTTTTATATTTGGGCAGAGATAAAGGGCGTGCAAATATGCTATTTGATTTAAAAAGTCAGCTTGAACATATGGGATTGAAAACATATTTTCATATATGTGCTGATAGAAAATTTCTGCGATATAAAAAACCATATTATAAGCCGCTCTTACCGTATAAAGATTATCTTAGACTAATGAGAAAAAGCAAAGCGATTTTAAATATAGTTCAACCGGGTCAGACAAGCATTACAATGAGAGAGTATGAAGCGGTATTTAATAATGTTAAATGTATTACAAACAATCCGGCTATTAAAGAATTTGAATTATATCATCCTAGTAGGTATTTTATTTTAGGTATTGATGATATGAAGCAAATACATGAATTTTTTAAAACAGAATTTGTGCCAGTAGAAGAAGAAAAATTAGCAGAGTATAAATTTGATGCGATGGTTGTGCAATTTTTGAATGGAGAGACGAGTTAACTAAAGATTGTAATAAGCAAGGGATAATTATGGGTTTTTTAATAATAATTTTTTTGTGTGTTTTAGCATGTTTAAATCCAAGATCGAAAATTGTATCATGTATGATTTTGGCATTTATGTGGATTCTTTACGGATTTAATACGTATTCAGGAGATTTTATGGCATATGAGAATGTCTATAATAATCTATGGAATATCGGGTTAATGCACTATGAACCAGGATTTTCTATAATAATGGCTGTATGTAGAAACTTAGGCATGTCATTTATTATGTTTCGCGTTGTATTGGCACTAATTTTTGTTTGTCTTTTATATGTTGTGATAAAAAAATATACACAATATTGTGCTTTGGCATTAGCGCTTTATTTAGTTTTTCCGTTTCCTTATTTTATATCGGTCTTGCGAGGAGGAATGGCATCGCTAATAATTTTATATTCAATTGATTTTTTGCGTGAAGGGAATCAAAGAAGAGGCATCTTTAAATTTATATTGGGTGTGATGGTTGCAACATTATTTCATTATACTTCTATATTTTATCTGATTCTTTTATTTGCCAGGAAAGAAATAGATGTGAAAAAAATAGGTTGTATGTTAGGTATAGTATTTTTTGTAACCTTGTTGTGGAGTCGGCTAGATATTAACGGCATACTTGCTTTTTTTATTGATAGGGAGAAAACATTACAGTGGTTTTCTCAGCAGACTTTTGTAAACAACATGCTAAATGTAAAGGGGGTTTTAAGTAATTTTTTAATAATTTTTGGTAATATCTATTTTTCCAGGATAATTAAGGAAAATAATATAATGCAAAGGGAAGTTTGTGAATTTGGGGATATATGGTTATCAGAATTTGCATATAATAGTAATGTTTTAATGTTGTTGTTAACACCATTTTTATTTTTTCGAAATGTGGTTCTTAGGTTCATATGGGAATTGCAGGCTATCAATATTATAGCAGCTGTAAATGCAATTAAGATGTTAGATGAGAGTCGAAAAATAAAAAAAGGAAGAGTTGTATCAATTATAGGGCTTATTTCTGCTGAATGGATCATCGGCTTGTTTTTTTATATCGTTGGACTAGCAGGTACAGATAATTCAATGTTGGAATTATTAAAGAATAATCTCTTTCATTTAATTTAAACATTAAGAGGTTTAGAGTATGGTAAAAGTTACTAAAAAAGAATTTATTAATAGTTCTTTATGGAAGATAATCGAACAGTTTTCTACAAAGGGGATATCGCTACTCTTTTCTATTATTCTTACTAGATTGTTATCACCTAGTTCGTATGGTTTGATTGCATTAACAGCTGTGTTTACAAATCTTTCTGATATTTTAATAGATGGTGGGTTTAGCACTGCTTTAATCAGAAAAAAAGAAGTGGATGATTGTGATTTTTCATGTGTTTTGGTTGTTAGTCTTTCAATCGCTACAGTTTTATATATTGTAATGTTTATTTTGGCACCGACAATTTCTGTGTATTATAAAGAACCTCAGCTTACATCTGTCTTGCGGATCATAGGCCTGATGCTTTTTATTCAGGCGTTTTCAGCAGTAAGAACAGCAATAGTGAATCGTAATATGCAGTTTAAATTGTTATTTCGTTGCAACCTTCTTGGTACTGTGGTATCGGGAATTATCGGTGTGATTGCAGCTAGCTTGGGATTAGGTGTTTGGGCTTTGGTATTACAACGGTTATTGCAACTGGCATTATCAATTTTATTTTTGGCCCTGAAAATGAACTTTAAAATAAAATTTCATTTTGATTTTATACGCTTGAAGGAAATAATGAAATTTAGTATAGGAGTGGTAGGAGCATCGTTAATTAACTATTTAAGCAGCAGTTTTTATAGTTTGTTAGTTGGAAAAAAGTATTCGGTAATTGATTTAGGATATTCCGATAAGGGTGCCCAATTACCGACACAGGTGTCTTTATATACGTTTGGAGCAATGTCCAGCGTTTTACTGCCAACTTTGGCATCTTATCAATCAGATATTCCTACAGTAAAAAAGGTAGTGCGGAAAGTGTTTCAAATGACAAGCTATTTGATAGCTCCAATGATGGTAGGTCTTGCACTTGTTTCAGAGGAAGTAATTGTCATTTTATTTACAGATAATTGGCTTCCGGCTGTTCCGATTATGCAGGCAAATTGTTTGTACTATTTAGCGACGCCATTTATGCTGATTAGTGTACAGGTTTTTTATGCCTTAGGGTATAGCAGGTCGAGAGTGAAAACCGAATTGGTACGTATGGTATTTCAGGTAGTTGGGGTAACTACTTTTGGACTTATAATCGGTTGTAATATTGGACAGTTGGCCTGGGTTATTGCGGTTGTAGCTGTACTATCGGCTATAGTAACTTTTTTAGAAGTTAGGACAATGATTGGATATAAAATAGTTGAATGTTTAAATGATATATATTTGCCAATTCTAGCAGCGATCGGAATGGGAATAGTAATAATCGTAATCGACAGGGAAATCATAACGAGATTTTCTTTTGAGTCTAATATCTTGTCCCTGTTGCTTAAAGCAACATGTGGAGGTATAACTTATTTGATCCTTTCTATTATTTTTAAAATTAATGGATTCGATGAGATGAAATATATATTTGACAACGTAAAAAGGAGAAAAAATGAGTAACATCTTATGCGTATATGAAGAGGAAATGATAACTGTTAGTATTTTGAGAGAAATATTTGAAAAAATGTTCTCTGAAACGTCTATAAGATATGATTTTAAGGCTGGAAGATCAATTTTACCAGAAGATATAGACGAGGCAAATGTATTGTTTTTAATTCGTTCTCAAGATTTTCTTTCGCGAAAATTAGTGGAGAAAGCCCAAAAGAGTGGTTGTTTTGTTGCTTTATTTATCGATGATGACCTGTTTTCTTTGCCTAAGGATATGCCGTCTATACCATGGAGAAAGAAAGTATTACAGAAAAATTTGGAGCATGCAGATATGTTACTATCTTCTAGTCCTTATATATGTAAATTATATGAAGAAAAAACAAGACAAAGGCGAAGTGCAAATCTTCCGACGATTGTATCAGAAGAGGAACTTGCCCTTGCTTTAAGGAAACGTGAAAAAAAGGATTGTGTAAAATTGGTATATGCAGCAGGAAAGGGGCATGAGGAGTTTTTCATGAAGCATATTTATCCTATACTTCCAGAGCTAGACAGAAAATATGGGAAACAAATATCGATAACTTTTGTAGGGGTACGTCCTGAAATATGTCAGGAAGATTATCTATTCGAGGTAAATTATATTAAATGTATGCCTCTGAAAAAATACAGGCAGTTTATGAGAGAGATGAATTATGATATAGGCCTTGCCCCTCTGGAAAATAATTCTTTTAACAAATGTAAATATTTTAACAAATATATTGAATATTCCTTGGTAGGGGTTATAGGGATTTATAGCAAGTGCAAGCCATATACTTACGTGATTAAAGAGGAGAAAAATGGTTTTTTTGCTGATGATAATGAGGAAAGCTGGCTAAATGCAATTTGTAAAGCCATAGATTCTGAAGAGTTAAGAAAGCGTTGTTTGGTAAATGCCATAAATCAGTTGCGGTCAGAGTTTAATCCTCTAAAGGTTCGAGAAGATTTTTTACGTAATATGCCGGAAGTATTTAGAAAAAAGGAAAGTGGTTGGAGATGTAATACTCTGTTTAGAGCTCATGTTGTGAATAAATTATACCGATTGGCTGATACAATTTATCTATTTATGTTTTACTTGAGGCGGATAGGAATAATTGGTGTTTTCAAAAGGCTACAAGAGTGCAAATAAAAATATAGTGTGAAAGGAATTTACTTTTAGTGGGTTTAAATGTTTTAATCTTAAAGGTAGGGATAAAAAATGAGCAATTTGTTATGTATCTATAAAAGAGAAATTCCAAGTGTTGGCATTTTAAGGAATATGTTTCAAGAGTTATTTGTATCAACTTCAGTAAAGTGTATTTTTAAGATGAGCAAAGCGGTTATGCGGAAGGATGTGGATAAGGCAGATGTTTTATTGCTAATAAGGCCTCAAGATGTACTTTCACTGAAAATTGCTGAAAAAGCAAAAAAAGTTGGCTGTTTTGTTATCTTTTATATGGATGATGATATTTTTTTATTACCTGAAACATTACCTTCTATTCCTTGGAGAATAAAGGCATTGAAATATAGCTTAGACCTGTCTGATATAATTTTATCTTCCAGTCCACGTATTTGTGCCAAATATAAAAGGATGACAAGAGAAAATCGCAGTGGGATTCTCCATACAGTTGTTTCTGAGGAAGAGTTAGCGCTTGTCCCGGAAAAGGAACAAGGCTGTAAATGTGTGAAATTAGTTTATGCAGCGGGCAGTAGCCATGAAGAACTTTTTATGAAATATATTTTTCCCATTTTATCTATCTTAGATAAGAAATATGGCAGGCAGATATCATTATCTTTTGTCGGGATACATCCGCAAATAGATTTGGATGAGTTTTCTTTTGAAGTGAATTTTTACAAGGGTTTGCCCTTGATGGAATACAGAAAGTTTATGAGGGAAAAAAACTTTGATATAGGACTGTCTCCCATAAAAAATGATTCTTTTAGCAAATGTAAATATTTTAATAAATATATAGAGTATACGTTGGTTGGTATTACAGGAGTTTATAGTAATTGTGAACCGTATACGTATGTGATAAAAGATGGTGAAAATGGTTTTCTGGCTGATGCGACGGAAGAAAGCTGGCTCAATGCAATATGTAAGGCGATAGATCAAGAGAAAGTAAGAAATCAATGTTTAAAGAATGCACTATATCAATTAAAGTCGGAGTTTAATGATGATAAAATCAGGGATGAGCTTTTACAGAATGTTCCGGAACTAAAGAAAAAAAGTAAAAAAGAGAGTAGATGTTCATCGTTATTTTTTGCGCATGTTTTGTATCATATTTTTAGTTTAGCAGATATAATTTATTTAGGGGTATTTTATATGATGCGAATTGGCTGGAGCGGGGTAGTGCAAAAAGTAAAAGATCATATACTTGATAATAAAATTAATCAAAAAATTTCTATATAATCAAAAAGTTGCTGCTTGCTAGAAATTAGGCAAGCAGCAGTATTAATTAAACAATACAGCGTTAGTTAAACAAAAACAATGAATCCCAGTACATTACTATTCTGTTCATTAGCCAAAGTTAATTCATTAGCTATCTCTTCATAAATAGACTGTCCTTTTTGTTCGATGAAAAGAAGGTTTCCAATTTCTGTTCCCTCCTTCAGAGATTCCACATTATAATATATACTTTCTCCATCTTTTACTTTTACATTTTGATTGGATAATTCTTGTTTCAAAATGTTTAATGTTTCTGTATCTGCATTCTCATATTCACTACCTGTCATATAAATATTTTCAATTCCCTGTTGTTTGCAGGAAAGAGCAATATTTGCGGCTGCTACACTTATTTGTTGTTTTGGCGTTAAGTACTTTTTTTTGCGGTTTTTTAGGGATAATAATTTATCATCTATTACGGACAAAAAGGCTCTCTTTTTGGGTGGAATATACACTTCTCCAAAAAGACGTGCTTTATAGATTGTACGAATTTCTTCTGAATTCTGGAGTTTTGATGCAAACATCATTTTGCAGGCTATCCAGATACACAGAATAATAATACCCAAAAAAGCCCCCATAATTACATATTTCAAATTTAATCCTGGTTTTAAGATTTGTAAATCAGCTGTATTAGCATTCGATTTCTGCTCTTCTTCTAAATAAGCCAATTGCTGTTCATTCATATTTGCTTTCAAATTATTAAGTTGAGCAGCAAATGTTGCAATATTTCCGGAAATCTGATTTTTTCTGTCTATCAATGTATTATCTACAATTACTTTTTGTGACTCCATCAACAATTTTAATTTATGTGCGCCTATCTCCTGAAATTCAGTTTCTTTTTTTTGAAGTTGCTTTTTAATAATTTTTGTTATGGAGCTTATTTTCTTTTCGTCTGGATAGGTTACCCTGATTAAAATGGAATTTTGACTTTGAGTGACTGACCATAATTCGTTAAGGCTTGCCTGGTTTACCGATAATTTTCCTTCTTCTATAACTATACTGCTTAATTCTCCGCTCTGAATATAATTACAGTACATTGTAATTAAGTCGTTAGAATAATCATTTTTGTTTTCTTCTGTAAAGTTAAAGGTATAATCGGAATCTACATAGTACTGTAATTCTGTTATTGGCTTTTCATAAAGATTCATTTGCATCAAAGGAGAGGATGATAGATAATTTTTGTATTCGTCTATGCGGGCCATCAAAATTTTTACATTGTTTATTTGCTGCATTTCAGTTTCAGACAGTTCTATGTCTTTTTCTAAATTAACATTTTTAGCTTCACGATATTTTCGGTTGTCACTTAAATATTTTATGCCGCTGAGTATCAAAGCAAATATTATGCCAAAGCATAATATTTGACGCCAGCTCAAAAGGATTTTCCAGAACAATTCTATTAGATTCATTTCATCGTTTTTCATCGGATGTGTTTCCATTAATATTACCTCCATACATGTCATATTTAGTGTTTGTATCTAATATTTGTTTATAAATATAATCACACAAACGTTACATCACGCATTAAGCAACATTTGTGTGATTGCTATATTTACTTTCTTTTGTATTTGATACTAATTTTAGAGATACAAAAGAAACAGCAAGTGATTTTGTTGTTTGTGCAACAATTTATTAGTTTATAAGAAATCTCTAACAAACTAATAAATTGTTAAATAGTTTCAATCTAAACATAGTGAATTACGGGTTATTTCTATATTGAACATATCGTCTTGCTCGCCAACGATGGAAAAGCCTACGCGCTGATCCACCTTGATAATTCTTCCATTAGATTTTAATATTTCTCCTTTAATTTTATTTAGCTTTAATACTTCAAAGCCAAATAGGCAAACTGCTTTCGTGGCTTCCGTTCCAATTCCTTTTTCAGGAGCTTTTTCCTTATCAACGACAACTCTCCCAAATTCTGAAATTTTGTTCTCCCAATCAATATCGTATAGAGCTATTGCGCCAATAAATTCTTTTGGCTTATCTTTTTTCACAATTTTAAACATAATGTCGTTTTCTTTTTTTAAATATGACTCAAACCATATGTCTTGATCTTCTTTTTTGATTTCCTGGTGGGTTGCAAAATATTCTTTTTCTTGGTTTCGAAGCAAACGAAGAAGTTCAATATCTTCTTTTTCTAATGGTTTTAGGCGAATTCTTTTAAAATCGAACTCAAATTCATGTTTCATTTTATATTTACCTTTCTAACATTTAAGGCAGCTTTACTAGTGCTTCGCCCTCAATAACAATTCCATTTTTTGTACTTTTAATTGTTGTTAATAATTTAGCCTTATTGTTTTCTAATAGTTCTACTAATTCAACACGGATTTTTAAGTATTCTCCTATATAAACTGGCCGTTTAAATTTTAAATTTTGCTGCATATATATTGTTCCGTTTCCTGGAAATTTTGTTCCGATGATTGTTGAAATATAAGAAGCACTTAACATTCCATGGGCGATTCTTTGCCCAAAGATACTTTCCTTTGCATAGGTATTGTCCATATGCAAGGGGTTATAATCACCTGAAAGTTCTGCAAATTTTTCAATATCATCAGAACTTATCTGTTTGTCCATTTCAAAATATTGACCTATTTGAAATCCCATTTCTTACTCCTTGTAACAAATTATTATATTATTTAATTTTTCTCAATAAATTTTATTACTTCATCACAGATTTTTTGTATATCTTCATATGTTAAATAAAGATTCATTGGTAGAGAAAGGGTGTGTTCACTTACATAATCAGAAAATGGGCATGTACCTTTTGCGTAATTATACATAGCGTAATTGATATTACTTGAATAGTGAACTCCTGGGAATATTTCCGCAGCATTTAAAGCAAGCATTAATTCATTACGATTTTCTACGCAAATCTGAAATAAATGATAAGAACTTTCACAACCGTTTTCAATTGGAACTAATTTTATTTTTTCTTTATATTTTTCAAATCTTTCTGTGTACCAATGTGCTAACTGGCGTCTATACGCATTGTCACGGTCTAAATATTTTAATTGCACTAACCCAATTGCAGCCATAATTGAGTTTCCATGGCCCTTTTCACCGACATATTCAACATCATATTTCCATTTATAATTTCCCATATTCTGTGTACGTGCATAAGTATCCTTATTAATTCCTAACCATGCTTTTTTACGAACAATTTCATCAAATTTTCCATTTTTAAAACAGATCATCCCGCTATCAGCAGTTGGAAGATTCTTTACAGCTTGAAAAGAATATACAACCACTTCTGCATCACCTCCAGGAATTTCTCCTTTGTATCGGGTTCCTGCCATATGTGCAGCGTCTAAAATTAATTTTAAATTATTTTGTTTACAAATATTAACAATTTCATGATAATGTCCCATATTACCTCCAAGGCCTACATACATCACAGCACGGGTTCTATCTGTGATATGGGCTGATACGGATTCAGGAGTTAAGCACATAGTTTCATCAATATCTGCGAATACAGCTTTCATATGGGACTTCAAAATGGCGTGGTTAGAAGACACAAAAGTAATTGGTGTAGTAATGATCTCATCTTCATCTGCCCAATTATATTGTTCTTTTAGAATGTCTATTGCCATATACAGTCCTATGGTAGAAGAATTTAAATAATGTGCAAAGGGAAGTCCCGTATATGCTTTCCAAGCATTTTCGAATTCAATTGTTTTAAACCCCAATCCAGTCCAACCGACCTCTAAACATTCTTTAATCTGTTCTAAACATTCATCAACCTCATACTTTGCTTTAAATAATTGAATTGCCATTTTTATTCCTCCTAGTAAAAGTTTTCATTAATATATAAGTTTACCATTAGCCACATTTAACAAATGTTGACCATATGGTGATTTTCCATATCTATGAGCCGATAACAATAAATTTTCTTTATCAATCCAACCCTTTTGGTAGGCAATTTCTTCCGGTGCTGAGATCTTAATCCCTTGACGTTTTTCGATCATTTGAACAAAATTTGATGCTCCGATTAAACTATCCATTGTTCCTGTATCAAGCCAGGCAAATCCACGCCCTAAGACAATGCCTTTTAATGCGCCATGCTGCAAATATAAGTCATTGAGTGTAGTGATTTCTAATTCTCCACGGGCAGATGGTTTTACTTGCTTTGCAAAATTTGTTACCCGGTTATCATAAAAATATAACCCAGTAATACAATAATTGCTTTTAGGATATTTGGGTTTCTCTTCCACAGATACAACTTGATTTGTTTTTTCATTAAATTCCATAATTCCAAATCGTTCTGGGTCATTGACATAATAACCAAATATAGTTGCATTTCCTTTTTCTGCGTTTTGGACGGCTTTTAGAAGTTTGTCTTTTAATCCGCTGCCATAGAAGATATTGTCACCTAAAATTAATGAACAAGTGTCATTTCCTATGAAATTCTCCCCTAATAAGAATGCTTGAGCCAAGCCATCAGGAGAAGGCTGCGCTTTATAGGATAGAGAGATGCCATATTGGTTACCGTCACCTAACAAATTTTGAAAGTTAGGAAGATCTGTTGGTGTTGAGATTATTAAAATATCTTTTATGCCTGCTAACATTAATGTTGACAAAGGATAGTAGATCATTGGTTTGTCATATACCGGTAAAAGTTGTTTTGAAGTTACCATTGTCAATGGATAAAGCCTTGTACCTGCTCCACCAGCTAAAATAATTCCTTTCATCTAAAACCTCCTTATTTCCTAAATTAAGTCCTTTAAATCACGACATCGTTTGAATTTTGGTGTTATTTAAAAATTAGGCCAAATTATATAAAATTATCTTATTTATGAAGTTGTAATGAAATCTATTATTTCTTAATACTACCATTTTCCATAGAACAAATCAAGTGATTTTTATTTCATATTAAATGTTGCATTGCAAGCAGTTTAAAGAAAAAATAAATTTATTAAAAATATTTAAAAGTAATTACACAGTATTATAGGGATATGTTAAAGTGTACCCTTTGTCAAGTACAAAAAGTTTTTGTATTGGTCAATACTGCCATGTTCACATGCTAGTGCTGCTTGCAGCTCTTAACTACCCGTTTGTATATCCGGCAGGTGGTGTCAAAGCCACCGCAGGTGAGGCAAAGTTGGTGCCTTAACACCGCCTGCCGGATATGCCATCTAATCGTTGTTTGATGGCAGCTATTGGGGCTGGTTCCTCTATTACTTCCAAAGGATATTCACTTGCCATAATATAAATGTAATACTCATTTGATGACAGCCTAGCAAGCTGCCATTGGTAACGGTTATTGCTATAGCACTCTATCCAATCATCAATGACTGCCTTTACATTAGGGAAATCCCTGCTCCCAGACAGGTCAACCTCATCTTTTATGTGGTCGAAAAAACTCTCCTGCGGTGCATTGTCCCAGCAGTTGCCTTTCCTGGACATGGACTGCCTGAGCTGTGTATTCCTAACAATCTGTATGAACTGGCAGCTTGTGTAATGGTATTCCTGGTCGCTGTGGATGATGGTTTCCGCACTGAGTAATATCCCATGCTCCCGAACCAGGGCATGCACATTCTCCAGGACAAAATCTATTTCAAGCGACTCGCTGACCCCTGTATGCAAGGACCTACTTCGTGAAAGCATCCAGGATGGTAGACAGATAGCAGAATGTGCCATGATACGGAACATAGGTAATGTTTGTCAGGAGTGCTTTTCTTGCACAGTGTGCCTCAAACTCCCTGTTCAGCAGGTTTCCGGCAACATTGTTCGTCTGAAGTGCCTTCGCCATCCTGCGGTAAGGGTTTGCTTTCCTAATTGGACAGAACAGCCTATATTTGTCCATAAGGTGCCGTATTTTTTTACGTTCATCCGCACGGGCGGATCGCTCTGGAGGAGACGCATATAAATGCTCCTTGCTTCTTTCTGATAGCCGCGGAAACAGTATGCTTCCAGCACCAGTGCAAAATCCGCCCTGTCTTTTTTCTTACGTGCCTGCTTGGCTTCTTCCACTTTTAGCCAGCTGTAGTACCCTGATCTGGATATCGCGGCGATCTCACAGAGAAGCGAAACGCTCAACTCATTTTCATGCTGGGAAATCACTTTTCGTATAACCTCGAATTTTACGCCTGTTTTTCCCATGACTACATCCCCCGTTTTGGCAAACTGCCCGTATTCATAATTTTTTACAAACTCCATTTTCTGCCGGAGGTAAAGCAGCCCATGCTGCATCAGTTCCACTGCCTGATCCTTTGGGATTGAGGAGTAGTGTGTGAAATGGGGCCTGCGTTTCCTACTGGGCGCATTGCCCTCATGCAGCCCTTCGGGGGATCCTTCCTCTTTTCTGATATGGTCCCGTATGGCCTGCACACACCGTTTCCTGAGCGCATCAACATCTTACCCAAGATCCGTAAGGCTCCTTGGCGGGTACTGGACTGCCTGGTAGCGTTTCCAGAACTCTTTTTTGAATTCCAGCGTAAAACGTATTGTACTTTCAGAAATTCTGTATGTGTAAGGGTTTAATTGAAAAATGTTTATCTGCTGTTTGGTAAACTTGCTATGGTTGCGTGTCACTGCGGTTGTCCCTCCATATTAACTAAATGCAAAGTCACTGTCTAATATTTAGGATTCCCATAAATCTTCTGTCTATTACTTGGGAGTTCCTATGATTTACACAAACTTTGTGTCAAGTTTTATGGGTACGTTTTATGTAAATTATCTATATACTAGAGTCGAATCAGGTTAAATTTTAGTATTTTATATAGATAATTTTATGATAGATGATTGAACCATACAAGGGGCTTTTAAATATAATTCCAAAAGTCAATGAAATTATACTTCATCCAAGTTTAAAAAATTATGTTTACCTGAAGTTAACAATTTTTCTTGACAAAGTAAGGGGGGGGGGGGTAAACTAATAAAAAATCTAGGGAGGTAGTATGGTGTATTTTTTTAGAGGCGTTATGCAAGATATTCTTGTGAAGAAAAAAACGAATGAAGAAGCAAGCGTCAGGAGGAATAAATGGGAGTGTTTTAGAAATGTTTTAGCGGCATCTTCAAAAAAAAATATTGTTTGGCTTATGTTATTTTCTTTGCTGCTGTCTACTTGTTTTTTTACCTATATAAATGCATTCATAAATAAAATTATGCCCAGAGACGAACTTATGGTTACAAAACAGGGAAGAGTGGAATTATGAGAATAATGTAATTTTGGGCAAAACTAAGGGAAGTTCGATTGCGATACCAATAGTGAGGGCTCCCAATGGGGGGATCAGCGTTTGGTGTCAGGCATCTTCAGGGGAAATAAATGTTGGCGTGGGCGGAGAAGTAAAACATTATGAACTGTATTCAGAAGAGGGAGCCTATATACAGATTACGCCCTTTGAAGACAGTTTTATTTCCGTATTGGTTACAATAGTGGTCTATTCTATTCTGGCATGCCTTGTAATGATTTTACTGATTCTTGGGGTAAGTTTTTTTCAATATATATGTGTTAATTTTAAGGAGCCTCAATATGAATATTGGATGTTGGTGCTGGTGTTATTCATAGGTACTTATTTATTTGATGTTATTTGGTATAGGAGAGGGATTGTGAATTTTAATGCCTTTGGGGATCAGCCATATTATTGGGAGAAGGGAGGAGCGTTTGCTCAGATAGGCATCACCAGGGAAATGATTGTTGAGGAATTGAAATCAATTGCATGTTTTAGAGGATACGGTAATTTTTTGCCAAGTTTTATTGCACAGTTTATTGGAAATAGGTTTCATGTGGATGCTTATATTATTTATTTTCTGTTTCCGTCTTTAACGAATGCTGTGTTGTTTGGCTATATCCTTCCAAAGATTTATGAAATCTTTCATGGAAAAAAGGTTTTTAGGTGGCAGATTTTAATGGCGCTATGCGGTTTTATGATTTTGTATAAAGGGCAATTGGTAGGTCTATTAGGAGATTTTTATGGCTTAACTCTTTATTTGGCGGGAACGTTATATGCAATATTGATTTTTAGAACGGGAGATAGGAAATATGCTGTTGTCAGCGGTGCATGTTTCTCATTATGTTTAACGATACGGACTAGTTATTTAATAGGAGTTGTGTTGTTTATAGTTTTAATGGTGATTATGACAGTGCTAAATTTCACGGGAAAATTACAGCGTAATAATATTTATATGATGGGTGAAATGTCAGGAAAATGTGCTGCAGGAATAATTGCTGCGTTTACGGCATCGTTCTTGTGTGTATGTATCCCTCAGGTGTATATTAATGGACTGCAGGGGCATAGAGGGCTTTTTGCTTATGATAAAGATGGGGCATATGGAACACAATCTACCACATTGTTGGAGCAGTCGGCGGATTATGCTTTAAGAGGATATCTAGCAGGCTATCCCTATAGCATCTATGATAAACAAATCCATTCTATCAGACAGGAGGCAGGATATCGGGATGATAAAGAAATGACGATGGCGCAGTGTTTTGATGCATATGCCAAAAGCCCGGTAGATACATTGGCGGCTATATTAAAAAGGGCTTTTGCAATGGTGGATGCCAAAACTAATATAATATTACCTGATGAAAGATGGTATACGCACACAAAATACTATATATTTAGCACCATAAATTATGTTTTTATTGCAGCAGCGTTATTTACTTTTTTAAATAAACGATTAAGACGGTTATTGTATAAAAAAGCGGAACTACTTTTTTGGGGAGTGATTCTAATAGGGCCTATAGCTCCGCTATTGGCGGCAAAGGTGGAGTGGAGAGAAGCGATAGTTGGATATCTTTTTTATATAAGCTATGTGTGCGCGTTTTGTTTTACGGGAAGTATTTATGATGAAGAGAAGAAAAGGGCAATAAGAGAGAGTAATTTTCTTCCGTTTTTAACATGTACAGTATTAATCTTTCATACAGTTTCGCTTACTATGTATCATTATTAAATGAAAAAGTTTGACGGATTTTAAATATTGCCATCTTATCAGAGAAGGAGAAAGAGGAATGGTTCCATTTAATGTACCGCCCTATTTGGGGTCTGAATTAGATTATATAAAGGATGTTGTGAGGGAGCGCAAGATATGCGGGGATGGCGCCTATACGAAAAAGTGCAATGCCTGGTTGGAAGAGCATACTGGGACGAAAAAGGCTTTGCTTACCACTTCTTGTACACATGCCACGGAGATGGCTGCGTTACTCTGCAAAGTTGGGCCGGGAGATGAAGTCATAATGCCATCGTATACCTTCGTGTCTACGGCAGATGCATTTGTCCTTCGGGGAGCAACGGTGGTTTTTGTGGACATCAGGCCAGATACGATGAATATTGACGAAACATTGATAGAAGCTGCCATTACAGATAAAACTAAGGCGATTGTGCCAGTTCATTATGCAGGTGTGTCATGCGAGATGGATGTTATTATGAAAATTGCAGAACGATATCATTTATTTGTAATCGAAGACGCTGCGCAGGGGCTCATGAGCACATATAAAGGAAAAGCGCTTGGCGCTATAGGAGATTTTGGCTGCTACAGCTTTCATGAAACGAAAAACCTTTCTATGGGGGAAGGCGGGGCGTTGCTTATAAAAAATGAAAAGGATATTGAAACGGCGGAAATTATACGCGAAAAGGGAACGAATCGCAGTAAATTTTTTCGAGGGCAAATTGATAAGTATACATGGGTGGAACAGGGCTCATCGTATTTGCCAAGCGAGCTTAATGCGGCATATCTTTATGCTCAGCTGGAAAGAGGAAATGAAATGATTAATAACCGAGTTGCAAGCTGGAACAATTACTATGAGGAACTGAAACCATTGGCGGATGCAGGGAAAATAGATCTTCCAACGATACCTAAGGAGTGTACCCATAATGGGCATATGTTTTATATTAAAACAAAGAATCTTAAGGAACGTTCCGAGTTTCTTTCATTCATGAGGGAGAATAATGTTGGATGCGTATTCCATTACATACCGCTTCACACATCGCCGGCGGGTAAAAGATATGGGCGATTTGTGGGTGAGGACAAGTATACCACAAAAGAAAGTGAACGTCTTGTAAGATTGCCTATGTACTATGGATTAAAAAAAGAAGATTGCCAGAAAGTGTGTGAGAAAGTGAAGGATTTTTATAAGTAGATGATGAAACAAGAGAGGATAAAAGTGTACATTGAATTGCACATATTGCTCTTGATTTATTCTTTAGGTGCAGTATGTTCGAAATATGCGGGGCAAAATGAATTTTTGTCCGGCGGGTTTATATTTTATTATGGATTAGTGCTGCTCGACTTAGCCATATATGCAATTGCTTGGCAGCAGATATTGAAAAAACTGCCTTTAGTAACAGCTTATGCAAATAAGGCTGTTACAATTATCTGGGGGTTACTGTGGGGAACGTTGATTTTTAAAGAGAAAGTGACTGTTTGGAATATTATTGGAGCAATTATAATAGTAGTTGGGATATATCTGGTGGTGATGGAAGATGCGGGATGATTTGGGATATGTGGTTATATTTCTGGCAGCAGTTTTAATGTCATCTATATCACAAATTTTATTAAAAAAAAGTGCGGAACAAGAATGTGAAAGTAGGATAAAAGAATATCTGAATATTCCTGTTATCGTAGCGTATGGATTGTTATTCTGTTCATCGCTTGTTATAGTTCTGGCTTATAGAGGGGTTCCATTGAATATGGGACCCGTATTGGAAGCGACAGGATATATATGGGTTTCGATTTTAGGTGTGATATTTTTAAAAGAACATATTAAAGGGAAGAAAATATTGGGTTTAATAGTAATTATAATAGGAATATTTATTTTTAATATATCATAGGAGAAAAGGATGAAATTACTAAGTTTTGTTATACCTTGTTATAGAAGTGAAAAAACGATAGAAAAAGTTATTGATGAAATTATTTTTGTTGTTGGAAAAAGGGCAGAGTATGATTATGAAATAATAGCAGTAAACGATTGCTCGCCGGACAATGTATATGAAGTGCTTAAGAATTGCGCCTTGCAAAACTCCAAGATTAAAATTGTTAATTTAGCAAGAAATGTTGGAAAGCATGCTGCGGTTATGGCTGGATACGCATTTGTTAATGGTGAGTATATTATTAATTTAGATGATGATTTTCAATGTCCTGTATATGAGCTATGGAATCTTCTCGCTCCCCTTTTAGCGAATGATGCAGATATTGCTACTGCGGAATATAAAATAAAGAAAGAATCAATATTGAAACGTTTTGGCAGTAATGTGAACCTTTGGTTTTCAGAACGGATGTTGGATAAGCCTAAAGGCATTCGTTTTGAAAATTTTAGTGCTATGAAAAGGTTTGTTTGTGAAGAAGTTAAGAATTATAAAAATCCATATCCTTATTTAGAGGGGCTTTTAATGGGGGTTTCTAAGCAAATTGTTACTGTGCCTATGGAAAATCGAAAACGAGCGGATGACAATATTTCAGGATTTACTATGATTAAATCAATATCGTTGTTTGTAAATGGATTGACAACATTTTCAACTAAGCCTCTTAGAATAGCCTCTTTTATAGGGTTTTTATTTGCTGTTATAGGATTTGTTTATGGTGTAGCTATTGTTATTCAAAAATTAGTAAATCCGGATGTGCTTTTAGGGTACAGTTCTATTATGGCAGTTATTATTTTTTCTAGTGGAATTATGATGATGATACTTGGGATGATTGGGGAGTATGTGGGGCGTATCTATATAAGCCTTAATAATTCACCGCCCCAATATGTGATTAAAGAAAAGATTAATTTATAATGGTTTCAATAAAGGGAAAATAGAAATTTGATTATCTTGCGATATGGTGTTTTTTGACATTTTCAATGGATATAGATTGAAAAGGAATTTTGTCGTTGGAGAATAAAATAATATGCAAAATCATTATGTTGTAGGAAATGAGTTTTCAGAAAACGAAGGTGTATATTTAAAAACGGAATAGGAGAAAGCGGATATGAATGTTACGTCATTTGTGGATAATAATTATAGATATATCAGGAGTTTTATAAATAGGGATTATGGTGTTTTGGCAGAGCAGATAAAGAAAGAAAAAAATATTTTATCTTATTATGAGGAAAAGGATGATTTGTTAGTAGGATATAGAATTGAAAAAAATAATTCAGTGAGCAATATATATGGATTTGATTGTTATGTAGTCAGGTTCTATTTTGCGAACGTATCTACATTGCACAATGAATATCAGGAAATGCTATATCAGAATTTGCTAAAGAATTTAAAGAAAGAAATGGAAAAGAGGAATGGATACTATAACTTGCGGATTCCTACTCATATGGTTGATATGGTAAAAGCGTTTAATGGGGTGTTTGAAAAACCTATTTTTTGTGGAGGAACAGTTGAAGAATTTATATTTAATAAACAGGTTGGTCAGAGTAATAGAAACCAATTAAATATATTTGAAGCGGAGCGAAGATATTTACAGAACAATAAAGAATTATTACTTAAGATGACGTATGAGTCATTTGCGACTTACCAAGGTCAATATCATATTTCAGGCGTGACAGAATATCAGGCTGGAAAAATATATGAGAACTGGATTAACGATAGTCTGAGTGGCGAATCAGGGGATAAGATTATTGTGGCAGAATTTGAGAACCGACCAATCGGCTTTGTAACCATTGGGGAAGATGATTTTTCAGTTGAAGGGATATTGTCTGCCGTTTCTAGTGAGAATAGGCAATTAGGGGCATATAGGTCAATGATTACGTATATTATAAATTATGCGTATTTAAGAGGAAAAGCATTTATTACAAGTACACAGTTCGATAATTTTATCGTACAGGGAACTTGGAATTCATTAGGATTACGGCCTTTTTACTCCATATATAATATGCATTTAGATTATCGAAAAATTTGATGATCATAGAGTCCCTTTTTAAAGTAAGCGTAAAATAAACTGACGGAGGAGACTGTAAAAAATTTTGTATCTATGAATTTTAGACTTTTCCGATAAGAAGTTAGTAAGCGCTTAATAAAATAGCGGATATGCAAAATCTCGCAGTTCCTATACAATAGTGATAAGAACTGCGAGATATTTCTATTTTATACTTGCCAGATGCAAGCGTTTTACTCTATATTACATTGTGCCAGAACAATTCACAATAACATTCGGATCCCAAGGGGCTAACTTTGCAAGTGCGGTATCCGTCATTTTAGTGCATGGCAGATTTTGTAATAGATATTTCAAATACTTGTAAATGTTCAGGTTATGTGCTTTGGCCATTTCAACCATTGTATATACCGTCGCACTTGCTTCCGCTCCTTTCGGCGTATCACTAAACAGCCAATTCTTACGGCCTAAAGTAAAGGGGCGGATGGAATTCTCTGACAGGTTATTAGAAAAACTACAACGTCCATCTTCTAAATATGTCATGGACAGTTCTTTATGATTTTGGGCATAGTTCACCGCTTTCTCAAAGCGCGTTCCTTTTTTAGGAGTCTGCTGTGGGAGCCATGTCCAAAAAGCATCCAGCACGGGTTTCTCTTTTTGGAGCCGGTATTCCTTCAGCTGTTCATAGGCATGTCCTTTCTGCTGTGACTGCATTTCATATTCGAACAGTCTGTTACAGCACTGGACTGCCTGGGCTGCCGGATTGCTGTAATCCAGTTCTTTCACTTTGGGGACTGTTTCCACAAAATATCTGCGCAGATGCGCTGGGCAGCAGCAACGTTTGATATCTGGCAGATTATTATATCCCTGATAACCATCTGTCTCAAGGTAGCCTTTAAATCCTCTCAAGAATTCCTCAGCATTAAATTTTGCCCTGGTTTCCGTATACTTATAGAGAAGAATCGGAGGCAGCCCATCTTCTCCTGTATGGAAAAGCCACATATATGAGTCCGTTTCCGCTTTACGCCCTGGCTCTTTTAAAACCTGGACCCTGGTCTCATCGGCCATAAGGAACTGGCATTTCAAAAGTTCCCGATGGAAATGATCATACAGCGGGCTGAGATAATTTCAGGAACAGTGGATGCTCCAGTTTGCCAGTGTTGCCCTTGAGAGGGTGATGCCCATCTGTTTCCAGTCCTGTTCCTGACGGTATAATGGCATGGCATTGGCATATTTTTGATACATCATCCATGCAACCACGGAGGCTGACGCGTAACTATGGGGAATCAGCGCCTCCGGTACATTCGCTTTTACAAACTGGATGTTCCGGGCCATAGCAGACGCAGTGGAGCATTTCGGACATTTTGCTGTTTCCCGGTAGATATTGACGACTTCCCCTTTCGCCGGAGTAAAACGGAACTCCAGACGGACGAATTCCTTCCCAATGACTTTCATTTCAGTGCCGCAATCTGGGCAATGTTTCTGCTCTTCAGAAAGCGGGAGCGCCTCATCCCTGGATGGGACTCCTTTGAAAATTTCATCACCGGTACGTTTGGCATGGCGTGTATGTTCTTTGACAATGGCCGTTTCTGATCCTTGTGACTCATCCATCGGCTGCGCTTCCTGTTCCGCTTCATTAAACAGGCTTAACTGCCCTTTGTTATTCTTTGATTTTTCGCTGGAAGTGCCGAAGAGCTTCCCTGTAAGATACTCTACCTGCTCACGAAGTCCCGTAATTGTAGAATTGCATTCTTCTACTGTGCCACGAAGAGACATGATCAGTTCGTTCTGGCTGCTTATCATCATATTTAATTGGCTGATCATATCTTTCTGCTCCATGATCTTGGAGTCTTTTGCATCCTTCGCCATATGTTTTCTGCCCCTTTTCTGATACTTCTATTTTACCATAAAACGCTCTTGAAAAGAAGCAGAAAACGCAGTGTTTTCAAGGATTGCAGCAATGTTTGGCTAACCTCTGCCAAAGCATTTTATGTAGCTTGTTCTGAAGGACTGTCATCTGCAACATCGGAAATCCGGAATGCTTTTGGCTGTTCAATCTCAAGTCCTGACATCAGCCAGTCGAATTGCTGCCAGGTAAGTGACCTTACCTCTTCGGAATTCCGGGGCCAGCGGAACCGGCCCGGTACCTCCATCCGTTTATAGAGAAGTAAAAAACCATCTCCCTCCCAGAGAAGTGCCTTGATCCTGTCGCATCTTTTCCCACAGAACAGATATAGGGCACTGCGCCTTGGGTCCATATGGAGCTTATCCTGCACAATAGCGCAAAGACCATCAATTGCACGTCTCATATCTGTATAGCCACAGACGATATTGATTTCATCCGCAGCGGTAATGTCGCCTAACATAATGTTCTCCCCAGGGTTCGGAGCACTTGTTCAAGAAAACGGGCATCTGTTCCCTGCGGTATCCGGATGGTAACTCCTGACATAAACAGTTCGATTACTGGAATCCCAGATAAAACTGAAGCAGAATAAGGAATGGATTCAGAAATGGATTCAGCTTCCAACCTGGGAGCCGATGGCTCCTGGAAATTAATTTTCACAATCTCCTGTTTCATAGGATTCCTGCCATGAACAGCAGAAGGGATATCGGAACCTCCTTTTTGTCGAAGTCGCTTCACCCAGTTATAAAAAGTGCCCGGCTTAATGTTATGCTCCAAACACCATTGATAATCCGTAAGGCCGCTGGATCTGCACTCCATGATCAAACGGTACTGCTCATCAGCAGTGACAGGTTTTGCCCGCATAGCTTTCTCATCCTCCATATAGTAGTAGAATGTCGCATTTATCGAACTCTGGCATTAGAGTATAGTAAAATGCTTGCATCTCTAGCAACCATTATGAAATAAAAAACAGGTTCTGTCACTCCGTTAGTTTATTTTGCGTTTACTTTCCAAATGATTTGGTTATTAAGCAATCAGGGAGAAAAGAATATCGCTCTTAGAATTTCAGAAGTGGAAGGCATGGATACTGCCAGAAATATGGCAGGTAAAGTGGGATGGATTTGGATTGATTGTTTTAGTAAAATTCCGATTTCCAAAATTGAGGCAGATAAACTAAAGAAGCTTGGATATAGGCTATGTTTTATATCACCGGAAGTGGAAGGAAGAGATGAGGATATAGAGGAATACAAAGGGCAGATTATGAATATGGGAATTGAGCTGGATGCGATTTGTGCAAAAACCTACAATATTAAACGCTGGAATAAGGACTTTTTTAAATGATTTTTGACTGAAGCCCCACGGAAAATTTCGATTTTTCAATTAGCCTTTTGGGAATACTCCCAAAAGTATACGAAAACTTTCCCAATCTGCTGTACTATAGAATCTTAATCTCCAGATAAATTATACACAGGCTCTCGTTAATAGACCTCGTAAAACCGCGTAAATACTGGATTTATCCCCATTTTTTTTCTTTACGCAACATTGTATAAATGGCATAATAAAACTATAAATTATACACAGGAAAGTGGATAGAGAAATGACATTATCTGTATATGTTAAAAATCCAAATGGAATGACTTATGTATACCAGAATGAATCTTATTGGGACAAAGCAGAACAAAAAACAAAACATCACCGCAAGTGCATTGGAAAGCTTTATCCTGAAACAAATGGAATCATCCCTAACAGAAAAAATCTATAACAGCCATGGATTCGTGACCGCGGTAGGTGTCAGAAACTGTATATATGCAGAGATCTTTCCAGATGAACGTATGGCGAACTTTATTGCCGGGACAGTCCATGCACTTGATTATTACAAAGCTGTTCCCAAATACCTTGTGCCGGATGACTGCAAAACAGCTGTAGCAAAACACACAAAGGATGAAATCATTATCAACGCATCTTATCAAAATCTTGAGAACTTTTACGATGTTGTTATCCTGCCGCCACCGACACGCAAACCGAAAGGAAAGCCCACTGTCGAAAAATATGTCCAGTATCTGGAGAAATAAACTTGACAGGATCTGGAACAAAGAAATGCATTCTCTGATACAGGAAATGATCCACTTCCGTTTTTGGGCAGCGAAATAAGGCATCTGCTGCCAGGCTATAGATTCAGTTTTCGGAAATCAATCCATAAGTCCTCATAGATGTTAACTTTGATACTATCAGCAAATGAGTATATGGCGGGAGCCGCGTCATGCTCCATATCATATACCAGGATGGTTTGCTTTATGGGATCCACAATCCAATACTCCCTTACGCCAGCGGAACGGTATAAGGACAATTTTGTATAGTAATCCATAGGACGGCTGCTAGGAGATACGATTTCGATCACCCAGTCAGGAGCTCCGCTGCACCCGCGGTCGTTCAGTTTATTTCTGTCACAGACTACGGAGAGATCCGGCTCCAGGTATTTGGAATCGTCTGCAAATAGAAAGACAGCAAAGGGGGCGGGGTATACTTTGCATAGGCCGTTATTGTCTGCTATATGGTTTCCGATTGCCAGATGAAGGAATGATAATATGTCTTGATGCATTCGGTTAGGCGGAGACATATAGTATATCTGACCGTCAACCAGTTCAGCCCTGCTGCCCTCCGGCAGGTTGTAGATATCTTCAATGGTATAGAATTTCTCTTGTGCCAATGCTGGCGTCATAGTAATCACCCATTCCTTTCGTTCGTTCAGATTGCAGAGGCGCCGCCGGAATCTTGTTTCTATCAACTGCCGCCGCAGTATTTGGTTTTGGTTCCGTTTGGTGCGAATGCTGCGGCATAGATATACTTCGGCCAGCCTCCTTATTAAAATATTATGCACAATAATACAAAATACATCAAGAGGAAAATACACAATAATACGCAATGGCTTCTCAATTGTGTAAAGAAAGATTAAAGATCTCTGACAGCAATTCTTGACGAACTTTACAGCCGGATGTTATACTTCATAATAGAAGCGAGTTATAACCTAAAGATTAACTCAAATGGGGATATTAATATGGGGAATATTTATACCCGTGAGTCAAATAATTTGCCAACAGTTTTTTGCCTTTTCAGGAAGCCTTTCAAATTATTTGGCAAATAAGTATACTCTTGAGTAAACACAGCGTTTTTCGCTGATTGCCGTGCAGACACGGCTATCAGGGTAATGACAAACAGAATATAGGGGGAGAAAAATATGCCATATCAAGCACAGTTAACTTTGGAAAAGCATTTTAAAAATCTTGCAGAAAAGGAAGAAGATTCCCAGCGTCTGATCAGTTTGTGGGATATCCTGAAAAAGGATCTGGTGGAGCGTTTGAGCTCTTCCCGCAGTGTCTTTGTATATTTCAGTCTCCATGATGCAACACATTCCCGAAAAATTATAACCATGATAGAAATGTTTTTAGGTGAGGAGAGAATCAGCAATCTATCACCTTCGGATACATTTATGCTGCTTTGCAGTGCATATGCCCATGATTATGGAATGGCGCTATCAGCCGATCGGGTGTACCAGGCATTGGGGGACGATAAATTTCTTTTGTTTTTGAAAAAGCAATCTCAAAATCCGATTCAAGAAGAGAGAGACAGTTTCAAGATGCTTCTTGAATTGGTGAAAGGGAGAGAGGATAAGACGATAAAGGAAGCCGGGAAGAAGCTGCTGCAGGAAATTTACAGAGCTATTTTATTAGCGTTGCAGCAGTATCTTCGTCCTCTTCATAGTTATGGAGTCATTTCTTTGGAAAAAGATTTAGGAGATCTTCTTCATGGAAGGATTGACCGGCGCATTATTAACAGTATTGTACAGATATGCCGGCTTCATGGTTCTTCTGCCGACGGGATGATGGAAATGGAAAAATATGCCAATGGTCTGGAATCCGGGATTTACCATCCGCGTTTTATAGCCGCTATGCTGCGGCTGGGGGATTTGCTTGATTTGGATAACGGAAGGTTTCCCTTATGGTTTAATGGGGCAGTGGATGAAGACAGCGATTTTCTCCCGGAATCTTCAAGGCTTCATTATCAAAAACACGAGTCCGTCACACATTTTTATGTAGGTCCCAAAAAGATACAGATAGTTTTCCATTGCGGCGGCTCTGATGCTGTCAAAGTTGCCCGCCTGGCAGATCATTGGCTCTCTATGTTAAGAGAGGAATGCGATTTTTTAACAATGCATTGGTCTGAAATCACGCCTTCTGATTTTGGAAGGCCTCCCTATCTGGAGATGGGTGATATTTATATAAAAGATGAAAGCTATCCGGAGTTTTTCCTCTATACAGCAGATGATAAGAAACTGCAGATGCAGATGCCCCAGCAGAAAGTTCTGGAGTTATTGGAAGGGACGAACATTTATAACGACCGCTATATCGGTATTCGGGAACTGGTTCAGAACGCAGTGGATGCTTCGCTGCTTCAAATGTGGTATGACCTGACGCATAACAAATATGCACATCTGATAGGAAAACAGGAAATTAACAGTATGACGGACTTTACTGCTATTCCATCAGAGATCTTTAAGTTTTATAATATAAAAATAGAATTAATCCGTGATTTGGATGAAAATGAAATCTTTGTGGTAGTGAAAGACAGAGGCACTGGAATTGGTGAAGAGGATTTAGACTCCATGGCTAATATAGGACAGGGCAAAGAGAAGAATGAAAGACTCCAGAGGATTTTACATTCTATGCCGGAATGGATGAAACCGGCAGGGATTTTTGGAATTGGCCTTCAGTCCGTGTTCCAGCTGACAGATCAGATTAATTTCTATACCCGTCAGCCCAATCGGCCAGAGTATAAGATTGTGTTCAATTCTTATGGAAAAGATATGGGACGGATTGAAAAGCAGGAAATCCACGACCATGATGTAGACGGTGATGTTTTCTATGATAATTATAGTCAGGGCACAAATGTAAAATTCGCTATAAAACGGGAACATTTATGGGAGAACCGGTCCGAATTCCAGTATTATGACTGGAAATTTGATAAGAAGGATGAGTTTAATGCTATTTATGCAGAAATGGCCCATGTGATTGACAAGAAATTAAAGGAGACTCCTTTTGACTATTTTAACGTTGAATTTTGCACTATGACGATTAAAAACAAGGATAAGGAGGAGACCAGTCATCATAACAGAGTGTATGGTTTTTTCAGGGAAAGCGAAAATAAGAGAAATGAGGCTTATAAATACAGGTTGTCAACGCTGCAGCTGCGGTATGAGAATGCCGTTAATAATCAGGAAGCGATCTTTTGGATTGGGGACGGAAATGCCGTTTATTATGACAAAGCAGATAAGTTGTTTTACCGGATAGAAGCGCTTCCTTGTATAAAATGCAGTGAAGACCAGAAACGCAGTTATTTTCACCTTCCCTGCCGTAAAGATAAAAGCCTTCGGGTATGGTATAAGTTCAGTAAAATTGAGGACATTTCTGTTTTGACGGACGTCCCTTTGCATGTTCCTGTTTTTTCAGGTTTACTTCAAATGGATATTATTATATTTGATTATCCAGCGGATAAATATTTAAACATTGACAGAAATCATTTGAGAAATCAGGATAATTTGACTCGGGATAAGATTGAAAAGATACAGGAAAAGATATTTACGTTAATGTGCTTACAGATTCTGGAGCAGGGAGACAAAGGAAGCAACAAAGTGTTAAATGATCTGCGGGTTGCAGTAACACTGTTGTTATTGTTTAAACGGTATGTCAATGAAAAAAACTATCAGGAGTACATAGCCCTTCTGGAAAAGAGGTATGCCGCTCTGAGTGATATTGTGTTATGTATAGGGCAAGTTAAATTTCCGGTTTCTTTTTTCGTGTATGGGAATGGGAAGTTTCAGATAGTTGAATATATAAAAGAACCGCTGTCCGATGATATGAAAATTGCTGTTTTTTTGGGAAAATTGAAAAATTATGTCACCACGGATATCTTAGTTGAACAGATTCCATCCAGCTATTTCAGGGTTACTCAAATGCAGACAGTGAGAAGTGACAGAGATTTTTATATGTTATATTCTTTTTATATAAGAAAGAGTGCAAAAGAGAGCAAAGGGAACAATTGTATCCAAATGAATGATGGTGTACGCCTATTAGATTATTGTGAGGTATTAGAAGCTTATGAAAATAATAAGAGTGTTAATTTTAAATCATTGATTAAAAGGCTTTTTAAGCCAGATCAGGAATTTGAATTATTGGCAGTGGGACGTGCGCCCAAAAGTTTTCGGGTTGGCGGGAATCTCACAGGTTATATGGAAAGAGGAATTGACAGTTTTATTTTATCGCCATTTGAGAAAAATTCTTCTTCTGAATTGCAAAGAAGCCTGAAGGTTGGAAATTGCGATCCGGAGGAAATATTTAAAGCATTAGAGAATACAGAACATTTTGAAAAATGCGTGCAGTATGTAGAAAGATTTCATAGAGATATGGAATATACGGGGGAAACTGGTCTTCAAACAGATGGAAGTATGCATGAGAAAATTGTAAATGAATACAAAAGATTTGTGTTTAAGTATTGTGCTTTACTAAAAGAAAATTATGATTGGGTGAAAAAATTTATATTGGAAAATGACAGGAGGTTCGGGTAAGTGCGGCATCAGAAATTTGGCTGGGGTTCATACAAAAGCCAGAATAAAATACCAAAGTCAGAGAAAGAATTTGTTTTGCGGTTGCTGGATATGATTCAGGAGGATGCAATCCGGTTTCGCTTAAGTAACCTGCTCATATGG
Organism: Eubacterium sp.; assembly: GCA_021769425.1. Taxonomy (GTDB): domain Bacteria; phylum Bacillota; class Clostridia; order Lachnospirales; family Lachnospiraceae; genus Petralouisia. The sequence goes on from JAETSX010000003.1 coordinate 139,719, forward strand.
TATATTTGTAAAGCAGGCAGTCAGAAACGTATGTACTACATATTAAATATTACTGCAATATTTGCAAATCTATTGATTTTAATCGTAAATACAGCAAATAATTATATTCCGTGCCCAGTCAATCTGATAACTACGGTTCTTGCGGCAATTGCCAGCGGTGCATTATCTATCAACGGCCTGGGGCACTACAAGGATAATTGGATGCGTTATCGAACTTCGGCAGAAGCGCTGAAAGAGCGGATTTCCCAGTATGTAATTAAGCGGGAAGAATGCAAAAAAAGAAATCAGGAAAGTGAGAATGATTGTATCCAATTCTGCAAGATAAAAAATTATGGGGAGTACGGCTGTCCTCTTACAGAGGAGCTTATGAACCAGGTAAACGAATATGTTACGAAGGAAATATCAGAGTGGAAGCAAAGCAATGAAAAAGAGACTGATGCGGTGAAAAAGGATGCCAATAAAGTTCAGGAATAGAAAAAGCTTCTATTTCATTTCCAGCTAAGCAGCGCCTGTTGAACAATTATTTTGATAAGAGGGAAAAGAAGGAGATAGTATGAATGACAAAACAGGAGTGATACATGGACGTTTTCAAATGCTTCACAAAGGACATATGGAGTATCTTCTGGCAGGAAAAGAGCGTTGCCAGCATCTGATCATAGGGATCTGCAATCCGGATCCAATATTGACAAGATATTCCGATGCGAATCCGCATCGTTCACTTCCATTATCTAATCCGTTGACTTATTTTGAACGGTATCAAATGATTCAGGGTTCCTTGCTTGAGAATAATATTTCTATGGAAGAGTTTGATATTGTTCCATTTCCAATCAATTATCCAGAATTATTATCCAATTACGCACCCAAGGATGCAAAATATTATATGACGATTTATGATCAATGGAGTATGGATAAGAAAGCAGCTTTAGAGGAATATGGTTATCATGTTGAGGTAATGTGGCAGCGAACTAATGAACAGAAATTTACAAGTGGTACAGAAGTCCGCAGACGTATGGCAGCAGGAGAACCTTGGCATCATCTGGTTACAGACTTTGTGTACCATTATGTGAAGGAACACAAAATTGACATACGTATACGTCAGATAGCGGCTGAGGAAGGAAAGAAAGAGCAATGATTAGAATTGTGGATATTACAGGGGAAGAGCTTTTACCGGAAATTTTTGGTGGAAAAGCGGCAGGGCTTTCTATTTTAAAAAAACAGGGATTCCTGGTTCCTGACGGAGTAGCAATTGAGGCAGTTGACAGTATGGCATATTTTGATCAATTGTTTCAGAATAATTTGAAGATACAGTTGAAACGGTTTGAAACAAAAGAAGGATATGAAGTGGCAGTCAGATCTTCCTGTACAACAGAAGACAAAAAGTGCGCCAGTGGAGCGGGAAAATATAAAACATTTTTGGGTCAGATGTCATTTTCTGAAATATGGAAGGCAATTGAAGAACTGATATGCAGTTTAGCGGTTCCTGGAACTAAAATGGGAATTGTGATACAAAGATTTATTCAGCCACAAAATTCAGGAGTAATTTTCACATCAGACCCGTTTACCTACGAGAAAAACAAAATGCTGGTTAGCTTTTCCCACGGATTGGGCGATAAACTGGTATCTGGGAAACTGGCAGGAAGCGATGTTACTATTAGGATGAAGGATCAGGAAGTTATGATTTTGGAAGGAACAGAAAGTTTTCCGGAGCTGAAGAAATTATGTATGGACACAAAGCAGTTAGAGCGCAGGCTTGGGTATCCGCTTGATATAGAATGGGCTGCAGATGGTGAGCGTTTATACTATTTACAGTGCAGGCCGATATCCACGATTACCTCTATTCCTTCTGGTATGCTGCATGTGGATATGGGAAATATGGAGAAAATCTCTGAAAGAATCAATATTCAGGACAGAATAGACATATGGAAGCAAGTGTTGGAATCAAGTATAGAAATGCCTGATACACATATATATGTATACAATGATAGTAACCATGAGTCTGTTGAAATGGAATGGGAACTTGCAAAAAGTGCACATTATAAAGGCTACAGTGCCGTTGTATTATATCCCAATGATATAGTGGGATGCCATTATTTGGGGGATAAAACGAAAGTAAGAGGCAGCATATCAAAATGCTGCAGATATGGAATTCGCGCTTTTCCTCAATATGGGAGCCTGAAAGAGTGTATCAGGAATTATGATACATTGTTAGGGAAACACTCCTGGATTGGCGTCACGATGATTCAAGAGACGGTAAAACCGCTGTATACAGGACAGATTCGCAAAATGCAGGATGGATATTTAATGGAAATAACTTATGGTAATTTTGTTACAAAGGGAATTGTTCCTGTGAATCGGTATATGATAGGGTTGGCGGATGACTTTTTTTTGAAAAAAGAAGTAGAGCAAACCAGATGGTATGAATTGGTAGAAGGGCATATTGTTTATTGTTTATGCAATGAGGACTCCAAAGCCAGAACGATGATTCCGGAAGAAACCATTGTAAAGATTGTACAATATTTTAAGCCGTTGCTAGAAACGCGTGACTGGACGATTGAATTTGGCGTTTTCCAGAATGAGGCAGAAGATGAATATCAGCCTTTTTTTATGGATCTTGCTGAGCAAAGAAAAGAAGGAAAATTAACATTGTCAAGGATTTCTTCTGGGATTATATCAGAAGGAAAAATAAAGGGCAAGATAATGCATATTGAAAAAGAAGATATCTCACTATTATGTGAAAATCTTGATAATGAATATAAGCCTATGGTATTTTTCACTCAAAGGCCGGATATTGCCCTGCTGCCTCTGGTGGAACGATGTTCTTCGAAAGATATGGCCTTTGTTTTTTGCGAAGGTTCGGTATTGTGCCATTTGGCTACGGTTTTAAGGGAAAAAAGAATTCCGGCCATTCAGATTGGGTATTACCACAAAGGCGAATATGCAGAGGGAAAAGAATGCGTCGTTGATGCGCAGTCAGAGTACATTACAGGTAGAGAAAGGATTTCTGTCACTTAGAAATTTTAGAATAGGGGATTAATATTATGGAAAATATGGGAGAATGGGCTAAAAAAAAGAGAAAAGCAATATTTGCAGATGGATTGGCGATGCTCTCATCTGTCATTACAGTTTTTACCTTTATTATTCCAAACTGCTTTCTTGGGATACGGATGTTTGCTACAGTGGTTACAGTGATATTTTTGACGCTTGGAGGGGTGCTTTCCTGGTATATTATAGAAGAGTGGGTTCGGGGTTATTTAGAGAAATTTAGAGAAGTTTATGAGTTGCTGAAAGGAGACGGTGAAGAAAAAGAGCCTTGTTATCAGAACTGTCATGCAAATTTGTCTGAGATAAATATGTATATAAAAGAAATGAAAGAATTGCATGAAAAAGTGACGGAAAATCTGGATTGTATTAAAAAAGATGTGAGCAGAAAAAGTTATTTTCGTTATAATTCTTCAAAAACTACAACAACATTGTTAGAATTACTCCGCACACATAAAGATGTCGGAGAATTAAAAATCATCTGTTATGGAAGAAAAGGTTACGAGGCTGTTGTGGAGACGATTCACAGAGAGGAATTAAGGGTTAAAGTAAAGATGATTGTCTGCAATCCAGAAGAGAATAAGGATATCTGTGAAGAAGGGGATAAAAAGGATATTCTGAAAGAAATAAAGAGGCTGCTGAGATATGGAGAAGAAATTGAAATTTTTGGAGCATCGGTTCCTCCTGCTATAAGAGCTTCCGTAGTATATGACAGAAATAATCAACCGATCTGGGGTACGGTGCAGGCTTATCGGTTCATAAGGGAAAAAGGGGTACTTAAAGTTGAGAAACCAGAAGATTCGCTTATTATAATGTGTGATAAGGACGACGATGAGAAGGATTTTGACGGAATGATCAAATATTTTCAAGAAGAATACCAAAGATTATGGGAATGCAGTCAAAAGGCGATCATGCTAGGAAGAAAAGTGGAATTTATTGAAAAAACCAAAGAAGAGGGAGAGAAATAATGGGAAAGGTGTATTTTATCATATTGGATGGTGCTGCCGATCGGCCACTAAAAATATTAAGCAACCGAACGCCTCTGAAGGCGGCCAGGAAGCCGCATTTAGATTCGCTGGCTTGCAGAGGTCAGCAGTCGATGATAAATATTCTTCCGGAAGGGTTCGTGCCTGAATCAGATTCTGGTGCAATGGCTTTGCTGGGATATGATCCAATGAAATATTATTGCGGAAGAGGAATGCTGGAAAGTCTTGGTGTGGGGGTAGGCATTGATTATAAGTATCATGCAGGTTTTAGGATTAATTTTGCGACATTAAATGAGAAGAGAACGAATTTGCTTGACAGGCGTGTGGCAAGAGGGCTTTCGGCTGAAGAGCTCCAGGAGCTGACTTCTGAAATTGTAAATGGGGTGAGGCTGGGGCATGGTGATAAGGTTCGATTTCATCTTCATACATTTGGAAGTTTTAGAGGGATTCTCAGCTTTTACAGTGATGAAATATGTTTGACAGGGAATGTTTCAAATACAGATCCTGCATATCGGAAAAAAGGTTTTTTCAGTATTCCAGTAGAAAATTATTCTTCGGTCCTTCTGCCTTGTAAAGCAGAAGATGAATCTATGGCTTCTGAAAATACAGCCAGGCTTGTGAATTTGTTTTCAAAACAGTGTATGGAGACTCTTGGCAGCAGTCAGGTAAATAGAAAAAGGATTTTGGAAGGAAAGATGCCGGCAAATTGCATTTTGGTGAGAGATGGAGGAAGCAGCAAAATCCAAATGCCGAATTTTAAAGAAAGGTGTGGAAAAACATTGTCGATTTATGGACAGCTGCCATGTGAAAAGGCCCTTGCGCAGCTGATAGGAGCACGTTTTTATTATACCTGGTCTTTTGATAAGCAGGTGGATGGGGAATATTTAAGGGATTTAGCGAGGGTGCTGTATCAGGATGAATCGGATATTGTATTTTGCCATTTGAAGGGTCCGGATGAACCGGGGCATGATAAAAAGCCATTTAAGAAGGTAGAGGCAATAGAGATTATTGACCAGTATTTTATCGGAGAGATACGAAGAAATTTAACTGACAGCGATAGGGTTATTGTAACCTGTGATCATGCAACTCCCTGTGAGTTGGGAGTGCATTCCGATGATGCAGTCCCTCTTTTGCTATATGGTTCTGAAATTCCAAAAGACAGCAGTATTTCTTTTGATGAAAAAAGTGCAGAGTATGGTTCCTGCCCAGTTAAAGAGGCAACAAAAATTATGGATTATATAAAGGAATAGAGTAATGTATAAAGTAATAAAAATAAAACTTCGTTCTATTCTCAATTCTCATGGGGAATATGCGATAGAATCAGATATTTATATAGAAAATGGATTCGGACGTGCATCTGCACCTGCTGCGATAGTAGCAGGCAGAAGAGAAAGTTCTATCACCAAAAATATTAAAGAAAAAATATATGATTTTGATCAGCAGGTTCAAATTTTGGTTGGTATGCAGTATAGTCAGCAATCATGGGATGACAATTTGAGTAGCAGACGAGAGGAATGGGGCTCGGATCTTATACTTGCACTGTCATTGGCATTTGCACGGGCAGTTTGTCAGTATGAGAAGCAGGAATTAATTCACTATATTCGTGGATTAGGAATTACACTGCCTGCCAAAAATAATTTTATGCCCATGATTCCAATTTTTTCAGGAGGGGTGCATGATAGCGCTTTAGGCGGAAGCATGCAGCAGATCATGTTTTCTGTAAGTTGCGGGGATTTTTCAGAAACGATTAATACAATTTTAGCGTTGTATAATCCGATGGAAAGTATGCTAATGAATTCAGGGAGATTGAAAGGCTATTCGGCATCCAGTGGTTTTTTGACAGACAGACTTGATTTAGATGATAAATTTTATATGATGGCAGACATGATAGAAAGGATTGGAGTTTCCAAAGAAGTTTCTATTGCAGTTGATGTGGCAGCGGAGCATTTGTATGAAAAAGGCATTTATAATTTTCATCATAAACGAATTTTGCCAGATGAAATGGAGAAGATTTTATTAGATTTAACCAGGAAATATCCCTTAACCTATATAGAAGATCCATTTGATGCTGTTGATAGAAAAAACTGGAATTCTCTTTATCAGCAGGTTCACCCGAAGGTAAAAATTTTTTCCGATGATTTGAGCGCAACACAGGTAAAGTATTTGGATGATTCTGTTGTCCATGGCGTAATCATTAAGCTAAAGCAGGTGGGAACACTTACAGGTGCGTTGCAAATGGTGAATGCAGTGAGAAAAAGGGGATTATTAACTTGTGTATCACACAGGTCATATGAAACCATGGATACTTTCATGTGCGATTTAGGCGTTGCAATTAAGACGGATTACATTAAAATTGGCGGGCCAAGACGCGGAGATCGGGTAGAGAAATATAACCGTTTGATAAGAATATTTGAGAAATATTAATATTATTATATTGTTATATATGTGCAGATTTGAAATTTATTGTTGGACTTACAGGCTGTCAGAAATAAAGGTGCCGTTACTCTGAATACTATTATGGCAAGATGAAAGAAAACTTAACCCACGAAAGGAGACGTCACATATGCAGGCCGAAAGAAATGGGCAGGTTCACCTGTGAGAAAATTGGCGGTCTTACGACCGCCAATAAGAAACATATACATTGCTTCACAAATCTAACTTTTCTATCAGCTGATATGCTATTCCCCAGTTTTCGGACTCTTCATTTTTTCAGTGTTAGCAGTATCATTTTCTCCATTAGATGTAGCAGTTGTAAAATTATCATTCTTCTTCTTAATATCTATTGTGCTGCTGTCATCATCTTTTGTGGCGTCTTTTTCTTTGATGTTATTCTCTATTACGATAACATAATCAGACGCATGGGAGAATGGCAGGCTTGTAGTTCCGTCTGTGCCAATCTGTCCGGAATTAACAAAAATTAGTTTTCCGCTGCTGTCATAGTAATATAAATTTCCGATTGCGCCGCTGTGCTCAGAGCCCAGGTTCAGAGTAAGATCCGCACGGAAGCCAAAGTCTCCGTTATGGGTCAGGGAAAGCTGTGTGGCAGGCTGATCTCCGGCAATCGACTGCACCAGGCTTGAGGGAACGGCATTCGTGTCTGTTTTTACTTCCATATCGATGTCCTGCAGTTCTGATGCAGACACATTTTGGCCGCTGATGGTCCAAGAGTAACCTTCCATATGAAGGGCTATGTTAATTTCTGTTCCCTTGATTGCCTCCAGCACTTCTTTTGGAATGACGGTGGCTTTTCCCATATCAATGGAAATGGTTGTTCCTGGTTCAGCGTTTTCAATCTGGGCTATGATATTAGCAATCTCTTCGTCAGAGAGTCTTTCACCTGTTATTCCATCGGATGTGCCGTCTTTCAGTTTTGAATCTGCTACTGTGAATTCCATATCTTCTTTGACAGTTACGGTTTCCCCTTTGGCATAGCCCGCCCAGATGATGTCTTGGTACTTTTCATTTTCCGTAGGCAGGGTGAACTGAGAATTTCGGTCAACAACGGAATATTGACAGCTGCCGTCCGGGTAGTTCAGCGTCACTACACAATTGTAGTATAATGCCTGGAACTGAATTTTTTTGTAACGTGTCTGGTTTATTTTTACGGAGTCTGTCCATTCTGACAGCCTTAGTCCGGCAAAATGGTTTGCAGATTTAAAAGCTTCGCTGGATTCCCCTTTGATTGCAGCGTCGGAAAGGCCTTCGCCGGATATCAGCATCATTTTATTGTCTGATGTGATTTTTCCGTCTTCTCCCCGATAGGTGCATGTGGCGTCTATGGTAGTCTTTCCTTTGTAAACTGCCACTGCATCTAAGCTTGTCATAGTTCCCGAAAGTGTTCCATCTAAAGAGGCTTCCGGCAGAATCCATGTTTCGAATTCCAAGCTGCTGGTTCCTTCCGGAGCTTCTAAATCTGCCAGAGCATCGCTTATTTTAGTCCCTTCTGAGTATTTTTTGTTAACTACTTTGGAGCATTCCTTGCCGTCCTTGTCCATGTATCTTGTGTTCCAGGCCACCTGGCAGTCTTTGTAGAATGCTGTAACAGAAATAGATGCAATGTCTCCTACAATTGCATTCTCATTATGAAAATCATCACTGTAAGTCAATTTAAATCCGTCAAAATCCTCTGTATAGGCGTCTTCCGGCAGCTTCAGGTTGTTTAATACCTCTTGGAAAGTTGCTTCTTTGTTTACAAATTGCGGGAGATTGACAGAGTTTATCCCGCTGTCTTTGGTCAGGTAGGAAAGGGATACGTTTGCGCAGCCTTTGTCATAGGTGGCATAAAAATTGAAGTCCATATCGTAGGTACTGTTAAAGAGTAATTCTGTATTCTCATCCACTATCTTGTCGGAATATTCATAGTTCCATTCGGTTGAGACTCCTTCGATTGGCTGTGGAAATGAAACATTCAGTTCTTTCAGGCTTGCGCGTCTTCCGGCTTCGACAGTTTTTTCTTCAATGAGAGAATTGGAGAGATATGTGCCGTCTTCTTGCTTGGCATATCCATAAAACTTGAAAGTTACGTTTTTTGGATCTACCCTGTAAGTGGTTCCTGATTTTACTTTGTAATACCATGGGTAGGTAAAATAATAATCTGGTTGAAAATCATTTAAAGATGTATAATGCCCGATAGTATCAGATATTGTCAGCCATGTGAGATCCCACTCGCAGGGATATGTGTTTTCTGTGATGGTGATTGAACCTGTATATTCCAAGGTATCTGCATTTAATTTTAAATAAACTTGGGTTCTTGTCCCGGCTGAGACATCAGCGTCAGCATCAACATCAGAAACCTGTGGGGTAAAATCTGCATATGCGTATTCAGAAGGATTATCTTCTTTTACTTTCACTGTGATGTTGATGGTGTCACCGGCATAGACCCATTGGCCGTTTTTATCAATGGCGATGCTTTCAATGATTGGCTTTTCGGTATCAAAATTATCCTGGACTACAGTGAATGTCAGGTTCTTATCAGGTTCTATGTTTCTTGGATAGAAATAATATGTTTTTTCGGATTCTGTGTATATATAAATATAATCCAAATACCATTCGCCTGGATAAGTTTGGTCTGTAACAGTATAAGTGCCGGTTAATGTTTGAGAAGCTGGATCATAATTTCCTGTTAAATAGTCAGAATGCCAGGAACTATTTGCGTAGCTGTATATGTTCATACCTATAGTTTGTATGGTCTCATCTTTGCAGGTAACATTCGCAGTATAGGTCACAGTATCGCTGACCCGTAAGCTGCCATCTTCATTTGATGGATTTGCCTGCATTTTAAAATTAGAAAGAGTAATATGATCGTCTTGCTCTTTGTCCTCAAAATTACCTTCTAATGTAAAAGAATAAAGATATTGCTCATTGTCCCAAACTTTCCAGCTGGTGTTTATATTTCCAACGTTATCTCTTACTTTAATTTGGGATATGTAATGATTGTTACCAGTAAGATTTTTACAGGAGTATTCTCCAGTGTATAGATTGTCCTGGCTGTCATCTTTATGGCATGATATAGCATAACCATATTTACCGATTAGTTCAATTTGAACATAGTCAATCCCACTATCTAAATCATAAGCCCACACATTAAAATGGATCGTATCGTTTTCCGTCAAAGTTTGTCCATTCTCAAGGAATTCAAACCTCTCAATTACTGGCTTGTCAACATCAAATTTATCTGCTGCGGCAATAAGTTCCCCTTCATCGCTTTGCTGCAGCATAAAAATATCTGTCTCTGCTTCATCCATTCTTAGCATGTTTCTGTCAGCCTGTTCTCCTTCCGATGCCGGAAGCTGTTCGGGAAGCTGCACTTCTTCCGATGCCGGAAGCTGCATTTCTTCTGTTGCCGGAAGCTGTTCGGGAAACTGTACTTCTTCTGCCCCTAATGTTTCCTCATTAGCTGCGGCGTCTTCCACGGCCCGTTTTCTGTGGAGAGACTGTTCTTCGGAAGATTCCGTCTGTTTTGACTGCTCAGTGGTATTGTTTTGTTTTTCCGCAGCTATGCCCTGGATTGGAAATATGGCTGTTGCTGCTATGGATATTGACAGTAAGTAACCTAAAAATTTTTTTCTTGATTTTTTCATTTTTCTTCCCCCCCCCTTGCATCGTAATGATGTGTTTAAAAATGATTGATTTTGCGTCAGGAAAAATAAGCATCCCTGACAATGTTACCTGTGTTACCCATGTTTTGCATTAAAATGGAAATTGTTTAGAATAAAACAAAGAACTACTTGTATTGTAGTTATCCCCTCCCCTCTTTCTGCCAAATTAGACATGATTGTAATACTTATAGTACTAATTATAGATCCATTTTGACAAAAATGGAAGTATTTGTTATAAATTTTTGGGAAAAATTTCCTACTTTATGTTGCAGAGCATAAAGGGCAGAACATAAAAAGAAGAATATTTCGTTGAATAGGGGTTCTGAATAGTGAAGGAAATTGCATAGAAACAGCAGTGGCAACATCGCAATTGCTGTTTCTATGCAGATGGTCACAGGCAATATATGAAGCTTTTATTGCTGGTTTCTTAGTTTTTCAGCAGAGAGCTCTTGAAGCTTTTCGAGATCCAGCGGTGGAATATTTTGTACTGCGTTTGAGTCTGAAAAAGCTTCCAGAATATTTTGGCAGTTATAAATTTTGCATAAATATAAAAATAGATCAGCATCTATGGAAGCTGTGCCATTTTCATAGGCACAGAGTTTTTCGGCGGATATGTTAATCTTATAGTCTTTCAGTTTTTCTACAACGTTTTCGATGGAAAAACCATTTTTTTCTCTAAGTTTTTTGGAGATACTTCCAGAAGTTCTCATTGTTTCCCTCGCTTTCTCTATAAAAATATAGTAAAAATTATTGTTATATGCGAATTAATCAGGTTATTGTATACTCGGTGTTTTTTCTTATGGCCTGTAACCGTACTACTTTATTCTATATCAGCAGTATGAGGAAAACAAGAAAAGAATTTTATTTTCGTGTATTTTTTGATGGTTGATTTTGGAATAGTTCTTTCCATCATTATACAGTCGTGGTATAATTCAGGCATGGAGGGAACTGAAAGTGATAGCGCCGAGAAAAGTAGAATTTGAATCAGGAAAAAGAGAGCATGAGAATATAGAATTTCGGTCGTTTCTAAAATGCAATGCGGATGAAAAAACATTGGATGAGCAGTTTGCTAAGCTGCATCAGGAACTGTTTGAAACTTATGACTGCAGCCGATGCAGGAATTGCTGCAAGATGTATTATGGTGCAATACCGCAAGAGGATTTAGAGGCGGGTGCCAGCTATTTAGGAATGTCAAAGGAAGAATTTATAGCGGAATACTTGAAAGAAAAGCCTGTAGACGGAAGATATACAACCCAGCATAAGCCCTGTGATTTTCTGGATGTAAATGGTTTCTGTAAATTGGGAGAATGCCGACCGGAAAGCTGCAAAAAGTTTCCATATACGGATCAGCCAGAACGGCTCCAGAGCCTGTACAGTGTGCTTGAAGCGGTAGAAGTCTGTCCGGTTGCATTTGAAATATACGAAAGGCTGAAAAAAGAGTATGGGTTTCGTTATAAAAGATAAATTTACAATGGACATGGTATGAAGTACAGGCAGATAAACAGCTGCGAATGAGGAGAGTTTGTTATGGCAAAGAAAATTTTTTTTGGAAATTATAAGGGCGGTGTGGGAAAGACTACAACAGTATTTGAAATAGGGGTTCATTTGGCCACAGAATATCAGCAGAAGGTATTGCTGATCGACTTGGATCCCCAATGTTCTTTGAGTAAAATATGCCAGGATTGCAGAAATGAAGAATTATCGGGATTAGATGTAGATCACACATTGAATTATGTGTTGGAATTATATGCAGAGTATATATGCCAGGCAAGCCGCCTGGATATTTTGGAAAAAAATGTTAAGACCAATTTTCAAAAAGTGATGCATGCCATCCAGCGGATACCAAAGCATTCTTCTGTTGGGGATGGCTGCCTGGATTTTATCCCTGCCGTGTTGGATATGAAAAACAGCAGGAACAATGATATTGCTGACAGGTTTTCTAAGGATACAAGGAATATTCTGGTGATTTCAAGATTTTTGGATGATATTCAGGAGGAAATGGAGTATGATTTTATTTTGATTGACTGTCCGCCTACCAGTAATCTGATCATTCAGAGTGTGTTTCTGGCCTGTGATTATTATTTGATACCAACTGTGGGCGATGAAATAAGTACAGACGGCGTAGCGGATTATATCACAGAGATTGAAAGCACCTATTTAAAATATGCCTATGATGATAAGATTGGCGGAGTAATCCTGAAATATTATTTTGGGAAAAGGCCAGAATTCATTGGCGTGCTTGAAACGATGTATAAAGGCCGTCCCGGAAACAGGAATATGAGTATTTTGAAAGCGTTGGATGGAGCGATCAGTGCGGTAAAGCCCAAATCAATGATTACTGAGACAGAATATGCGTATCCAGGGTATCGCCATATTTTTAATACAAATATCAGGCATCTTGACAACAGAAGCAATCCTGCCGAGTATGGGGTGCCCCTTACCGTGAGTATGGGCGATATGCACGACGAATACAGTGTGATCACAAGTTACATCTATGAAATGGTAACGCAATGATTTGAGAGGCAATAGAAAGGGATGGATGATTTATGGAGCTTAGTGTGAAAGAAAAAGATATATTAAAGACCTTGCTAAAATGTTACAAAGATTTTGAACCATTGAAGGACAGCAGTGCACTTCATAAGGGATATTTCAAATATTCTGCCGAAGAAGCAGAAGCGGCGGTACATAAACTAATCAGCCTGCAGGAAGAAGGCGCAGCAGAAAAGAAGCCGGCTGTCCGTGATGAAATACAGAAAATAGACAATATTGAAATGGCAAAGCAGTTTTATATGCATCATCTGGTATATAACAAAGAAGATACAGAGGCAAAGAAAAAATGTTTAAAATCAATTTCGCTGGATGAATTGAAAATGCTGTATAAAAAGATTTACAATGAAGAGACCCGCTCGAAAATAACAAAAGAAGAGGCACTGATGCAGATTGAGAAATATTTTAATGGGATTGAGCGGGCATTAAGTATGAAGCCGTGAGTATACCGCGGCAAATTTTGCCGTTATAGCGGCATAAGTTTGAATGAGATTTTTACAAATATTATGGAAAATTGTTGAAATTTATGCCAAATCGGTATATAATAACGGACAGGTGGTTACTTGGGAGTACATAATGTAGGGGAAAACAAATTTCTTTTATCCGATTTTTAAGGAAATAATCTTGTGACACACCAACTGGCCGTCTGTCTTAACTGTAGGATTAGGTTGATTTCTGGTGTCGATTTTTCGTCATATGAGAAGATACATAGTATTATAAAATTTGGAATTGTAATCAGAACTATATATTTACATAGAATATATAAAATGCTTTTAGAATTGTGAAACAATACATAATGAAATGTAGGGGCTAAATATACTGAAGAAGGGGAATAATGAGAAACGTAAAAGAGACTATGGCTGTTGCCGATGAAAATATTACTTGGAACAATGATAGTAAAAAAAGAAAAGTGGAGAATCTGAAAAAGAGGTTTCGTAATTGGTTTCTGGGTATTGGAATTTCTTTTTTACCGTTAATTGCCCTTCCATTTTCCAATTTGGTGTATCAAGGTGATATAGGCAATTTTTTCTATGAACTTTTTTGTGACATCAGTGTTATGTTTATAGGAATTACGTTTGCAATTTCATCGATGAATGATTTTATTGATGAAAGCATAGAGAAAAGGCAGGACGGCTGGATTATGCTTAATTTAATTTGCCTTTTGGCAGGAGCCATTTTTTATTCTGTTATAGTAGTGCAGAATAAAGGGGCAGATATGAATCAGGATATTATTTTTAAGGTGAATTTAGGTTATTTTGTATTAATGTTTTTTTTATCGGCAGGCAGATATTTAAGAGAGATAAGGGAGGTGAAGAAATGCAGTTAATGAAAGTGTCAGCAATGTTTGTTTTTGCTGTGTCGGCTTTTGCGCTGTTGTACAGGACTTATTTTCCAATTGTGAAAGATATTTGGGTTGATAGAATAAGGAATAAAAAGAATACAGTGGATGAAACAGAGGAGATAGTTCAAAGTAACCTGAGCAAATTAAGAAAGGCGGGGGATTCTCTAGAAAAGGCGGCAGCTTTTGTTGTGTTGATGAATTTATCATATGTATTAGTGCACACATTGGTGAATAAAGGAAATAATTATAATGATAGGGTTCAGAGTCTGAAATTTCGTAAGTCGTTAACGCCAGAAACATTAACCCGGCTGAGGAGTTTGGAGGGGGAACATGAATAGCGTTCGTTCAGAATTTGTGAAAGCGAGCAAAGTGCTAGAGTATTTTGCCCATAATAATGATAAATTTGAGCAACGTTTTAGTTCTTTGTTAGACAATATGATTGACTTTATTAAAAAGGCGGGAATAGAGGGAAAAGTTACGGTCAATGAGCTGTCGTTAGGGTATATGTTGCTTGATTATTTTGAAGATATCAGACGTTTAAAAGAATTTCATAAAATTGAGCATATAAATAGTATAAAAATTGTAGCTTATACGTCATATTGGTTTTTACGGAGAAAGCCAATACAAATATTGGAGCAGGAAAAAGAGTTGCTGTATATCAATGAAAGATTTGTATTGGCATACATTATGGATTTTATGAGCGGAGATGATGAGGTTCCGATTCTTCTTAGGGAGAATGATGGGTTAAAATCATTTTCAGAGTCGTTATTTTATTTTTTAAAGTATAGGTTTCGAGAAGCAAGTAGTCTGGAGATTATGCTGACTGCTTTTTTTGCAGGACAGATATATCAGGAAAAGGAAATAGATTTAAGCGGTTGTTTGGCGAAATATGTTTAACTATGGGTTTCCCAATTTGTGGTACAATGATATGTACTGCTGATTGGGAAACTCATAGTATATAGAGCGGTTTAGGTATGAAAGAATCACCAAGCCCAAAATTTCAAAAGTCTTGTATATATGAACTGAATACACCTGAAATGTAACAGTTCAGCCATCAAAATTGAACCTATAAAAAATAATAGAAAAAAGTGCCGAAATTTTTCAGCCTCTTTGCAACGACTTTTCCACAATAAATTTCATTTTTACATCCAATT
>JAETSX010000166.1 GCA_021769425.1 Eubacterium sp.
GCTAAATATATCAATACGATCAGCCACGGAAATGAATAGTAAAAGTATGGATTCATCGTTTTCACAACTACCTGTACGGATAGGAAGCCCAGTCCAGTCCCCAAAACCAATGTTACCAGCGTGGCAAAAACTGAATACATCAACCCCTCATAGCACAGCATTTTGATAAGCTGCTTTTTACTCAAACCAATCGCCTGTAACATTCCAATTTCCTGCCTGCGGGATAAGAAGTTTGTGATTGTCGTATTGACAAGGTTGATTAAAGAAAAGCACACAACAATAACAGCCACGATCAACAATACCCCGAAAGAAAGTTGTTGAAGTCCGCTATAATAAGTGATACTTTCTTTTATGGTTTCCATAACCAAATCGCTATTTCCGTCTATCAGTTGATTTAATGCAGCTTCAACCGTATCAAATTTTTCCATATCGGTAATTACAGAAATCGTACCTGTGCAATCTATCCCGGTCGCTTCATTCATAAGCTGCTCTGGAAGCGCAAAGCATTTTGAGAAGCCGGAGTAAGAATATTCGTTTACAATGCCCATGACCGTATAGGTTTTTGTGAGAATTTGACCGGATTTCGTTTCGTAGCCTACTTCCATGTTATCGCCCAACGCTGCCTCTATATCATAAAGATCGGCACGCTCTTGAAGTAAGATAATTCCGTTGCCTGCAACCAGTTCATCATAATCAATCGTTCCTGCGACTCGTTCTTTCTCCAAATTCTGCTGCTCATCCCGGCAAAAGCCCTGAATCCAATTTCCAGAATTACCATTTACACGATATTCTGCGTCCGTGTAATACCAGCGTTTGCTTCCTGTAACGCCATCAATAGATTCTACTGCATTTACAAAATCGGGATTTAGCAAATTCTTTTGCTGTAATCCAGACAAAGAAATATCAGCGGTGTCCCACGATTGATTTGCGTTGAGCTGAATGTTAAATTCACCGACAGGGAAAGCCCTGCCTCGCGCCTCTGCAACGCCATCATAAGAAACTAACATTGTCGAAATCAATACAACCAATACTCCGCCGAGTGAAAGAGAAAGTATTGTTAAAGTGGATTTTGCCTTTTGTCTGGACAGATTCATTTTAGCAAGTGAAGCAGGCGTTAGTTTACGGTGCAACACGGAACTTTCTTTCATCTTCCCTTGATAATCGGAATATCGCAATGCTTCCAGCGGAGATACTGCCGCAGTTCTTTTTACAGGAGTATGAATCGCAATCATCACAATAATAAATGCAAAAAGACCAACCCCAACCGTCACACATAAAGTAGTCATCCAGTACCAACCAGCAGGAACCAAAAAGTACCCAATCACATTTCCAATAACCAAACCAATAGGAATACCAATGGCAGCAAGTAATTTTCCCTCGCGGTAAACCATCTTTTTGATTTGCTGTTTTGTTGTTCCGATTGTGCGAAGCTGTCCGTAATTACGGATACTGCTTGCTACTGAAATATAAAAAATCGAATAGATCACAATGACGGAACCAATAAAAGTTATAAAACCGATCAAGAAATAGAACAGCATATCACTTCCGCGATTTTCATCCTTTAAGTTGAAATATGTGGAACGGACAATCACATTATCATCGGAAATTTCTAATTTCTGTGCCAGAGTGTTTGCATAGCTGGTGGCTTCTTCCTCGCTCATATTTTGAGCGTCTTTCAGCCCGATGTAATAATCAATCATATCCCTGTTTCCATGCTGCTGTTCCACCAGTTCTTTTGATATAATGGCTGTGTAGCGTCCAATATCGCCTGTTTTCACATTTAAGATTCCAGTTAATTTGAAATCATGGGTAGTGCCGTCAGAAAAGGGGATTTGAATTGTCCGTCCCAATTCATTTGAATAACCCAAACTATCCAAAAAGGATTCCTGTACTACAATTTCATCTTCCGAAGTTGGTAAATCTCCCGAATAGGGCATACTTTGAGATTTTAGCATATCTGCATTTGCATAAGTAAAATTAACGGTTGAATGGTTTACCTGTTCAGAAAATGCGTTAAAAAATTCCCCAACCCACGCAATTTCTTCCTGCTTGTATAGTTCCTGTCCCTGTTGTTCAGAAATCGCATGATACATAATCTGTGCTGTTTTTTGGTTGCGGTTTTGCGTTTCCTGCATAACCCCAAAACCATAGAGGACAATGGCGGATAGTAATGCACAGGCAAGTGCAATCGTCAAAACAATAAAGATATTTCTTTTTCGGTTTGCCGATATACTTCGATTTGATATGCGTTTTACTATGCCGCTGGTATCATTCTCAAAAGGCCATGTCATAATCTGCCACCTCCTTAATCCACGGTGTAGTCTCGGAAACTCACAGCCCTTTATTTTACTGACTTTTTCCGTCTCCCAAATCTCAACTTCACCTCTGGTTTCCTGTAACATTTTCCTTTTTTGCATGCCCGCGAACC
>JAETSX010000061.1 GCA_021769425.1 Eubacterium sp.
GAATATTTCTGCGAATGCTTAAGCGTGATTGACCATTACGCAACAGATGATCAAAATAACCTTTATCAATCCATAAAGGAAATATTCAAAAGGCCACGGCCGAGGCAGGCCAAGGTAGAATCTGAAAATTTAGAATCTTCTAACACGGCATTGCCTGCATGAAAGGCAGAAAGAGGGACCCGCAAGAGTCCCTTATTATCGTGTCCTATTTCCCCACCCCGTGAAAAGTAACCGAAAGAATGATACGCGTTATTTTTTCTCTTTGATCTTTCTTGAAGTATTCGAACAAATGTATTATAATAAAAAAGATTTAAATGCCTGATCAGACAGCAATCAGCCGACAGTTCCCCCTTTGCCGCTTTTAATCGCCAGCTGATCAAAGAGTTAGAAAGAATCATATCCTGAATTTCTTACTTACATATAATTTCGAGGAAAACAAATGACAAATTTATTTGACATCATCCCATCCGGTTTCTTTAACTGCTTATCCAGCGGCAGCAACAACCGCATTTACGCCGACTGCCTGTTGGTTATTTATGAGCAATATGACAGAGAAATCACTTACCGCATCTCACGCAGCCGGATCCGTGACGCCCTTTTTGCATATCTGCTGGAAAACCACATCATTTTGTTAGAACCGGACAATGAACCAACCGGGGAGAGGAATTACAACGAAACTGCAAACAGCCTGATCCGCAGATTTTGCTCCAGGGAAATCGGATGGCTGGAAGAAGAAACCGACGACGCTACCTACGAAAAAAACATCATCATGACAGAACAGGGTATATTGTTGGCGGAATTTCTTCAGAAATTAATCAAACCGGAACGGGAAGAGTTCTCCAGTTATATTTTTAACATTTATAATATCCTGCAGAACGCAGAACAGTGGCGGCGGAATCCTTACGTGGACGGGCTGAAAAATATCTACCGCAATGCAAGGCTTTTGTGCAGATCCTTAAAACGCCTGGCAACATTTATTAAAAAGATTATAGAACGAATGGTAAAGGAAGAAAGCCTGGAAAGCCTGACAGAGAATTTACTGGATTACTGCGACGGCAGCTTTGTCCGGGAGTACGCGAGGCTTACGAAGCAGCAGAATATCCATATTTACCGTTCTTTCATCAAAGGTAAATTAGATGAATTTTTAAACAATCCCCAATTGAATCAGCTTTTGACTTCGGGATGTGCATTGGAAGAGGAACTGGAGGAAGCAAAAGCAAAAGAATATGTGGCAGATATGGTTCTATCTACCAAAGGTTTTCTGGTGGAAGACTATGACCGGATTATGAGAGACATCAAACATAAAATCAATATCTATCTGCAAATTGCAGTAGGCCGTGCGCGCTTTCTCAGAAACCGGGAAATGGATATGAGAGGAAATGTAGAACAGACGCTGCGCTATATCGTCAAAGAAATGGACATGATCGACTGGAAAGAAACTATTCCAAAGGAAATGCATTCTTTATTCACCCTGGATAAACATGAATTTATAGATACCGGTTCTGTCCGGTATCCCAGAAAGCCCCAGGCCATCCAAAAAGAAACTGTAATCGAAATAGAAGAAATGACGAAAGAAGATATTGAAAAAGCAAAAAAAGCGCAGGAAACGGAAGCATATAACCCATACGCAAAAGAAAAAATGAAAGAATACCTGGAACATCTTATGGGCAGCAGCAACATGCTCTCCTGTGAAAATTTACCATTGGAAAGCAAAAGAGATCTGCTCTGTGCATTATCTGCCATCGCTTATAGTGATGAATATGGGTATTCCGTACATTTGCTGGACGGATATCTGGATGCCCATCAAATGCTGCTGCGAAGATTTTGCATTACTAAGGAGGATCCCAAGTGAACATAGAAACCTATTGGAGCGACTATACTTCCTCAGAAAAAGATTTATTTCAAAAATCCTGCAGGCGGCTCCTCAAATCCACCTTTATTGTACGTGACAAAGATAATGAAAATAAAAAAGCTTATTACTTCATCTCCAAAAAACCGGAACCCTTTTCTATGTATTTCGGTTACATCGGGTTTGACATAATGATAGACCGGGAGAATGGCGTCATCATGCTCAAAAACTGCGCAGATATGGGTGAAAACGGAAAGATACAGTCCAACCGGAGAACTTTGAAAAAAATAGAAAGCGTAGTGTTATGCTGCCTTTGGACTTTGTATGCAGACAGGGTGCGTTCCGGCAGCCTCTCTCAATCCATTTTTATTTCTATCGTCGACTTGAGCTTTGAACTGGAGAAATACGGTGTGAAAGAGTTAATTGACAACAAAAAACTTTTAACCGATATACTGGGCCTTTTTGCCCGGTTTAACCTTCTGGAAGTAAAAGGAAAAATAGGGGATACAGAATGTTTGATTCGGTTATTTCCATCCCTTCAGTTTGCTCTGGATGAAGAGGAATTTTCAAGATTTGTGGAAATCACGCAGAAAAGAATGGCGGTAAATGACAGCGTTCCCGACGATATGAAAGAGGACAGCGGCACAGTTTCCTATCATATGGAAGAAGAACATGACAACGTTTCAGACGATATGGAAGAGGACAGCGGCACAGTTTTCTATCATATGGAAGAAGAATTTGACAGAGATCCGGAGGACATGGGAACGGACAGCGGCACAGATCCAGAAGACATGGAGGAAGAATAGAATGCAGATGAACAGGAAAACAGCAACAAAGCTGTTAATCGTACAATGGTCGCGATTCCAGGAGCTTTGCGTGAATCTGGAAGGCTCCACCTTATTTACAGGGGTAAACGGCAGCGGAAAATCCACGATTCTGGACGCTATGACATACCTTCTTACAGGAAATACTCAGTTTAATAAAGCCGCCAAAGACCGGGACCGGACGGTACTGGCATATGTGAGGGGAGATACAAAAAGCAACGGCCCTTCCCGCTATTTAAGAAACGGCGAAATCGTCAGCTACATTGCCATGGAATTTTGGTCTCCGGTCGAAAACAATTTTCTCGTGGTGGGCGTCTGCGTAGAGTCTGCAAATGAAACTTCCCAGAAAAGCAGCTGGTTTGTCTTAAGAAACGTCAGAATAGAACAGATTAATTTTACGAAACAGGAAGGAAAATTATTGCGGATTTCTCCCAGAAACGAATTAGCAGTCAATGGCCAAAGCATGAAATCTGCAGACTTTTTCGGAAGAGACAGAGGCATAGAACAGATCTTACGGGCTTTGGGCCTGCGCTGCAACGCTTTAAAATACCGCTCCAAGCTTTTGAAAATGATGGCGTTCAATCCAGAAAACAATATAGACCAGTTTATTCAGGAATGCGTCTTAGAGCCCGGCAAAGTAGAATCCCTAAAGGAACTGCGGGAACAGAGGACACGGTTTGAAGAGATAAGAGAAGTATTTGAAAATTTAAAACACAGTAAAACCATGCTGGAGGAAGTGGAACAAAAGAGCGCCGAATATGAGAAAAAGCAACAAACTCTTCAAATACGCGAGTTAATGCTGTGTTATCAGGAATTGCAGGAAGCAGAAGAAGAGAAAAAGAACACAGAGCTTAAAATACAATCCCTGGAACAGAAAATGAACATGTTAAAAGAACGCAAAGAAGACATGGATCAGCGGTACAGCGATGCAGCTAAACGCTGCAGCATTGCGATGAATAATAATATCATTCAAGGAATGCAGGACAGTCTCAATGAATTAAAGCGGCAAAGTGAAAAACTTGGAGAAGAAATTAAACAGAAAGAAGATAAATTATCCGCTTTAAAAAAACTGCAGATAAAACTCACAGACATTCTAACCTGGATAGAGGAATATCACGCTATTTCCAAAAAAGACAAAGATCTCCTTTGCCACCTGGCGGAAGATTATATTGGCGCAGAGGATAAAATTGATGCGTTTGTACACTTTGGGGAAATGGCAGGAAAACAGGACAAAAAATTTGAGACAAATGAAGTGCACTTTAATGACCAGCTTGAGATTTTAGAACACAAAATCAGTGCATTAGAAAACAACATCAAACAATTAAAGGCCAATATCTTAGTATTTCCAAAAGAAATCGAAGAAGCCAGAAAAATCGTTCAAAAGGAACTGGAAGCAGAAGGAATCCATACCGACGTCAAAATTTTTGCAGAACTGGTACAGGAGATACAGGATTCCAACTGGCGGGCGGCAATTGAAACATTTTTGGGCAGAAAGCGTTTTTATATTATTGTTGACGATAAATACTGCCGTCAGGCCATGAAAATACTGCAGGATAAAAAACTGTATGCTGTAAATGTAGTGCTTTCTGATCAATTGCCCAAGACAGAAGCGGCGCCGGGTTCCGCCGCTGGAATTTTGGACATCCCCAATGCAAACGCCAGAAAATATGCCAATTATTTATTAAACGGCATCCATTTATGCAATTCCCCGGAAGAACTGCACCAATATCCGAAAGGAGGCCTGATGCAGAATGGCATGCTGGCGAAAAGCTATGCCGTTTCCTACATGAATGTCGAAAATACAGAATTTTATCTGGGACAGGATGCGGTGAAATACCAGCTCATAAAGGCAACGGAAGAAAAACAGAAGCAAATACTGGAAAAAGAAGGAATTCAAACGCAAAAGGAACAGCTCCTAAGACGGCGGGCAGAATTAAAACAGATTGACTGGCAAACCGAACATTATGATTTTGGCTCCCCACAATCATTGACAGAACTTACAGAGCGCAGCAAACGTATACAAAATGATATAGATAAGATCAGCCAAAATCCTGATTTTATGGCCGTAATACAGGAACAGCAGGATGCAGAAAAAGAATATAAAAAACTGGAGCGCGCAAGGGATATCCTTATCGGGGATATCAGAGGCTGCGAAAAAGATTTAGAAAACTATCAGATAGAGCTGGAGCAATTAACCGGAGAAATCTATATAAAGGATCAGGAATATTCCGATAAATGCCTGAAACATCTGGAACTGAAAAATCAGATGCTGGAAGAATATGAAACACAGAAAGCAAAAAAAGGCTGCCTGCAGGTGATTACACCGAAAACCCTCCGGCGGCTGCGAAGCGAACTGGATGAGTGCGCCCGCCGGATGGAAAATGCACAGCTTAATTACTGCAAGCTGGCTGAAATTGACATCAACAAGCGGGGAGCTCCCTATATTCCTTTTTTCCGGGAAGAATACAAGAATATTGCAAACATTAAGATTGAGGAAGTGCACCAGAGGTTAACGGAACAGTCCCTAAAGCTGGAAAATGCCTTTATGAATGATTTTGTGGCAGAAATTAATGAAACAATCCGTGACGCAAAAGCAGAAATCGCAGCCATTAACCGGGAATTAAAAGCCCTTCCTTTTGGAAATGACACCTACCGATTCGTGATCAAAGAAAAGGCTGACCGGGATATATTTTTCCGTATCTGCAAAAGACTGGAAAATTACATGGACACCCCCGAAGCATATATGAATTCCAACAGAGACGATGAAGAAATGGAACGGGACATTCGGGAATTTATGGAAGTGATACTGGAGGAGGAAGATGAGACAGAGTATACAGATTACCGGAAGTATTTTGTATACGATATGGAAATTGTAAGCAGACAGGGAGACAGCGAAATCATTTCAGACCTCTCCAAAAAGCAGGGTTCCGCAAGCAACGGAGAGAAACAGACGCCGTATTTTATTATTCTTGCCGCCAGCCTGCTGCAATGTTACCCGAGACAGGCTTGCTGCGCCCGTTTGGCTTTTATCGACGAAGCATTTTCCGCTCTGTCCAGAGAACGGATTGAGCAAATGGTAAAATACCTGGAAGATAATCATTTTCAGGTGTTTTATGCCGCGCCTCCGGAAAAAATAAACAGCATCGGATCTTACATCGAATCTACCGTGAGCCTTGTCACCACCGGAAGATACACCAACGCAGTGGAAGGACTGGTGAAAGAAAATAAAAACATATTTAATTCTATATCCAGGCAATCCGTGTAAAATTATTTAAAAATCCACACATTTTCTCTACTGCTGCATAGGATATAAACAACTGAATCTTTTGGAGAACAAATACTATGCTGAATTACTTATGGGGTTTTATGATTGTCATCGGCATTGTCTATGCTGCATTCACCGGAAACCTTCCGGCTGTCACCAATGCCGCTCTGGATTCCTCCAAAGAAGCCGTAGCCCTCTGCATCACCATGTTAGGCGTTATGTCTCTGTGGGTGGGACTGATGCGCATTGCAGAAAATTGCGGCATTATTTCCGGAGCGGCACGGACTCTGAACCCGTTCCTGCGCTTTATGTTTCCCGCAATTCCAAAGGGGCATAAGGCAAATGAATACATTTCCACAAATATTATTGCCAAGGATCCTGTAATTATAGGACTAAAAAACCTTTCACAAAAAGGAAAGCCCGTATCAGACAGTGACGGGCTTTTATGGACTAATATATGGCTGAAATCAGTATATTTTTCATATACCGGCTAATACTATGCCATAACAATAAATAATAAGGAAGGTGGGTATATGAACAATACTATAAGTAATAATATGGATTTGGGCTATGAAATGTTCTGTTATCAGTGTGAACAGACAGCGAACGGAAAAGGCTGCACAAAGTTAGGCGTTTGCGGAAAAACGCCGGAAATTGCCAATCTGCAGGATTTATTGATTTTTCAAATCAAAGGGATCAGCTGTTATGGAAAATCTCTGTTAGAGAATGGACAGAATATAGATAAAAACGTGATAAGTTTTATTGAAAACGTTCTTTTCACAACTCTTACAAATGTTAATTTTGACGCAGAAGTACACGTAGAATTATTGAAGAAATCACAGGAAATCAAAGAGAATCTAAGGGATCTGGCAGGGGAGATTAATAATCATACGCTTCATGCCTCTTATAATCTTCCAGAAACAAAAACGCAAATGTTAAAGGATGCACACCTGGCAGGAATTATGTATGACAAATCTCTGGATCCAGATATCCGTTCTTTGAGACAGACGATTTTGTATGGATTAAAAGGAATCAGCGCGTACGGACATCAGGCAAGGGAACTGGGCTATTACAGCGACCAGGTAGATAATTTTTATATTCAGGCATTGGAGGCTATCACAGATGACAGCCTCACCGTGGAAGAATTAATTCGGATGACCATGCGTACCGGAGAAATTGCAATTGCAGTCATGAAAAAGCTGGATGAAGCAAATACGGAGATTTATGGAAATCCAACCCCTCACAAAGTCAACGTCCATATGAAGAAAGGGCCTTTTATTATTGTTTCAGGGCATGATCTCAAGGATCTGGAAATGCTGCTGGAACAGACAAAGGGGAAGGGAATCAATATTTATACCCATGGTGAAATGCTTCCATGCCATGGATATGATGGATTAAAAAAATACCCTCATCTTGTCGGAAATTTCGGAGGGGCATGGCAGGATCAGCAAAAACAGTTCGACAACCTTCCAGGATGTATTTTGATGACGACAAACTGCCTGATGCGGCCAAGAGAAAGTTATAAAGACCGGATTTACAGCACGAATGTGGTAGGCTGGGAAGGAGTAAAGCATATCGGCAGGAAGGAAAACGGTGAAAAGGATTTCAGTGAAATCATTCAACAGGCAATCGAACTGGGCGGTTATCCGGAGGATCAGGAACCGCAAGAGATATTGGTGGGATTTGGGCATCATGCTGCATTGAGCTACGCTGATAAAATTGTGGAAGCTGTAAAGGCGGGAAAAATCAGACATTTCTTCCTGATTGGCGGCTGTGACGGAGCAAGGCCAGGACGAAACTACTATACAGAATTTGCAAAGATGGTTCCAGAAGACTGCATGATTTTAACGCTGGCATGCGGAAAATACAGATTCAATAAACTGGAATTTGGAGAAGTGGCGGGCTTGCCCAGGCTCCTGGATGTGGGACAGTGCAATGATGTATATTCCGCCATACGGATTGCAACAGCCCTGGCAGATGCCTTTGATACCGATGTGAATGGACTGCCGCTGTCATTGATTGTATCATGGTATGAACAAAAGGCGGTCGCTGATCTGCTGGCGTTACTGAGCCTGGGAATAAAAGGCATTTATCTGGGGCCCACTCTGCCGGCATTCCTGAGTCCGAATGTGCTGCAGTATCTGGTGGACACTTTTGATCTGCGGATGATCAGTAATGCGGAGGATGATATTAAGAGCTGCTTAAAACAGAATATTTAAAAAATTCAGAGCGGGGATGAGGGCTGCCTGCCTTATTGCCGGACGGGGAGTTTCGGTATCTTTACCGTACAGAGGCCGGAACATGCTATTCGATATCCGTTTTTATCACAAAAGTATTCTTGTTATATTCAATCAGGCCGTCATTTCTCATTTTTCCCAGCTCCTTTGATAAAGCGCTGCGATCCAGGTTCAGATAGTCTGCCAGTTGCTGGCGGTCAAATGGGATTACAATTTTATTGCTCCCCTGTGCAGAAACCTGCTGCGAAAAATAAGAAAACAGCCGTCCACGTATTGTTTTGGGCGACGTGTGCAGACTGCGCCTGGAAAGCTGCAGGTTTTTCCCCGCACTGATCATAACAAGGTTCTGAATAAGCCTGTTTTGACTGCTGCAGATCGGACAGGGCAGGAACAGTTTCGGAACGTTTATGAATAAAATATCACAGTCCTCATTAGCCACTGCATCTACCATCATCGGTTCATTCGGTATACAGGCATAGGATTCCGCAAATACACTGCCCACGGGGGTAATGCCAAGGATGCTTTTATTCCCCCAGAGATCCGTATGCTCAATCCGGACGCTCCCGGAAAGAACGAGGCCTATATCCGTCACAATGCTTCCCGCCCCGAAAATCACACTCCCTTTTCTATATTTGTCTGACCGAAAATCCAAATGTTCCGCCATATTCAGAATATCTTCCTCTGAGCATCCCCGAAAAAGAGCTGTTTTAGAAATAAAACTCAAAATAATAAAAACCTCATTTCCGTGGTTATAACCACATACTTCTAAAAAGTATTATAGTATAATCGGAAACGTAAAGTCAAGGAGGTTTCAGATAAAAGCCTTCCTATGTGAGTTATGACATGGATGAGGCAGACCTGATCGGACCTTTGAATGAAACAGAAAAGATTAAACATGAGATTAAACCAGGAGGGATGCAGAATGATCAGGAAGATTATAAAAATTGATGAAAACAAGTGCAACGGCTGCGGCGCATGTGCTTCGGCCTGCCACGAAGGGGCGATTGAAATGATTGACGGTAAGGCCAAGCTTACCCGTGAGGATTACTGTGACGGTCTGGGTGACTGTCTGCCGGAGTGCCCCACCGGCGCCATCAGCTTCGAGGAACGGGAAGCGCCCGCATATGATGAGGCCGCTGTTCTTGCCGCCAAACAAAAGAAGACAAAGGAGCAAAACATCAAAACGCCCCATGCTGGCTGTCCGGGTACGCAGGCGCACCAAATAGTCCATCCGAAAACGGAAAACGCTCCTTCTCATACACCGGCAATAACTTCACAGCTCGGCCAGTGGCCCTGCCAGATTAAGCTGGTTCCCGTGAAGGCCCCCTATTTTAACGGAGCAAAACTGCTGATTGCGGCTGACTGCACTGCATACGCTTACGCGAATAATCACGAGGATTTTATGAAGGGGAAAATCACGTTGATCGGCTGTCCAAAACTTGATTCCGTTGATTACAGCGAAAAGATAGTGGAAATAATACGGAATAACGACATAAAAAGCGTTACAATTCTGCGAATGGAAGTTCCCTGCTGCGGCGGACTTGAAATGGCCGTGAAAAAAGCCCTGCAGGAAAGCGGCAAATTTATACCGTGGCAGACCATCACCATATCCATTGACGGAAATATCATTGATGATTAGGAAAGGAAGTGCAGTATGTATAAAAATATTGAAAAACAAACAAAGTTAAAGTTAACGGACCAGATTGCATATCAGCCAGGCCAGGTGGTCAGCAAAACGCTTGTGCAAAATGATAAGGTCAGCATGACAATCTTTTCATTCGACAAGGGAGAAGAAATATCCACCCATGCCGCAGGCGGGGATGCGATGGTAACCGTTCTGGAAGGAACCGGACGTTTTACCGTTGGCGATGAAGTCTTTTTCCTGAATGAAGGTGAGACATTGATCATGCCGAAAGATATTCCCCATGCCGTATATGGTGAAGAAAAATTTAAAATGCAGCTTACCGTTTCATTCTGATTCATATATGAAAAATGCATGAAGAATTCTTTAATTTATAAGATAAGTGTTGTAAAAAAATGAAGGGGCTGCCGGAAAATGAAATTTACACACAATATATAGTTGTAAAATCCCAGAAATTACAGCTATATATTGTAATAAATTGCAATTTCCCGACAGCCCCTCCTATACGGCGCTGAGCAAACAAATGCGTTAAATCCCTGGCTGATTTCCCCGAATTTTTTCCCTGAATAGCATTTCTTCTCTGCCCAGGAATTATGAATTCCTAATGTTTAAGATTTTCTATATTATCGCTTCAATATCCTTTCCTTGCATTCCATCCGGCCAGTAATTGCACTGCCACTGAACTTAATTGAAGATCCGCATCATTAAGAGAAATACAAAAACTAAAGAAATCCCATACTTAATTAAATGTCCAATGCGGCATGATACCCCCAGTAAACAGCATTCGTAATCGTAGATACTTTCGCCGCATCCCCAATCACTCTCACATACGGCGCCGCATCCATAAGCGCTTTTGCCGCATCTGACCGTGAACGCTGCCCCAACGCGCAAATCACAGTACTTCCCGGAACTAACACTTCATTACCATCTTTATCCTCGCAGAGAATTCCTTCCTCTGTAACCTTAATCCCTTTATATCCAGTATGTACAACTGCATATTTCTCTATCTCTTTTAATAACAGCGGACGATGGCGGACATTTGCGTCAGGGGCAAGTTCATCCCTCATTTCTACCAGGTGAACCTTCTTTCCTTCCATTCCCAGGTGAATCGCGCATTCACATCCGGCAAGACCTCCGCCAAATACGACTGCGTCATCACCCACTTTGTCCCTTTCCAGATAATACCTGAATCCGTGAGACTTATTGTCTCGGCACATTAACAACTGCATATTTAACCAGCATTGGTAATGATGAACCGTTTTTATTGGCCGAACAAAAGCTGTTCTGGCAGATTCCCTTCCGCCACCTAGACAATGAATTTTCTCTAAAAAGCACATAAAATCCCAGGCCACCTGCATCCCAGCCAGCCATGGTAGACTTTGTGGTATTGTAACTATAAATGAAATATTAAGCTATAGACAACTAAACGACAGATATACTTTCTGGAACGTCTTCCTCCATATATTACTCCTGCCCAGCCCAAGCTTTGTTCTGCGTGCATATTTAGTGATATGACATGCCAACATCACCAGATTCTTGATGACCGTACCTATCCGGCGTCTTTTTACAGGGTGCTTCATAGGGTGGTCCGGGCCAATACTCTCGTCACCGATCATGCGCAGAATATTATAGGCAGGCATTGCAAGTTCCAATACAATCTCATTTGTGTCGAACTTCCCGGACGGAAACCGTTCCAGATCCATATCGGTTTTGATTTCACTGTGGAACTGTTCGCTTTCCCCATGCGCATGGTAAAAGGCAATGACATCATGGTCAGAAAGCTCCACGTTCACATCCCACATGTTTACCTCCACGTCTGCCGGGAAGAGGTACTGTCCATGTTTGTCGGTGCAGAGTTCGGTTATTTCATACACAGTATGGATTGTAAACGGATGCTTCTCCCCGTCAGAACTAACATAAGAAATATCACGCCAGACAGATCCAATACAGACGGTCTTCCCCTCGCGGGGTCATGAAGGAATTCGAGTGTATGCTTCTGGCAGTGCTGACTTCCCTTGCGCAGTTCACAGTTTATGAGATATCCTTCCCGGCCGATATAGGCCATCATCGAGGCATAATCCATCGTATCCCTTGTAGGTACGGGAAACTCCCTCTTTTCTGGTTTTTGAATTGTCAAAGGGAGTGACATCGATATCTACAGGGACAAGGCCGCACGGGAGCCTTATCGGCGAGGCATGGTTCTTCACAAGCAGCTGGGTGTTTTCCCATAAAAGGGCTCTGCGCATGGAGCGGCCAATCTCATCCATTCTTTGACGAAGGATTTCCGGGGAAGGGAGCCGTCTGATCCCCATTGCCTGGCAGAAGAATTCCGGGTCGTCATCCGTCTCACGGACTGCCTCAAAACCTGGCTTTCCCATACACAGACAGCCAATATAGGAGCTAAGAATATCGCCATTTTTGATCTGGTGCCCGTAACGCCTGCCGGTAGTATCCTGCTTATTCAGACGGTCAATGAAGCCACTGTTCTCCAGGATATAGCCCACCAGGGCAAGTCTTCCTGATGGAATAATGCGTTCCTTTGTAAATTCAATCTGGAAATATGTTGGCTTCATAAAACGGCACTCCTTCAGTATATAGTGTTATACGGTATTTTCAATATAGATTCTTCCATATTTTGGGTGTGGTTTCTACAGCCACTCCACCTAATGGGTGAAAAAATAAATGGCAGGAAAAGCACTGCAAATGCTGATAAAATGTACAGTTGTCAAGGTTCAAAGCAGTTGAGTTTCACTGATTCAGGTCTATCAATTCGTACCGCAGTATCCGTTTCTACACGAAGGGCCAATATAAATAAAGGTATCAGTTCATCACCCCCATCAACAAGTGAACCAGAAATAACGACCTTATCATATCTTGCAATATCATTTTTCATTAAAGCAATTCTGTCAGAAATATTTCTTTTGGTTTGATAGGGTGGATTTGTTGCTTCCCAAGAATAATCATCCGTATCCATAAAAAAACCCTAGTCTATCAATAATATACCTGTCTATGATAGAAGTACCGGAGCCAGATGCGCCATATATGTGAATAACCTGTTTATCCATAATTTTAATTCCTCATAAATTCCGATTACAATTTGATGATTTTTAAGGAAATGAAATCGTATAAAACAGTATAACATACCGCAAAACATATGGAAATTAATAAACTAACGGAAATTCTTTTAAAAACTCGGCAGCAGCTCCGTTACGCCACGGATATCCTTTATTACATAGTCAGCTCCTGCTTCTTTATAGACAGATTCGGTTCTTCGGATCTCTTCTGATTTTTCTGTGAGGGAAAGTGCCTGATATTCCTCATAAGTATAACCCATGACAGAGCTTCCTTCTATTACTCCGATTGTAGTCACTCCCGCATTTTTCCCCTCCATAATGTCAGAGACGGTATCCCCCACCTTCACGACATTCTTTACCGAGGATATCCCCAGCTTTTCCATATTTCTGAAAATCATGTAAGGATACGGGCGTCCCATATTCCCCACAGAATCCGGTGTGATCCATAAGTCCGGCTCATAGCCGTTTTTTTTTGCGGATGCTGCTACAATCTCCATCATTTCATCAGTATAGCCCGTTGTGGAGCCTATTTTGATGCCTTGTGACCGCAGTTTTTCCATCGTTTCATGCACATATGGCTTCACATCTGCAAAACCGGGCAATATCTCCAATGTCTTTTTTTCCATTATATGATACACTGACTTTACGTCTTCTTCGTTCCAGTCCCTTTCGTTTATTTCTTTCCATAATCCACGGATACGTTCCATACCCAGCATAGTCCGAATATGATCAATCTTCAGCATCCCCATTGGCTTTCTGACTTCTTCTATAGATGGAACGATCCCATAATGGCTAAATGCTTCGATAAAAGCCTGTACCGGAGCAAAGCATCCGTAATCCACCGTAGTACCCGCCCAGTCAAATATAACTGCTTCTGTTTTTTTCATTCTTCTGCCTCCATCAATGCAATGTTAAAAATTCTTTGAACAGCCTGACTACCCTTCGAATGTCTTCTTCGTAAATCTCACCGATGTTTCCAATCCGGAAGGTATCCGCTTCAGTTACCTTTCCCGGATAAATCGCATAGCCTCTATCTTTCATAAAAAGATACATTTCCTCAAAAGAAAAATTACAGTTATCGGGATAAAAAAATGTAGTAATGACAGGTCCCTGATATTCACTGCTGATATAAGGCCGGA
The DNA here is from genome assembly GCA_021769425.1 of Eubacterium sp. Lineage (GTDB taxonomy): Bacteria > Bacillota > Clostridia > Lachnospirales > Lachnospiraceae > Petralouisia. Next base: position 14,031 of record JAETSX010000061.1, read on the forward strand.
TCCCCAGCTTCAGCATATTATCAATTAAAAGTATATTATTCCTTCTATACCTCTTTTCCCTCGCAGAAATACCGCCTTCCTCTTTAAGCTCCTTTAACGCCTGCGAGAATGCCAGGACTGTGTGAGTCGGCGATGTAAATCGCCATTTCCCATCTATATCCATTACCCTCCATTGGTCATAAAGGTCCAGCGACAGACTCCTTGCTTTTCCTTGACTTTCCACCAGTTTATCCTTTCTGCATATAACAAAAGAAAATCCCGGCACACCCTGAATACACTTATTAGCGCTGCTGACAATAAAATCAATTCCCAGACTCTGTACATCAATATCTATCCCGCCAAAGCTTGACATTGCATCAACTATAAACGTTTTTCCCGCAGTCTTCACAACCTCTGCCACTTCTTCAATATCGTTCAGAATGCCAGATGTCGTTTCACTATGTACCATAGATACATGCGTGATAGAAGGATCTTCCTCCAACAGCTTTTTTATTCTCTCAGCAGATATTATCTGGTTATAATGCTCATGATAAATGATATAGGGAACCTGATTATGCTCAGCAATCTCTTCTATTCTTTCTCCATATGCCCCATTAGCTGCTATCAGAAGCTTTTCAGCTGCTCCTACGACACTGGAAATCACAGATTCCATGCCAAATGTGCCGCTTCCCTGCATAAGTACTGCCGTATAAATATCACTATCAGCATGAGCAAGCTCTAAAAGCTGTTCTCGAATCTCCTGCGTTATTTTCTTATAATCATCATCCCATGTACAGTGGTCAAATAGCATCTCCCGTTTTACCGTGTCTGTCGTAGTTAAAGGACCCGGCGTCAGCAATTTGTATTTTTTCATTGTCAATCCTCTTTTCTTTATTCATATTGTTCTTATTTACACTCTTCAGAGAGCTCCTGATGTTTTTTCAAAAGATCTACCGTGAGCTTTTCCGGAAAGACCTTTGGATTCCCGGAGCTGTTCGCGTCGTCCGCCTGCTCTCCTTTGTACAGTGGAACCGGATAAGTCTCTAAAAGCTCCTTCCTTCCGTTTTTGATGATGCACTCTGCCATTTTCATGGCCTCCGGATTCGTCTTATCGCCCTTATCAACCACTGATACTGATTCCGTCAGTGTAAAGTTCCCTTCCGACGGGTCAACATAATCGGTGGGCAATCCTTCTTCCTTATCTGCAACTGCCTGATGCCTCAATCCAAATCCAACCGCCACTTCACCTGCACGTACCTTTTTTATAGGACCAGAGCCTGACTCTTCAATATGAACACCTGCATTCTTATATATATCAGTCAGAATATCCTTTGCGCCATCATCTCCATACCCGCTTATGACTGCCTGGATTAGAAGCCACGCCGTAGAAGAACTCTGAATATCTGTTACGGAAATCATATCCTTATATACTGGATCCGTCAGATCTTTAATAGATTCCGGTACAGGGAGACTGTTTTCCTTCAAAACCTCAGTATTATAGATAATAGCACCCTCCTGTGCCGTAATTGGCATGTAATAGGCCGGATATTCTTCCAGTGTGCCCGTTTCAAACTCCAGGTCCTTAAACATATGATGTTCTTCCTCGGCGCTTTCTGTATAAAAAGAGCTCATCGTGACTATATCCGCCTCTATATCCGCACCCTCTGCCAGAAGCTTTCCTCCAAGCTCAGATGTTCCAAATGTCTGCACAATATATTTATCTTTATATCCATTACTGTCAAGCGCATTCCGCATCGCCGCCACTGCTTCATCATCTGCGTTCGTATACAGCACGACCCGGCTCCGTCCAGAATCTTCCTTTCTGCCGCACCCCGTCAATATACCTCCAGCCAGCATCAATAACACTAAGCCTACAATTACAATACTTTTCATTTTCCTCATATTCGTTTCTCCTTTTCTAATTTTACTAATAGAAATTTTATCCACCAAGATCCAGAACAAAAACTTCGCGGCAAGATTGGTAAATAAAATCAACAGCGATAATACAAAAATTTCATTAAATTTTGCAAAATGCTGCAATTCTTTGATTTTCGTTGTAATGACCATCGTCCTGGCCCCTGCCAGAAAGATCACCGCACTTACCGTAACCATCGCATTTACAAAATAATAGCCAAACACTTCCAGCAGTGAAGACAGCGCATTCGGCGTTATAATACGGATCATCGTTTTAATCCAGCTGTCCCCCATCAGTCTTGCTGTACGTTCCCAGGAAAGATTCATCTTGGACAGCGAATCTTTCATCATCATATATGGTGTTGCAAAAAAATGTATCAGATTGCACAGGATAATGATGACAAACGTATTCTGAAGCGGTGTGCCTGTGAATGACAGCATAAAGGCAATGCCCAGTACCATGCCTGGGATGGTATTAGTAACAGAAGCAATGCTCTCAATAACCTTTTTGGCATTGCCGGAAATCGTACTTCTCGCGGTAACGACTGCAGAACCATATGCCATAATCGTTCCTGACACTGCCGTGAGTAATGCAACATATAAAGAATTTTTATATACCATAACCAATGCTTCGTCATTCAACACCCTCTTTATATTGTCCAGTGTAATATGCATATCATATGGCCATCCCCTGACGACTGGAACAATAAATATAACTGCAAATACCGCAAGGATAGCGGCAATAATCAGCACCGTCACAGACGCACATACTCCATCGCGCATCCGATTTTTCTCAATTTCCATTGGAGTAATCTTGTTATAGCGCACATTAAACCGCCCCAGATATGCAATAATAACAATGCTGACCACCGATGGCAGGAGCATAACCATAGCCACGACTGCACCATTATGGAAGTTTGGTACACTTCCCAGCATCTGCATATATAGTACGGATGCCACGACTTCAACTTTACCGCCTACGGAAGCTGGTATCCCAAAATCTGTAAAGCTTAAGAAAAAACATTGTATAAAGGAAACCGCAAGCGTTCCCACCAGCGGGCGGAGCACTGTTTCTCTAAAATTCGTCAGATGGCTGTCTCCCATTATTTTCGATACTACAGAAAATCTTCTGTCAATATATCCCATAGTATTGTGAATCAGCATAAAGGATACCGGGAGCGTGTAGATCACATACCCTATCAGAAGGCCATTAATTCCATATATATCAAACAACTGCCTTCCAAATAGTTTCGTGAATAATCCCTGCTTTCCAAATGAATAAATAATAGCAAATCCGTATGTAATCGTAGGGAGCAGCATGGGAAGAACTGCCAGTGTTTTTACAAATTTCTTAAAGCTATGATGCAAATTTGTATAATTTACGGTATATGACATAATAAAGGCCAGTACCGTCGTGATCGCCGCACTGAATGAGGATATTAGAAGGCTATTTTTAAGAGCCTGTAAAAAGCCTTTTCCACATAGGATTTCCGAATAATTTCCAAGGGATATCCCTCCATCCCTCTGAAATGATCCTATCAGGAGAAGAACCAGGGGGTATGCAAGGAACGTTGCAAATATTAAGATAACAACTGCCCATATCAGCCAGTTTTCTATATTTCTTTTTCTGGTCATCTTTATCCCACCTGCCACATAGGCTGTATATCCCAATCGCTCCGGAACAAACTATATATATTGTTTTTCTTAATCTCAAGTTGATTTAATATAAATTCCTTCACAAAACCATTGGCCGGAGTATTAATAATTTCTTCCGGCTTTCCATACTGTGAAACAGAACCGTCATTTACGATAAGTACCCTGTCCGACAATGTCAGCGCCTCCTCCGGATCATGAGTAACGATTATTGTCGTCAGATGATATTCCTTTGCAATGGTCTTAATTCTGTCCTTGATTGATTCTTTAATGACACCGTCTAATGCACTTAAAGGCTCATCCAGAAGCAGTATCTTCGGTTTCATCACCATAGTCCTTGCAAGAGCGACTCTCTGCTTCTGCCCGCCGGACAGCTGCTCAATCTTTTTATCAAGATGTTCCTCAAGTCCCAGAAGATGTATCAGCTCCTCCACTTCTTCCTGCGTGGAAATATCCGGTTTATTCCGAAGACCGTAAGTAATATTCTTGTAAGCATTCAGATGGGGAAATAGTGCATAATCCTGGAATACAATATTGAACCCTCTCTCTTCCATCGGTACAGCAGTTATGTCCTCTCCATCATAAATAATCCTGCCGTCATCAGCGTCCGTAAGCCCCAGAATCAGATTCAAAAGGGTGGTTTTCCCGCTCCCGGACGGACCAAGAATAGATATGATCTCTCCCCTTTCAATCTCCAGATTAATATTTTTCAAAATGGCAGCTCCGTCATATGATTTACTAATATTTTCTAACCGTAACATTAAAACTCCTTTCCCTTGTACTCTTTGTACTGTACATATTTTCTTCTTTACTTCTTATCTTATTTTTTGTTTTTCAACATAGAAATCATAACTTTTATTCATCAATAGAACAAGCAAGCCAGAGTAAAGCCTATGTAATATTTATGTAAATAGCTTAGTACCAGAGGGTATAACAGAATTATATATTATTTCCGGACATAAAAATAACCGATTAATCTTCATAAATTTCTTCTGAAAATCAACCGGCTCTGTGTGCTCTTTAGATTCCTTTCCCACCATGTTTCATTTTTTAAATAACGTTCCATGATGTCAAATCATCTAAATGCTGCCGCCATCGTTCGTCCGTCTATTTCCGACAGATCATTATTATTAAAGTAATCTTGTAACTGTTCAGAACCCCTTCGAATTCAATGACCAATTGTTGTGCAAAACAGAGAATTGAAAAATCTTTTTCTGCTCTGATTTACTTTTACTTTGTGGATAAAAACGATGATTTTTTTCGCATACATCAGTATTGTGAATTAAACATAACCATCAGTATTTTATCCGCTTCATTTTCACTTTTTGAGAAGATTTTGAATTTATTTATTAGCTTTTATGCCTTGATATTTAATACTTATCCACCGTCATTTTTACCATTGCCTAAAATCTCCGAATTAGCTTTTTCCCTGCGTTTTGGTTATAATATAAACATAGAAACCAAGGAAAGAAGGTGGCCTGGATGCCAGTTAACATCACAGAAGAGTTCGTTCGGCACTTGATCAAACAAAATGCAACTCTTACAAATTAGGTTGACGAATTGACTGCAACTGTTAAAGTTCTTAACCAGACCATCAGGGAACTGAAGGCGCAGTTAAATAAAAACTCCAAAAACAGTTCCAAACCACCTTCTTCAGATGGGCTTAAGAAGCCAAAGGTAAAAAAGGACCGAAGCCTTCGTGAATCCTCTGGGAAGAAGCAGGGCGCTCAGAAGGCCATGGCGGCGTTCATCTTTCTGTCGTTGCCGAGCCAAATCGTACGGAAGATCATATGCATTCTGACTATACCGGTTGCCCGCATCGTGCGGAATGTCTCTCGCATGCATGCATAAAAGAAACTCGTCATGAGGTTGATGCGATTGTGACGGTAGATGTCACCGCGCACAATCTCATTTAAGTAGGCGAATGCCCTCTGCATGGTGGCATTAAATTTGATCTGCAGACTGGATAATTACAAGGAATCAGTCTGCCTGTTTATAAAGAATCTTTGTGTTCCCTTTGATAATAATCAGGCGGAACGTGATCTGAGAATGGTAAAAGTAAAAACCAAGAGCTCAGGATGATTCCAAAGTGAAAAGGGAGCTCAGGAATATCTTACCATTATGGGTTACATCGGATCAGCCCGTAAACATGGGATAAATGCATTTACGGCTATCCGCGAAGCGTTGAACGAAACCCAGGGCATCATTTTTGAACAACGGGTTCTGAACAGTTACGAAAATAATTATAAAACTGTAACTTTGAAAGAATTATCCTCTTTTTTCGGATATAGCGAACGCCAGATGATCCGGATCTTAAAAGTATGCACAGGGGAAAATTTCTCTTCGCTTATTCGATCCGTAAAACTTTCGAAAGCCTGTGAATTGCTGAAACATCCTGATATCCGGCTGGCTGATATTATCAATGAAGTGGGATATTCCAATGCCAGCCATTTTTACGACTCTTTCCGCAAAAAATACGGTATAACGCCATCGGAATACAGGCAGCAAAATCAGCCGGATCTTTCCTGTATCCCCTACCTTCCCCGCCAATCTTCCTAAATAGCATGATGAGTCATGCATTTGATTAGAATCAGCGGCGGTAATCAGCGGATAATTTTTTTCTCAATCATGATCATCATAGCTCCATTCAAATTGTAAATCCGCTCAATTTTTGAAGGCTATTTCATTTTTAAATGAATACCGGACAAGCAGCCGGAAATATATTGAAATGAAAAAAACCGAGGAAATATAAAATGGACATCACATATCTGGAAGAAATGAAAAATGTGAATATTCAGTCCGTTCAAAAAGATTCTTTGGCAGATCTCAACGATGTAAAAATCGACGCCTCTTTAGAACGGCCGGAACGGATTTCAAGTTTTCTGTCTCAGATAAATAATCCCTATTGTTTTATATGCGATGGGGTGATTGTTAAGGTTAGCTTTACAGAAACAGAAGATACTTTGGAGGAGAAATTAAACAGATATTTTTTATCATTATAAACCAGGTGATACTATGAGTACAAATCGAAACAGTATCTACACAGCCGATGCCTATTACCGGCTTTCAAGAGAAGATGGAGATAAAGCGGAAAGCGACAGTATTGTAAATCAGAAAGCTCTTGTGAAAGAGTTTCTGAAAGAACATCCCGACATTCATATTTATGAAGAGAAAGTTGACGACGGCTATACCGGCGTTAATTTTGTTGAGGTAAGATAACGTAACCTTTTTTGCAGAGGGCGTTATCTTACCTCTTTTTGATGTATGTTAGATAGCATAACTCTTTACGTCGGCTCCTATCTGTCTGAAATAGG
>JAETSX010000004.1 GCA_021769425.1 Eubacterium sp.
GAAGTCTGCCCATTTTTAGGCTGTTTTGTGGCAGAGTGGGGTATTGGAAGAGGTTGTAACGGTAACTACGGCAAATTTTATGCCTGCTCATACCGCCGTGAATAATTCAGGATAATTTAGCCGCTATTCACAAATCGGGTTCCACTCATGTAACTGTTCACACGTCACTGTTCCGCGGGACATTTCCGCACATTTTGTGCGGGAATTCCGAACTTTTCTGTGCAAAATCGCATCTTTCCGCAATTTCTGTGCATCGCGAAAGGGCCGTCGTGAAATGCCGGTTATCCACAATAGATATGATTTTTCATTATCAAACCATATATTGTTCGCAAATTCCATTTCCCGACGGCCCATCCGCATTTCCCTGCAGTCCCTTTCCGGAAATTATTTGTGGGGCTTCGGTTCCGGTATTTCCACCAGAATAATATCCGGCCCGATTTTTACCACCTGGTTCCAGGGAATTATCAGCTCGCTTTCCCTGCCGAACAGCCCCCAGAACCTTCCGCATCCCGGAATAATCAGCGCCAGGATACAGCCGTTGCAGGGATCAATGTCCAAATCCACCACAAATCCCAGACACTTACAGTTACAGACATTGATAACTTCTTTTTCTTTTAAATCACATAAACGCATAATATCCCCCTGCTATATTCTATGCCGCAGGGGGATATTTGTGCTGTTTTATATGAAATTCAGGATAGGCTTACAATACATTCTTGGTAGCGATAATGTCTACCCCAGTGCCTGCCACATCAGAGATAATAACATCTCCGATATGTACCGGCGCCTGAACTTTTACTCCTTTTAAGTCTTTCATAATATCAAAGATTTTACCCTTGGGAATATCCTCTTTGGTCTTCACCGATACCGCTGCAAGGCTTCCGCCCTCTACGATGACAGAACTTGTCACGATTCTGGTGGGATTGGTTACTTCTTTTCTGGCATATACGTCACCGCGTTTGCAGGTATTCCCGCTTACGCTCACTACTTCGCCATTGTTCATTTCTACTTTCAGCGGACATCCCATGGGGCATCCGATGCAAATTAATTCTCTTGTTTCCATAGATTTATGCCTCCTCAATTTTTACAGTGATCTGGGACAGGTTCGGAAATGCAGCCAGCTCTTCTTTCTTCAACACTACTTCTTCCATTTCTCCTGGCGCTACCACCGGACGTTTTTTGTGAATGATGCGTTCCTCATTCAAATATACGGATACATAGCAGTTCTTGTATACATCGCCTACACGGAAACGGACGGTATGTTTCTCATCCATTCTGTCCGGATTGATAGTCTTAGGCACTGTATAGCGCGCTCCTTCCACAGCGGCAATCGGAATATCCTTCGCGCTGGACGCCTGATGCTTTGCCCCGTTTAACACATATTCTGCTGCATGTTTTCCGGCAGCGGAAGCTTCCTCGGAAACAAAGTCCACCAAATCATGCACATGGAGCACGTTGCCGCAGGCAAATACGCCTTCTACGTTGGTTTCCAGACATTCATTTACCAACGGGCCGGAGGTTACCGGACTCATTTCAACGCCCAGACTTCTGGATAATTCATTTTCAGGAATCAAACCGCAGGACAGCAGAAGGGTATCGCAGGTGTAACGCTCCTCTGTGCCCGGAATCGGCCTTCTGTCCGGTCCCACTTCTGCAATGGTGATTGCCTCCACTCTTTCTTTGCCTTCAATATCCACCACGGTATGGCTTAATTTCAGCGGAATTCCGTAGTCATCCAGACACTGTACAATGTTTCTCTTTAATCCGCCGGAATAAGGCATCAACTCGGCTACTACCTTTACCTTTGCGCCTTCTAACGTCATTCTTCTTGCCATAATCAGTCCGATATCGCCGGAACCAAGGATTACAACTTCACGGCCCGGCATATAGCCTTCCATATTTACCAGGCGCTGCGCTGTTCCTGCAGAGTAAATGCCAGCCGGACGGTATCCGGGAATATTCAATGCGCCTCTGGAACGCTCCCTGCATCCCATTGCAAGAACGATTGCTTTTGCCTGAATCTCAAACATTCCTTCTTCTCGATTCATCGCAGTTACCACTTTATTTGCTGCAATATCCATAACCATGGTATTCAGCTTGTATTCGATTTTCTCTTCCTCTAACTGTTCAATAAACCTTCCGGCATATTCCGGTCCGGTCAGTTCCTCCTTAAATGTGTGAAGCCCAAATCCGTTATGAATACACTGATTCAGGATACCTCCCAGTTCCTTATCTCTCTCTAACACTAAGATAGATTCTACTCCGCTTCTTTTCGCTGATACGGCTGCTGCAAGTCCTGCAGGGCCGCCGCCTACTATTACAATATCATAATTCAACATGTTCTTTCCCTCCTGATTTGCGGCCAACTGATCCAGACAGATATTCTGCCTGTCCCTCCTCTGCCTGACAGATTCTGGGATTGGCGCTGCCCGTCAATTTATATTCTATCCTTGTTAATTCCTACAATAATTTTGGAGTTTCCTCCTGCCTTGGTAATTTCCGCCGGATCCACTCCCCGTTCCCTTGCAAGGATTTCGATGGTTCTCGGAGAACAGAAACCTGACTGGCAGCGCCCCATTCCTGCCCTGGTACGGCGTTTTACGCCGTCTAAGGATTTGGCGCCAAGCGGACGTTTTATGGCGTCAATAATCTCGCCTTCAGTAATCATCTCGCATCTGCAGATAATATTTCCATAAGCGGGATTTTCTTTTATCAAAGCCGCACGCTCTTCGTTGCTTAAAGTCTTGGGATCCAAAATGCCTTTTCTGGAACCGTTGAAATTAGGATTCTCCTCTGCATTGGTGAGATTTTTAACAATTTCAGCCACCATCTTACCGATTGCCGGCGCACTGGTCAAACCGGGAGATTCAATGCCGGCACAGTCAATAAAGCCTTTTGCGTCTTCCAATTCGCCGATATAGAACTCATGGCCGTCTTCATGTGCGCGCAAGCCTGCAAAGGAAGTGATAACCTGACGGATAGGAAGGCCCTTTACTGTAGTTCCGGCTTTGCTGATTAATTCGTCAATTCCTTCCTGAGTGGTGTTGGTTCCTTCTTTATTTTCAATATCAATTGCGGTAGGCCCTACCAGAGTATTTCCATGAACTGTAGGAGATACCAGAACGCCTTTTCCGAATTTGCTTGGAAGCTGGAAAATCGTATGTGTTACAAATCCTTCGGTGGAACGGTCTAACAGGCAGTAATCTCCGCGCCTTGGGGTGATATGTAATTTCTTATCGCTTACCATGTTGTGGAATTTATCTGCATAAACGCCGGCTGCATTTACCACGTATCTGGTTTCAATTTCGCCCTGATTCGTCTTGACTACCCAGTTGTCTCCCTTTTTCTCCAGGCCTGTCACTTCTGTGTCAAACTTAAATTCTACGCCGTTGGTTGCTGCATTTTCAGCAAAAGCAATATTCATGCCAAAGGGACATACAATGCCTCCAGTGGGCGCATACAACGCTGCAACTGCTTCGTCAGAGATATTGGGCTCTAATTTTACCAGCTCGTCCCTGTCAATAATACGCAGATCCTTTACGCCGTTCTTGATGCCTCTGTCATAAAGTTCCTGCAGATTGGGCTTTTCTTCTTCATGCAGACATACCACCAGAGAACCGTTGTTCTTGTAATGGAAATCAAGTTCCTTGGAAAGCTCTTCCATCATCTGGTTGCCTTCCACATTCAGTTTTGCCATCAGAGAGCCGGCCTCTGCATCAAATCCGGCATGGACAATTGCGCTGTTTGCCTTGGAGGTTCCGCAGCATACATCTTCTTCCTTTTCCACTACGCAGACATTCAGCTTATACCTGGAAAGCTCTCTTGCGGAAGCGCTTCCTGATACGCCTGCACCAATAATTACTACATCATACATATTGTTCACCTATCCTTTTCTTTTTTCTGTTATAAAAAGGCAACGATCACACTCCCCTGATTGGGGAATGTAATCATTGCCTCTCTGTTATCTCCGCAATGTCATATTTCTCAACATCGAATCACTTTTACCATGGAATCACTGCAAACAAACCAACTGCAATAAGAGCGCCGATGATTGGTCCAAGTAATGTAACAACTCCATATCCCCAGTTAGAGCTTCCTTTTCCGCTGATCGGAAGAACTGCATGCGCCAGACGAGGACCAAGGTCACGGGCCGGGTTCATTGCATATCCTGTCAATCCGCCTAAGGACATACCGCAGGAAACGATAATTCCGAATACTAACAGGTTATTTACGCCAGCAGGAGCTTCTGCCGGAATACCTTTAATTGCAAATACCAAAACGAAAGTTGCAACAACTTCTGCAAAAATGTTAAGGGGCAGATTCGGAACAGACGCTCCACAGGAAAATACGCCTAACTTTGTTCCTGGATCATCCGTTGCATCAAACTGATCTTTGAATGCAATCCATACAATCACCGCTCCTACAAATGCGCCTGCAAACTGTGCAATAATATATCCAGGCACCATACTCCAAGCCAGGCTTCCATCAGCTGCCAGCGCAATCGTCAATGCCGGGTTAAAATGCGCTCCGGATGCAGCGCCGAAAATAAATGCCGGCAACATAACTGCAAGGCCCCAGGCAATGGTAATCTGGATAGAACCTGCGCCCTTCATTCCTGATTTATTCAGGGTTACGTTAGCAACTACCCCATCACCTAAGATAATCAACATCATTGTTCCTACAAATTCTGCTATATATGGTAACATTTCGCGTTCCCCTTTCTGCCTTCAATCTACTTTTGTCTACTAGTCTTCTTTTGCCCAGCCGTAAGAATATTTAACAGCCTTATTCCATCCTGTCACTTTCTCCTGTCTTTCTTCTTCAGAAATCTGAGGTTTGAAGGTCTGATCAATTGCCCAGTTCTTAATTACGTCTTCTTTGCTTGCCCAGTATCCAACTGCAAGGCCTGCCAGATAAGCAGCTCCCATAGCGGTTGTCTCTACGCAGGACGGACGGTTTACCGGAGCATTGATAATATCAGCCTGTGTCTGCATCAGGAAGTCATTGGCGCTTGCGCCGCCGTCAACCTTCAAAGCGCTTAATTCAATGCCGGAGTCTGCTCTGATTGCCTGCAGAACGTCATTCACCTGGAACGCCAGAGACTCTAAGGTCGCACGAATAATGTGATATTTGTTCACGCCGCGGGTAATTCCTACGATAGTTCCTCGTGCGTACTGATCCCAGTGAGGAGCGCCAAGTCCTGTAAATGCAGGAACTACATAACATCCGTTGGTATCTTTTACTTTCTTAGCCATGTACTCGGAATCCGGAGCGCTGTCAATGATTCTCATCTCATCACGCAGCCACTGGATTGCAGCGCCGGCTACAAAGATCGATCCTTCCAATGCATAATTCACTTTTCCGTCGATGCCCCATGCGATTGTGGTTACCAGGCCGTTCTTGGAAAATACCGGTTTCTCGCCGGTGTTCATCAGTAAGAAGCATCCTGTTCCGTATGTATTCTTTGCTTCGCCTGCGGTGAAACATGTCTGGCCGAATAATGCTGCCTGCTGATCTCCTGCCGCTCCGCTGACCGGAATGGAGCCGCCGAAGAATGAAGGATCTGCGGTTCCGTATACGCAGCTTGACGGTTTTGCCTCCGGAAGCATGCTTGCCGGAATATTCAGTTCTTTCAGGATATCCTCATCCCATTTCAGATCGTTGATGTTGAACAGCATGGTACGTGCAGCATTGGAATAATCCGTTACATGAGCTGCACCCTTGGTCAGTTTCCAGATTAACCATGTCTCAACAGTGCCAAAAAGAAGTTCTCCTCTTTCTGCTCTTTCTCTTACGCCTTCTACATTGTCAAGAATCCATTTTAACTTTGTTCCTGAGAAATATGCATCAATTACCAGACCAGTTTTCTCACGGAACGAATCTTCCAGCCCCTTCTCCTTCAGGCTGTCGCAATATTCAGATGTTCTGCGGCACTGCCACACAATTGCATGATAAACTGGCTCGCCTGTATTCTTATCCCACACGATAGTGGTTTCACGCTGATTGGTAATGCCGATTGCAGCGATGTCATCTGCGGAAGCCCCGATCTTCTGCATTGCTTCTACTGCAACTCCCAACTGTGTAGACCAGATCTCGTTCGCATCATGTTCTACCCAGCCCGGCTTTGGAAAATATTGTGTAAACTCTTTCTGAGCTACACTGCACATTTCACCCTTTTCGTTAAAAAGAATACACCTGTTGCTTGTTGTGCCGGCGTCCAACGCCATAACATATTTTGCCATTTGTAAAATCCTCCTCCGTTTCATCTTGATAACGCTATTATATCTTTTTTCCCGTTTTTTGTCATTAGACACATATACTTATTTGTACAATTTAAGCAATTTTTACTGTCCCTTCCCCCATATTTACTATCTATCTGCCGAAAATTCAGGCTGTCAAAGTAGATTTTGTTGTGGGAAGCACCAAAATGCTTCCAAAGGGATGCTGCAGCATGGCCCGTATATTTTCCACAGCCGCAAGCACTTCTTCCTCCTGGGGCCCCTTCTTCATAGCCACACAGTCCAGCATGAAATGACAGACAGATTTCACAATGAAGCTTTCCACCAGATAATTTCCCTGCTTCTCCGACCAGAACCGGTTTCTGAGCTGTTCATCCACCACAGGAATCAATTCTTCCATCAGCCGTTCTCTTCTGATATTCTCCAGGACCTTCCGGTAAAAGAAACGGTTTTCTTTGATGATCCTTATCACTTTGCTGATCCAGTCCTCAAATGTCTCATCTTCATTGTATGCAACCTGTTTTACAAAATCTTCATTGTACAGCCATTCAATTACGCCGTAGATATCCTGGAAATGATAATAAAAGCTCTGCCGTTTCATATTCTTGCAGTCCATAATATCCTGCACAGTGATTTTCCGCAAAGGCTTTTCATGAAGCATTTCCTGTAACCCGTCTGCAATCTTTCTCTTCGTATTACCCATCTCTCTTTTCCTCCTTTTTGCCCTGCTTTTTGGGCATGCAGGTACGCCTTGGCGCTTCCTCCTTTTTGCCCTGCTTTTTGGGCATGCAGGTACGCTTTGGCGCTTCCTCCTTTTTGCCCTGCTTTTTGGGCATGCAGGTACGCCTTGGCGCTTCCTCCTTACATAAACCATATGTCCTGGTTGGTGGTTGAGACTGAAATCGCTCCGGCATTCAATGCGTCAATTACATCTTCTTTATCTGTAATCAGGCCGCCGGCAATTACAGGCTGAGAACTAAGCTTATTAATCTTCTGTATAATCTTCGGCATCACCCCCGGCAGTATTTCAATAAAATCTGCCCGGATCTGCTTTTTCTGTTTTTCTATACTCTGGTAAGCTCTGGAATCCAGGACGAATATCCGAAAAACCGTGTAAAAGGACAACTCTTTCGCCCGATTAATCATATTCAGCCTTGTTGAAATAATTCCATCTGCTTTCGTGTTTTTTCTGATATAGTCCACTGCAACCTCATGGGCGCTCAGGCCTTCGACTAAATCAATATGTACCAGGGCCATCTTGCCAGCTTCTTTTACCCGTTCCACGATCCCGCTGATATTGCACAGGTTCCCAAATAATACAAACACGATTTTTACATCAGATTCCAAACACCGTTCAATTCCCTCAAAATTTTTAACCGCCGCAATCACCGGACAATCCGCCATTGCATCATAAAATTTCTGTTCCATAAGCCTCCCATACCAGTTCTGTTCCGTTCATGTTCTCTCTTTACTCTTTCACCTCCCAATAAAACAAGAAAAAAAGAGTAAAGCTAATAAACAACATTTCTGCTGTGCTAACCTTACTCTCCATTCTCCAGGCACATTCTTGACTTCTGTTTTGTATTACTATACTAGCACTTTCAACAGAAAAATTCAAGCCGTCTTTCAAAAAAAATTAAATTATGTCCAAAACGAGCAAATTTTACTATTTCTCTTTGGTCGAATTGACTAGCGCTACAGCGAACTTTTTTCTTTGAATACGGACGGAACAGGCAGATTGCCCTTGTCTGTGATTTTTCTCATACATCTTAACGCGAATGTCAAAAACTGCGCCGTTTTTTTGACACTTCTCCGTTTTTGCCCTTGAAACTGCCTGCATTAGAAGATATAATACAGACACAGTCAAGTGTGATGGCAGATTCCATCACGAATGTAACTTAATTTTTGCCCACTCTCTTTTAGACCAGGGTTTTGCTTCGGCAGAGCCTCTGGTCTTTTCCATTTGGCAACAGTTCAGCCTTGGATGAACTATTGTTCCGTTTGCCCGGCTTCTCAAAAAACCAGTTGAAAATCTTCTCTTCCTGCGATATACTCTACTGTATGTTACAAAAGTCCTGCGATATACTCTGCCGTATATTGCAAAAGTCCTGCGATATACTCTGCTATATATTGCAAAAGTCCTGCGATATACTCTGCTGTATATTACAAAAATCCTGAGGCATACTCTATGGTATGTTACAGCGATTTGGAGCTGAATGAAATCAAAGAGAGGATCTGCTATGCGTATCTGGTTTAAAATATGGAAAAACAACCATCTTCTGAAAGACACTGTAATTACCAACGACAGCGATGACACACGGACCCACAAAATTTTTAACGCGCTGGATCAGGTCTGCTATGAATTCGATCTGAGCAAGCCAATCTGGTTAGACGCTACGATCGCAGAATTCAAGCGACACGGCAAAGCCCGGTTCTATCAGGATAACTTTGTGGAAACCATTGATTTCGACTTTCTGGAGATTCATGTAATCGAAGAATAATACTCTATCTTAATCTGTTTGCTCATCTCTCTGCCGCTTCGCCTCATACATCAATAATGCCGCCGCCACCGCTGCATTTAAGGATTCTACCTGCCCTTCCATGGGTATCCGAATCCTGACATCCGCCAGCCCTGCCAGTTTAGGGCTTAACCCATTCCCTTCGTTACCGATCAGGAATCCCGCAGGCTGCCTGTAATCCGGCTGGCAGTAGGCAAGAGAGCTCTCCAAATGGGCTGCAAATATGGAAATCCCACGTTCTTTTAAGGAAAGAACCGTCCCGGGCAGATCAGAGGCAATGTAAAAGGGCATCCGATACAGGGAACCCATAGTGGCGCGGATTGTCTTGGGATGGAAGATATCCACTGTATTTTTGTCCATGATAATGCCCGTTGCCCCGGCCCCTTCTCCGGCCCGGATCATCGTTCCCAGATTGCCCGGATCCTGAATGCCTTCCAAGATGAGCAGATGGGGATTCTTCTGTTTTTGTTCCGGCATTTTGGCATTGCAGGCCGAAGCCGGCTGACACAAATCCTCCAGGCTGCATTCCGGCATTTTGGCATTGCAGGCCGAAGCCGGCTGACACAAGTCCTCCAGACTGTATTCCGGCATTTTTACCAGACATAGAATTCCCTGGGGCGTTTTTGTATCGCTGACAGCCCGAAACAGGCTGTCCGAGAGAATTTCATAAGAATACCCCTCAACGGCTTCCCGCCTGCTCTCTTCCTGCAAAAAGGATTCGGAAACATACATCGCTTCCACCTGTTCTTTCGGAGCCTCCATGCACATTTTCATGCCTTCAACCACAAAAACCCGCTGCTCATAGCGGGTTTTTGCCTTTTTATTTAACTGTAAGATTCTCTTCATTTGATGATTTGAGGAACTTGTGATCATATCCCTTTCCTTCCGAAAACTATACGCTTAAGTTTTTGCAAACCTGGAACTGATATTCCGGAAGCTGCTTCTCCATTGCCAGAGCTTCGTCAATATCAAAATCCACAAAATCTCCGTGACGGTATCCTACCACGCGGTTAGATTTGCCTTCGCACAGCAAATCCACGGCATAGGCTCCCATAGTGGATGCATAGACACGATCCTTACAGGTAGGGCTTCCGCCCCTTTGCATGTGTCCTAAAATAGTTGCCCTTGTCTCAAGGCCGGTAGCTGCTTCAATACGCTTTGCCATACTTGCGGAATGCCCGATTCCCTCTGCATTGATAATAATATGATGTTTCTTGCCCCGCTTGCGGTTTGCAATAATATTATTTACCAGCTTCTGCTCATCATAGTCATATTTCTCCGGCAGCAGAATATCCTCTGCGCCGTTGGCAATTCCGCACCACAGTGCAATATAGCCTGCGCCCCGTCCCATAACCTCAATAATGGAACATCTCTCATGGGAGGTGGAGGTATCGCGCACTTTATCTATGGCATCCATTGCCGTATTCACTGCCGTATCGAATCCAATGGTATACTCGGTGCACGCAATATCCAAATCAATAGTACCCGGAATTGCAACGGTGTTGATTCCCAGAGCCGCCAGCTTCTGGGCGCCCTTAAAAGAACCGTCTCCGCCGATTACAATTATGCCGTCAATGCCGTGCTTTCTGCAGACTTCAGCGCCCAGCGCCTGGCCTTCCGGCGTGCGGAACTCACTGCATCTTGCAGTCTGCAGAATCGTGCCGCCCCTTTGAATCGTATCTGAAACGCCTTTTGCTTCCATATCCACGATCTCTTCCTGAAGCAATCCGGCGTATCCCCGCTTAATTCCCTTTACTTTCCTGCCCCGTGCAATGCCCTGACGAACTACCGCACGGATTGCGGCATTCATTCCGGGCGCATCGCCGCCGCTGGTAAGCACACCGATTGTCTGAACTTCTTTTGCCATAACCGTCCCTCCTGTTTTCCTATCCTGAATTGTCTCTTACATTCTAATCTCTTTTGGAAAGATTTTCAATGCTCTTTTCTACAACTTTTACATTTTTTTCTCCGAAAATGTTAGTCAATATGTTTACTTTTTCTGATGAAACGTCAACACTGCAGTTTACAGGCAGACGCTTCATCATTTTTTCGCCGGAAATATAAATGATCACCCTGCTTTTTCCGAATCCGCCCCGCAGTAAATCCAGCACCTGTCCTTCCTGCCGTTCATACTCGTCCTTTGTGGCAAACTGCAGCCACAGCTCCTTGGGCGTATCCTCAAAGGAATAGATTTTCTCGCAGATCAGCTTTCCGTTTTTCTCTTCCTCGGTAACCACCCGGCCTTTGATAAATACTTTTTCATCCACATTCAGAATGCTGCTGCATTTCTCATAGGTTTTGGGAAAAATAATCACCTCCAGATTTCCCACCAGATCCTCTAATGTGATAAAAGCCATGGTCTGGTTATTTCTGGTGTACTTGACGGTTTTATCCACAATCATACCGCCCACCACGGCGATTTCCCCGTCACGGACTCTGGTTTGTCCGGTTTCCTCCTCCAAAAGAAAATCTGTCGTCACTCTGGTAATGTTTTTCTTCATTTTATCCGCATATTCTTCCAGGGGATGGCCGCTGATATAAATGCCCAGCACTTCCTTTTCAAATCCCAGATACACCTCTCTGGAATATTCCCCCACATCCGGAAGCTGCACCTCAAAATCCGCTTTTGCCTCCTCGTCCGCCAAATCAAACAGCGTCATCTGGCCTGCCATGGTATTCTTCTTATTCTGAGCAATTTCATCCATAATGCCCACATACACCATCATGCACTGTTTTCTAGTGGGGCCGAAATCATCCAGCGCACCGGCTTTGATCAGATTTTCCACCACCCGTTTGTTGATTTCCTTATCCGCCATCCGGGTGAGAAAATCATTCAAACTGGTAAATTTCCCTCTCTCTTCGCGCTCCTGGCAGAGATTTTTAATGAACGAATGATTTACGCTCTTAATGGCGGACAGCCCGTAGCGGATGCCTCCATCCGACACAGAAAAGTCACTCTCTCCCTCGTTGGCGCTGGGGGGAAGCACCCTGATCCCCATCTGCCGGCAGGTGAAAATATACTCCGATATCTTCCCGATATGCCCCATTACGGAGGTCATCAAAGCCGCCATATATTCCAGAGGATAATAATATTTCAGATATGCGGTCTGATAAGCCACCACCGCATAAGCCGCCGCATGGGATTTGTTAAAAGCATATTTTGCAAAATCAATCATATCATCATAAATTTTATTGGCAACCTGCTCGCTAATCCCGTTGCTGATACAGCCCGGAACTCCCTCCTCCGGATTGCCGTACACAAAATTCTTCCGCTCCTTTTCCATTACAGAGCCTTTTTTCTTGGACATGGCGCGGCGCACCAGATCGCTGCGCCCTAACGTATAGCCTGCCAGATCCCGCACAATCTGCATCACCTGCTCCTGGTAGACAATACAACCGTAGGTGGGCGCCAGAATGGGCTCTAGCTGGGGGCAGTCATAGGTGACGGAATCCGGATTGTTTTTCCCCCGGATATAAGCAGGAATGAAATCCATAGGCCCCGGCCGGTACAGGGAAATTCCCGCAATAATATCTTCCAGGCTCTGGGGCTTTAATTCCTTCATGAAGTTTTTCATCCCGCCGCTTTCTAACTGGAACACCCCCTCGGTCTTCCCGGTTCCGATGGAATCCAGCACCGCCTGATCGTCGAAATCAATCCGGTCAATATCAAGCTGAACGCCCCGGCCTTCCTGAATCAGATGAACGGCATTCTGAAGCACCGTCAGGTTCCGAAGACCCAGAAAGTCCATTTTCAAAAGCCCCAGCTCTTCTAATGTGGTCATGGTAAACTGGGTGGTTATGGCGCCGTCGCTTCCTCTGGAAAGAGGGACAAATTCATCCACTGCCTTAGAACTGATGACCACGCCTGCCGCATGCATGGAGGTATGCCTGGGCAGACCCTCCAGACGCTTTGACATGTCAATTAATCTGGTGACGCTTTCATCATTTTCATAAATTTCCCGCAGTTCCCGGTTCATTTCCATGGCTTTATCTATGGTAATTCCCAGCTCCGTGGGTATCTGCTTGGCAATGCTGTCCACAAAGGCATAGGGCATGTCCATGACTCTGCCCACATCCCGGATCACGCCTCTTGCCGCCATGGTACCGAAGGTGACAATCTGGACCACCCGATCCCTGCCGTATTTTTCACTGACATAATCAATGACTTCCTGCCTGCGCTCCACACAGAAATCAATATCAATATCCGGCATAGTGACACGCTCCGGATTCAGGAAACGTTCAAAAATCAGGCTGTAGCGAATGGGATCGATATTGGTGATTTCCAGCGTATAGGACACCAAAGAGCCGGCTGCGCTGCCCCGTCCGGGCCCTACCGCAATTCCATTCTCCCTGGCGAAACGGATAAAATCCCACACAATCAGGAAATAGTCCACATATCCCATTTGCTGAATAATGTCAAGCTCATACTGAAGCTGTTTTTCCAAATCCGCCAGTGGAACCTTTCCTTTTCCCGGAATAAAGACCTGCCTCTTTTCAGAAAATGCGCTTTTGTCCGTTCCAGCAAAAGCCTGTTCCGGAATCGGCGCCGGGTTCTCTTCGGAAGAGGCTCTTTGACGCTTTCCCGCAAAAACCGCTTCCGGCTCCGCCGGATATCTGCGGGCCAGCCCTTCCCGGCAGAGTTTCTGCAGATATTCCCAGGAAGTATATCCCTTTGGCACATCGAATTTCGGCAGCTTGGTGACGCCGAATTCAATTTCCACCTGACACCGGTCTGCAATTTTCTGGGTATTCTCCAAAGCTTCCAGAGCATAGGGAAACAGTTCCCGCATCTGCTCTTCAGATTTGACAAAATACTGACCGCCTTCATAGCGCATCCGGTTCTCATCGGAAAGTTTCTTCCCGGTCTGCAGGCACAGAAGGATATCATGGGAATCCACGTCTGTTTCGTACGTGTAATGGATATCATTGGTGGCCACTAAAGAGATGCCGGTATCCTGGCTCAGCCGCATTAGCTGCTGATTCACATTCCGCTGTTCCGGCAGGCCGTGATCCTGCAGTTCCAGGAAATAATTGCCATGACCGAAGGTCTTGTCATGCCACAAGGCGGCTTCTTTGGCTTCCTCATAGAATCCTCTGGAAAGAAGCTTCTGCACTTCCCCGGCCAGACATGCGCTTAAGACGATCAATCCCTCGTGATATGTCTCCAGCGTTTCCCGGTCCACCCTGGGCCTGTAATAATACCCTTCCGTAAACCCTCTTGATACAATTTTCATCAGATTGGCATACCCCTGGTTATTTTCCGCCAGCAGCACCAGATGGAAATACCGGTCTTCCCCCTCCACTTTTTCCCGGTCAAACCGGGAGCCTGGGGCAACATAAACCTCACAGCCCAGAATCGGCTTAATCCCGGCCTCCCGCGCTGCCCGGTAGAAATCAATCACCCCGTACATAACGCCGTGATCGGTAATGGCCGCCGCAGTCATGCCCAGTTCCTTCACCCGGGCGACGTATTCGTTGATCTTATTGGAACCGTCCAAAAGACTGTATTCCGTATGAACATGAAGATGTGCAAATGACATAATAACTGTTCCTTTGTCTTATATGTATTCCGGATTGATAAAGGGAATCACAAGCTCAACAGGCTTTCCCTTTGCATCCAGTCCCCAGTAACCGCTGTAAATTCCGTCCCCAAAGCCGCTTGCAAACATGGGAAGCTTATATTTCGTATCTGGGATCTGCCAGATGATAAAATCGCCGCCCTCTCTTTGAAACTCCGGAAATTTCCGACAGCTCTCTTTGAAAAATGCGGCAAAATAATCGGTATATTTATTTTTGCCCGGATTCTTCTGCTGCCAGTTCTGAATAAAATCCCTGTATTTTCCGGCCACCTTTGAATCAGAAAAACATGCCATTCCCGTGTCCACGCCGAAAAATCCCCACACGCCGGATTTCCCCAGATCCTCTATTCTGCTTCCTTTCGGCATTGCAATCTCATGGCGGACTGATTCTTTATTGCTGACAATCAGCCGGGCCGCCACAACCCGCATTCCTGCAATCTTTGACGGGCAGACCGCAACTTCCACCGGATGGCTGCCTGTGGGAATCCTCTTTTCCAGTGTGATGGTATATTCGCTTCCCAGATAGGCAAGGGGATCTGCCAGCGCCACTTCCCCGCTGGGGAAATCTGCTTTGCCGATGACAACTGTCTTTAACTTATCGCTTTTTTGAAACAGGCTCCGAAACAGTTCCTCCGGATAAGTCTCCTGATTCAGAAATTTAAGATTTCTGTCAAACGCTTCCTGCAGGGGATTTCTGACCCGCTCCCTGATCTCTTCTCCATTCTGTGTATTGATAAAATATGTTCCGGTCTCGTCTGAGCGAAACTCCAAATCGGTTCCTGCCGGAAGATAAAAGACATTGGCCACCGCCGGCTCAATATTTGCCAGCACATTAAAATCCACAACTGCCATATTATCCGGGTTATCCACATATTCCTGCGTATCCTTGTCGCCGAAGGCAATCCAGCCGTTTCCGTGGCCGTCCTCCTGCCTGAAAAACCACTTGAGCCTGGAAGTTCCCTCCAGGATTGATTTGCTGACAATTGTCCCGCCTGCCCCTTTAATATATTCTTTCATATTTGATTTTCCTTCCTGTTCTCTATATTAGCGCCAGTCCCGATTCTGCCCGCTGCTATACCCGTAAGCCAAATGATTCCGCTGCCGGTTTTGTCCTTCTAAAAGGAATAGCGGATCATCCGGCAGATAAATACGGCCTTGTGTATATCTTACCCTTATTTGTCAAAAAGTGCAATAAAAACTGTTACAGGAACCCTGGTTTCCTGTAACAGTTTTTCTCTTTCTCAATTTTATTTTCTGCTTTTTGTTAAATTTTATTCCGGTATTCGTTGGCGGTCACACCCTCCTGCTTCTTGAATACCCTGGAAAAATGCGCCAGATCTAAAAATCCCACCTGCTCTGATATCTCTCCGATGCGAAGGGAAGGGTCCCGCAGCAACTCTTTGGCATGCTCTATCCGCACATGATTTAAAATATCAGAAAAACTCTGCCCCGCATGGCGGTTTAACAGCTTGCTTAAATGCCACTGACTGACGTAGGTTTTCTCTGCCACTTCCCCAAGAGTCAGCTTTCTGGTATAATTTTCTTCTATATAAGCCAGCGCATTTTTCACAATAAAGCTGCCGGAATCGTTTCCCTGGGACAAATCCTCCTGTTCCCCTTCGGCTCCTTTCGCCGATTCCTGTTCTTCTCCTGTGATTCCCTTCCTTTTCAGATTCTCACACATTTTCTCAATGGCTTCTTCCAGTTCTCCCATATCCGAAGGCTTCAGCAGAAACCGGGTCACGCCCAGGCGGATTGCCTCTTTTGCGTATTCGAAATCCCGGTATCCGGTCAAGACGCAGACCTCCAAATCCGGGAACTGGGAATGGATTGCCGCTATCATAGCCAGTCCGTCCAGCTCCGGCATACAGATATCCATAAAAATAATATCCGGCCGGTATTCTTCAATGGCCTTTCTGCCCTCCAGCCCGTTGTGGGCCGCTGCAACAACCTTGCAATTCCACTTTTCCCACGGGATACTACGGGATAATCCCTCCACAATAATCGGCTCATCATCTACAAGCATCACCCTGTACATAATATCAACCTCCTTGTCTCATACCGGAAATCTTATCCTTTCACAGCGCCCGCTGTCAATCCCTTAATAATATTTTTCTGCAGCACGATGTAAACAAGCATCACCGGAACCACAATAATTGTTACGGAAGCCGCCATCAGCCCGAAATCCGTTCCGTACTGGGAGCTGATTTGCTCTAACAGTGTGGATATGGGATATTTCATGGGGTCCCGTATCATGATTTTCTGCACAAACAAATCATTGTAGGACCACAGGAAACTGAAAATGGCTACTGTTGCAAGGGAAGGCCGGCAGAGGGGAACAACAATCCGGAAAAACACCTGGAACACATTGGCCCCTTCCATGTATGCCGCCTCTTCCATCTCTACAGGAATGCTCTGCATAAATCCTGTCATGACAATGGTTGCAAAGCTTAAATTTCCCGCAATCTGAGGAAGAATTACCGCAATATTCTTACTTAAAAGATTCCACTCCACCATCATCCGAAACACCGGAATAATGGTAGCGAATACCGGAAACATCAGGCTTGCCACAATCAGGCTGCGCACAAACTGTTTTCCTTTAAACTGGTATCTGGTAAGCCCGAAAGATAAGAGGGAGGCAAAAACCATTACCCCCACCGTCACTATGCCGGAAATGGTAAAACTGTATCCATAGGCCTTCAGCACATTCAATTTACTGAATGCATTTTCATAATTCATCATACTCGCCTGACTGGGAAGGGCGAAGGAAGAACGAAGCACCTCCGCCGACGGCTTAAAGGAGTTCAGCACCACCCATGCAAAGGGAAATATGGTTAAAACTGCCCACAAAACCAATACGATATAAATGACAACGGTTCCTGTCTTTATTTTTCTTTTTTTACTCACAGTCATCTGTACTGCCCCTTCCATCTATGCCGCCCCCTTTCCTGCCGTTTTCCGGGCTTTTTCCTGCATACGCTTTGCCTTCCGTTCCCTCCGCTCGTCCGGATCATCGGTCAGATATCCAATGCCCCTGGACACGGCGATTCCCAGAACCACAATCAATACTGCAAGAGTAGAACCATAATCGTAATCATTCAGTCCGAAACTCTGCTGATACATATAAGTGCCAAGGAAATGGGTGACGCCCTGGGGCACTCCGTTGGGCACCATGACCCACGGCAGGTCAAATACCTTCAGCGCGCCGGTCACCGCCAGGGTCACCGAGGTAAAAAACACCGGCTTCATCATGGGAAAGGTAATGTAAAACACCTGCATAAAACGGCTGCACCCGTCAATGGAAGCTGCCTCATATACATCATCGGGAATATCGCTGAGACCGGTGAGCAGGATCACAAAATAGAATCCTATGTAGCTCCACAGTGTGGGAATGCACACCATGAGAAAGGCCAGCTCCGGCGACAGCCAGTTTACCGGCTCCGCACCGAAAAATTCCAGAATCTGGTTCAGCATTCCGCCGTTGTAATTGTAAAACAGCTTAAACATCAAACCTATTGCCGTAGCGGAAATCACTACCGGGAAAAAGTACACGGTACGGAACAACTGCTGCAGCCTTTTGATCTGTGACACCAAAACTGCCAGCACAAAGGCGATGCCCACTTCGAAAATCACAGTCAGCGCCATCATTTTGACGGAATTAATCAGCGCTGTCCTCACATCCGGGTCTGTAAACATTCTCTTATAGTTTTCCCAGCCGATAAATTTCCAGTCCGTTCCCGGCATCTTTACCACAGCCGTCATATTATAGAAACTGTTCTTAATGTTTTCCAAAAACGGAATGTAGAGAAATACCAGCATAAACAGCAGACCGGGAACCAAAAAGATCAACAGCGGCCATTTTTTCTTATATAACATCTTTCTCCCACCTTCACTGTTTTATTGTAAAAGCTAAAGCTTCCACAGTGTGAATGGCCATGCGGCCTGCCCAACGGCAGGCTGCGCAAAATGCCGGTTTACTGTAACTGCTTTACTATTCCAAGAGTCTCGTTGACAGCGTCTTCGGCGCTCATGGCTCCGGTAGATACTTTCACGATTTCAGACACCAGCGTCTTGTAGGCATCGCTGATTCTTGAGTCTGTGGGAGTTACAATAATTTTTCCGTTGCCCGTATATTCTCCGATGGAATCCACCAGCGGAGATGCGTTTTCCACAGGAGTTACTTCCGTTGCCGCGCGGGATACTGCACCGGTGGCTTCCCAGTATTTCTGAACGCTTTCCTGGCTAGTGTGAGCCATAACGAATCTCACCGCTGCATCTTTTTTGGCCGGATCATCCCATGCTTTTTTGGTGATATAGAATCCGGAAGAAATGCCTCCCACTTTGGAACCCGGTTCTGCTTTTTGATCCGGAACCCCGGGGAACGCCACAACAACAGTGTTTTCTGTATCTTCAATATTTCCGGTATACCAGGATCCTTCCAACTGCATAGCCGCCTGCTTGTCACGGAATAACTGTCCCACGTAAGCGTCATCTACAGTGTCGGTGTCTTCCGGGAACGCTCCCATATCTCTTAAGGTTTTGAACATCTCAAGCCCCTTCACCCAGCCTTCCGGCGCTGTTTCCGGAACGGATGTGTATTCTTCCGGCCCTGCTGCATAAAGCATCAGATATTCAATCCAGTAATGGGGCACATTGTTCAGGGAACAGGCAATGGGAATTACGCCGTTTTCCTTAAATACTTTGATGGCTTTCTCCATGGAAGCCCAGTCTGTAGGAATCTCCAGGCTGTACTTGTCAAACAAATCCTTGTTGCAGTAAAGCCCCTCCCAGTATCCGGTGGTAGGAACCGCTCTTGCCACGCCGTCTGTATTGGTGGACGCCTCAATTGCAGAGTCCAAGGTATCTTTGGCATACTCAGGATATTCCGCCCGGATTTCTTCCAGAGACACCAGTTTGCCTGTGGCGATAATACTGTCTGCCGTTGCATCGGTAAAGAACTGAATGACGTCCGGTTCATTTCCCACGGAAAAATCTGCGTTGACCGCTGCTTTCCACTCTTCATCCGAAGTCTGGGAATTGTCTTCGATGGTGATATTGCCGTTCTCCTTCATGAAGTCTGCATTGATGGCTTCATAGGTTTCTTTGTTGGGATCCGTTCCGCCGAACATGGACACGGTCTTTAAGGTAACAGGGCCGTCTGCCTCCTGTCCCGATTCTTTGCCCGCTGCCTCCTTGGAATCTTCATTTTTGCTTCCTGAATTGCTTCCGCATCCTGCCAGAAGCGACGCTGCCATTGCCCCCGTCAATAATACCGCCAATAGTTTTTTCTTCATAGTAAATCCTCCTTTTTGTCAACCTCACTATGTAGTTCCTTTGTTATATCCATATTATAGGGGCAAAGCACACAAAAAGCATTAGACCGGATTGACATTATTTGTTTAATCTTGCTATGTTTTTCAATTCCTCTTCCACCTGATTCCGTTCTTTTGCTGATTTCTCTTCCTGTCTTTTCTCATAGGGGATTGTGATCTTGGAAACTGTCTCAAAATCTGCTTCCTGCACAATGGTAAGTCCGTACTCTTCTCCGTACATCAGCCGGATTCTCCGATTCACATTCTGAATTCCGATGGAGGTATGGCGGCCGGGTTCTTTGGGAATCTGAGCCTCTGTTCCCTCCAGAATCGCTTCTATTTTCTTTTTCGCCTCCTCTGTCATCTCTTTCCCTGTATTCCGCACTTCCAGATACACATGTTCCCTGTCATGATACACTTTCAGACGGATCAGCCCGTTTGCCATCACCTCCACGCCGTGAACAACGGCATTTTCCACAAGAGGCTGCAAAATCAGAGGAGGCACCATAAGATAGCGCAGTTCTTCGTCAATCTCCTGTTCGATCCGCAGACGCTGGCCAAACCGCATAGACATAATATAGAAATAGGCATATTCAAAGAGGCAGCGGACCTGCCCGGACATACTGTCAAAACTTTCTTTCATATACTGAAATTCTGAATTAGGCATCTCCCCTTCCACTGTAACGCCCATTTCTCCGGCCTCCATCCGCTTGGAAGCCTGCATAATCTGTCCGATGGGCGCCTGGATGTGCCGCCGCAGGAAATAAATTCCGTAACAAACCAGGGGCACATCCTGAAATACCTTGTACTTGTTCAATTCCACCACAAGAGTTCCGAACCGCACATAATCCACAGTTGTATACAGATTTCGGATAATAAACATCCTGCCCTCTGTCACCCGCACATAGGCATAGGAAGAGTCCATGGCAATCACATCTTCCACACCCGGCTGAATCTCTTCTAAATAGCTGTGGTAGGAAATTCCGGTTCGGGAGGAAAAGCAGTCCGGATTTTCAGACCCGTAGCAGTAATAGGCATACATGTTAAACCGTTCGTCCTGATAAAATTTCCCTTTCAGGCTGGTGTTGACTTCCTGAAGATATTCGTTTCTGTCATTGCTTCCGTTTTCATAATTTTTCCATGCATTTTCCCAGGTTTTTTCATAGGAGGGACGCTGGCAGATGGCAATGGCGTCGCCAATCCGGATGGAGGCGAAGGAAGCTATATTGTGCAGTTCATCTTCCATCAGCCCTTCGGCTTTTTCTACGATTTCCTGATGGTAGGATAGGGTTGTAAATGCAAAAAATACTGTAACCGGCACGCCCCAGCACAGTATCATAAAAATCAGTATTTTCTTTTTCAGGGATTTTGGAGGGCTTTTTTTCTTCATAGGGTACTCCTGTCTCTTCGGGGGATATGTAAATTTATTTGTTGGAGATACAGACGGAAATTCGGAACAGGGGGCTTTGTCTTACGCAAACCGGGCGGCGTTCCGGCGGACTAACCGCTAACAAAGACTAAGACAATCAGGAGAACTTCCCTTCCAGGTCTTTGTAAGCGGTAGATTTCGCCTGCACTAAGAACGCCCGCGAACCGTTTGTTTAGAGACAAAGCCCCCTGTCCCGAATTTCCTGTGTATCGTAAGATTAATCTATGGTTCCAGATCTAAAAAGCGTTCGTAGATTCTGCAGATTTCTGCGGCATCTTCCTGTTTCGGCATTTCGCAGAAAATACGCAGAAGGGGTTCTGTGCCGGAGAAACGAGCAATGACCCAGCCTCCGTTTTTGAAGTATACCTTGCTGCCGTCCAGATAGGAAATGCGGTCGATTTCTTCGGAAAGTTCCGGCAGCAGTTTGTCTTCCATCAGAATCCTGTACATCTCTGCTTTCTTTTCTTTTGTGAACTTGTAATCCCGCTCTTCCATGTGGATTTCTCCGCATTCTCTGCGGATATCCTCCATAATGCGGGAAAGTTTTTTGCCGGTCACTGCAATCATTTCCACCAGAAGAGCCGCTGCATAAATGCCGTCTTTCCCATTAATATGTCCGCGTACTGTAAGGCCGCCGGAGGACTCTCCCCCAATAATGGCCCCTGTCTCATTCATTTTGGCTGAAATGTGTTTGAAACCTACCGGGACTTCGTAGCAGTTTTCTCCAAACCGGTCCGCCACTTTATCCAGCATATGGGTGGTGGCAATATTTCTCACCACCGGCCCGCTCCAGCCTTTGAATTTTACCAGATAATAATAGAGCAGCACCAGAATATCATTGGGATGGAGGAAATTGCCCTGATCGTCAATGACGCCGATTCGGTCTGCGTCTCCGTCGGTGGCGATTCCGATATCAAATTTTTTCTCCACCACATAATTCTGCAGAGAATGCAGCGTAGCCGCTGAAGGAGCCGGCAGTTTCCCGCCAAACAGCGTATCGTGCCTGTCGTGGATGGTGGCCACTTCGCAGCGGGCTGTCATCAAAATCATTTTCAGGGAGGTCTCGCTGACGCCGTACATGGGATCCAACGCCACCTTTAAGCCCGCTTCCCGAATTGCATGCATATCCACGGATGCAATGATATTGTCCAGATACTCATTCAGCGGATAAATTTCTTCAATCCAACCCTCTTTCCTGCCGGTTTCATACTCTGTCTCGCTTACTTCTCCCGGGCCGATATCTTTGATATAATCTTCCAGATCTTTGGTCTGAACCTCATCCGCATCTCTGCCGCCTGCAGTAAACACTTTAATTCCATTGTAAATGGCCGGGTTATGGCTGGCCGTAATCATCATCCCATAGGGAAATTCATGCTTCATCACATGGAACATCACCAAAGGAGTGGGCGAAGATTTGTTAATCAGGTATACCTTGATATGGGCTGCCGCAAATACCATAGCCGCCCACTGCATGGCCTCTTTGGACAGAAATCTCCTGTCATATCCCATGACAATGCCCCGGTCTGTGACCCCTTCGTTCTGCATTTTATTTACCATACCCTGTGCCAGTAACTGTATGTTTTCTTTTGTAAATTCATCTCCGATTACGGCTCTCCAGCCGCCAGTTCCAAACTTTACCATAACGTGCCCTCTTTTCTGAAATCCCGGGCATTTCCTGTTATATCACAAATCCCAAATGCCCGGCTGTTTTCTGTTTCGCTTACTGTTTCCCCATAGTTACTTCTACTGTATGTACCGTTCCCGGTTCCGGAACAGGAATATGCTCTGTAATTGCGCCGTCTAAACAAAGCTCCCTGACGCCTTTTTCCGCGCCCTGGGGATTTACCACATGAACGTGGTACTCCGCTCCTCTCCATCTGCGCACGAGAGAAAATTCTTTCCAGCTCGCCGGAATACAGGGGTCAATGACAAGCTCCTGCAGCCCGGGCCGGATTCCCAGCATATAACGGGTGGCCGCATAATAGGCCCAGCCGCCGCTGCCTGTCATAAAAGGATGCCGGGCGCGCCCCAATGCCGTATGATCTTTTCCCATAACAAACTGGCAGTAAGAATAGGGCTCCGATTCCCGGATTTCAATCTTATCATTCTGAAAGCAGGGACAGATGGAATTGTAATATTTCATGGCCCTGCTGCCCCGGCCCAGCATACACTCTGCCGCCCAGGCCCAGGGATTGGGATGGGAAAAAATCGAACCGTTCTCTTTTACCCCCGGATACACCTTTGTGACAAACCCGATATCATCATCCGGCACGGTGTAGGAGGGCGCATTCAGCATAATTCCGTAGGGCGTAAACAGATACCGGTTCACGCTGTCCATGGCCTGCCGGCCTTTCTCTTCCTCTGCCGCCTGAGACAGTACCGCCCAGACATTGGATTCCAGATGGATTCTGCCCTCCCGATCCTGGAAGGTTCCGATTTTCCTTCCGCCTTTTGTAACTCCGCGGATAAACCACTCCCTGTCCCACAGCTTATCATTGCAGACTTTACGCACCTTTTTCTGCATTTCGGTATACTTTTCCACATCTGCGCTGCGGCCCAGATATCCGGCAAGATCGATGAAATGGCCCAGGGCCCAGTGATGCAGAAAGGATACCATGGCGCTTTCGCCGCCGCCCAGATTCAGGCAGTCATTCCAATCCGCCCGAAGCCCTTTGCAGATTCCGGTATCTCCCACTTGTTCTGCGGAAAAATCCAGAATACGCATCATATGCTCGTACACGGTTCCTTCCCCGCCGTCTGCATAAGTAACCGTCTCATCTGCCAATTCCTCTTCGCCTGTTTCCCTGATGTATTCCACAATGGCCGGAACCAGCCACAGGGCGTCGTCAGAGCAGGCATCGTCGATTCCATGCACCCTGTCTGTATCATGGCTTGGAATCACTGTGGGAGATTTGAAAGGTTTTTTCTTTTTCTTCTGTTCTGGATCAAACCACTCCGGCTGAAACAGGTGCAGGCCGTAGCCCTGGCTGGTAAGCCCCCGCAGCAGTTCTATAATCCTTTGCCTGCATTTCTCCGGATTGGAATGAGGAATCGTCATGGCGTCCTGGGCAGTATCCCGATAGCCAAGGCCGGTCCTGCCGCCCACTTCCACAAAGGACGCAAATCTGGAAAACATGATATTCACCTCTGCCTGATAGAGGTTCCAGATATTGATCATGGTATTCATTCCCTCATTGGGGGTCTGTATCTGAAGCCGTGCAAACTTGTCTTCCCAGAATGTCGCAAGCCGCTCATAACTCTGATCCACCTTCTTAACATCCATGTATTTTTCCCGAATCCGGCTGCCCTCTTTCCGGCTGCCTTCTCCCAGCATAAAAACCAGCCGCACTTCCTCTCCCGGCGCCAGAATCAAATCTTTCTGAAGACTTCCGCAATGGTTATTTCCCAGTTCCCGGGAACTGCCGCACCTCCCCCTTTCCACCGCAATGGGATTGTCTTCCGTTCGATACGCCCCTAAGAATTTATCCCTGAGGCAATCATACCCATCCGGCTGAAAATTGCCGGTAAAATACTGGTATCCGAACTCTTCATAAAACAGATCGTGTTCAATGATACCGTCCTCATAGGAGGAACCGGCGCAGTACAGGCTCATCTGAAAGTTCTGATTGTCAATCATCACATGATGGAATGAAAATTCCAGATAAGAAAAAACGGAAATCCGCCGCTGCCGGCCTGTGACGTTCTTCAGCCTCACATCCCACAGTTCCACCGGATCTTCCATGGCAACCGACAGCTTCTGGCTGGCCTCTATCCCTTTGTAGCTGCACTCATAGACAGAATAGCTCATTCCATGGCGGCACCGGTATTCTGCCAAATCCAGCGGTTTTCCCACCGGCTGCCAGGAAATGCTCCAGTAATCTCCATCCTCTGCGTCACGCAGATACACATAATGCCCCGGCCGGTCTGCGGGCACCGCATTGCCCCGGAAACGGGTAATCCGATGATATTCCGGCGACTGATAAAACAGATAGCCGCCTGCCGTGTGATTCACCACCGCGCACAGATCCCCCACCCCCAGATAATTGGTCCAGGAAACCGGCAAATCCACCCTGTCAATTACATACTCTCTCTTTTCGTTGTCAAAATGTCCGTATTGCATCTTGTAACCTTCCCCTTTTCCTGTGTGATACAGTTATTATAAATCACAGGGAAAAAAAGAGGTATTGCCAGGTATGGCATAATTTGTATTTTATTGCGGGGTGTTTGACTTTTCCCATCGATACTCCTATAATACTTATAATATCAAAATTTTAACGGAAAAGAAAGGACTTCATACTATGAAACTACTGAAAACCATTGCACGGATTCTGGTCTGCCTGCTGCCTTTTCTTCTGGCCCTTACCCTTCAGTTTCTCATCTCTTTCGGCGGGATATTCGCCAGAATCATGCTGGCCGCCCTGAAGGATCCGGGACTTTTAAAAGGGGAGGAACTCTATTCCACCATATACGCCCTGGCCTCTGACAGCCAGTTTCTGGCAGGGCTCTCGGCCCTTTACGCCGTCGTTGCAGCCCTGATTCTGGGGTTCTGGTACTGGAAACGTTTTGTTCCAAAGAAACGGCCCCGGAGGAAAATTTCTTCCATTATCAACCCCTCCATGTTTTTCGGGCTGGTATTCTTAATGCTGGGCATGCAGTACATAGCCACCTATATCATTATGATCACAGCCGCCGTCAATCCCTCCTGGTATGACATTTATGAAGAATTGTTAAAAAGCATCGGTTTTGGGGATGTAACGCTGATTCTCGCTCTGTATTCTGTCTTGATAGCCCCCATCAGCGAGGAACTGATTTTCCGGGGCGTTACTTTGAAATATGCTGTGAAATCCATGCCCCTTGCTGCAGCGAATATTTTCCAGGCAGCTCTTTTCGGCATTTTCCACGGCAATGTGGTGCAGGGCGTGTACGCCTTTGCAGTTGGGCTGTTCTGCGGCTATGTGTGCCTGAAGGGAGGCAGCATTTATCTCTCCATCCTGTTCCATATGATGTTCAATCTCTGGGGAACATTTTCGCCGTCCTTTTTGACTTATACCGGGAATTCGGTTTTCATCCATCTGGGGATTTTTGCCGGGGCAGTCTGCGCTGCCGCCCTTGGGGTTTATTTATACCAACGGGGCGTTAAATGCCGGAAGAAAAAGGCGACGTAGCACAGAGAAAAGGAACGCTTTGTCATCCATAATTTTGCGGTGATGCAATCCGGCTGTTACGGATGTGAGGATACGTTTATCACCCTGGTGGCCACCATATCCCGAAACGCCTCATCATGCTCCACAAATATCATGGCGGGACTGAATTCCCGGATCAGCTCCTCAATCTGCATCCGGGAATAGACGTCCACAAAGTTCAGCGGTTCATCCCACACATACAGATGCGCCTGCTCACAGAGGCTTCTGGCAAGCAATGCCTTTTTCTTCTGGCCGCCGGAAAAATCAGCCATGTCTTTCTCAAACTGCACCCGCGCAAAATCCATTTTCCGCAACACCGTCTTAAACAGACTTTCCTCAATGCCCGCTTTCTCTGCAAAATCCGACAGACTCCCCTTCAGATGGGACGTGTCCTGGGGCACATAGGAAATCACAAGGCCGGAACCGATGGTTATTGTCCCGGTATGATTGATTCTGTTCCGGCGACATTGCCAGGCCTGCGTCCCACCGGAGCAGACAGCCATTGATCCGGCAGGACTTTCGCTGCTTTGCAGATGCTGCCGGCCCTGCATGTCTTTGCCATAGCTTTCCTCCATCAATATTTTCAGCAAGCTGCTCTTGCCGCTGCCGTTTCCTCCCTCTAAGGCAATCCGCTCTCCCCTTCGCACCTCAAAGGATAAGGGCCCGCAAATTTCCTTTTCCCCATAGCGCACCGCAACTTCCAAAAAAGATGCCAGTCTGTCTGTATGATATGTCATGGGTGAAAGTTTCAGGCTCTCCGCCGTCTCCATGTTTTTCAAAAGACCGGATTTCTCCTCTATGGCCTGATGCTGTCTGGCTTCGATAACCTTAGCCCGCTTCATCATCTTTGCCGATTTATGGCCGATAAATCCCCGGTCGGGCCTTAAGCCGGAATTCCTGGTCCCCTTTTTGGTTTTTTCCACCTGATCGGACCATCCGCCGGTACGTTTTGCGGATTTCTCCAGGCGGCGGACATCTTTTTGCAGACGCTCCTTTTTCAGCCGTTCAAATTCCTGCTGACGGTTGAAATTCTCCATCCAGGAAGAGAAATTTCCGCTCTGCACTTCAATGTCCGCCCGGTTCAAAGAAAGAATATGGTCCACGCAGCCGTCTAAGAAACGTCTGTCATGGGAAACCAGGATAAATCCTTTTTTCTTTTTCAGATATGCCGCTGCCATCTGCCTGCCCTCCATATCCAGATGATTGGTGGGTTCGTCAATCAGCAGGAAATTCCCCTCTCTTAAAAAACACGCGGCCAGCTGCGCCTTGGTCTGCTCGCCCTTGGACAATGTTTGATAAGGCCTCCACAGAACATCCTCCGGCACGGAAAGATAAGATAATTCCCGCACCAATTCCCATTCCTGGGCCTCGGGGCAGATTTCCTGCAGAATCTCCCCAGTCCAGCGGCTTTCGTCTTCCACCTCCCTGGGAAAATAATCGAACTGCACAGAACTTGCGATTGTTCCGCTGTATTCATATTTTCCCTGTAATAAATTTAAAAATGTTGTTTTCCCTCTTCCGTTTCTTCCCACAAACCCCAGTTTCCAGTCTGTGTCAATCTGGAAGCTGACATGCTCAAAGATATTGTCATAGCTTCCGGGATAAGAAAATGTGAGGTTTTCTATTTGAATCAATGACATAATTTCTGTTCTCCTTTCCCCGCCCCACGGCGCTTTGCGAAGAATATTCCTCCGGTCAGCGCTGCTGACTTGATTTTTTCGGGCTGAGATCCCTATAAATGACAAAAAGTAAAAAGCCGCAGGAAAGTCAATTCCTGCGGCTCAATATACGTAAAGATACCGTCACTTAAAGCAACGGCATCACGATATAGAGTTAGAGAGACTTATCACTTTCCTGCAACAGGCGCAGCAATCTCACAGCCGTAAGCTGCCAAATTGTAAGCGCATATTCTGTTTTATCTGCAAGAAACGTGAAACATCTCTCCACCCCTTTCGATTCATTTGTTTTTCAGTGTAACACAAAAATTCCTGAAAAGCAAGCAATTAATAAAATATTTCAGATGTTCTGTAACAGTTCGTTACAGCGAGTGCAAGGTTCTGGGCTGAACTCTTACAAATTCTCCAGTTCTGCAAGCTGCTTTACTTCTTCCTCCTTAAGTCCTGCATATTCTGCAACCTTATCTAAAGATAACTCTCCGTCCTTCAGCATCCTGAGGGCAGTCTCTTTCTTCGTCTCTTTCCGTCCTGTATTCAAAATCCTTCGTGTCTCCGGATCTCCTAATGCACCTTTCATGTTCTCACCTTAACCTCCTGAATAATCCCTTCAATTCTTAAATCATCAATCTTTTATCTTATCAAGTTCCGTAAGACTGACTCCCAAACTTGATAATATTATTTTTAATTCTATATGCCTGTCACGCATGGCAAATATCCTGTGACTATCAAACTAAATTTATGTTATTATTGTAACAAATATTTCCGGGAGTGTAAAGTATAATTTTACTGCCGCCCGTCATATTCCCTTGTGATATCCTTCAGCCACCGGAAACTCTTATAATGGCGGTACACCACGGGAATCTTCCAGAACTCATCCAGACACAGGACGAAATACACGGCCATCGGCGGAAGCTTCAGCACAAACGCCGCCATAATTCCCAGAGGAACGCTGACACACCACATGTCGATAATATCACAGATCATTCCGAATCTGGAATCTCCGCCTGCCCGGAAAATTCCGGCAATCAAAAGGGTGTTCATAGCCTGCCCCACCACATAATAGGAACTGATCAGCAGCATAATGTTCAGATATCCTGCAGCCCGATCCGACAGGTGGAAAAAGTAAAACACCAGAGGACGGATCAGCAGCAGAAAAAGTCCGGTCAACACCCCGATTGCCAATGTCACATAACAGGATCTTCTGGCATCCCGCTTTGCCAGTTCCAGTCTGCCCTCGCCGATTTCAATACCCAGCAGCACCGAAGCGCCTGCCCCCAGAGCAAAACAGAGAATGGTACAGAGATTGCGCACTGTGGAAGCTACGGAACTTGCCGCCACCACATCTGCATTCAGCCGCCCCATAATGGCGGAATACATGGAAAACGCCACAGTCCAGGCACAGTCATTGATCAATGCAGGAACCGCATATTTCACAAAATCCTGAAACAGCAGCCGATGGCTTCCAAACATCACTTTCAGGTCCATCCGAAATACTTTTCCCCGGAGGGCGTCTGCAAAGCACAATAGCAGTTCCACTACCCGGGCCGTCACCGTTCCTATCGCCACTCCCAGAACTCCCAGCTTCGGCGCGCCGCCAATTCCAAAAATAAAGACGGCATTCAGCACAATATTCATAAGCAGGGCGGTTGTACTGATCACCGTACTTAACTGCGCCCGTTCCATACTCCGCAGAGCGCAGAGATACACCTGGGAAAAACTCATGCACACATAGGAAACGCCGATGATCCTCAGGTATCCGGCTCCAATGGAAATCAACGTCTCATCATTGGTATAGATCCGCATCAGCGCACCCGGCGCCGCCACTGCGCCTACGGCAAGGATCACAGTAATCACGGCTGCAATCTTCATGGCTATTCCCATAACCGCCTGAATGGAATTCGTATCCTTCTTCCCCCAGTACTGGGAAGCCAGCATGGTAACGCCGGAGGAAATGCCGAAAAACACTCCTGACAGCAAAAACTGGAACTGGTTCGCCAAAGACACCGCCGACAATTCCGTCTGCCCCACATAACCCAGCATAAACACATCCGCAGAATTCACCGCGTTGGTGATAAAATTCTGAATGGTAATCGGTATCACCAGGGATGCAAGAGCCCGGTAAAATCTTCTGCTTTCTGTTTTCATGTTCTTCCTTCCTTTCCAGATCAAAAAAACCCCGAAGCTCTCGGAATTATCTGAAATCTCTTCAAAAACTCCGAAAACTTCAGGGAACTTTCTGCACAGAAACAAGTTCGGGTCCAAACTCAGACATTAAACCGGAACAGGATTACATCTCCGTCCTTCACCACGTATTCCTTCCCCTCCAGTCCTACCAGACCGTTCTCCTTTGCAGCCGAAAGAGAGCCGCAGTCCAGCAGATCCTGGAAATTCACCACCTCTGCGCGGATAAATCCACGTTCAAAATCCGAATGGATTTTTCCTGCCGCCTGGGGCGCTTTCGTGCCCTTTTTGATGGTCCATGCCCGTGTTTCGTCTTCCCCTGAAGTCAGATAGCTGATCAGCCCCAGCAGGCTGTAGCTTGCCTTAATTAATTTTTCCAAACCGGACTCCTTTAAGCCCAGCTCTTCCAGAAACATTGCCTTTTCTTCCTCATCCAGTTCTGCAATCTCCTGCTCAATCTGGGCGCAGATCACAAAAACCTCGCAGCTCTCTTTCTCTGCATTGGCCCGTACTTCCTGCACAAAGGAATTTCCCGCTCCGTCGTCCGCCAAATCG
The DNA here is from genome assembly GCA_021769425.1 of Eubacterium sp. Classification (GTDB taxonomy): domain Bacteria; phylum Bacillota; class Clostridia; order Lachnospirales; family Lachnospiraceae; genus Petralouisia. Next base: position 30,674 of record JAETSX010000004.1, read on the forward strand.
TCTTCTTTCACATTTGCCGCATAAATCACAGGCTTTGCCGTCAGAAGATTATATCCGGAAAACCAAAGTTCCTCGTCCTCATCTTCCAGCTCAAAGGTCTTTGCCAGCTTTCCATCTTCCAGATGGGCTTTTACCCGCTCCAAAAGATTTAATTCTTTGGCCAGGGCCTTGTCCATTCTGGCTCCCTTGCTGGTTTTGGCAATTCTCCGTTCCAGAATCTCAATATCGGAAAAAATCAATTCCAGATTAATGGTTTCTATATCCCGCACCGGATTGATGCTTCCGTCCACATGGACAATATTGCTGTCCTCAAAGCAGCGCACCACATGGACAATGGCGTCCACTTCACGGATATTGGACAGAAACTGGTTGCCCAATCCCTCTCCTTTGCTGGCTCCCTTTACCAGGCCGGCAATATCCACAAATTCAATGACTGCCGGGGTCACCTTTTTAGACTGGTACAAATCCCCCAGCTTCTTTAACCGTTCATCCGGCACTGCCACGACGCCCACATTGGGGTCTATGGTACAGAAGGGGTAATTGGCCGACTCTGCCCCTGCCTTTGTCAGTGAATTAAATAATGTACTTTTTCCCACATTGGGCAAACCTACGATTCCCAGTTTCATTTTATCTTAATCTCCTTTGGCTTTTCTTATATTTTTAGAATTTTCGCCTCTCATAGCTTTGGTTCATTTTAAACCTTTGGTTTATTCCCACACCCTGTTTCGCCCGAAGTCAATCCTTAGATTCTATCACCAGAAGCGTCCCTTCCTGAAAAGCAATTTCAGCCTGTTCCTCTGCAATCTCATTGCTGACTCCAAGGGAATGATAACATTTCAGTGTAAAATCCTCCACCTGGTATTTAAAGCCCTTCAGGGTCAGCCCTGTCACCTGGGGCGTAAAGGGAATCAAAGACACATAATCCCCGTACTGCTCCTCTCTGCGGAGCGCAAACCCCTGGTTCACCATGCGGATTCGGTTGTTGGCATCTGCAATGACCGCTTCCACTCCATGTTCCATGGCCATGCCAAGAAGATGGATATTTCCCAGCGCATGATCCATTCTGGAACCGGTAGCGCCAAGAATATGTATCTTTTTGCATCCCTGGTCAATAGCAGTGCGAACTGCAATTTCCGTGTCTGTTTCATCTTTTTCCGGCTGAAACTGCAAAATCTTCGGCCTGCCTTTCTCCATTTCCGTAAACTTCCGCAAAACCTTTGGATTTACAGAATCAAAATCTCCCACAATAAAATCCGGCGCCATGACTTTCCGGTAGAAAAATCCCATTCCCGCATCTACGGCAATCGTAATGTCAAAGTGATGCTCTTTTACATAGGAAGCCGCAAATACGTCCTCCAGACGTCCGCCGCTGATAATCAACCCTTCCATATTTTTCCTCCGTCCTAAAAAAATGCGCCATGTTATCCCTGCTTTCCGAAACTATTTCATCAATTCCCGGAATTTTCTCACATTTTCCGAAATATTCCCCTGAAAAACTGCGCTGCCTGACACAATCACATTGGCTCCGGCCTGCATAATCTCTTCCACATTGGACAATGTCACCCCGCCGTCCACTTCAATGTCTGTCTTGAGCCCTTTTTCTTCTATGATTTGCCTTAATCTGCGAATTTTAGGAAGGGAATAGGGAATAAACTTCTGCCCGCCGAATCCTGGATTCACCGACATAAGAAGCGCCATATCCAGTTTGGGCAGAATATATTCCAGCGCGTTCAGGCTGGTTGCCGGATTCAATGCCACCGCCGGACGGATTCCTTTTTCCCGGATGGCCTCCACTGTCCGATCCAGATGCATGCACGCTTCCGCATGAACCGTAATAATGTCTGCCCCGCAGTCTGCAAACTCCTGTATATAACGAATAGGCTCCTCCACCATCAGATGCACATCAAAAACCCGGCAGGTACAGGGGCGGATGGACCGTATCAGCGGCATGCCAAAAGAAATACTGGGCACAAAAGCTCCGTCCATCACATCAATATGCACATATTCTGCTCCAGCTTCGTCAATTTCCCGAAGCTGTTCTCCCAACTTTGAAAAATCTGCCGATAAAATGGACGGTGATAAATAATTCATAGCTTTCTCCTCCTGATATTTTTTAATTCTTCATATAATATTATATAATTTTCATACCGGACAGGGCTGATCGCACCCTCTTCCAACGCCTGCTTCACGCCGCAGTCCGGTTCATGAATATGGCTGCATCCCTGAAACCGGCAATAGGGTTCATATTTCCTGAATTCCCGAAAATACAACGGCAGATCCTGCTGTTCCATCCCTGTCAGGTAGATGGAACTGAAGCCGGGCGTATCCATAATATAAGTCTGCTCCTGAATGCGGATAAGCTGGGAATGACGGGTGGTGTGCTTTCCCCGTTCAATTTTCCCACTGATATCCCCGGTTTCCATCTGCGCCTTAGGCTGCAGCAAATTGATAATGGAGGACTTGCCCACCCCGGAGGGACCTGCCACCGTGGTAGTTTTTTGGTCCAATACCTGCAAAAGTTCCCCGATTCCCTGTTCTTTTTTTGCGCTGACAAAGAGAATTTCATAACCGCATCCTCCGTAGATTCCCTCGAGTCTCAGAAGATCTTCGTTTTCTGCAAGATCCTGCTTGTTAAAACAGATTACGGTCTTTACCTGCCGCTGTTCCATCATAACCAAAAAGCGATCCAGCAGGTTGAAATTTGGCTTTGGCTTGTCCGCTGCAAAGATTATAAGAGCCTGATCCACATTTGCCACTGCAGGGCGGATTAACTCATTGTTCCGTTTCAATATCCTGACAATATTGCCGGTCTTTTCTTCTAGGCTGATGGGTTCCATCTCCACATTGTCTCCCACCAGAGGTTTTATTTTCTCTTTTCTGAAAATTCCTTTTGCCTTACATTCGAAGATTCCGGCTTCCTCTGTATACACATAGTAGAAGCCGGCAATCCCTTTCACTATCTTTCCCTGCATCTTTCACTTCCCATGTTATACTCACGAGCATACTTATTTGCCAAATCATTTGCTTTTTCCTCAAAGCTGTGAAAGATCTGTCGGCAAATGATTTTACTCACGAGTATATATTCTGATAAAAGCAATCAAACTGCCATTGCCTTTTCCATTAATTCTGAGTAAATCCAACGCCGTCAATGGTTGTCTGATCGGTTTCTGTGATCTCCGCATCATCTTCATCCCGATAAACCCACTCCCAGTCAATGACAAAATATCCCTGGCTGCAGTTTTCAATATTGGACACATTTACCGTAAAGGGGAATGACGTTGCGGTCCAGGAATTGATGGCGTCATTTCCTTCTGATTTGTAGAGAGTGATTTTCGCTTCCACCCGAATGGCGTCTTCTGGAATGCTTCTGGGAAGCTCAATGTTATAATTATTCAGAGAATAATACTGGGTCGTGATCTTTTTCCCCAAGCTGATGGTCAGTGTCACCTGGGTTCCCTGTTCCACTACTTTGTCAGGAGCAATGCTCTGCCCCATTACATTCCCTTCCGGTATTTCATCGCTATAGTCCGAAGAAGTGCTGGCTACCGTAAGTCCCAAACTTTCAATTTCCGCCCTGGCATCTGCCTCCGGTTTATTCCATACATCCGGCATCCTTACCGTTTCTCTTCCTTTGCTTAACATCACTGTGACGGTGTCTCCCTTTTTCGCTTTGGCTCCTGCCTCCGGGTCCTGGGAAATCACCTGATCGTTGGGAATTGAGTTGTCAGACTGGTAATCAAACACCGGAACCAGGCCGGCATTGCGCAAAGTGGTTTCTGCATCGCCTTTTGTCTTCCCCTTCACATCCGGCACATCAAATTCTCCCGGACCGCTGCTGATGACGACCCGAATTGTGGTGTTTTTCTCCACCATGGCTCCTTTTTCCACACTCTGAGACACAATCTGGCCTTCCGGATATTCCTCAGAAGACTCTTCCCCGTCCCTTTCAATTCCAAGGTGCATCTGATTCAGCACATCCATTGCCTCCTCAAAGGTATAGCCTTTTAAATCAATCATTTCCACTTTCTCAGATTCTTCTTCCTTTTCTTCGTCTTCGTCTTTTTCATCTGCCTCTGTTTTTATCTCCGAGTCTTTCTTCTCCTCTTTTTCTCCGCCTCCGAACTTAAACAATCCCAGAAAGCTTCCGCCGATGTAAATAATAATGGCAACGATCACTACTGCCGCCACAATTCCCATGATGGTAACGGCTTTCTCCATTTTGGGATTTAAAAACCCCTCGTCATCCTCGTCCTCTTCTTCCTCGTCCTCTTCTTCCAGTTCCTCCTGATAATAAATATTTCTGGTCTGCTGCTTGATGCTTTCCACTTCCTCCGACTTCATGACCCGTGTCTTATCCTGCTGTCCAAGAGGAACCATTACCACAAAATCCTCGTCCGGGCTGATTAACGCTTTTTTCAAATCAATCAGCAGATCGCTGATGCTGTCATACCGCCTGTCCGGGCTTTTCTGGGTGCATTTTAAAATAATCTTTTCCATGCTGATGGGAAGATTGGGGGCATAGGCGCTTGGCGCCACCATTTCCTCCTGCAGATGCTGAATGGCCACCGCCACTGTGGATTCCCCGTCAAAGGGCACCCGGCCCGTTACCATTTCATACATCACAATTCCAAGGGAATAAATGTCGCTTTTGCCGTCCACAAATCCATTTCTGGCCTGCTCCGGAGAAGCATAATGCACCGACCCCATCACATCAGAACTGATGGTATTGTTGGTTGCCGCCTTGGCGATTCCGAAATCCGTTACCTTCACTTTTCCTTCCGTAGAAATAATAATATTCTGAGGCTTAATGTCACGGTGAATAATATGCTTGTTATGCGCCGCCTCGATTCCTCTGCCTACCTGAATGGCAATACTGACTGCCTCCTTGAAAGAAAGCTGCCCTTTCTTCTCGATATAAGTTTTCAGGGTAATCCCCTCTACGTACTCCATCACAATATAATGGATGGAATTTTCGCTTCCCACATCATAAATATTTACGATATTCGGATGTTCCAGACCTGCCGCAGACTGGGCCTCCGTACGGAACTTCGTCACAAAGTTCACATCATCTGAAAATTCCTGCTTCAGAACCTTAATTCCCACAAAACGCCCCAAGGTATGATCTTTCGCTTTATACACATCGGACATTCCGCCGCTTCCTGCTTTTCCTACTATTTCATATCTGTCTGCAAGATAGACTCCTTCTTTTAACATATTTTCACCTCATCTGAAAATGGTTCTGTCAAAATCACTGTAATATTATCATTTCCGCCGTAATCATTAGCTGCTTCTATCAACTCTTCAACGGCATCCTCTATATTCTGCTTTTCATTTATAATTTCAAAGATTTCTTCATCTTCCAGCATATCTGTCAAACCATCGGAGCACATCAGAATCCGGTCTCCTTCTTTCAGTTCCACTTCAAAAAAGTCCACCTCTATTCCGTATCCTCCGCCTACAGCTCTGGTTATGATATTCCGATCAGGATGAAGTCTTGCCGCTTCCGGGGAAATCTCCCCCCGGCGCACCATCTCCTGTACATAGGAATGATCTTTTGTGATCTGGGTAAACGCTTCTTTTCCGGCCAGATACAGCCGGCTGTCGCCCACATTGGCCACGCACAGTTCCTGTTTCCATATGGTCGCCACCACCACAGTGGTTCCCATCCCTTCCAAATCAATATCTGTCTGAGCCTTTTCCATGACTGCCCGGTTTGCCTGGCCAATTGCCTGACGGATGATGGCAACGGGCGATGTGTCACTGTTGTTTTGCACAGAATCCACAATCGTCTCCACCGTATACCTGGAGGCATAGTCCCCGGCGTTGTGGCCGCCCATCCCATCTGCTAAGATAAACAGATTCGGCAGGTTTCCAACCGGAGTCTCTGAAGTATACTTATAGTCCTGATTCATATCCCGTCTTCTCCCTGTATCCGTTTTGGAAAAAGTCTTCATGCCTTACCCTGCCTTTCTGAAAATTTCTTTCTTAACTGTCCACAGGCTCCGTCAATATCTCTGCCCATTTCCCTTCTTATAGTAACATTTATTCCATTTTTTTCAAGTTTATTTTTGAAATTCAAAATAACCTGCGAATCCGGCTGCAGGTAATTCCGTTCTTTAATGGGGTTCACCGGAATCAGATTTACATGGCAGTTCATCCCCCGGATCAGCTCTCCAAGCTGCCATGCATCCCCGTCTCTGTCATTGACGCCCCTTACCAGGCTGTATTCAAATGTAATCCGCCGCCCTGTCTTTGCAAAATAGTCCTTACAGGCTTCCACCACCTGTTGAATGTCATATTTTTTTGCTACCGGCATCAGCTCCATGCGCTTTTCCTGGGAAGAAGCATGCAGAGACAAAGCCAAAGTAATCTGCAGTTTTTCCTCCGCCAGCCGGTACATGGCGGGCACAATGCCGCAGGTGGAAACCGTAAGGTTCCGCTGACTGATATTCATTCCGTTTTCATCCGATATCAGCCGGATAAATTTCAAAAGATTCTCATAATTGTCCAGAGGCTCTCCCGTTCCCATAACTACCACATGGGATACCCGCTCCCCGGTATCCTCCTGAATCCGGTAAACCTGGTCCAACATCTCTGCCGGCGTAAGGTTCCGCACCAGTCCGTCTAAGGTAGAAGCGCAGAACCTGCAGCCCATTCTGCACCCTGCCTGAGAAGAAATGCACACGCTGTTTCCATGCCTGTAATGCATCCAGACGCTTTCCACCATATTTCCATCCGGCAGGGCAAAGAGATATTTTCTGGTTCCGTCTATCTTAGAACACTGCACATCCTCCTGCCGCAGCACGGTCAGTTTACATGTGTTTATTAATTTTTCCTTTAACTTCTTCGAAATATCCGTCATTTCCTCAAATGTTTCTGCATGTTTCACGTGCAGCCAGGGATAGATCTGTTTTGCCCGAAAAGGTTTTTCCCCAAGGGATATCAAAAATTCACCCAGTTCTTTCTGATTCCATGACTTTATATCTGCTTTCTCCATATCTTCCTCTATCAATTTCTCACAAATTTTGCCAGGAAGAACCCATCGCAGATTCCTTTCTCCGGCAAAATCTGCTGCTGCTTTTCCAGAGAAAATTCCGGATGTTCCCGTAAGAACCATGCCGTGTTTTCCTGATTTTCTCCGGGATTGATGGTGCAGGTACTGTAAATCAGAATCCCGCCCTCTTTTACATACTGGCATACCGTATCCAGTATTTCCCGCTGAAGAGCCGCCAGGTCTTTGCATGCTTCTCTGGTCACTTTATATTTAATATCGGCTTTTTTCCCAAGAACCCCCAGACCGGAACAGGGCAGGTCCGCAATGACAAGATCAGCCTGTCCCATTAATTTCTGATCCGGTATCCGGGCGTCTGCCTGAACTGCGCGGACATTGGGAAGCTGACACCGCTCAATGTTCTCCTGTATCAGGGACACTTTGCGGGGACTCAAATCCCTTGCTTCCACCATTCCGGTTCCATGCATCAGCTCCGCCGCATGGAGGCTCTTTCCCCCGGGAGCTGCACAGACATCCACCACAAAACTATGTTCCTTCGGCGCAGCCCACAGGCCCACCTGCATGGAACTGATGTCCTGCACATGGAATTTTCCCTCCCGGAAAGCCGGAATTTTCTCCAGAAAATCATAATTTTTAATCATCAAAACGTCTTCCAGCTCAGATTCTTCCGCCTGAATCTGAGCTTCCTCTAATTCTTTTTTCAATTCTCCTTTGGTTGTTTTTAAGGGATTCACCCGGATGGCAGCGGGCATCTCTGTCAAAAATGCTTCCAGAAATCTTTCAATTTGTTCCAAGGAATAGGATTGCTGCCACAATTCCAGAATCCACACCGGCATGGAACCGGCAATGGAAAGATATTCCAAAGGCTCTTTGTCCCGATCCGGCATGGCAAGTTCGGACAGATTCCGGCTGACGCTCCGCAATACGCCGTTGACAAATCCCTTCAGGTTCCGAAATCCCCATTTCTGCGCCAGCTTCACCGCCTCATTGCAGGTAGCGGAAGCCGGAACCGCATCCATATATTTCAATTCATAAACGCCGCTTCTCAAAATGCAGCGAATCACCGGCTTCATTTTATTTACTTTCACACTGGAACATTGGTTCAGCACATAATCAATCCATATCATGCGCTCCAGCGTGCCTTCGCAGACCCGCTTAATAAAGCTCCGCTCCTGTTTGGGAAGATACCTGTATTTGTCCAGCATATTCCGGATGGCAATATGGCTGTACATGCCGTCTCTGGTCACTGCCAGCAAAACATCCAGTATCAGTTCCCTGCTGTTTCTGGTATTACTGTCCATAATTCCTCCTGAACTTCCTGTATACTTGGAACAGAAAAGTTTCTGCTCCTACTGCCGGGCAGTAGTTCCCAAACGATCAGTCATCTCTTCCGCTGGAGAGAAGCAGAAGCCTCAACAACTGCAGAATGGCAGAGGCAGCGCCCGCCACATAGGTTAAGGCTGCTGCGCCAAGCACTTTCCTGGTTCCCCGGAGTTCTTCTTCGCCTAAAATTCCGGTTTCTCCCAGAATCCGCACTGCACGGCTGGAAGCGTTAAACTCCACCGGAAGGGTCACAATCTGAAACAATACCGTCAGAGAAAAACACAGAATTCCAAGATTAATCAGCAGACTTCCGGTACTGCTGGTAATGAAAAAACCAATGACAATCAGCGGCCATGCGATAAATGAACCGAAATTCGCCACCGGAACGATGGCGCTGCGGATGCTTAAGGGCGCATAGGACTGCTGATGCTGGATTGCATGGCCGCACTCATGAGCCGCCACGCCCACTGCCGCCACAGAAGCGGAGCCGTATACGCTGTCAGAGAGCCTTAAGGTCTTATTTCTCGGATCATAATGGTCTGTCAGATTCCCGGAAACATGCTGAACTGTCACATCGTAGATTCCCGCCGCATGCAAAATGCGTTCCGCTGCCTGAGCTCCTGTCATGCCCGACATGCTCCGGACTTTATTGAATTTGTTAAATGTAGTTTTTACTCTTGCTGATGCAATCAGGCAGATCACTGCTCCGATAATCACCAGGATATACGTTGGGTCAAAATAATAATAATATGGCATACAAACACTCCTTTTCTTATCTCTGCATAATTACCGTTCCATCAAGATTTCATTCAGGATTTTTCCCCAGTTTTTTTCCGGCCTCTACAGCAAATCCCCGCAAAAATGCATCGGCGCTGAGCCGCTTCTTGCCTTCTAACTGCAGTTCCTTCAGAACCAGAATCCCTTCACCGGTCTGCACCTCAATGGCGTCTTTAGTAACTTTGGCTACGATTCCTGGCTCACGGGCCTCTCCGGCAGCAGTTCCTGGCTCACAGACCTCTCCGGCAGCAGTTCCTGCCTCACGATTCCTTTCCGAATCACCGTTTTTTACCTCTGCCTTCCAGATCTTCAGGGTCTTCCCGTCCAGATAAGTGTACGCGCTGGGCCAGGGATTCAGCCCGCGGATCAGGCATTCCAATTCCCGGGCGGGCCTTTTCCAGTCCATCTCGCCCAACCGCTTCTTTATCATGGAAGTGTGGGTTGCCTCTTCATGGCGCTGAGGCGTATACACAGCAGTTCCCTTTGCAATTTCCTCCAAAGTCCTGACGCAAAGCTTTGCACCCTTCTCAGCCAGCCGGTCAAACAGACTTCCTCCTGTCTCATCTTCCCGGAGCTCCACTTCTTCTTTCAAAATCATATCCCCGGTATCTATGCCCTCATCCATCCGCATGGTGGTAACTCCCGTTACCTTTTCCCCATGGATGACTGCCCACTGGATAGGCGCGGCGCCCCGGTATTTGGGCAGCAGAGATGCATGAACATTCACACATCCAAACCTTGGCATATCCAGAATTTCTTTGGAGAGGATCTGACCAAAGGCCACCACCACCATGATATCCGCTTCCTGCTTCCTTAAATATTCCACACATTCCGGCTCCCGCACCCGCTTCGGCTGATAAACCTCCAGCCCATGGGCCAGAGCCGCTTCTTTCACCGGTGAAAACTGCATGTTCTTCCCCCGGCCTTTGGGTTTATCCGGCTGGGTCACCACCAGGGCAATCTCATGCCCGGCCTGAATCAGCGCCTCTAACGTTCCCACAGAAAAATCCGGCGTTCCCATAAAAATGATTTTCATTCCTTTATTCTTCCTCCTCATACACAACATCATGCAGAGGGCCTTCGATCTTCTCCACGTACATATGGCCGTCCAAATGATCGATTTCATGGCAGAATGCCCGCGCTAAGAGCTCCTCCCCTTCCATCTCAAACCGTTCCATATTTTCATTCCAGGCTTCAACTTTTACATAGTAAGGTCTGGTAACCACTCCCGCCTTTCCCGGCAGGCTCAGGCACCCTTCATCACCCGTCTGCTCTCCCCGGCTTTCAATGACCCGGGGATTGATCAGAACAATGGGGCCATCCCCGATATCAATTACGATCAGACGCTTTAAGACTCCCACCTGGGGCGCAGCAAGTCCCACGCCGTTTCCATCGTACATGGTATCGAACATATCCTCAATCAGTTCTTTAATCTTGGGAGTTACTTCTTTCACCTCCCTGCACTTTTTCTTTAAAATGTCATCACCCAACTGGCGAATGTTCCGCAGCGCCATAATTCTCTTCCTCCTTCAGTCAAAATAATAAAAATCTATCCTTAAAAACCATTCATGGGATTAAAATCAAACTGTATGATAACACTGGCAAATTCCCGATGGCTGTTTATAAATTCCTCCAGTGCATCCTTTATCTTTACCAATTTCCCATAATCTTCATGCTTAAAATATATCACCTTTTTATAAATGTCTTTCACCTTGGCCACAGCGGCATTTGCCGGCCCAACCACAGTCAGCCCGGCCAGCTTTCCTTTCTCTTTGGCCTGGCATACTTTTTTTGCCAGAAGTTCTGCGCTTAGCATGGCCGTCATATCATCTTTCGACGCCACAAGCATTGCCAGCATCTGGCCGCAGGGCGGATAATCCATCAGCTTCCGGCAGGCAATCTCCGTCTCATAGAAACCAGTATAATCCTGCTTCCCAGCCAATTCAATACAATAATGATTTGGATGATAGGTCTGTATTACCACTTCTCCGGGCAGCCGCCCCCGCCCGGCCCGGCCTGCCGCCTGGGTCAGAAGCTGAAACGTGCGTTCCGCCCCATGAAAATCACTGACAAACAATGACAAATCCGCCGCCAGCACGCCTACCAGCGTTACATTGGGAAAATCATGACCCTTAACAATCATCTGCGTGCCGATCAAAATATCCGCCTCTTGATTGGCAAAGGCTGAGAGGATTTTCTCATATCCTGATTTATTTCTTGTAGTGTCAAAATCCATTCGAAGCGTTCTGGCTTCGGGGAATTTCTTCTTTACAATCTCTTCTATTTTCTGGGTGCCGGCCTTAAATCCGCCGATATATTTGGAACCGCATTCCGGACAGACCTGAGGAATCGGTTCTTCATAGCCGCAGTAATGGCATACCATTCTGCCGTTGTTATGCTGGCTTAAAGAAACATCGCAGTGGGGGCATTTCAGCACATGCCCGCAGGCGCGGCAGGAAACAAACCCGGCCATGCCCCGGCGGTTGATAAACAGCATGATCTGCTGATGGTTCTTTAACCGTTCTTCCATCAGCTCCTGGAGACGCCCGCTTAAAATCGAACGGTTCCCCTGTTTTAATTCTTCCCGCAAATCCACAATCTCACACGCCGGCAGCGGTTTTTCCTCAATTCTTTCTGTCATTTCCAGCAGACGGTACGCTCCCTTTTTCGCCTGATAGTAACTGTCCAAAGAAGGAGTGGCCGAACCTAACACTACGCTTGCGCCCGCCATCTTTGCCCGCTGAATCGCAGTTTCTCTTGCATGATACCTGGGCAGAGTTTCACTTTTATAGCTGGTTTCGTGCTCTTCGTCTATGATTATAATTCCAAGATTTGAAAACGGCGTGAACAATGCGGAACGGGGACCGATCATCACATCCAGTTCCCCTCCCTTTGCCCGTTCAAACTGATCGTACCGTTCTCCGGCCGACATTTTGGAATTCAATACAGAAACCCGTTCTCCAAAACGCTGGTAAAAGCGCACCACGGTCTGATAAGTCAAGGCAATCTCAGGAATCAGCACAATGGCCTGTTTTCCAGCTTTCACCACCCGCTCTATCAATTCTATGTAAACTGCTGTCTTACCGCTTCCTGTCACTCCGTGAAGCAGCCAGGTATGGTGGTTTTCCCGGGTAAATTCCCGCCAGATTTCCTCCACAATTTCCTGCTGCTTCGGATTTAACACAATCCGCTTCTTTTCTTTTTGAAATTCTTCTCCAAAAGGACTGCGGTACAGCCGCCGCTCTTCCACGCTTAGAATCTCCATCTCTTTCATGGCTTTCACCACAGAAGCAGTGATATTCAGTTTGCCCGTTACCATCTCATAAGGCAGGGGGCTTTGCTCCATCAGCGCTTCTAACAGCCGTGCTCTGGCCTTGTGGTTCTTTTTTTCAAAAACGGCAAGCTGCCCTTTCGCCTTTTGTTCCTCTAATTCCAGCTTCACAAAGCGCTGTTTTTTTTCTTTTGTTTTCTGCTTAATGGGAAGCACGGTTTTTAAAGCATGGTTCATGGTCCCGCCGTAATTTTCCCGCATCCAGCCTGCAAGGGCAATCAGCTGGGATTCGATGGGAATGCTGTCCTTTACCACGCCCTGGATCTCTTTTAACTTCTCTACATCGTATTCCGGCACATCGGTCAGCTCCACCACATAGCCGGTAGTTTTTCGCTGGCCCTTCCCAAAGGGAATTTCCACCTGCATTCCCAGGGCAAGAATTTCCCGGAGCCGCCCCGGCACTCTGTACTGGAAAGTCTTATCCAGCTTTTCATGAGAAATATCAATAATAATATTGGCATATTCTGCCATCGCTGCATCACCTGTTTTCTTTTTCCTGTGCCAGTTCCTCCAACACTTCCTGAATCAGCACACGTTCATCCATAGGGTACTTCTGGCCTTTGATTTCCTGGTAGTCTTCATGGCCCTTTCCCGCAAGCACAATGACGTCTCCCGGCTCACCCTTCGCTATGGCATACCGGATGGCCTCCTTGCGATCGGAAATTTCTACATATTTACCTTCTGTTTTATTAATTCCTGTTTTAATATCATCTATAATATCTTGCGGTTCCTCGAATCTTGGGTTATCGGACGTAATAATTGTCAAATCTGCCAATCTGCCGGACACTTCCCCCATCTCATAGCGGCGCAGCTTGGAACGGTTTCCGCCGCATCCAAATAAGCACACCAGACGTTTGGGCTGATATTCCTTTAAGGTTCCAAGCAAACTCTCCAGGCTCATGGCATTATGGGCATAGTCAATCATCAGCGTAAATTCGTTCGACACCGGGATCACCTCAATTCTCCCTTTCACCCGGGCCGCCTTCAATGCCTGCTTCATATTCTCCTCTGTCACTTGAAAATGGCGGCAGATGGCGATAGCTGTCAGGGAATTGTACACGCTGAACCGCCCCGGCACATCAATTTCCACTTCCATATCCACAAGGCCCTTTGCCTGATAAGCCACGCCCAGATATCCCGGCCGTTTTACCAGATGGACATCTTCTGCCCGCAGATCCGCTTCCGGTGCAAATCCAAAGGTTTCCAGCTCGCAGGTATGACCCTCTGTTACCTGTTTCCAATGAACATCGTCGATATTGACAATTCCTGTTTTGCACTGGCGAAACAGCATTCCCTTGCATGCCAGGTATTCTTCAAAGGAAGCATGTTCATTGGGCCCGATATGATCCGGCTCAATATTGGTAAAGATTCCCATATCAAACAAAATTCCCGCTGTACGATGCATCATCAGCCCCTGGGAGGACACTTCCATCACTGCGCACTGACAGCCCTGTTCCACCATCTGGTGAAAGTACTCCTGTACAATATAAGATTCGGGCGTAGTATTCTTTGCCGGAATTGCCTGATCCCCGATCACCGCTTCAATGGTGCCAATTAATCCCACCCGATAGCCCGCCTGCTCCAGAATGGATTTCACCATATAAGTAGTGGTGGTTTTCCCTTTGGTTCCGGTGACGCCGATTACTTTCAGCTTTTCTGCTGGATAATGGAACCAGGCGGCAGACACCAGCGCCAGACCGTATCTGGTATCTTCCACCTTTATCACCGCAACAGATTCCGGCGCTTTTACCTCTTCCTGAACCAGAAGGGCCGCCGCGCCTTTCTCTGCCGCTTCCTTCGCATAAACATGACCGTCAGACACCGCGCCTTTGATACATACGAAAAGGCAGCCCTTTGTCACTTTTCTGGAATCGTATACCACCTGTGTAATCTCCAGATCAGATGTCCCCTGTACCAGGGTGTATTCCAGACGTTCCAGCAATCTATCTAATTTCTCCATATATAACCTCTTTTCCAGAGCGTGTTGAAATATGCTTTCCGACAGATATATGACGCAATTAATAACACACTCTAAAAGCATACTTCCTATATTATATGATATAATCAAGAATTTGGCAAGTTGCGAGCGGCAATCTGAATCTATGCAGGGTAACAGTTCAGCCCAGGACTTTGCACTTGCTGCAAAGTCCGTGAGAATGTGTAGATTGAGCAAGGAATCCAGCCCTTTGCTGAAAGCAAACTTTAATGGGCTGGATTCTGTAACAGTAAGGGCAAAGGCTGAACTGTTACTATGCAGGTATTACTCCGGGGGACATTTGTCCAGCGCTGACCGGAGCGGAACGTAGACATTTGGAATGGGCAGATTCCTTAACAGTGAGGCTGAAAGCTGAACTGTTGCTATTACTCCGGCGGCTAAATATCGCAGAATTTTACGTAGGATAAATTTTCATCCGCAAGGCGGAAGAATGAGTTGTAGCGAGGGTTACAACGATTGATGAGGGCCTGCCCCGCTTTATCGGGCACAACGTGGCAGATGGAAATTCAGACAAGTAAAAACTGCGATATTTAACCGCCGGAATAATATATGCAAAAACCCCCGGAAACAGTTCGATTCCCGAAGGTTCTTATTCCGGAGCGCACCGCAGGCAGGTCCCAGGCATGCTCTGGCCTCTAATTCACACTTTCTACATCTGCAAAGGATAACTTCGTCTCCGTTGCCTGGAAAAACTCTTCCTTCGCCAGTCCGAAACAATCCAGAATCTGCGGGGAAAAGGTTCCGCACTCACCGTCAAAAATCATCCGAGCCGCTTCTGCCACCGCATAGGGTTCCTTATAAACGCGCTTGCTGACCAATGCATCATACACATCTGCAATGGACACCACCTGCGCCCAGATTGGAATCTCATCTCCTGACAATTTGTCCGGATATCCCTTTCCGTCATATCTCTCATGATGATAACGGCAGATTTCATAGCAATAGCGGTAGAAATCATCTTCTTCCTGCTTAAAATTTTCTAAAAGTTCACAGCCATAAATCGTGTGTTTTTTAATTTCCTCATATTCCTCACTGGTAAGCCTGCCCGGCTTTAGCAAAATACTGTCCGGAATTGCAATTTTGCCAAGATCATGCAGAGCAGAAGCATTGACAATCAATTCCACATCTTCTTCTGTCAATTCATATTCCGGATAAAATTTAACCAGATATTTCAGCAAAACACCGGTATAATATTTTACTCTCTGAATATGCTCTCCAGATTCCAGGCTTCTGAATTCCACTACGGAACTCAGGGCATTTATCAGAAAATCATTGTTTCGCTTAAGCTTCTCCCGGCTCTCTCTCAACTGCCTGGTCCGTTTCTCTAATTTGTTCTCAATATCTATTCTGTGGGAGAACAATTCAATAATATTCATTGCGCGCCGCATTACCACTTTGGGGGTAAAAGGCTTATATACAATATCGGAAGCGCCGTATTCATATGCCTTCAACTCTGTGTCCACAGAAGCCTCTCCGGTAATAATGATTACCGGTATGTAGTCCATATAATTCTTCTCTACCATGTATTCCAGCACATCCAGTCCGGATTTGCCAGGCATAACAACATCCAGGAACATCAATGCAATCTGCTCGTTCTTTTGTTCAATAATCTGAATGGCCATATCACCATCTTCAGCTTCCAAAATCTCGAACTGCTCTTCAAAAATAAACTTCAGCATCTCGCGATTTATGTCGATATCGTCAACGATTAATAAAGTATTCCTTTCCATGACTTCTCCTTTGCAGAATCTCTTTGAAAAATTATAAACCTGTACTTTTGTACAGTGTGCCAGGGCATATTATACTATATCGTTCTGCCGAAATCAACTTGATTTCTAAAACATTGCAAAGGAATTTTTCGCAAAATATGCACATTCTTGCGGACTTCGCAGGGAATGCAAAGTTCTAAAACCCCCAAGCTGCGGATTCATCATAAAATACACAAAAGCAACTTGAGCCCAATCAACAAAACCGCTGACAAAATTGCTGTCATATACATCAAGCGCCCGCTTCTTTCGATGTCTTTGACTTCTGCCGGACGTATTGGATCCCCAATAAAGGGCTTTTCATGTTTTACTCCGAAATACCAGGCATCTCCGGCAAGCTGTACCTGCAGAGCTCCGGCCATTACCGCTTCCGTCTGAGCAGAATTAGGGCTTGCGTGACAGTAACGATCCCTCTTATAAATTCTCCATGCGCCTTTTGCATCCAGACCGCAAAAAAAACTTCCGCATATCATCAAAAGAGCGCTGATTCTGGCCGGAATAAAATTTACAATATCATCCAGCCGGGCCGCCGCTGTTCCAAAATACCGGTAGGTTTCATTCTTATATCCCACCATGGAATCCATGGTATTAATAGATTTATAAAAAAAAACTCCTGCTCCGCCGAACAATGCCATAAAGCACATAGGCGCAACAATTCCGTCTGAAGTATTCTCCGCCACCGTTTCCACCGCCGCTTTCACAACTCCTGCCTCACTAAGCTGCGCGGTATCTCTTCCCACAATCATGGAAACTGCTTTCCTTCCAGCCTCTAACCCTTCTGCTTCCAGGGCCTCTGCCACCTTCATGCTCTCTTTCTTCAAAGATTTCGCAGCCAGAAGCATTCCGCACATCAGGCTTTCCAGTAAAATCCCGAGCAAAGGATGCAAACGGTAACATAGAAACAAAACTGCAGCCGGAACCAAAGTGGAGCATCCTGTCACCAAAACTGCCAATAGTATTCCGGCCAGCCTCTCC
Source organism: Eubacterium sp. (assembly GCA_021769425.1). GTDB lineage: Bacteria > Bacillota > Clostridia > Lachnospirales > Lachnospiraceae > Petralouisia. The sequence goes on from JAETSX010000004.1 coordinate 47,854, forward strand.
CCTGTTTTCGTCCGGGGAAAGAGCCTCCGCAGAGCCTTCTCCATTCCGGAAATCAAACGGCCGATTGCTATCACCGGGTGATGCCATCCCTTGGGATCTCCAACGGCAAAATCCCAAAGAACGCCCAAAAGAAGCGCAATTCCAGAGTAAAACATCCTATGTTCTATCATTTGCAGCAGTCTCCTTCCAAACATTGTGCCCGTCGCTGTACTGTTCAAATCTGCTTTCAATCCGTACCAGATTTTCCGCATATTCTTTTAATTCCGCTGCCAGTTTCTCTCTGTCATCCCGCTCCATCTTATAGAGAATGCGGTGTTCCATGCTGGCCCAGAAATCCATGGACATGGTGCGGAACTGAACCTCCACCGGAAAATATTCCATCCCATCCAGGCAATACACTGGAATTCCCACAATAATATGGTAACTGCGGTAACCGTTGGCCTTGGGATAGGTAATATAGTCGCATTCCCGAATTACAATTAAATCTGCCTGCCGTTTCAGCGCATCCGCCAGATTATAAATATCCCCCACAAAATAGCAGATGACCCGCACTCCGGCAATGTCCTGCAAATAATCCTTTGCATTCATCACAGTAGGTTCTTTCCCTTTCCCTGCCAGTTTCTCCTCCATGCTTTCCTTTTCCTTAATTCTGTGCTGGATATTGTGGATAGGCTGGCCGAAAGATTCACTGTACAGGTTATGCTTCAATACGTTCAGCCGGGCAAGCAATACCTCGCTGGCATCTGCATAAGGCTGGATGAACGCATAATATTCCTCGTTCGTCATAGTTATTCCTGTTCCTCCTTATGGTAGATTATACCAGACTTTTAGTAGAAAAAAATAAAATTTTGTAATAAAAAATCTTAAAAATGTGTAAATTTCTCCAGAACTAATTTTCTGTCATCTGGATACGGACAGAAATACGGGATTGCTTTTTTACAAACCAGACCGCGTTCTGATTCCCACATTATCAATGGCCGCTTTTCCTTCCTTCCGAGGAAAGCGCAGACGAATCTGGCAGATTTCTTCAGAATCCACACCCTCAAAATCTTCCAGCGGAACGGATACGGTCTGAAACTGATGTTTATATTCTGTTGTTTTCCACAAATACTGCAGTTTATTCAGCCGCACCATAAAGGGCGGATACACCGGCACATAATCCTTTCCAGACAAACATGCTTCTGCCCCGTTTCTGTCTTTTACCCAAATCTCCACATCAAGAAGTTCCGCTTCCTCTTCTGAAAAATCTTCCCGCAAATCCATCAGATCAAACTGCAGCGTCTTCCCTTTTCGCTCCGGTTCTGACAAAAAAATACAAAACTCCGCACTCTGTTCTTCTGCATTCTCTTCTTTCCCGCGGCCCCATTTCAGCGCCGCCGCATAATTTCCTCTGGATTCCTCATTGGAAAACCGCATCTGTTCTTCCCGCCAACTGTCCACATGTTCCGCTTTTATTCTGACTCCCTCTGCTGTCCCCGTATCAATTCGGGCATCTTCCTCAAAATCGCACAGCATCCTTAAATCCGAAGTTTCATAAGACTGGACATACAATGTTTCAGGCAAAAGGCTCCTGTATCGGCTCCAGTTGATAAGCAGCTGATTGGAAGCCCTTATTTTCGCTGAACTGGAAGTTTCTCCTGCACCGCCGGAAGCGTCCGAAGCTTTACCCGTATTCTGCCTTAACGTCTGATCCAAAAAAGATTTGATAAATATTTTTGCAATCTGCTGCTGTTTTTGCTGCGGCAGAAAATTTCCCACGTTCAGCATACGGTTCAATGGCTCCATCATATCATAGGTTCCCCAGAGGGAGTTAAACTGCCCGTGATTCACCCCCGCCAGATACAGAGAAGTCTTGATACAGTCTTTCGTTCCGGTAAAAGAAATATTCTCATATTGTTCCATGCCCATAAAAGTACTGACATCCTGATCATTGGCGCCGTGAAGAAGCAGGTAATTCACGTCTTCCAGCTCCACGCTCCTCCCGGAAGGGTGGTATTGGCCGCAGGTAGGCGCAATGGCGATCAAAGACTGAATTGAGAAATGATACTGAAATCTCCGGTTCCCGTTATCCGGATAATAATTCAAATCATTAAACAGATATGCCAAAGCCACAGCCTCGCCTCCTCTGGAATGTCCGGCCAACGCCAGATTCGTATCATCTATTTTCTGATACAACGGGCTGCCTTCCTGCTGATTATAAGTTTCCACCTGCCTGATATTCTCCAACAAAAGAACCGCCCTGCCGTCATTTTCTCCGGAAAGAGAATTGCAGGCATTTTCATCCACTGACACCACCGTATAACCATGAGAGGCTAAATACTTTCCCAGATATTCATAGCCCAGATAGGACTCTGTCAGCCAACTGTGATTCCCATGAATCAGAAACAGTGTAGGGCAATGGGAAATCTCCTGGGGATACCAGACAATTCCGGACAGCGGAACTTCCGTCAGCGGATAACCCTGATATTTTTCCTTAAAAAATCCTCCAATTCCCTCATTCTCCGCAAATCTGCTGATATTCACAGCGCCGGACTCCAGATCTTTCGTTCCATCTGTCCCATAGGTCAGCGTCAGGACATGATAAGGCCCTTCTTCCATTTCCTGCCGGAATTCCTGCTGCTCCTGCCCGGTCAGCGGCTCATGGTTCCCTCCTGTTTTTTGACTGCAGTCCAGGTATCTTTCTATATAAGAATCTGAAAATCCCTCTCCGGCCAGAAGCAGGCAGACTGCTCCCATGAAAATGCCGGAAACCGCCAGGGAAATTATAATGCTTCTGCTCCTGACTTTATGGTACAGCAATGCCCAGAGGCTTTTCAGCATCAGCGTAAGGATCAGGCTGACTGCCAGGGCAATTACCGCAGTTTTTGCAAGTCCTGACGTGTACGCGCCTGCCGTCATCACTACCAGACAGACCATCCAAATCAACAGCCAGCTCAGCCGTTCCCGGATATTTCCACGAAACAGCCAGCAGAGAATTTTCCCGGATATCCGCAGAGCCAGCATTGTAAGGGGAACCGCCGCCAAAAACACCAGCAGCGCGCCTGCCCATCTGGGATACATGAAACCGCCTGCCAAAAGCCCCAGACTGAAACTGAATAAAAGAACCGCGCACCAATACAGCAGCGCTGCAGTGTCATTCCAGTTTCGTCTCCGGTAATTATGAAACCGGCGGCTGACAGCTGAAATCTTCGCTTTCATAACTGTCAGGATATTTTTGATTTTTTGCATATGTATCTGCCTTTCATTTTAACCTTCTTACAATGCCGCAATTCAAAAGATACACCTCTTGGGCCTGTTTTGCCAGCATACATCCGATACGCCCTACCGTCTCACGGTATTTCCGGTCAAATGCGTCCATGGGAACAATCCCGCACCCCATTTGGTCCAGTATAAGGATCACATGGGGATTTGCTTTCAGCAATTCTTCTGCCATTTTATATGGATCTTTCTCTTCTTTCAACAGACTGCGAATCCAAAGATGAAACTGGTGGATAATATCTGCGTTCTGCATCTGCTTTGAAACTATTTGCGCTCCTTCCAAAATCAAAGGATCTTTTCCATTCCCCTTCTCTAAAAATAATGCTTTGGCTGCTTCTAACTTTCCCTGAAAAGCTCCGCCTGTTATCAATATCATTGTCTTTCTTCCTTTATCATATTTTTCCGGCTGCAGCGACAGCAATCATAACCGCCTGTCATCAACGTCCTTGCCTTTCCCTACCATATTTTTCCGGCTGCAGCGACAGCAATCATAATCGCCTGTTGTCAACGTCCTTGCCTTTTCCTACCATATTTTCCCGGCTGCAACAACAGCGATCATAATTGCCAGTTCACAGTTCTGCAGAAACCAGCCTGCCAAATCTCCGGTAATTCCGCCAAACTTTTTCACAGACATTCTGTAATACCAATATAAAACTGCCAGAGCCGCCCCAAGGGACATGCCTCCCAGACAGCGATCGGTACGCAGCATTACCGCTGCAATCATGATGGTTTCTGCCAAAAGAATACGTCCGGCCCATTTTTTCTGGGCATGCTCTGCAAACATGGCCGCAAGTCCGCTGTTTTTTGCGCAGGGAAACGCCGTCACTGCATATCCGCTAAGACACCTGCTCAAGAAAAATCCATAGGAGACCATCAGAATCCCCTCCCCTTTCAGTTCCGAAGCAAATCCAAACCACAGCAGAAAATAAATGCATCCGGCAATTACTGCAAAAGCCCCTGCATGAGAATCCTTTAAAATCTCAAGGCGGCGTTCCTTCGTCTGCCAGGAGCTTAAGGCGTCTGCCGTGTCCAATAACCCGTCCAGATGAATCCCTCCAGTGACTGCAACGGGAATTACCGTCAATACGGCTGCATACAAAATCTGCCCCACAGGAATATCAACTGCATAGGTTCCCCACAGGGAAAAAAGCAGGCCGATCACCCCGCCGATCCAGGGAAAAAAGCACATGACATATTTCATATTCTCTTTTTCCCACTCGGCTTTCGGCATGGGAATCTTGGAATACATGGCAAAAGCAATGATAAAGCTGTTGATATATTTCATATCTTCCTCCACTCCACGGGAATTCCGCAAACCACTTCCGTCAAACCGTCTGCAGTCTTCCCAAGAAAACGGTGCAGTCCGGCCATCTGCCGCAGATATTCCATTGTCACCTCATCATATTCCGCTCCGTCTTCGAATACATTGTTTCCCACAATCACCAGATGACGGCAATTTTCCGCCAAATGAAGGATTCCTGCCTTGATTGCCTGAGCAGCCTCCTCTTTTCTTCCATATTCAGAAAACATCTCGTTTGCCGTCAAATTAGACAGACATTCCAATAATATAATTTCATTTTGCTCCACGGAAAGCCGCTCCAGATGGGTGTAGCATTCTCTGGTCTCAAAACCTTTTCCTGCCCGCATCTTTCTATGGCGTCCAATTCTCTGCCAACTCTCTTCATCCATCGGCTTCATGGTGGCCACATATACCAGCTTTTCCTGCCCATGCTCCTTTAATCCCAGAGCAAGATTTTCTGCGTACTCTGATTTTCCGCTGCCGCTTCCCCCTATGACAAAAAAAATCATACCTGTTCTGCTCCTTTAATTCCTATTCCAAGGGCACATAATCATCAATCTCTATCTGTGAAAACGTGCTCATTTTCTCATAGATATGTAAACTCATGTCCAGCAGCGGGAAAAATGCCACCGCGCCTGTTCCTTCTCCCAGGCACATATCACACATCAAGCTGGGAGCTTTGCCTACGGCCTCCAAAACCATAGCGCCTGCCGGCTCCTTTGATACATGAGAGGCAATAATATAATCTCCCGCCTGATGGCACAGCTTTACTGCCAATAATGCAGCCACCCCGGAAATAAATCCGTCGATTACCACCGGCATCCGGCAGACCGCGCCGCCCAAATATACTCCGGTAAGGCCTGCCAAATCCAGTCCTCCTACCTTGGCAAGCACATCCACAGGATCTTTCGGATCCGGCTGATGCTTTTTCACAGCATCTTTGATCACCTGAATCTTGTGCTCCAGACCTTCCGTTGTGAGCCCTGCGCCTTTTCCGGTCACCTCTTCCACCGGCTTTTCCATTAAAACACTTGCCACTGCACTGCTGGTTGTGGTATTTCCGATTCCCATCTCCCCTGTGGCAATGATGTGATATCCTTTTTCTTTCAGTTCACAGGCAAACCCAATTCCAACTTCAATTGCGCGTACCGCTTCCTCCCTTGTCATGGCCGGTTCCTCAGCCATATTTTTCGTGCCGTAGGCAATCTTTCTCTTTTCCACTCTGGGCGTATCTACCGCCATCCCGATATCAATGGGAAAAATATCCGTTCCTGTATCCTTGCACATAATCGCCGCACAGGATTTCACATCCAGAAAATTCTCCGCTACAATGGCCGTTACCTCCTGCCCGGTCTGGGTAACCCCTTCTGCCACCACTCCGTTGTCTGCACACATAACCACCAATGCTTTCTTGCCCAGCTGTATCCGCTCCGTTCTTTGGATACCTGCAATCTGAATCAGGCTGCTTTCTAATTTGCCAAGGCTTTTTAATGGTTTGGCGATAGAATCCCACCGCTTTTCACAGATGCGGCCTGCTTCCTCATCTAGCGGCTGGATTTGTTTTAAACATTCATCTAACTTCATTTACTTCTGACATCCTTTCTGACTGTTTTCTGATTCCTGCCTGTTCTGGGTGCTGGTTTCGACGCTTTCTGATTCCCGCCTGTCCTGGCTGCCGGCTCCGGCTCTTTCTGATTCCTGCCTATCCTGGCTGCCGGCTCCGGCTCTTTCTGATTCCTGCCTGTCCTGGCTGCCGGCTCCGGCTCTTTCTGATTCCTGCCTGTCCTGGCTGCCGGCTCCGGCTCTTTCTGATTCCTGCCTGTCCTGCTGCCGGCTCCGGAACTCTCTGCATTGTTCCAGAAATCTCTGCACAAACTTTGGGTTAGAATAATAATACAGATGGGGGAACCCCGCCGCATAATCTGCCCCGCCCCGGATGCAGTCCCATTCCCGGCTGCCAAAGGGCTTTTTCCCGTGGTAAGAATGTCCATTGTCCGTACAGTCATAATAATGAAATTCATGGGCGCGAATTACTTCCCCCAGTGGCAAAAGCTGTCCTTCTTCTTTTGCCGTCAAAGAAATATAACCAAACCGCCCCAGCTTTCCCGTGTTATGAACCGCTCCCGGACAAACGCCCGCCATGGGCCAGACTCTGCCCTCCATATCTTCCATAGACTCCTGCAGATACATAAAACCGCCGCATTCCGCCAAATAGGGCATCCCATTTTTCAGGCATGAGGCAATCTGGCTGCGCATGCTGACATTCCCGCTTAATTCCTGCGCAAACAATTCCGGGTATCCCCCGTAAAATATCATACCGCTGATTCCGGAGGGAAGCCGCCTGTCCTGAAGCGGGGAGAAAAATACCAGTTCCGCTCCCATCTGCTCCAGCAATTCCAGGTTTTCCTCATAGCAGAAACAAAAAGCCTCATCTCTTGCAACCGCGATTTTAACTTCATGGAAACCTTTCTGGCTTTTCCCTTCTGACCCAGGCCAGAGCTCTCCGGCTGCTTGCCGCTCCTCTTTTTCCCGACTTCGTTCTTTTGATATAGGCAAAAGCTTCGCTTTCCCGGCGCATTGCAGAATTCCCTCTATGTCCAGTGTTTCTTCCATCAATTCGGCTAATTTCTGCAGTTTTTCCTGAATCCCTTCTATCTCATCCGGCATCACAAGCCCCAAATGGCGGCTTTCCAACGCCAGTTCCGGTGTTTTTGGCATATACCCCAGCGCTTTTACAGGCAGCAATTCCTCTATTTTCTCTTTCATGATTCCATAAGTAGACGGCGATATCTGATTCAAAATCACCCCCGCAATCCCGCTGTCTTTCCGAAATTCCAGAAACCCCTGTATCAGCGGAAGAAGCGACAGACTCATTCCTCTGGCATTTACCACCAGAATCACCGGGGTATGCGTCACTTTCGCCAGTTCATAAGAAGAAGCAAATGTGGTTACGCCGCCAGCTCCGTCATAAAATCCCATCACACCTTCCAACAGAGAAATATCCGCCTGCGCTGCGCCCTTTGCAAACAACGCTCTGGTTGTCTCCTCGCCGGTAAAAAAAAGATCCAGGTTCCGGGCCGGTACGCCCAATGCTTTCCTGTGGAACATGGGATCAATATAATCCGGGCCGCATTTAAAAGAAACCGGATGGAGCCCTCTGTTTGCAAAAACTTTCAGCAGACCGCAGGTTATCAATGTTTTTCCGCTTCCGCTGGAAGGAGCCGCTATCATAATCCTGGGAAATTCTGCCTTCCCGTCTGCTTCATTTTTCTTATTCATTTACTGATTCTCCAACAGCGTTTCCGCCAGTTCTCCATATCCATAAAGTTTCATCACGCTTAAGATTCCCTCTTCAACCTCTTCTCTGGAATAGTTATGGGCTTCCAGGAAATCATTGCTTTTAGAATTGAGGTGGTCGTAAAACGCCAGCGACACTTTCAAATTTTCCATAGTTCCTTCTCTGTCCCCTTCATTTTCTTCCAGGCTTTGATACAGCATATTCTCTGCTTCATTGATTTTCCCCTCATCCGACAGCTGGCGCAGCCGTTGGTAAAAATCCTGGTTGACCCCATCCAGAAAGATCAGTTCCTCCTCTGTTTCCTGATCTTTATGAAAAATCAGCATAATAAGAGTCCGCACCATTTCATGAATGATACGCATCATATAGTCATTTTCTACCATTGCCTTCCTCCTTCTGGAACATCATAAAAAATACAATCATCAAAAGGCCGCTGGATACCCAGATCGCTTTTTGGTCCAGCTCCATAGTCAGAATTCCTCCCAATGCTGCTCCTAAAATAAAAATCCCGATAAATCCATAGTACCGCAGGCTTTTCTTTCTCGCCTCTGTATCTTTTGTTAAACGGTAACTGCACCACAATTCTGTGGCCATCCGGAGATTGCCAATGCACATGGTGGTAGCATATGCGCTTCCTTTCAATTTCCGAAAGCTCTGTACCTGCATTGCGCATACAAAAGAAACCAATATATTGGCTAAAAGATTCACCTGCCGGGGCATAAAGCCCACAATAAATAATGTCACTGCCTCCAGCAAAATCACAATCTGCCTCCAGTGAATCTTCTCAGACTGCCCGTAAAAGCCGCGAATTCTCTGAGCAGCATAGATCCCTAAGGCAAATGCAAGCACCGGAAGCAGATAACGCATTCCCAGATACCAGTTCCCCATAGCAAAATTCTGTCCCATCAAAACCATATTTCCTGTCTGGGCATTGGCAAATACCCCATCCCTGCAGTTATAAGTATAGGCGTCCTGAAATCCGCCGGAAATGCACAATAATCCAATTACAACTGCTGATTCAGACATTTGTCCTCTGCGTTCCATTTTCCCACTCTTTCTGAAGTCCGGCTCTGCGTGTCACTGTCCATACTTTATATGCTGCCGCTGGCTTAACTGCAGCTATTCCACGCTTTATAAATTACATCTGCCTTTTCTTATCTGCCTTATTCTGAAATTTCGTTTCTTCTATGATAAAACGGGCGTGAATTGCCTCACCGATTTTCCCTGTTTCATCAAAAGCGGTAATGGAAAAGGTCAGTTTCCGTCCATCTATCTCTGTCAAAACCGTTTCGCACCATACTTTCATTCCCACCGGCGTAGGCGCAAGATGTTCCAGATTCAACTGAATTCCCACCGTACCCATGCCCGGGTCCAAATGCTCTGCCACGCTTTTCCAGGCAGTCTCTTCCATCAAAGCTGCCATACGGGGCGTTGCAAGCACATCCAAGGTTCCGCTTTTATGCTTCTTCGCCGTATCTGCCTCCGTTACTGTAAATTCCTGATATCCTTTGATTCCTGTTTCCAGCATCTTTTTCTCCTTCTTTCTTCTGTTTTTGCAGCAAGCCCCACATTTAAGCCTGCATCCTCGTGAGGCTATACTCCTCTGTGAAAGATACAGGCAAAAATCCATTGCATGATGCGGCACATTCCCCATACGGATCTGCGCCGGCAAAATCACTGCATACCTGACCGTTTCAAGTTTACCACAAAAAAAGCATTTTTACTACTATTACATTTCCGGTTCGCATACTACGCCCTGTATTCGCAATGCATACATTCACTTTACAAAAACTCTGCGGATCCGGCAGCGCCTTACTTCGCCACATATTTTCCAATGATGTAATTCACCTCTGCAAGATAAGAACTTCCGAACAGATTCAGATGGTTCAAAAGATGATAAAGCTGATAGAAATCACGCCTCTGATGATACCCCGGCTGCACAGGCATGACCTCCCGGTAAGCATCATAAAAGTTCTGAGGAAATCCGCCGAAAAGTTCTGTCATGGCAATATCTGTCTCTGCATGCCCCACATAAACCGCAGGATCAATCATCCATGCCTGGCCGTTATTTCCTGTAATCACATTCCCGCACCACAAATCGCCGTGGAGCAGCGAAGGAAATTCCGGTTCTGTCAGAATCTCTCTTGCCCTGTCCAGTAAAACCGGTATTTGCTCCCGTTCCTTTTCAGGAAAATAATCCATTGCAAGCTGAAACTGAGGTTTTAAGCGGCATTCACAGAAAAAATCTATCCAACTGCCCCAGGGCTTATTAATCTGTACCGTCGCCCCGATATGGTTGTCGTGGGAAAAACCATACATCCCGCCGGAAACCAGCCCTTCCGTTTTCGCCTGGTGCATGGCCGCTAACCGGTGTGCAAAAATTTCCCAATAATCAGGAGCCTGAAACTTTCCCTCCATGAATTCCGCCATTAGAAAAGAATACTCATCCCCGCAGCCTGTACAGAATAGGCGGGGCGTAGGAACAGTCCTCGTTTCTGCAATGGCCTCCAATCCGGCTGCCTCTTCCAGAAATATGGATACACTCTCCGGCGGTGCTGTTTTCAGAAATACCTTTTCCCCACTTTCCAGTGTCAGCTTGTAAGCGGCCGTACCTTTTCCTCTTGACAGAAACTTTCTGCTGGAAATTTTGGCATTTGCTCCAAATAAAGAATGGAGCGCGGTTTCTACCGCAGAAAACTGCCGGGTCTTAAGTTTTATATCTGATGGAATCATTTTATCATCTCCTGCTATGATATTTGTACCTATAAGTCAAATAATTTACCAAATGGCGTTCTCATTCCAAGAAGAACTCTTCTGATTCTTTAACTTTATTCTCTAACTCCCTTACAAGCAGCTTATTCTTTGCTAACTCCGACATGGTATCATTCGTCATTGTCTTTGTATAATTAATTCTTGCTACGTCCAAATTTGTATGGTCGTAAAGTTTTACAATTTCTTTACGAATATCTATTAATTTTCCATTTTCATCTTTATTTTTAGGTATGTATCCTTCTTTTATCGCCTGCATATTCTGCGCTAACACATCTAAGCTTCCAATGCCAGGATCTCCGTCAATCAACGTAAGCGCTGGAAAAATATCAGAATAAAAATGACGAAAATTCTCTTTATTACAGTTATAATATATTGTTTCCAGTCTTTTAAAAAAAAAGATTCTTTCCTTAGGAACTGTTCAAAAATAACTTTTAAATAGTGTGCAGGATTTTTCTTCGAGAGCGCCCCTCGAAAATCAGGCGGATAGTGGGCTATGTAACTGATTTTTACAGATTTGAAACAGGACATCTGTCCTCTGTGCATTTATCAATAATATATTTTGCTATTTCCAATGCTGAATACATGATATTCCCTCTTCCTTGCAGGTATATTGATATTATTGCACAGAACGCACGTTCTGTCAACCGTTTTTTGTGATGAAATTCAAAAAACAGGCTGTTACTCTGAGTATCATGATTCAGCGCAACAGCCTGTCTGCAAATTGTTCAAGAAATATCCTCCCATTTCAGCGGCATCCCTCTGGAAATGTCCCGTTTTGCCCGCTTTCCCAAAACCGCATCCAGATACCTGGGCGTTATCCCGTCTCCCGGCCGGACAGAACGGATATTGCTTTCCTGCAGCAATTCCCCTTTTCGGATATCCTCTGATGCAAACAGTGACCTGGAATACCGTTTGCTCTCTTTCTGTTTTTCAGTAAGTTCATAGGTAACTGTTCCAAGGGCAGCCTCCACATTCCGGATTTCTCTCACCATCCGCGCAAATTCCTCCGGCTCCATGGAAAAATCAGAATCCACGCCGCCGTCTTGCCGGGACAAAGTCAGATGCTTTTCCACAACTTTTGCCCCTAAGGCCGCTGCCGCCACTGCAACCTCTGTGCCGTAAGAATGATCTGACAGCCCCGTCATGCACTGAAATGTCTCCGCCATATGGGGAATCACCCTCAGATTCATTTCATGGTAAGGCGCAGGATACGCCGATGTACATTTTAAAAGAATCACGTCCTGATTTCCTTCTTCCCTGCAGGTTTGCAGCGCCAGCTCTATATCGGACAGCGAAGCAACGCCTGTGGATATTATCACAGGTTTTCCTGTCCGGGCAGCCCGGCGGATCAGGGGAATGTCATTGATTTCATAAGAAGCGATCTTATAAGCCGGCACATTCAACCGTTCCAGAAAATCTACCGCCGTCTTGTCGAAAGGGGAGGAAAAACAGAGCAGTCCGCATTCCTCTGCTTTTTGAAATAGTTTTTCATGCCAATCCCATGGAGTATGGGCTTCCTGATATAAATCATACAGAGTTCTCCCTTCCCACAGAGAGCCCGCCTGAGTTGCAAAATATTGATTCCTGCAGTCCATGGTTATGGTATCTGCCGTATAGGTCTGCAGTTTTATAGCGTCTGCGCCGCTTTCCCCTGCGGCTTCTATAATTGCCAAAGCCCTGCCAAGATCCTGATTATGGTTTCCCGATAATTCTGCAATGATAAACGCCGGGCTTTTTACAGCAATTTTCCTGTTTGCAATTAATATTTCCTGATTCATAATCTGTCCTCCCGTTCCTGCATTTTCCCAATGAACGACTCCGCAGCAAGCTGGGCCGTATGGCCATTCTTACCATGTGTAAATCATTTATCAAATAGGTATCCGGGCATAAAGCCTTTGTCACTTCACTTTTTCATGCCTTTTCCGATATCAGTTTCGGGCATGAACCTCTGACAACTCCAGCGCTTTGTTAATTACGATATCCTGCTGTTCGTCCGTCAGCCCCGGATACAGGGGCAGACTTATCATATGGGCGTACAATTCTTCCGCATTGGGACAATATACGTCCTGATAACCATGTTTTCGGTAATACGGATGACGGTAAACCGGAATATAATGGATATTCACCCCAAACCCTGCCTCCCGCAAATCTGCAAACACCTTATCTCTGTCTGCCCCTGGAAACTGCAGCACATACAGGTGCCAGCCACTTTCTGCATAGGGAAGCTGTTTCGGCGTTCGAAGGCCGGGCACATTCTCAAAAGCTCTGTCATACCGTTTTGCAAGTTCTCTTCTTCTAGCTAAAAACCTGTCCAGCTTCTTTAACTGGCTGCTGCCCAACGCTGCCTGAATATCTGTCATCCGGTAATTATAGCCCAATTCCAGCTGCTCATAATACCAGCCGCCTTCATTTTTCTCCATCAGGGATTCCTCCCGGGTGATCCCATGGCTGCGAAACAGCATGAGACGCTGGTACAGCTTCTCGCTGTCTGTCACTGCCATTCCCCCTTCTCCTGTGGTAATGGGTTTTACTGGATGAAAACTGAAAATCGTCATATCCGAACTCAGGGAACCGATTTTTTTGCCCCGGTATTTCGCCCCAAGGGCATGAGCCCCGTCTTCAATTACAAGAAGGCCGTATTTGCGGGCAATTCTGTGTATCTCGTCCATTTCACAGGGCTGGCCGGTAAAATGCACCGGAATAATCGCCCTGGTTTTATCTGTAATTTTACGTTCCACATCTGCCGGATCAATGTTGTAAGTAACCGGATCAATATCTGCAAAAACTGGCTTCCCTCCGCAGTAAAGTACGCAATTTGCTGAGGCGGCAAATGTTATGGCAGGGACAATCACTTCATCCCCTTTCTGAATGCCGGCCGCAAGACAGGCAATGTGAAGCGCGGCCGTTCCATTGGAAACGGTCACTGCGTATTTCGATCCCACATAGGCTGCTGTTTTTTTCTCGAATTCCGCTGCTGCAGGGCCTGTGGTGATAAAATCTCCACGCAAAATACTGGCCACTGCCTGGATGTCGTCTTCCTCTATGGTTTGATGTCCGTATGGTATGTACATGGCAAATACTCTCTTTCTGTTTCACTTTTTAACAGTTCCTTCCTGTCTCTTTTTCAAATTCCAACTTTATTTCTTTTTTGTATTCTATACCCTTTTTTTCATACATTAATGATGCAAAGATTCTGTTTGATGCAACATTACTTTTTTTCACCAAAGCTTTTGCCGAAACCGTCTCAATATAGGGTTTCTGACTTTCCATCCATTGACGAATCTCCTCCTCCGCAACCTCAATTAATTTTTTCCCATATCCTTTGTTCCTGAATTCTTTTGCAATGCTGTAACTGATAACAGCTTCATTACCCTCAAAATCCAATCGCAGCATTCCAACCTCTAATTTTCCGTCGCAGAAGATATAAATCCGGCAGTTGCCATCCTTATATTTTTTCTTAAACCATTCCACATGCTCTTCATAATTCACCGGTTCTGAATGAAAAGAATTCTTCCGCGCCTCTCTGTCATTCACCCAGCGAAACAGTGTCTTTACATCTTTCCACTCTGCTTTCCTCAGGCAGCAGGTCTCTCCCACATCTGCATTACGCTTTCTTTCCTTCCTGCCAGTTTCCATCGAATGCTTCCTTCCTCATTAGCTGAAATTTCATCTCTGCCAGCTTCCAATCCTGCTCATTGTCAATATCCTGCACTTCCAATTCCGGCGTCACCAAGGCTTTCGTCCGTTCTGTCACCAGCGCTCCATGCTTTAAAAATTCTTCTACACGAAAACAATAAAATTGACCGCAGTCATGATACATGACAGGAATATCCTGGGAACGCCTTTTTTCATATTCTGGAAAAGCATACTTTGCTATGCCATTTTCTAAATACATGCCCCGCAAAGGCGGAAAAGAAAACGCAGTGACCGGGATGACCGATTCTGCCTCTCCCTGTTCCAAAAGCTCCATGGCGCTCCTCAATTTTTTTCCAGTGACAAACGGCGCCGTTGGATAAATGCAGCAGCCGTATTGAAACTTTCTTCCGCATTGCTGATACCTATTTAACACTTCTGTCAGCACATCGGCTGTCGCAGCATAATCTCCGGCATTTTCCTTCGAACGCAAAAAAGGAATCTTTGCTCCATAATATTCTGCCAGTTCCGCAATTTCACTGTCTTCTGTTGATACCATAATCTCATCAAATATCTCTGCCTCCTGCGCTGCCTCAATTGAATATGCAAGTATTGGCTTCCCGCAGAAGCTTCGGATATTTTTACCCGGAATCCGTTTGCTTCCTCCCCGGGCTGTAATAACTGCAATTCTCTGTTCCATTTTTTCCTTTCCAAAACAACGTTTTTAAATATTCACTTACATGCTTCCAGAACCTTTTACTTGTTTTAAAAGTTCTCTCAATTCCTCTATTCCAAGCCAATCTGTATTCGTTTCAGAACTGTATTCAAACCCTTGCTCTATCCTCTTTCCGCCCGGCTGAATCTTATCTGGATTCCACCATTCCATGTGAGGATAAATGATAAAATGTTTCTCATATTCATAGGTATTGGCGGAATCCTCCCGGGTCACCATAATTTCATGCAGTTTTTCCCCTTCCCGAATTCCCACTTCCGGCATACTGCATCCTGGTAAAATTGCCTGGGCAAGATCCGTGACTTTAAAAGATGGTATTTTAGAAATAAACGTTTCTCCGCCCTTAGTTTCCTCTAAAGCTTTAATTACCAACTCTACTCCCTGTTCCAGACTAATCCAAAACCGTGTCATGCGATAATCTGTAATAGGCAGTTCCGTTTCCCCTCTGGATGCAATATTCCGAAAAAACGGAATCACTGAACCGCGGCTCCCTGCCACATTTCCATAACGAACCACAGAAAAACTAACATCTTTTTTTCCTGCATAAGCATTTGCCGACACAAACAATTTATCTGACACCAGTTTCGTTCCGCCGTACAAATTGATGGGATTAACCGCTTTGTCTGTGGAAAGTGCAACCACTTTTTTAACACCGCAATCCAAGGCAGCTTCTATGATATTCATTGCGCCGTTAATATTTGTTTTCACCGCTTCTATAGGATTATATTCGCAAGCAGGCACCTGCTTTAAGGCAGCTGCGTGAATCACATAATCAACCCCGGCAAAAGCCCTGTACAGCCTGTCCCTGTCTCTCACATCCCCAATAAAAAAACGAAGTATATTTCTATATTTTTTGAAATTTTCAGTCATAAGAAACTGTTTATACTCGTCACGGGAATAAATAATGATTTTTTTCGGACTGTAATGCTCTAATATATATCTTGTAAATGCACCGCCGAAAGAACCTGTTCCTCCGGTAATCAATATCGTCTTATCATTCAGCATATTTTCCCTCCGCATTTCCTGAAACTGATCCATGATCTATCTTCCATTGTTTAAATTTCGTTGTTACAATTTCTTTTCCATCACCAGCCATTTCCCGCTGTCTTCTAAAATATGACACGCTTGTTTTTGATAAAAACGGATTCCTGATAAATTGGTTTTTATAACCTTTAATCGTATTCTGCTAACGCCTCTTTGTTTCGCTTCTTTTTCAACACAGTTCCAAAGACAGTTCCCTATCCCTTTTCCCTGCATTTCCTTCATCACTGCTATGGAACTAATAAAAGCACCCTCCGGCTGGTTCATATATACTGCACAATGCGCCATTATTGCCTCTTGCTCATATACCAAAAACCAGACCGCATTCTCTGCCAGCTTTTTCGCATATTCTTTTATTTTTACACGCTCTGACAAACACGGCTCAAACATTGTGTCAAAATCTCTGAGCACTGCTTCTATGGCGTTTGGGCTGTTCGGAGGATATTCTGTCACAATATTCAATACCATGCACTTCCTTTTCACTGACACCGGGATATTTAACCGCCGGGATCATATTACAGCGCATCACCCGCAACACAGCATTAGGACAGCTTGTACCGCTCCAACATCCGCATTGCTTGATCCCTAGACTGAAACATCAAAACGTCCAGAATCGACAAGCTTCCCACAAACGGCCCGCCAAACTGTGGATATGGAACCTCTTCCATTTCCAGAAAATGCAGCTGAACGCCCTGCTGTTCAAATTCCTGTTTTTGATACAACGCTTTTCCACCAATTGGATTGATGTATGTGTCTGCCTGCAATTTACGGCAGATTGCCAGCACTTTGTCTTTTCCCCGTACTTCATGCCCGATTTGCAAGTCAGAAGAAACTATCATTTTTGTATGGATTTCTAAATAGTCCGCGATTCTTTTTACAGAATTATAAAGAAAGTAAAACAGATTTTCCTCCATATAGTCGATACATTCACAAAACAGCGGAAAAGTTTGTTCAAAATAAGGCGCTTTGCAATAAGCAGCCTGTATCTGCGCTTTTAGTTTTCTCCGGTCAAAAGCTTCTGCAACCTTTCGTTCACAAATATCCAGTTCATCCGAACCCTTTGCAACTGGAATTGTAAAATATTTCGCCTGCCCTTCGCACAAATAACGGTTGCGGTTGATCCATCCCTTTTTCGTATATTTAATGTTGTCATAAATAACATACTGATCCACTGCATAAAGCAGTTGGAAGTAACCAAGATATGGCCAAAAATATGGCTGCATAATGCCAACCTTCACTTTTTATCCCCTCTTCCATTTACTTTGTACAGATACAGTAAATACTGGAACATAATTCCGGATACTGCTGGCCCAGCGAATAACATCCATCCAGGTATTCTTTGGAAATAATGTCCGTTCCAAGCAGCCTGTCCCACTGAAAATTTGCCAGCGCTTTAAAAAAGATCCCTGATTTATGGATCACATTCATCCCTGCCTTTTGTATTTCCCCTTCCAGTGTATCCAGACTATATGTAATTGTATGCCCATGCAGCCGCTCTGCCTCTGTTACAGCTGCATTGGATGATATCATACCCATTTTAACTGCAATCTGCCTGGACGGAGCATTTGCATTCGGACACGCGACAAATAAACGCCCTGTTTCAGTCATCCATTCCTGACTGATTTTTTGTAAAAGTCCAACCCGGTTGTCTATATGTTCCAAAACATGCGTCAGAAAAATATTTTCATATTTCTGGTTAAGCTTTGCGTTTTCAAATACAGATGTCACAAATCGGACATTTGCAGCTCCTTTTAGCCTTTCCCTTGCTATGCATACAGCATCAGAAGACGCCTCTACACAAGTAACCTCATCAAACATCCCTGCAATCCGCTCTGTAAATGCTCCCTGATAACAGCCCAACTCTAATGCATTCCCTTGCCTGAAAAACGGCTGGAATGCTTTTATCATATAAGGATGCATCACATCCAGATCAAAACTGTAGGCATATTTATGGTTATTTTGATCTTTGCATTCCTGATTATAATTCCTATCCATTTACATTTCCTCCAGTTCCGCCAGTCCAAACCCATTTTTCCCAAATGCATTTCCGTTATACAGCAGATATATTTTCTGATCCATTGTAAATACATGCGGATAACACTGCATCTGGCTGTCCCATCCATCCTCAGGTTGTTCAAAATTCAGCTTTTCATCACATCGGATCCAGTCTCCAGGATGCTTTGACCAGGCATACCCCAGCCGATAAGAACATTCCCTCCGATCTCTGAAACCATAGGCAGACCGATAGCAAAAAAACATATGATAACAACCGTTAAAATTTATCACGCAGGGCAATGCCTGACATTCATCTTCCAAAACATCCGGAAGAATTGCTTTTCCTTCTTTCTGCCAATCCACCCCATTATCAGAAACTGCATGACCGATCTTATAAATGCGTTCCGGCTGTGCACTACCAGCATAGCTTCTCCACTCTTTTCCATAAATGTACCACATATGAAGTCTGTTCTCATACCGCCTGACAAACCCGTCCACAACAAGAAACGGCTCCATCAGAGAGCTTGTCAGCACCGGTCCTTCACCAAGCCTTTGAAAACTCTCTCCACTGTCTTCTGACACTGCCAGCCCTATCGCTGTATCCACAGAAACAGACACACGCCTGGACCAGCCGCTGGTATAAGCAAAGATCCTCCCGCCATCACAAACCGGGCTAAAGGGAAAAATACCATGTTCATCAAAAGATCCTAATTTTCCATCCGTCATAATCTGCTTTTCAATCCGCAAAACACGTGTAAAATCTTTTGAAAAATCCGCAAAACAAACATAACTGACCAGTTTTTGCCCATCCTTTTTGCACGCTGAAAAATACACTCTCACAAAATCTTGAAATACAATGGCCTGAGGTGATTTTGCATATTCCAGTCCAAACTGCTGCGGGGCAAATATCTGCCCATGCTTCTTCCAAATCATTGCAGCTCCCCTTTCAGCTCAGCGATGCCAAATCCGTACTTTCCCACTTCATTGCCAAGATAAAGCATATATGTCTTTCCATCACACGCAAAAACATGGGGATAAGCGACCATCTCACTGTCCCATCCGCCTGGCTCTTCGGATGCCGTAATTCCCGCCTTACTATCATCTCTTTCCCAATGGTACAAATCCAGCGATCTCGCATATCCAATCCGGTAACTATTCTTTGCATTTTTCCGAAAATCGGTATGACACCGATAACAGAAAAACATATGGTAACGCCCGTTTTGCCATATCACATCCCCGCATGCCTGTGATTCCAGTTCTCCAAGACGATCCGAAAGCAAATCCCTGCCGCATTTTCTCCAGTTTATGCCGTCTTCAGATACCGCCATACGCAGCTTATAACAGATTTCCGGACGCTGTTCTTCCTGTGTCCAGCGTTTTCCTGCTGAATAAAACAAATACCACTTTCCATTATAAATCCGTATTTTAGGCGAACAAATCATAAATGGCTCATCCAAAGAAGCCGTCAGCACCGGACCTTTACCTATTTTGCAAAACGTTTCCCCACCGTCTTCACTAACTGCACATCCTATGGATACGTAAAAAGGCGCTGACTCTCCTCTTGTCACTCCACCATAGTACCCAAAAATCTGGCTGCCCTTACGCACTGCCGAAAACGGATACGTTCCAAATTCATCAAATTCTCCCAATCCTCCCAATTCCAAGACTGGTCTTTCTGCGATTTTCACAATTTTATATGGATTTTTCCGGGATAAATCCACATAAGAAACCCTGCTGACTGTGCGCCCTTGTTCATCCGGCTTTTGTCTGCTGCAAATATAAACTCGAATAAAATCGTCAAATAATAATGTATTTTCACCCTGGGCATACTCCCATCTCCAAAACGGTCGATTTTCACAATCCTGAGGGCAGAACACCAGCCCTTTTTTCTCCCATTGAAACATAAATTCTCCCTTTTCTATTCTTTAAAATGTCTATGATTCTCTCCTGGCTTTCCATCGCCAGATCCTCATACAACGGAAGCGTCAGCGCTTTTTTTGAGATCTCTCTTGCCCGCTGCAAATTTGCATTCCGATATTTATTTTTAAAACATGCCTGATCCGATGTCAGAGGATAAAAATACTTTCTTGCATAAATATTTTCATCCCTCAGATTACTCCATAGCTCATCTCTTGTTATTCCATACTCCTCTTCCACGAGAACTGGGAAATATGCATAATTATTTGTTGCATTATCTTCCTTTCTAAATAACCGAAGCCCTTTCACATTTTCCAATTGCTCCTTATAAAATTCATAGCTCTTCTTACGCCCTTCCATCGACTTGAAAATGTATTTTAAATTACACAGCCCCATAATCGCCGAAAATTCATTCATCTTTGCGTTTGCCCCGATGCCCGTCACCAATTCTTCCCCTTGGATTCCAAAATTTTTAAGGGTATACAATCTGTCATAAAGTTTTGGATCCGTAAACGCTACCGCTCCTCCCTCAATGGTATGAAATACTTTTGTCGCATGAAAGCTAAACACCGACGCATCTCCAAAGCTGCCAATTCCCCTGCCCTGATATTCCATTCCAAAGGCATGGGCTGCATCATAAATAACTTTCAGTCCATAGTGGTCTGCAATCTCCTGAATTGCTTCCATCCTGCACAGGTTTCCGTACACATGAACCGGAACAATTGCTACTGTATGTTCGGTAATCAGGTCTTCAATTTTACTTTCATCAATCGTGCCGTCACTCCATTTGATATCACAAAAAACCGGCTTTAAATTATTTCTCACAATTGCATGCGTCGTGGAAATAAAAGTAAATGGTGTTGTAATTACCTCTGCCCCCGGGGCAAATTGAAACGCCTGAATCGCAAGCTCCAGCGACATATGCCCATTTACAAACAGCGACAGCCCGGGCACTTTCAGAAAATCTTTTAATTTTTCTTCCAGCTCCTTATGATAACATCCCATATTTGTCAGCCAACGGCTGTCCCAAAGCGGACGGATCGCTTCCGCAAATTCTTCATAGGGCGGCATAGAAGACCTTGTTACAAATATTTTTTCTTTCACTGTGTCTAAAGTCCTTTCACTTGCACCAGTACCTCCTGCACCTGTTCTGCAACTGTTTTTTCGTCTACCAGCAGGCTTTGAAATACATTTACTGCCTTTTTGCTCTGAACCTCATAAAACTCTGAGTCTTCCATATATTTTTGAATTAACGCCGGATACTCTTCCAGTGACCGGCATTGAAAATCTTTTCCGACACAGGATGCAATATCTCCAACTTCAAGTGAAACAACCGGTATGCCTTCCTGCAATGCTGTGACGCCAGCGCCGCCATTCCCCAATCCAGGCGTCGCCACAACCAGATCTGTCAGAGCAATTGCGTCTGCAAATTCCGGACAGTATCCAAAAAACCTGATACGCGATTCTTCTTTCGTGCATTCTTTTACCTTTTTTTCAAATTCATCACTAACGCCTCCAATAAATATGAGCCATACTTTATTTGTTTTATTACGATGCAGCACCTGCCCTAACATCTTCAAAAACTCATCTGTACAGTCTTCTTCCAGCCTATTTCCTGCAATTCCAATGCAAAATGCATCTTCTGGCGTTTCAGTATCACTTCTGTGATAAAGTCCCTTCGATTTTTGATAGGAAGACAATCCAATCCGAATCTCCTGCACTTTCACGCCCTTGTCAATCAAAAATGCTTTTTCCTGTGGATAAGCATCCGAAGCACGTTCAAAATAATTAACCACCATATCCGCTGGTATACCCGGATAACCTTCCGTTAACTGTGTATAGATCACCGAGGTAAATTGCTTCATTGCGCCTGCAAATGCCGGAACTCCTCCAAAACACCAGACACAATAGGGTTTACAGTCATATAGCCCCTGCATTAATTGCTGCATTTGCTGTCTATTTTCTCGTTTTAGTTGGATCTGATAACCAGAAAAACAACACTCTTTGTAAGGATATTCAAACTTTCCATCTAATTCTTTTCTGCAGAGAAGCATGTCTACTTCTTTAAGCCCTGCCTGCATACAAGTTGCTGCATCGTACTCCTTAATCTCCGATAATAAAATTACTTTCTTTTTGAAATAAATTTCTAAAATCCTGCTCATTTCCAATAGAATCCGTGTCGGTGCATGTCTAGGAGTAAGCAACTGTGTAATTGCCATAACAATCAGATTCTGATCCCTTTCCTGAACCGGAACCTTTGCTGTGTCCATGTCCAAAAACTTTTTCATCTCTTCTATAAGATATTCTGACTCCTCCCAATTCTCTGCAATATGTATCCGTTCTCCTTCAGCAAAACTTTTTATTATATATTGATTTTTTAATTCCAGACACATAAATAAATCCTGTTTTTCCCGTATGCTCTTCGGCACTATATGCTGTAGCCATTCCAGATCCGTAAACAGTTTAGCCACCCCTTCCAAACCCCCATCATGCATACAAAAAACCGTTTGATCCCCATGTGATTTGAGAGCATCCAGTATGATGCCCAACTGCTTCCATATTTCAAATTCTTCTGCATCTATTACTATTTTAAAGATACCTTTCGCTATGTGAAGAGCCTTCCATACATTTTCAACATAACTTTCCTGCTCGTCATACGTAAAATAACGCATCCTTATATCTTCTGTATCCGTTTCATTTCCACTGCATGCAATTAACACTTCTATTTCACTATCATAAAAACACTGACGAAGACAACTGCGTATCCGCAAAATAACTTCCCGCTCTGTTTTCCTGGGAATGCATATTGTTAAGAAAATATCTTTCCGCTCTGCATGTATGTTATTAACTCTTTCCTTATGAATTTTTTGCAGCAGTTCCTTATATGCATGGATTTGTGTTCCCGCCCCAGCAAATTGTTTCGGAATAAAAAATCCCTCATTTTCTTCAAAAAAAGCCTGCATAATCCTAGTATTCCGAAAAACAATTATATTCGTACAATACAATTGTTTCAAACGGGGAAGTTTAAAAAAAGAAGCCAACTTATCTTCTGATTTATTTACCAAAAGATACACACAATTACGGTTGTTCTTCTCTAAATCCGAAATGACTTCACGGAAATCCCATATATCCGCAAACAAAATGCTGTCAAACACTTGCTTTCTGCCACGATCTGAAATTTTTTCTAACTCTATAAATCCTTTGAAAATACCTGATTCTTTGTCAAATATATAAAACTTTTCCTGACTGACAGGGATAAAATCCAGCATACATTCCTCATAAGCCAATCCAGTAAAACCTAAACTGTTTTGTTTATAATTTTGCCGATACTCTTCCTCATTAGGTTCAATAAAACACCCATACAAATTTTTTAGAATCAATTCCTTTTCAAAACCAATCTCATATGCATGTATCCATTCTCTGACACACTTTTCATACTCTCCGTTTTCAAAAAAATCGATCCCACTTTGATAATAATATTCTCCATTATCTTCCATCTGATCTTCCTTTTTCGTTTATGGTATTCTAAATACAACAATTTTTGATATGTTACCCGTCTGTCATGCTCCCTTTTCCTCCAAACTTCCTGAATCTGACGCGTGGTCTATCCCAAAGGGATCATACCGCAGCACATCTTCCGCTATACCTTTCAGCAATTCTGCACATTTCTTCAGCAGTTCACTGTACTTAATCCCTTTCCTTGCAACCTCCTGCATCTCTTCCTCTATATTATTTTCCTCATAATAATACTCGCTCCGCACGATATATTCTGCCGTAGGCATAGTGATTTCAATCAGCTGAAAGCCATCATTGCCCTGGCATTCATCTGTCAGTTTCCGGATTCTCTTTAACAGCTTTCGGCAATTTTCTTTTTGCAAATTCCCGGATCTGCTAGCCTTATCCAGATTCCTGTATGCTTTCTTCAAAAGCTTTGTCTTATTTATAATCTCATCATATTTTCCAGGAATACTGCTTAGATATTCCGCTGCATTTCTCTGTTCCTCTTCTGTAAACTCCGGCTTCATTTTCTCAATGCAGGATTCGAAATCTATCTCTTCTTTACAATTTTCTGCAACAGCCTCTTTCAAAGTCATCAATTCTGTTCCTTTAATATACGCCCCTCCCTCTGTTGCATTAATTACCCGAACCTCCCTGCATTTTTTCATTCCTTCGATATACATTTCAAACCATTCCAGATAAATCCTCAGATTTGTAATGGTGGGGACCTTTTCTTCATAATTTCCCTTTACCATAATCATGCCTTCTGTATTCTCTTCTTTCATTTTCTCTTCAAAAGTTCCATCTGCATGGCTTCTGTTATTGGTATATGCCAAATCCTGCCCCACCAAAATAATAGTCTGAAACCCCATTTTATACAAAAGGGAAAAAACAGAGCATGCCACAGAGCCGCCCAAAGAAACATTATAAAATTGCTTCCCGTTCTTCTCATATGCACGAAATGGTATGACATATCCGTCAAAAAAGAAGATTTTCTTCCCTTTCTGATTTTCAATAAGAGAATATCTTGCACAAGTTGGAGCAATAATAGGAATATCTTTTGCTCCGTCTACTTCCAATAGCTCCAACGGTTTACGCGGATCTATGGTCATAAACGCATCCGGCGCAACGCCTGCTTTTAACAGCGGTTTCACCGCAGTGTCCACGGCGACAATAAAAGCCCTATTTTTTGCTTTTTTTAATTCTTTTATGTTCTTATTCAAGGAAGGTCCCGCCGCCACCAGAATTGCCGCCCCATCATGGGGGACTGCATCAAACAAATTCTTTGTGTGATAACCTTCGCAGATATATCGCATGTTATAAAGTACATTTTTGGCCAAATCTCCGGAAAAAAGTTCCCCGGAATTAAATCCCACCCGAATATCTTCTGTCATGCGCTGAAGCATTTTCATATATTTCAATATCTTCTCTCTGTAAAATACCCGGTAATTTGGATGTATTTCCTCCTTCAGAAATTCCAGGGATTCCACTGCAACTACCCTGCCCATAATTGCTTCAAATTCTTCTTCGTTGACTCCCTCTACCACAAAAGCAATGGGCCTGTTCTCTATCTCTTCTGACAAATCCGTTTCTTCCAGCATAGCTATAAATATAGATAAAGAAGGTTCATAAGCCACAATATTCACTTCCTTATCTGTATTTTGGACTAATGCCTTTAAATAAGCGCCGCTGCCCAGGCCAAACAAAAAAACCGGCGCATATTTATGCAATTTTCCCAGTCTCTTCAGCCAGGTTTGCACCGGTTCTTTCGCATCCCGTTTTCCATTCAGGTACAAGCTCCGCTCTTCCTTTCTGATCCGGAAAATCCGTTCTCCATCCCGGGATTGTTCCAGGCTGATTTCTATTTCATCACCCGTCTGTTGATTTTGTCCACTCCTTTTTTCCCGTATCATATCTGCAAAGGGAGGATACCATTTTTCCATGGCTTTCAGATTTTTTTCCCATATTTCCTTACTCATCTTCTTTTCTTCCATCTTCCTCTTCATCTATATAAATATTTACTAATTCCCGCAATCCGTAATCCAGCGTATCAACCATATAAACCGAATCCTGCTGTTCTAAAGCTTCCAGATAATCCTCCAAAACCTGAATCACATACTGTTTTAATTCCCGATATTCCCGGTCTTCCATCCCATAAATATTTCCCTGCAAAAAAGAACTGCAGAACTTTTGAATTCTCTCTCCTAAAGCTTTCGCTTTTAAAAGTATTTCCTCGTCTTTCTGATAATAAAATGCGATACAGATTATACCGATTCCGCGCCTTAACTCTTCCGCCAACGCTTCCATCCTTTTCAACCTCTTCCTGGTTTGCAAAATTCCTCTTTTCGCCTATTTTTGCAAATATTCCTGTTCTTCTTACTGACAACTCAAGATGTATTTCTATAAAATTGCAGAGGCACGTTTTTCGTACCTCTGCAATTTTATTACATAATTTTCGTTCCTTCTGTTTCTTACTGCAGCAGTGACAATACGCCCTGCGTAGACTGATTTGCCTGTGCAAGCATAGACTGTCCAGCCTGTGCAAGAATATTGTTCTTGCTGTATTCCACCATTTCAGAAGCCATATCAAGATCTCGGATACGGGATTCTGCTGCCTGGGTATTCTCTGCCACATTGTCCAGGTTTGCAATGGTATGCTCTAATCTGTTCTGGATTGCTCCAAGCGCAGATCTCTGGGATGATACTTTGTTGATTGCATTCTGCACTGCCTGAAGGGTTGCATTTGCTTTAGAATAGGTGTCAACATTTGCTTTCGCCAACGTAAATTTGTCTCCCTGTCCTCCAACAGTAGCACTATCTGCAACAGTATCTTTCATGGTAAGGTACGTAGCAAAATCGTTCATGAGCGCCGTACTTACTGCTCCCTTTGCTGCGCTGATGTCTGCTTTCATTGCAGATTCCGCTGTCTGATACCGTTTATAACTGATATATGTTTCTGTTCCGACTTTCCTGCTGGACAATACAACCTTATCGCCGCTCATTCTGGTTACCTGCTCCCAGATATCCTTTGTAGCTTCTTTTCCTTTATCGGAATCCGCTTTAAAGTACACAGATGTTTTTGCGTTAATAATGCTCTTATTACCGCTTAATTTAACAAGCGTCTGAACTGCGTACTGTTTTACGCTTGCTTCTTTCGAAATAGCAATTTTAAACTGGCTGATTGCTGTCTTCTGATTCGTCGACTGCGCCTTGGAAGTATCATATTTATACGTAAAATCCTTATATTTAACTTCCGTCGGCTCCTGGCCTCTCTGAATCGGAACCTGCTCTTCTCCCTTGATATTTCTCAGTCCCAAAGTCTCAGAGTTCATGTTATTAATACTGATTTCAATCTTCTGTTTTGCATTTGCGCCAACATGAAGATTTTTACTCTGGAAGGAACCATCCAGCAGATTCTGTTTATTGAACTGAGTTGTGGTGGAAATTCTGTCCAATTCCTGTGTCAGCTGATCCAACTCTTCATTGATTGCATCACGGTCAATGTTTTCATTGGTATCATTAGCACCCTGAACTGCCAGTTCATTCATTCTCTGAAGGATAGAATGCGCTTCACTCAATGCGCCTTCTGCTGTCTGGATTAAGGAAACGCCATCCTGTGCGTTTGTGGACGCACGGGTCAAACCGCGGACCTGGCTTCTCATCTTTTCTGAAATCTTTAATCCTGCCGCATCATCGCCTGCACGGTTAATTCTGTAACCAGACGATAATTTCTCAGAAGATTTTGCCTGTGAATTTGTAGTAACGCCCAACTGACGGTTGGAATTCATTGCTGTAAGGTTGTGTTGTACGATCATTGCCATAATATTTTTCCTCCTTGTTGTTTATGGTCTTATGTCCCCCTGCATAGGATTTATTTTCCAAGCAGCGGATGGACAGTCATTGCCCGCTCTGCAAGCAACAACAGATGCTGCAAATCCGTTTGCATGCATACTTTTTTTGTTAAATAGGCAGTTCATTCTTATTAAAATGAATGCCTTTTATAATAAGCAGGAGCCCTAGGTTACCCCCGCATTATTACCTGATTCCTTCACTGCCGATGCTTAACAGCCGTATTTTGTCTGGATCCTGCTTTTCGTCTCTGTCTTTCTGGACTTCCTGCGTTCTTCCATCAGTATTGCCTTAATCTTTTCCTTGGCTTCCGGGGACAATTCCTTGTCTCTGTAATGCTTCACTTCATTTCCCGGCTCCGGCGCCATCCCGAATTTTTCCAAAGCTGCGCTTCTCACCACATTCATTTCCCTTGGCGCATCCACCAGCACCCGCAGATTATTGGAACTCCCTCCTGCGAACACCAGCTTAATCTCATCGCCGATCAGCAGATACTCTCCTGGCTTTACTGTTAATTTCAGCATCATAACCTCCTTGTTTCCTCCGCTGCCGCCCGTTCAAAATCACTTTCTAACCAACGGCCGCTCTGTCACTTCCTGATGATTTTTCCATGCAACACTTTATATCAAACTGTTGCATGAACCCGAAACCCCTGAAAAATAAGGGTATAGAGAGATATTTTTTTAGAATCTTTTTAAAATTTTTTATAAAGAGAGGTTAAGTATGTTAGAAAAGAGCCGATATTATCTGTGTAAATGAAAAATGCAACAATTTGATATAAATTGTTGCATTTTTCTGCAGTTATGAAACGCTCCGAAAGGCTGTTATGCTTTGTCAGCACAACAGCCTTTTTCCTAATTATATGTCTGACGTGAAATACAGAAATCTGCATATTGCAATCAAAATCTACATATGCTATAATGCCAGTAGGCAAAAAGACACGAATAGTCCATGCAGGACGACAAACGAAAAGCCCTGGAGCGTCACCTCCAGGGCTTTCTATTCCTAATTTTGGCAATGGGAAGGCTTAAACCCATAGGCTGGTTACCGACTATTTCTTGTCACTGTCCAACCATTTGATGATATAGTGGCAGGCTGCACCAGCCAAACTTTCCATTCCCCAATTGCCAAACAGATGAAATTGTAATAAGCTGAATGACGACAGTGCTTTGCAGAACGCAAAGCGCTATTTCCCTGACAGGATGCAGGAGTACAAAAGAAACAGGAGGTTACCTCATGAGCGTCACACAGCCTATTCGGAACATATCTGAAATCGAAAAATTAAAAAACTACTATTTTCTGGAAAAACCTAATCTGAGAAATTACACATTGATTTGCCTTGGAATTAACTCTGCCCTCAGAATCAGCGATTTGCTGGAATTAAACTGGCAGGATGTTTACGACTTTACGAAAAAACATTTTCTGAAGCACATCATACTTAAGGAACGCAAAACAGGAAAACAAACGCGGATTGCGCTGAATAAAAATGCCCTGAAAGCATTGCAGCTATACAAAAACAGCCTGCAGCAGATAAATCCTATGGATTACCTCTTTCCCGGCCGAAACCATGCCAGCCATCTCAGCCGTTCCCAGGCATTCCGGGTCATCAAAACCGCCGGGCAGGAACTGAATTTTGAAACAGACATAAGCTGCCATTCTCTGCGGAAAACCTTCGGGTATCACGCATGGAAATCAGGCGCACAGCCTGCTGTACTGATGAATATTTATAACCATTCCTCTTTCCATACTACCAAACGGTATCTTGGAATTGAACAGGATGACAGAGATCAGATCTTTCTGGATGTGAATCTATAACATTTATGCAGAACAAAATGTTCCTTCCTATGAAATGAAAAATACCTCTAAAGTAACAGATTTTTATCTTTCATCTGTCTGCTTTAGAGGTAGCCTATTACTCCGGCAACGAAATACCGCTTCATTTTCTCTGTTCTTTTATATCCCCACGGTCCGAACCTGATACCGTTTCATCCATTCATCCACCTGCAGCAGATAAGCCAGCATCTGCGGGCCTGCCATCAGCTGTCCATACCAGGGTTTTCCATAATCGGAGGGCCTGCTTAAAAATCCCCTGATTTTTTTCTGATCCAAAAACTGCAGAACAGGAGAGTTTCCGTCCAGAATGATTTCCTGCACCATCTGTTTTAGAAGATTTTCATAATTGGGATCATAGGTTTTCGGATAAGGAGATTTCCGCCGAAACAGTATCTCATCCGGCAAAAGCCCTCTTGCCGACTCCCGCAGCAGGTTCTTTACCACTCCGCCTTTGGCCTTCATTTCCCAGGGCACATTCCACACATACTGGACAATCCGGGTATCTGCAAAGGGCACACGGGCTTCTAAGCCGCTGTACATGCTGGTTCTGTCCATACGGTTCAAAAGGGTCTGCATAAACCATTTCAGATTCAGGTAAGCAATCTCCCTCCTTCTTGCTTCCCCGGGGCTGTCTGCTTCACACCGGGGCGTCTCTGCCACGGAGCGGTAATAACGCTCCTGCACATATTCCTCCATGCGGAGGATTTCCAGAAATTCATCGGACAGCAGCTCTTTTCTGGGAGATAAATCCATCGTCCAGGGAAACATCTCTGCTTTCATAGCTTCTTCTTTGTGAAACCAGGGATATCCGCCGAAAATCTCATCGGCGCATTCTCCCGTCAGTGTCACCTTATATTTTTTACTGACCTGGGAACAGAAATACAGCATGGAAGAATCTACGTCTGCCATTGCAGGTAAATCATGGGCTTTCACCGAATCGTACAGCATTTCAATCTGATTGCGGTTATCGCATTCCAGAAAGGTATGTTCTGAGCCGATATACTCCGCCATTTTCTCCACATAAGGCCTATCCTGGGAAGGCTGAAATGCATTTGCCTTAAAATTCTTCTGATTATCCACAAAATCGAAAGAAAAGGTTGCCAAAGCTTTGCCCTGTTTTTTTAATTCAGCGGCACAGACTGCTGATACCAGGCTGCTGTCCACCCCGCCCGACAAAAAAGTGCAGATGGGCACATCGGACACCATCTGGCGCCGGATGGAATCCTGTACCAGATAAGATACCTTTTCAATTGTTTTCTCATAGCTGTCCTCATGGGGATGGCTGCTTAAGCTCCAATAAATATGCCTCTGCAGCTCTTTTCCCCTGCCGTAAACCAGATATTCGCCGGGAAGCGCCTCCCGGACGCCTTTCAGCACACCGCAGCCGGGGGTCCTGGCCGGGCCGATTCCAAAAATTTCATTCAGTCCCTGCCGGTCAATCTCCGCCTCCACGGCAGGATGGGCCAGAATTCCTTTCAGTTCGGAGGCAAAAATCAATTCGCCGTCCCGCTCTGTATAAAACAGAGGCTTCACTCCCATCGGGTCCCGGAACAGATGAAGAGTTTCTTCCCTGGAATCAAAAACTGCAAAGGCAAAAATGCCGTTGAGACGCTTGACAAACTCCGGGCCGAATTCCATAAATCCCAACAGAATCACTTCCGTGTCGCAGAAAGTGTCAAATGTCCATCCCCGTTCTGTCAGCAAACCCCTCAATTCATCCCCATTGTACAATTCGCCATTATAAACAATCATGCAGGTTCTTCCTGCTGCTGAACGCATCATGGGCTGATGTCCCCCGGCGATATCTATAATAGAAAGCCGGCTGTGGGACAACCCGCAATGCTTTGTCAGGCAAGTACCTGCATCATCCGGTCCTCTGCGCCACAATTCCCGATGCATTGCATGCAGCAGGGAACGGTAATGCAGTTCATCCTCTTCATAATTCTTTTCTTTATGATAAAATCCTGCAATTCCACACATACACTCTCACTCCTGATTTCTGCATATGATTCATTATATCGCAGAAACCGGGAAATTATGTCTGTAAAAGTCTGATCCAGCCTGCTCTAGCCCGTCCGGCTCGCCGCCGGCAATCCGCTCATCCTGCTACAGCTTAATCTGGTTCCTGTCACCATGCAAAATCAGATCCTTATCCGAATTGCTGATTCCCACAAGGCTTCCTTTCCGGTCATACTGAGTCAGCAGTTCCGTATTCTTCGCCAGCTGCTTTTCCCCGTGGTTGGAAATAAAATCTGCAATTTCCTGCTGGTTGCCACGCTGGAACATCCGGCGGATTTCTGCCTGGGTATAGATGGATTCCGCTATTTTATCCTCTAAAATCTCTGGAAACTCTTCTTGTTCCACTTCTTCCGGCTCTAATACCTCCGGCTTGTCGTTCCAGACCCTGTCCCAGACAGTTTTCAGAAAATCCACTGCAATCCTGGCATATTTTTTTACTTCCTCCACCAAAGAACCGCGCTGCTTTTCCCGGACAGATTTCTGATAGCCCCGGTCAGAGATTTCCAGTTTTACCCCGGAAGCTTTCGGCGCGCTGCTGCCTGCATCCTCCTGTTCCATGGCTGCTTCTTTGGATTTCTCCGTTTTTTTCTGCTCATTCTTCTCGTAAATGACTCCTTCTTTGCCCAGATTCAGGTTAAATCCGGAAGCTTCGGTACTTTCGCGTTTCTGTTGATTTACTTTGGCATAATCATAATATTTCTGGCTGCTAATTTTATCTATCATATGAAACCTCCATGATCTGCTGCCGGATTCTGCATACGGACTCCAACCTGTTGCTGATTTTATTTCATAACTGTCCGCCGGATTTTTGCAAAGTGATGATATACACCGGATTCTGTCCCATCATCAGATGATGGCTTCCAAGCTGTTTTGCTTTTGCCACAGTTACCTGAACAATTTCCTGCTGTTTTATCTCATATTTTTTCAGCAATTCCACCGCTTCCTGCAGTGTTTCCAAAGAAATTACATTCAAAACAACGCGCACCTGGGGAGATTTTTGCCACAAAACCTTCAGAATCCGTTCTAACTTCCCGCTGCTTCCTCCGATAAATGCATGGGTGGGCGCTTCCAGCCCCTCCAGAACCTCCGGCGCCTCTCCTGCAATGGTATCTATGTTCCATGCCCGGTGATAATGCTTATTCTTCTCAATCAATTCCAAAGCCTCCGGATTCTTTTCAATGGCATACACTTTGCCATTTACTGCAATT
Organism: Eubacterium sp.; assembly: GCA_021769425.1. Taxonomy (GTDB): domain Bacteria; phylum Bacillota; class Clostridia; order Lachnospirales; family Lachnospiraceae; genus Petralouisia. Next base: position 80,208 of record JAETSX010000004.1, read on the forward strand.
TTGGCACATTCCGCCGCTATGCTTCCGGTTCCGGCTCCGATATCATACACAACGGAATCCCGGCGCAGCGCCAGCTTAGAAATAGAAATGCTCCGTACCTCTTCCTTAGTCATAGGCACTTTGCCCCGGACAAACAGTTCATCGGAGATTCCATGGGAGACGGAAGATTCTTTTGCCCCTTCGTGAATCAGCAATACTGCCAGAACTCCTTCTCTTTCAAAATCCAGAAATTGTTCCGGCCCTCCTGTGAGGATCTCTTCTTCCGGATAACTCAGCTGACAGCCCAAATACATTTTCACGCTGCCCAGGCCGTAACGAAGGAGTTCACTGCTTAATCGGCGCACTCCTTTGTCCCCGTCTGTCAAGGTGAACACCTTCTCATGAGTGTTAAGCATTCCAACGATGTTCTGCCGTCTGCCGTGATCACTCATCAGCGTGATATCCTCCCAGGGAATCTGAAGCCTGGAAGCAAAATACTGCACAGAAGAAATTCCGCATAGCTGGCGGATTTGATATTGACATTTTCCGCTGCTTCCGGCTCCTTTTAAATCGCCGCTTTCCAGCTGGCCGTTCGCTCTCTTTAATTCGCCGCTTTCCGGCGGCACTTCTGCAATTCCCGCTTCCCCAAATGCCTGCAGCAGCTTTTTGGCTCCGCTGTAAAATCCCACGTCTCCGGACAGCAGCGCCACAATCCTTTGATACTGGGGATGCTTCTGAATAAATGCCGCAATTTCTGTTCCAATGTACAGATTCTCCATCGGTTTTCCAAGAGCTTTCACCGTCTCAAGCATCCGCCCTGCCCCGATAATCACATCGGCTTCCCGGCATGCCTGCTGCACTTCGCCGGTCATATTGGAAAAGCTTCCCATGCCCATTCCGGCAATGGTGATCTGATATTTATTTATATCGGCTCTTTTTTCCTTTGGCTCCACACCGATTCTCTGTAAAATTTCTTCCATAGAACAGCCCTGCTCTCTGGGACGGCGGATCACCACTGTTTTTGCCCCCGCCTGTCTAGCGGCCGCCAGTTTTTCAGGATAGCCCCCTGTCTCTGCCGTTTCCTTTGTCACTAAAACAGAGGCTTGTATTTCTTTCATTACGGCAAGATTCATCTCTTGGCTGAAAGGCCCCTGCATGCAGATAATCTGCCTGCCCTGCAAGCCAAGGCCGCGGCATTTTTCCACTTCCTGGGCCACCGGCAGAATCCTTGCATAAATGCGGCTGATATCCTGAATCTTTTCCACATATTCCGGCAGTGATTTGCTTCCGGTAGTCAGTAAAATATTACCGCTGGTCTGATTCAGATAAGCGGCTGCTTCCTCCACCGAATCCACAAACTGTATGTCCTGATTTCCGCAAATATCAGCGTTTTGCTCCCGCAGCAGACGCAATGCCTCTTTTCCCTGATTCCGGCAGGCCGCCGCAATATTTTTCGTCACTTCCTCCGCAAAAGGATGTGTGGCGTCCACAATTGCCTGCCAGTTTTTTTCTCCTGCCATCCGCTCCATTTCCGAAACGTCCATCCGCCCTGTATGTACAGTCAGCAATTCATCCTCCTGCTGCCCCATCATTTCCTGCCCGTACTGGGTGGCTACGCAGACGGTAACGGCAATTTTGTTCTGTAACAGAATTTCTGCCAGCTTTCTGCCTTCGCTTGTTCCTGAAAATATCAGTATTTCTTTTTCCTTCATCACTTTTCCTTCATTATTTGTCAATCACATATCCTCTGGGCGTCACCATATTCCCATTTATGATTTTCGTTGCGGAATTCCCTATAAATACCGTAGAAAACATATCTGTCTGCACCTGCTGCAGTTCCTCTAACGTATATAGAGTTCTGCATTCTCCCTCACGGCCGATGTTGGACACTACGGCGCATACTGTATCCTTGCTTCTGAATGTTCCTAGAATCTCACATGCCTTCTGCAGATAATCCGCCCGTTTTTTACTGGAGGGGTTATAGATACAGATGGCAAAATCCGCACTGGCCGCCGCTTCTAACCGCTTTGCAATCAGCTCCCAAGGCGTCAGCAAATCACTGAGGCTGATTACCGCAAAATCATGCATCAGGGGCGCGCCTGCCAAAGCGCCTCCGCTTAAGGCCGCCGTCACTCCCGGAACAATCTCCACAGACACCTGGGGATATTCTGCGCCGATCTCCAATATCACTCCGCTCATGCCGTAGACTCCGGCGTCTCCGCTGCAAATCATTCCGGTATTTTTTCCCTCTGCCGCCTGTTCAAAAGCAAGACGGCACCGTTCCACCTCCCTGCGCATGGGCGTGGTAAGAAATTCCTTATCCGGAAAATGTTCCCTTACCAAATCCACATAAACGGTATAGCCTACAATCACCTGACACTGTTCCAGGGTACGGACTGCCCGCAAAGTCATTTCCTCATAGCTTCCAGGCCCAATGCCCACCACATATAATTTACTCAAATTCAACACTCCATTCTTTTTCTGCCAATGCCAGCGTAATTCCGCATTCTGCAGTCTTTTCTAAAATCAGCCTGCCGGCAGCCTTTTTCTTATCTTGCTCCAAAGAAAAGTCTGAAAATTCTCCCACTGCCAGAACAGCCGAACGTTCACACACATTTCCTATGCCCGTAACCTCTTTTACAAATTCTGATTCTGTATATTCCCCCGGCGCCTCCAACAATTGCTCCCTGGAAAATGTAACAAAGGGAAGCTGATATTTCCCGGCAAATTCCAGAATGCCTTTTTCTTCTTGTTTGAGGTCAAGGGAAGCCAGACAAAGGACGCTTTCCATTGCAAGCTGCTGTTCCTGCAATACTCTTTGCACAAATGCTTCTATTTCTTTCCCTGTTTTTCCTTTTTTGCAGCCTATGCCGATGACCAGGGCTTTCGGATGGAGATACAGGGTATTCTTCCTGTCCTTGTAACGGTGTATTCCTATATAAATCCGGCTTCTTTCTTTCCGGGGCGGGCTTTCCCGCAATTTCTCTGCACTTTCCCGGGCCAGGCTTTCCTGCAATTCCTCTGCACTTTCCCGGGCCAGGCTTTCCTGCAATTCCTCTGCACTTTCCCGAACCGGACTTTCCCGCAATTCTTCTGCACTTTCCCCGGACGGTTTTCTCTGTAATTCTTCCGCTTCTTCCCAAATCAATTCTTTGGGAAGGCTCCCTGATACTTTTCCCTCACAGTAAATTCCTACCTGCGCTCCCGCCAGAATCTCCGCAGAAATTTTCTTTGCCATTCCCCGATCTGTAATTGCCAGCTTCTGCCCGGACGCAAACACATCCACCGCAAACTTCCCATACAAATCCGTTGCTGTCGTAATAACTCCTACAGCAGAAAGTTCATCCGCCAAAAAAGCTGCCCATCTGTTCCCGCCGCCTACATGTCCGGACAAAACCGGGATCACATATCTGCCCTGTTCATCCAATACCAGAACCGCCGGATCGGTAAATTTATCCTTAAGAAAAGGGGCAATGGTACGGACTGCAATTCCCACTGCTCCCACAAAAATCAAAAGCTGTCTCCTTTCAAATCCTTCCCGGCACCATTCTTTCAGAGACTGTCCGGACTTTCTTCCCATTTGAATATGCAGGTTCTGATTGGCTTTTTCCAGCTTTTCTTTGATTCTGTATGCAAGCTTTTTCCCATTTTCTGTAAACCAAACAATGGCAGCCTGTGTCTGTTCCATGATTTTCACCATTCCTTTCCAGCCGTAAAGACAGGAAAGGCGCTTTCGTTCTTCACAGTACGAATATACGCCTTTTTCACTTTCCAACCATACTCAGCTTCGGCTGGAAGGCTTCCGAAATTCTGTCTCAAAATCAGGATGATACAAATCACTTCTCCGGTAATGGCTGTGTGTCACCGCATCTCCTACAATCACCAGCGCCGTTTTGGATATTCCATGCGTTCTGCCTGTTTCTGCCAAGGTTCCAACGGTACAGACGCAGGTTTTCTCATCTGGCCAGGTTGCCTTGTACACAAGAGCCGCCGGGGTGCTTTCTTGATAACCGCCGGCAACCAGCCGCTTTGACAGTTCCTCAAGCATTCCTGCGCTTAAAAAAATCACCATTGTGGCCTGATGCGCTGCAAATTCTGCAATTTCCTCTTTTTCCGGCACAGGGGTTCTTCCTGCCATTCTGGTAATAATCACACTCTGGGAAACATCCGGCAGCGTATATTCCAGATTCAGCGCTGCGGCTGCTCCGCAAAAGGAGCTGACTCCCGGACAGCTCTCATAGGAAATTCCTGCCTGATCCAGACAATCCATCTGTTCCCGCACCGCCCCATAAATACTGGGATCTCCGGTATGAAGCCGCACAGTCATTTTTCCCATCTTCTCTGTATCCTTCATCACCTGAATCACTTCTTCCAGCGTCATTTCAGCGCTGTTAAATACCTCACAGCCCGGCTTCTTTTCTTCTAACAACATGGGATTCACCAGGGAACCTGCATAAATAATGACATCCGCTTCCTGAATCAGACGCTGCCCCCGGACTGTAATCAAATCCACCGCTCCGCTTCCTGCTCCTACAAAATAAATCATTTTTCCTGCTCCTTTACAATCAACAGTGAGTAATATCCGGTCTGCTCCGGAATTTCCTGGGCGCCGCGATACACCCGCTCCTTAGGCATTCCGCACCGTTCTATCATAGACACGCAGCTGTCCGGATACTCTGACAGCTTTTCTTTCATAGATTTCAACTTTTTTCCAGGCTTCATCAGCACCTTTGTGCCTGGCAGATCCATTCCCTCTTCCACGCCATAGGTTGAGGGCAGGATATGAAGCATCTGGGACTGTTCCACAAGTCCCTGGTTCAGTTTTGCAGAAACTGCGCAGAAAGAAGGGATTCCATTGATAATTTCTGTCTCATATCCTGACTCTGCGGCCAGCTTATGCATATAAATATAAGTAGAATAGATGCAGGGATCGCCCAGTGTCAAAAAACCAATCTGTTTCCCCTGATCCAACGCTTCCTTAATGCTGCCGAAAGCTTCCCTGTGGCTATTCGCCAGCTTCTCTTTGTCCTTTGTCATAGGCATTTCCAGTTCCAGGCATTCCTTCCCAGCAATCTCAGGCACAGCCTGCAAAACAATACTGTAAGCCGCTGTCTCCTCCTTCTGCTTTCCAGGCACTGCAAGCACATCGCAAGCTCTGATACACTTCAGAGCCTTTAGGGTCAAAAGTTCCGGATCGCCCGGGCCTACTCCAATACCGTACAATTTTCCTGCCATAAATTTCCTGTTTCTCCTTCTCTTATTGTATTTATTATATGAAAAATCTTTCTTCGCTTATTTTTCTGTGATGCCAAAGAAGATCACGCAAGAATGTTTTCAAGGATCTCTTCTGCATTGTCTGTCCGCCCCAATTCACCGCTGCCATGATTTCGTTTCCCGTATTCACTGGAAAACACAATGGCGCCGCAATCTATTTTTCCATAGCTTCTCCGGTTCAGATGGTATTCTATCCGTTTCATCACCTGCTCCATGGTTTTTCCCAGATATCCTGCTTTTTCCAGTAAATGCACTGCATCATCTGTGGTCAATGCCTGCATCATCTCCGCCAGCAAAGGCTGTTCCACTCCAGCCATTACCGCATTTGCTGTAAGAATCTCCATTCTGGCGTCTGCATTCCGAGAATGGGTCTGGAAAATTCCTCCCGCTACTTTGATAAATTTACCGATGTGGGAAACAAACAGCATTCGTTCCACTCCAAGCTCCGCTGCCATATCAATGGTTTCCCCAATAAAATTGCTGCATTTAACGGCTTCTTCCAGTGATATCGGGACATTCTGTTTTAAAAATTCCTGTCCGTAATTGCCAGGCGTTACCACAAGGCTCTTCCTGCCGCTCTGCACCTGCTGATTTAATTCCAAACGGATGCTGGACACAAGGGCTGCTTCGCTCATAGGCTCCACAATTCCTGTGGTGCCCAGTATAGATATTCCTCCTTCAATGCCGAGTCTGGGATTAAAGGTGCGTTTGGCCAATTCTTTTCCCGCCGGCACAGACAATTCCACTTTCAGCCCTTCGGCATAATTCTGCTGCCGGCAAAGCTGCTGCAGTTCTTTCTCTATCATCTGCCGCGGAACGGAATTGATGGCGTAACTTCCCGGCGGCTGCTCCAAACCGGGCTTTGTGACAATTCCCACGCCTGTGCCTCCGGTAATATGGATGCCTGGTTCCTTCTGCCTGGATACTTTGGCATAAACCCGGATTCCATTTGTGACATCCGGGTCGTCTCCTGCGTCTTTTTCAATGGCACAGGAGACAAACCCCGGCTCCTGCCGGATATCCAGCGCTTCTAACTGCAGGCAGATTCCTTTTGGGGTGACAAGATTCACATAATCCGCCTGTCTGCCTGTCAGCAGCATATATGCGGCTGCTTTTGATGCGGCTTGGGCACAGCTTCCAGTGGTGTATCCGAATCTCAATTTTTGATTATCTATGGTTTTCGTGTAATTTTCCAGGCCGGTTTTCCACGGGGAAACTCCGGGTGATTTGTAATTTGATTCTGTCAATGATTTTGTTCCTCCAGTGAAACAGCAGAGCTCTTATACATATGCTTTTATTGTCAATTCCATTTGTTCCTCTACTTTCCTGCTTATCAATTCAAATAAATTCTCTTTCGTTGCAAACAGATTTTTGGGATTTCTGCCTATAATCAAATATTGATTTTTATGATCTAAAGAAACATATTTTCTTATATCATCATCCAGCAAAATATCTGCGTTGTCAATCACAATTAGTTTTCCTTCTGCCAAACTGATAATATCCTTAATATTTTTCTGATAATCCAAATAATTGAGACAAAGAATCTTAGGATTCACAGCCATACATTCCTGCATGAATGAAAATACAGCCGTTTTTCCTGTACCGGAATCTCCGGTTAATATCGTAATATTATTTGTAAATTTAAAATCAATCAGAAATGAAGTATGAACCGTTGAAAAATGCTCCATTACGACAGGTTTACATCTCATTGCTCCACCACTCCTTTAATTTCTCATAATCGCTGATTTGCTTTTTTCCTGCTTGAGTCTGCACAATAACCGGCTCCATATCAAACGGAATTAACGGATAATCACTAAATACATTTCCTTCTTCCAATCTATATAGAACCTCTAAAGCATTATTTCCGCATTCTTTCATACAAAATACCTTATCCGGATGATAAAGAACATTCAATATGGTTTTACATCCTGTAGAAAGCTTGTCTATGTCTAAAGCAACATCATCAAATCTTGAACGTATTCTGTACTTACTCAACAATTTTGAATTATCAATCTGTTCTATGATTCTCCCTGCCCTTTCATCTATACAAGATACCGTGTTCTGGTTAAAAAATATATCATTCAACTCAATATATTCCATATTTTGAGGGATATCTCTTTTTTCTTTAAAGATCCTTATCACGATACTTCCTCCAATCCAACTGCCTGAAACTGCTCTTTTAAACATGATTTTTCATAAATGCTTTTCATTTTCTCAAATGCAGACAGTCTGCTAAAATCCAAGCCGCAGACATCATCGTCCATGCGCTCTCTCCATTCACAGCAAGATTTCACCCAACACTCTCCTATCTCAGCCTTTGAAACTTCAAACCCAGTATTTCTTGTTAAATCAAATAGAAGCTTTGCTGCCAATTTTTCTACATTATGCATACCAAGATGCTCATCATATGCCACAATTTCCTTAATATCTTTATAGTTCAATTCTCCGGTTTCAATGGAATTTACAAGTTTTTCTCTTGCCGCTATAGCGCTTGCTCTTGTTTTCAAAAAATTATCATCAGGAGCAAATATCCACTTGAGCAAGTCTTTGAATTCTAATAAAACATATTCAAAACAGATGATATCTATCAGAAACACATTTTCTTTATCATCTGCAAATTGTTTCAGTTTTTTCCGTTCCATTACCACCTGCAAATTATCAAAGGAATTATCATAAACAATTACATATTTATTATCTGTATCCTCCAACGACTTTACTGCTTTTACCAACTCACTGTTGTTCTTTTTACTCTCCACCACAATATGAGGGTATAACTGCTTCATAAGATTATCCCAAAATATGTAACTTGCTTTACCATTTCGATCTTCTATCCATAAAAATATCCTGGGTAACATTTATTCACCAGCTTTCTAATATCATCTGTTTGCAAAAATATAGGCTCCTCCCTTCCAGGCCGGCTCCCTCCTCATGATAATGATTATACCACTTTATCAAATTTACACAAGTTATTCTTGCAATAATGAAGCTGATATGCTAGAATACTTTAGCGGCAGAAACGGTTCTATTTCCGTCTGCCAGAGTGTAACTGAATAAGACAGTTCGTGACCATCCTGTCTCTAAACAAAACTAGGGAATTGTCGGAACGGAATCATTCTGCGAGTATTTCTATGCAGACGTATGCCGTTCTTTTCTTTGGGCACGTTCTGCGTGCTCATTTTTTATGAAAAACTCTCTGACACAGTTTAAGAAAGGACTTGATTATGGAAGATTTTAATCCCAACCGCTATGCGGTCATTGACGAAAAAAATAAACGGGAAATTGTAATGCTGCGGGGATGCGGCTGCACCTGGAGACGGTGCCGGTTCTGCGATTATCACCTGGATTCCTCCAAAGACGAAGCTGCAAACTTCGCATTAAACCAAAAACACCTGGAAAAAGTCACCGGCGTTCACGGCAAGCTGGAAGTGATCAACTCCGGCAGTTTTGTGGATCTGGATGAAAAAACTGTGGCTCTGATTGAACAGGTCTGCTTAAAGCACAAGATCAGACAGGTGCATTTTGAATGCCACTGGCGGCACAGGAATGAAATTGCTGATTTTCGGAAACGCTTTGCTGCACATGGCGTTGAATTAAAAGTAAAAACGGGTGTAGAAACTTTTGATTCCCTGTTTCGGGAAAGCTATCTGGATAAGGGAATTACCGCTGATTCTCCGGAAGAAATTGCAGAATATTTTGATGAAGTCTGCCTGCTGCAGGGCATCCCGGGGCAAACGGCAGGCAGCATGGATTCTGACATCCAAACAGGCCTGAAACATTTTGAGAGGGTTTGTATCAATATCATGCAGGAAAATGGCAGGCCCATCAAGCCGGACCCAAGAGTAATCCGCATTTTTTCCCAGGAACTTTACCCAAAATATATCAATGACAGCCGTGTAGATATTTTAATGGAAAACACTGCCTTTGGAGTAGGAGGTGTGGTCACTCATGCAGAATGAAATTCTTTTAATTGTATCTTTGATTGTTACATATTCCACAGTTCTGATACTGTTCCGTTTATTTCAGGAACAGGGACTTTACCTATGGACTGTAGTTGCCACAATTTCCGCCAATATTGAGGTTCTGATTGTGGTGAACGCCTTTGGGATGGAAATGACGCTGGGTAATATCCTGTTTGCCTCCACTTTTCTGATTACTGACATCTTAAGTGAGATTTATGGGAAAAAATCCGCCCAGACAGCTGTTTATCTTGGCATTGCAACCTCTGTCATTTTCATTGCCGTCAGCCAATCCTGGATGCTGTATACGCCCAATGAAAACGATTTTGCCTCCCCTGCCATCCGCACAGTATTTTCCAATACGCCAAGGCTTATGGCTGTCGGCATTGCAGTTTATGTAATTGTCCAGCTTTTTGATGTGTGGGCCTACCATAAATGGTGGGCGTTTACTGAGAAAAAATTTGGCGACCGGAAAAAATTCCTGTGGCTGAGAAACAACGGCTCCACACTGTTCTCTCAGCTTTTAAATACTGTTTTATTTACCTGGGGCGCATTCCTTGGCACTCACAATACTTCCACGCTGATTTCCATTGCTTTTTCCAGCTATGTGATTTTTCTGGCAACCAGCCTGGCAGATACGCCCTTTGTCTATCTTGCGCGATATTTGCACCGCAAAAAAATTAAAACCACCGGCTAACCGGTGGTTTGCTCATGTTCTATAAAGGCTCATTACCGGCTCTTGGGTCAGTCAAATTAAGGCCATTCACCCAAGCTGCAACCTCGCTTTCTGCCCCTGGCACACTATTTCGGGAGATAGAAAGTCCGTCGGAAATAACGGTTGCGTCCGGCTGCAATTCCGAAATCGTCTGAATGGTTCTGGAGAATCCACTTCCGCCATGAGTGGTAAACGGGATAATGGTTTTACCGCTGAAATCATATTCTTCAAGGAATGTATAGAGCGGCATCGGTAAATCAGCGTTCCAGTTCGGATAGCCCAAGAAAATCACGTCATAGCTGTCCGGGTTTTCAATTTGTGCCGCAAGCTCCGGCCTGGCATTGTCGGCTTTCTCATCGTAGGCAAATTCCAGAAGAGGATCGTGGGTTGTAGGATAATCCTGCACTGTTTCAATGGCGAACAGATCGCCGCCCGCTTCACGCTGAATAATCTTTGCAATGTACTCGTTATTTCCCAAAACCTCGCCATTCACTGCCACGCGACTGGCACCGGCCACGGTATCCACGCCGTCCGTTTCCATGACGGAGAAATATGCAATCAGAATATTCCCGCTTCCTGCTTCTGCCGTACCCGAAGTTTCTGCGTTTTCTGTTTCATCATCTGTGGGTTCCACTGTGCTTTCATCTGTACTGCTGTCATCAGATTTTGTTGCCGGAGTTGCTACCTCCGTTTCTGCCGGCGTATCCTCCACAGTATTCTGATTGCTGCTGCCGCAAGCAGCCAGCGAAAGAACCAGCAGAGCAGAAAGAAGAATGGCTGTTATTTTTTTCATAAAATTTTGCTCCTTTACTTTTTATAATGATCTATGTCAACAGATGCTTTTACCCATCTGGCAGGCTTCCTGCATATCAAGCAATCTTCGTTCAGCATATGACCATCAACGAAAGCAGTCCCTTATCATGCCCGTAACTTCATCCATAGAAAGTATCGTTGAAATGTCAATTTCTTTTATCTTCTCCCAGGAAGCCTCGCCTTCAAAATACATATCGATGCCAATCCCTGCAAAAAGTTCCACCATCTTCTCCGCAGAGTCCTCTATAGTTCCTTCATACCCAAATGCATCATTAAAATAGCGGCTAATATCATCCTCATGGTATCTTGCCATAGTTTTCAAAAACCGTGGAAAAATCGTCGTGAGGCTCTTACGATATGGAGCGCCCACCAAAACCTCCGGGATAAACTCCAGTTCATAAATATCATATGCGTAATTCTCTTCTTTCCCAAGCCCTAACCGCCCGGAAGTTGAAATGGCAGCTCCATATAAAATTACGCCGCGTGCATCAGCATCTTTGGGATTCTCTTTTAATCTTTTCGTCGCCCTAAGGACATTGCGAATTACAGAAATCCCCATATCATAGGATAATGGATTCTGGTCTCCGAGAATGGACGCAGACAATTGAACCAGCGTAACCAATCCGGTATAAGCTGTCATTTCCTCCCCAAGAGACATAGAATACTTTGGCGTAAGAATCGCCATATCTGCCGCAATACCATAGGCTGTGCCAAAATCCCCTGTCCTGGCATCCGCTGATACGGCTCCCAGTCCATACTCCGAACCGCTGGATGGGTAGGTCGGCATCAGGATCAACGGCAGTTTTTTAAGACTATAGGGGTTCTTCTTCCCTTTCACATACTCCCAAAGATCGTCTGCATGATAAGCGCCAAATGCGATCAGCTTTGCGCAATCCATGATATTTGCGCCGCCTGCACCAATTACCAGTTCAATATCATACTTTTTCACAAGACGGATTCCTTTTTCAATATCCGCCAGTTCCCTTGAAGCATTGGCAAGTTCGTATAAAACGCCTTCTTCACCTTCCACTGCTTTCTTTATATCTTCATAACAGCCATTCTCTTTGACAGATCCTCTCCCATAAACAAACAGAACCTTTTTCCTCGCAGCCAGCGCCGCTATATCTGATGCGGGATCATTGCGGAATAATAAGTTTGTATCATTTCTCAGTCTAAAATCCTTCATAAGTTCTCCTTTTCGATCTTCCAGGTATCAGCTATTATATTTTATTTTTTTGTCATCACGGGTTAATCGCTCAGTTCAACGGTTACTTTGACTTCATTCTCGTAAGAACCTAAAATTTCAATTCCTTCTTCATCGAGACGGGCAATCACTTCCATGCCTGCGCTGATCTCTCTGCCGTCATGGTCATAATACATGGCAAAGGTTGGGCCGGGCGGATAATAGATAATATCGCCAATCTCATAAGGATACTGGATATTCTCCAAATCAGAATCATCAATCGTAAAATCCAAATGGGCATGTTTCTCACGGTTTGCGTAATCCGTCATATCCAATGTCAAAGGAAGCTGTTCTGCGAAAGCGTCTGCAGCAGGAGTGTCCAGCAATGAAGCATAAATAACGTCCGTATCATCCAACGTGATGGTGAGCTGTCTGCTTCCCTGGGCAGTTTCCGCAGCGGCAGAGCCACTGGCTTCAAGCTCGAACAGAACCTCTACTTCATCATCATATGCCTGAAAAGCTGCCACGCCTTCCTCATCCATTCTTGCTAACACTTCAATGCCGGAGCTGATGCTTTTTCCGTCATGTTCTGTAAAAATTCCCATCGTCGGGCCGGGATGCCAGTACACAATATCGCCAATCTCATACTCATATACGGTATTCTGCTGGCTTTCCTCACTCAGCGAAAATGGCAGATACACTTCCTTCTGGCGATCAAGATGCTCGCGCATTTCAATCGTAAATGGAAGCTGCTCCAAAAACTCTGCGGTTGCGGGAGTGTCCGTCAATTCCGCATATACAACATCCGTTCCGTTCAGCGTCATTTTCAGACGGCCTGCACCGGAGGATACCGTCGGCTCCGTAGTATTTTCCGACATTTCATCCGTTTCTGTATCATTTGTTTCTGCTTCCGCAACGCTGCCTGCGTTCTGTGTTTCATCGGTGTCGCCCGCCTGCTGAGAGTTGCCGCAAGCCGACAGCACAAGCATTGAGCCAAGCAGCAATGAAAGCAGTCCTGTGATTCTTTTTTTCATTGTTTTCATAAGATAGATTCCTTTCTAAATGTTAGTTTTATTGTAAGGGGCAGGATAAAAGCAATTCCTTCATTTCTCCCACTTTACCAGTTTTCAGTCAGCGGCAATGAGCCTGCAGGTATTCCAGCATATACTCTGTTGCCGTTTCAGCGTCCTGCCCATGCAGCCCATGTCCGGCTCCGGGAAGGACTTTCAGTTCTGCCGATGGGTAAACTTCTAACGCCCGCTCTGAGGCTGATAAGGAAACAATTCCGTCTGCATCCCCATGAATCAGCAGCACATCCTTTTCATATGTTCCGATCACGCTGTAAACGTCATAATCCAGCAGTTCCTCGAAATAATCACGTCCAACTGTCATCCAGCCAAACATGGCATAGGTATCCGGTATATCTTCAGCCGTTGCAAAAAGCGCCTGCGCGTCCTTTGCGATCTCAAACGCCGGATACAGAAGGATCAATCCCTGAATTTCTGCTGCATTTGCGGCTGCCGTAATTCCAGCAACAAGCCCGCCCTGACTGGCTCCAAACAGAAAGACATTTTCACTGTCAACGTAATCAAGCTCTTTTACCATGTCTATCACAGCTTCCAAGTCGGATTGTTCTGTAAAGATTGACATTTCCAGCGGGGAACCGTCGCTCTGACTGCCATTGCTTCCTCCGCAAAAGTCAAAGCAGTATACCACAAATCCATGTTCCGCTAATTTCTCTGCATATTGGATTCCATTCTGGTGTGTTACGCCATATCCATGTGCATAGATGACAGCGGGAAGTTGTTTGGCTGCATCCTGCGGAATATATACCACGCCATAAATTTGGTTATCATCCCGGTTTGCATACAATTCTTGTGTTTCATATTGATAGATAAGAGGCTCCGGTTGCTGAGTATTCTCGGTTTCCAATACGGACGGCTCTTGCGGTTCTTCTTCAGCCACAGCATAATCCGGTTGTGTTTCTAAGGAAGCAGTGTCCCCACTCTCACCGGCACATCCGCCTAATGCAAATGTCAGCATTGCAAGGATGCAGGATAGAAAACAGATGTGTTTTTTCATCTTCGCCTCCTGTTACTGGCTGCCCGGCCGCTGACAGTTCTCAGAAAGAGCCCTGTGATTTTGCCGTCTAACGCACTTAGAATATGGCAGATCGTATGTGGTCTGTTCATGTAATTTCTCCTTTCTCAGATAATCCCGATTTCCTGCAGGTAATTAAAAATATACCTTACTGCTTCATCGAAATCGCTGCCGCTAAATCCGTGCCCTGCTCCATCAATCACATAATATTCCACATCTTCATAAGTCTCTGCCGCGCGATCCGAGTAGGAAAGAGGCACGATACCGTCTGCACTGCCGTGCATAAGTAGGACTTTCTCTGTGTAGTTCCCGATTTCTTCATACACATCATAATCCCACATATCCTCCACATAGGGACGTCCTGCTGTAATCCAGTTAAACCGAAAACTATCCGGCACTTCTTCTATGGAATCGAATTGTTCGTGAACGGCGTCACTGACTAAAAACGCCGGGTACATTAGCACAAGGCCGGAAACTTCGTCTGTATGCCTTGCTGCCGCAATCGCAGAGGTAATGCCTCCCTGGCTTGTGCCAAGCAGTACGATTTTGTTTTCATCCACGAAATTCCATTCAGCAGCTGCTTCTATGATGACTTCCAGATCAGAAACCTCTGTCATGACAGACATTTCTGTGGTATCGCCATCGCTTCGGGAACCACCGCCACCTCGAAAGTCAAAGCAGTAGGCAGCAATCCCATGACTTGCCAGCTGCTCGGCATAAGCTTCATTGGAACGGTAAGAACCTCCCAGCCCATGGGCGCAGACCACAAGCGGAACCTTTTCATTTTCTGTATCTGGAATATAGGCAATACCATATATCCGTTGTCCTTGATTATCCAGTTCTATTTCCTGCTGCTGGTAATTATAGGCCGGAAGATTTTCAAGTTCTAAAATTTTTGTGCTTTCCTCCTGAACTGCTTCCGGCACTGTATCTTGTACCGCCGTTTCTTCCTGTTTTGGCTGGCTTTGTCTTATTTCTCCGGTCAGTCCTAATTCCGAAAGCCATGCGTCAAGCTGGCTTGTTCCATTGATCCGCCTTTCCCCATATACAGCCAAACCGTCACAAGAATTAAGGAATGTGGGCATTGTCTCGTCAATATCGCTCCCTCCGCTGGTACAGAACGGAATAATGAGCTTCCCGGTTAAATCATAACTTTCCAGAAACGTGTTAATCGGAGCCGGCGTTGCGTGCCACCATACAGGATAGCCAACAAACACAATGTCATATTCTTCCATGTTTTCCACGGTATCTGTCAAAGCAGGCCGTTCATTGCCCCTGATTTCACTCTTGGATTCCGCATATACATTGGAATAGCCATTCTGCGGAGTAATTTCAAACAAATCGCCTCCGGTTTTTTCTCTGATTGCATCTGCAATACTTCCCGTTGTTCCGGTATAGGAAAAATAGGCAACCAACACTTTTATGTCAGACCCAGAAAGGATTTCATTCCTCACTTCTTCAACTTGCGAATCACTCAAAGAATTATCCGACAAGTTTCTAAACATTGCAGGGTAGCGGTAAAAGTTGTATCCTGCAAAAGCGAAGGCGATAATAACAATCACTGTGATTACCGCAATCAAACCTTTTTTCGCTTCACTGTCAGCCCTCCTTACACACATTCCATCAGAATTTCATAGATTTCCTCCCGGCCAAGCTCACGGGGATTGCATTTAATGATGTTGCAGGTATCCGCAACTTGCCGCAGTACCTCCGGCGTAATCTCTACTGTAGATTTGAGCTGGCTCATCCTGATAGGAAGTCCGCACTCTTTGATGAAGTTTTCCAACGCATCTACGCCGGCTTCTGCAGTATCCACATCAAACACGGCCTTTGCCAACCGGGTAAATTTTTCCGGCGCATCCTTTACGATATGGCGATAATAAGCGGGATGGATCACTGCAAGTCCCTGCCCGTGATTGCAATCCGTATAAGCCCCCAACTGATGCTCGATCTGATGTACCTGAAAATCAGTCAGGCGGCCACATTTCAAAATTCCGTTTTCCGCCATAGCAGAGTCCCACATCAGATTGCTCCGGGCCTGGCAATCATCCATATTTTTCAGAAGGCTCTGCATATTTACCACAGTATTGCGCATGATTGCCAGCGCCACATCATCCGACACATTATCTTCATCGGAAGCGCCAAGATAGGTTTCCATTGCGTGGCTCAGGGTATCAAAAGCTCCGGAAAGTACCTGCATGGGCGGCACCGACATGGTATACGCAGGATTAAGAACGGCAAAGGAAGCGGCGGTTCCAAAAACCGGCCCTTTCCACTTTTTCTCCTCATAAGTAATCACTGCGCCGGCGTTCATTTCCGCACCGGTACCGGAAGCCGTCACAACCGCACCTATCGGTATCCCTGCTATGGGGAATTTCCCTTTGCCGTACTCCATGTTCCAAATATCTTCCTCCAGCATGGCCTGTGCGGAAACCACCTTACAGCAGTCGATGACACTGCCGCCGCCTACCGCCAGAATGAAGTCCACCTGATATTCACGGGCCAGCGCCGCGCCTTCCTGCACTTTGGTATAGGTGGGGTTCGGCATGATACTGGAAAAATCCACCACTTTCTTGCCTGCCTGTTCAAGCAGGTTTTTCATTTCATCATAAATACCGTTCTTTTTAACGGAACCGCCGCCAAAGGCAAGCATCACGTGTTCACCGACCTTGCCAAGCTCTGCACTGAAAGCCTGCGCTGCGCTTCCTTCCCCAAAATAAACCTTTGTTGGATAAGAAAATGTAAATTTATTCATTATAAGCCCTCCTACAAATTCCATGTTTCAATGCGTTTATCTGAACCGCTTGCTATAACCGATTATATTTTGCGGTTGTTACTACCGGTCAATAGATTTCCGCTATTTTTTTATGAATTTTTTGTGAACACACAGGAGGTAATCACTCTGTATACGATGATGCAGGTCTGCCGTGAACTGGACATGACCTATCAAACCTTAAAATATTATTGCAATGAAGGATTCGTTCCTAATGTCAAAAAAGACAGCAATAACCGCCGGGTTTTCGATGAGAAAGATGTGAAATGGATCAAAGACCTCACCTGCTTAAAGAAATGCTTTTTAGATTTTACTGAATGGAGGATTGATTGGATGAACATAATATATGCCGATTACAACATTTACCACAACAGCAGTTTTATAGATTTCGCCCTTGATACTGTATTGTCGCTACATAAACTGTTTTGCATGGTTCATCAATGCGGAAAATGGCGATATATTCGTAAATGTGGTCTAATTCACGGATTGCTCTGGGGTTGACTTTTACCCTGTATTATATCCTTCTCCTATAGCTTTGAGAAAATTTATATCCCGTAATGTATCAATTATTTCTTCACATGTATATTTATATTCTAATTTCTTTTCCAAATATCGAAATATGATCAAGGCCAAAAAACAGGTCATGAAATGGGCTTTGATTCGGGCATCTGTATAGACATAGCAGGTCTTGATTTAAAATCCGTTTTCATGATTCGGAAACATTCCTCAATTTTCCATCGATTATTCTTCTATGACGCTCTGGTCAAGTTCATAGACTTCTTTTTCGGCTATCTCGCCGTCAGCAGTTGCGCCTGTCTTTTTTATAAAACGTTTACAAGCATTCCGGTTATGTTTCTTAAGGGAAGAAAGATTGTTTTCCAGCCCGTCCGATCTGCCTTTCACGGATGCGCTGCTGATTAAATTTGTATTTTAGCGAAAACGTAACAATTAATTTCTGTTCTAATTCATCGCTTTTTATCCATCGTTCTCTATAAAAAGCAGACTTCAAGAATTTCTGGGCCAATTGGGGATCTTCCAACTGGCTGATATTGAATGTGGTTGGTTTTCCATTTTTATCCCGCTCATAACCTTCCAGCCTCCAGCCGGCTGGATCCAGACACCATTCCTTTAAATGTTTTTTCAGTTTTTTAATAGATTGTAAAATGATAAAAGCCCGGCCTTTTTTATTATTAAATTTCCGGTTATCCGTAGAGGACAGTCCCGCATCGGCACAGACGATAAACTTCGCATGTTAGAAATCTTCTATGATCTGTAAATCCGTAAAAATTGAAAATCCTTGTATCGCTTTAAGTTGCCATAGGTTTATAGGTAACGAGATACACTTTTTTATGTCTTTTTATACCCGTGAGCGAAATCATTTGCCAGAAGATTGTTCATAGCTTTGAGGAAAAAAGCAAATGATTTGGCAAATAAATATGCTCGTGAGTATAACTGGTGATATTGCCAGATACCACTAATTCAAAGGCTATAATTGAATAGCAAATATAAAAACCGTGTTCCCAGATAAAAATTCCCTGTGAAAAGGGTGCAATTCAACATTTAATTTTTGTCCATTTTTTGTCATAACATGGTTTGTTTTGTCAATATGTGTTTTTGAGTTTTTAGAATTATTTATATGATTTTAAGATTTTTTTAGGACTGCTGCCAGCGGCCTTTTTTAATCTACACTTTTAATTCCTGCTGCAGAACATAAAAGAATTGTCGATTATTGCCGACACTCTGAAAATAAGATATAATATTCATGTTGTCCTACCGATACCTGGCAACGGGAGGTGTTCATATGGAAGTTATCACTGCTTTTTTGGTCGCTGTTGCGGCTGGTGTAGCTTGTCACTACATCATCAAATGGTTAGATGGCGGTCATAAGGACAACAAATAACCTACTGGGTGCTTTACCAGTATAAAAGAAAAGAAGAATCCCCGGACTGTACGCTACTACGGTTCGGGGGTTCGTCTCTTTGTCCATATGGACTTATCACTGCTTTTTGTCTATCGACATTATAGCATATGTAATTTTAGTTTGCAATATTCTTTCTTACTCATTAACATCTTTTCTATACATAAGAATTTCCATTTTCATCCGCTTCTAACCCAATTCCAGCATACGCTCCAAAGGCTTGTTGGCGCGAATTCTCATATCTTCTTCCATCTCAATGGTATTGGTCATCTTTTCCAATGCATCTTTGACTTTCTCCAATGTAATAAGCTTCATATCCGGACAGCATTGTGAATCCCCTGCGGAATAAAATTTTTTATTTGGATTATTTGATTTCAGTTCATACAGCACGCCCAGTTCCGTACAGACAATAAACTCTTCTGCGCTGCTTTTCCCAGCATACTCAATGATGCCGGAAGTGCTTCCCACATAGTCTGCCATGGCTGCCACCTCCCCGGTACACTCCGGATGCACCAGAATCTCTGCCCCAGGATGAGCCTCTTTGGTTTTTGCAACGCTTTCAGGGGTGATGCTTTTATGTACATGGCAGAACCCGTCATTAAAAATAAAATGCTTCTCAGGCGCCTTGGCGGCTACATACCGTCCCAAATGTTCATCCGGAATAAAGAAAATATGCTGATTCGGCAAAGATTTTACAATCTTAAGTGCATTGGATGAAGTAACACATACATCAGAATATGTTTTAAGCTTTGCTGTGGAATTAATATAGCAAACTACCGCCACGTCCTGATACTCCTTCCGCACCTGACGGATTTTCTCTATATCCGCCATATGTGCCATGGGACAATCCGCTGTCATATCCGGCATAACCACCTTTTTCTTTGGGTTGAGGATTTTAGCGCTTTCTCCCATAAAAGACACACCGCAAAATATAATGGTCTCTGCCTCCACCGTCGTGGCAATTTTGCTGAGATAAAAGGAATCTCCTACATAATCTGCAATTGCCTGCACTTCATCATTGACATAATAGTGAGCCAAAATCACCGCATTACGCTCTTTTTTCAGTTGACTAATTTCATCTAAGATTGACATATCCGCTCCTGCTTTCTTTCCCTGAATTCTCCTGCCCCAACTTCAGACAATGGACAGGTTCAGGGTTTCTCTGGTATCATTCAAACTAAATATCTCACAATATCAGCATTCTGTCAATCCACCAATTCACAAAACCTGTCCTTCAGGGAACATTTCAGGTCTGCCCCCAGCTTTTTCAGGGTATTTTCCAAGGCGCCCATCGTTTCTTCCATGTCTTTCACATTGGCATTGCTTCCCATATGGCCAATACGGATCACCTGCCCGGCAAGGCTGTCAAAAGAACCTGCCAGCATAATATTGTGTTCTTTTTTCATCATCTCCAGAATTTGAGAGGCTGTTGTTTCTTTCGGCACATCAAATACCGTTACCGTATTGGAAAATCCCTGCTCCAGATGGAGTTTTAGTCCAGCGTCTTTTAATGCCTGCCTACAGGCATTTCCAATCTTTGCATGCCGTTTTAGCATGTCTTTATCGTTTTCAATATTGTCTAATGCCTGCCGCAGCCCATAAATATCGCTGATTGGCATGGTATAGGGAAACCATTTTGCCTCATAATATCCTTCAAAAACTTTCAGGTTGGCATAAAAGGAAGCAATAGGCGTTTTCCTCTCTGCCATAGCTTTCTTTGCTTTTTCACTGATCGTCACAAATGTCAGTCCCGGAGGTGCGGAAACTGCTTTCTGGGAACCGCCGCACACCACATCTATGCCGGCCCGATCCACATCCAATTCTTCCCCGAACATGGCCGAAACAGAATCCACCACCGTGAGAATCCCATAATGTTCCAGAATGGGGCAAAGCCTGTGGACATCGTTCAGCATCCCGCTGGGCGTATCGCAATGCACCAGGGTAGCGTATTTATAGTCATGATTTTCCTTTAAAAATTCCTCCAGCGCCTGAGGGTCTATGGGATTTTTATCATCCACTGTGTACAGCTCCGGTTTTCCTCCGTACATAGATACAAAGTCTGCAAACCCCTTTCCATAGATTCCGTTATCCAGCGCCAGCGCCCGGTCTCCCGGCTCCGTCAGGGAGGCACAGGCAGCTTCCAGCCCCAGTATTCCTTCCCCATCCAGAATTAAGGTTTCATTCTCTGTATGGAGCAGCCTGCTGATCTGCCGGCAGGTTTCCTTATAAAATTCCACAAAAGTTTCATCCAAATCCGGATTGGTGCATTCCCTGGCTCTTGCAAGGCGGATATTTTCTCTGACCTGAGTCGGCCCGGGTGTCATTATCTTGTACATAAGCTGCCTTCTTTCTGTTAAAAATATCACTCTGTCCTGCCTGCTATTCACAAGTTGTTTGTGCAGTGAAAAGCAAGCTTGTATCTCATCCGCTATCATAACTCTCCGGAAAAAGTTTTAGAATATCCAGTTTTATTATTTTTCATAATACCAGAAAAGGAGCCGCCGGAAAATCTGTCATTTTCCGAAAGCCCCTTTTGAGTAATATTTCCTTCTTTTTGCCTGATTTCACAGGCATTATTTCTTTACCGTCACGCTGACTGTCACTTTCTTTTTGCCTGACTTCACAGGCATTATTTCTTTACCGTCACGCTGACTGTCACTTTCTTTTTGCCTGATTTCACGGTGATCTTCGCTTTTCCCGGTTTTTTCCCGGTTACTTTTCCTTTGGGGGTCACTGCAGCTATCTTCTTGTTGGAAGATTTATAAGTAATTTTGTCTGTGCTAGTAATCGGCGTCCGCACTGCATCCAGCGTTACGCTCTTTCCTTTCTTCAGCGTAAGCTTATTTTTCTTTACAGACTGTCCTGTAACCGTTAATTTCGTTGTGGTTACCGCCTTCTTCTGCACTTTCACCGTTACAGAGGCAGAAATTCCGCTCTTTAATGTTACGGTAATCTTAGCGGTTCCCGTCTTTTTGCCGGTGATTTTCCCTTTGGAGGTTACGGACGCCACTTTCGGGTTACTGCTCTTCCAGGATTTGATGCCGTCTCCCTCTGCCATGGAAACAACCTTTACCGCTGTGGTTGATTTCTTCACCTGCAAGGGTATTTTCTTCACATTCAGCTTTATAACTGCTTTCAGTTTATTGGTTTTTCTGGTTTCTTCTGCCTTACAGGTCTTGCAAGTTCTTGCCTCTACGCCTTCCTGCAATGCAGTGGGTTTTGTTTTCTCTGCCCATTCCCCAAAGGAATGTCCTGTTTTTGGCAGTTCTTTCGTGCTCAAGACCTGGCCGCATACGCTACACTTCTGCTGCTGGAGGCCTGCTTGAGTACAGGTGGCCGCTTTTACTGTAGTTAAGCTTCCGGGTTTATGGCCGGCAGCCGGGATGGTTTCTGTCTTAATGACGGCACGGCATGTCCCGCATGTCAGTTCTTTAGTTCCGCTCTCCGTACAGGTGGGCTCTTTTACCGTGACCCAGCTTCCTTCGTTATGGCCGGCAGCCGGGAGTTCTTTTGTTATAGTAAGGCGGCATTTACTGCATTCTAATTCTTCCTTTCCCGCCTTAGTGCAAGTGGCCGACTGTAAGGATTTCCGGATAAAATCGTGGTCGCAGACCGTCAGGATAAAACTGCCGCTTTCCTTTATCCGTTCTCCTTCCGTTCCCTGTTTTTCCGCTGTCAGCCAAACTTGTATTTTTTCTCCATCCGGTGCGCCAGAATCTACCGTAAATCCCGTTCCCTCTGAGTTTACCTGAATCCATTCCGTCTCTTCAATCTGATAAGAACCCTCCTTCGGCTCTGTAACTCCGCCCTTGTTCTCTAAATCGAATCTTTTCCACTGCCAGTCAACATCATCTATGGTTTCTCCCGGCGCCGCTGTCATATCGCCGGCCGATATTTGAAAATAGCGGTCCGTTACGTAAATATCTCTCCCTTCCCAGCACTCGTAAGGCTCTCCTTCCGACTGGGGCACAGAAGCCACAATGTTCAGCCAGGTTCCGCCCAATGTCTCTTTTGCCTTTACAGTTGCATTTTCCACAGAAATGATGTCTTCATCAAAATCCTGATATTTGATTTCATATCCTTCATTGAGCAGTTCCCATTTCCCGGACTCTTCCTCCGGATCATAATACCCATGCCATACCTCTGATTCCAGTTTCAGTTCCGCTCCAGGCAAAAGGGAAAAAGTTCCCGTACTGCTCCATACGTCAAACCGATAAAGGTTATCTGTGACATATCTCTCATAAGTAAAGGTTTTCTTCCTGCCAGACGGCAGCGTTATATGGTATCGAATCTCTGCCTTTCCATAATTCTCAGCAATCAGCAATATACGGTTTCCTTCCTGCTGTTTGCTCCAGACTTCCCCGGTTCCTTCTGCCGGTTCCTGATTCATGATTTCAATATCTGAAATTTCAATCGGAAGCTTAAGATATTCGCCGTAAGGATATTCTTTATTTTCCACATAACATCCTATTTTCCCATCTTCATAGATAAACTGGGATCCCAGCAATGCGTCCCCCTCTTCCGCATCTTCCAAATCATAGCGGGGCGTCCGGATATCAATCCACATGTCTCTGCGCGCCTCTTCCCCTTCTTCGCCCACATTGACAATGGAACGCAGGTTAAATCCCTCATCGCTGTTATCATCTTCCGCCCTGTGAAGCTTCTCTTTTATTTCTTTCTTTAATTCGGCTGCATCAATGGTAATGCTTTTTCCATCTTCCGAAACTGCATAGGAGCCTTCTGCGGCAGTTTCCTGGAAATTTCCTTCTTCGTCACAATCTCCAAATCCAATTTCCCATAATATTTCCAAGTCCCCCTTGATTTGGTTGGTATTAAGGGTAAATGTCCGATCTTTTTCTTCATCATTCTCATCTTTATCCTGATCATCTACATAAATCCAGCTATAATTTTCTTCCCTGCCGCCTTCTAAGGAAATATTTCCGTCATAGTCCTGACGCTGAAACTGCCATTCTCTGCTGCAGCAGGGTTCTTCCTCTCCCGAAAGCGCTGCTTCTATCCGCACTCTGTCTTCAGAATTATTCCGTTTCTTAATGGACATCGGTTCTCCATTCTGCAGCTCTGCATTCTGAATTTCAAAATTTTCTTCATTATAGTCAAGCCTGTAATTAACTTCCTCTACCTTACGCTCTTCTTCTCCCTTTCTGTGTAAGTACACTTCCGGCGTAACTTCTAATGTCTGGCCGGCCCACAGTTCTTCCGCTCCTTCCAGGCTCCTTGGCTCCAGTACATAGAATTCCTGCTCTACATACAGGTTATACTCTTCCGATATTTGTTCTTCCCCATTCACTTTCACTGCAGCATACACACGGATTTCATAAGGCTCCTGGCTGTCTGGGGCATCCACATGATACCTGCTTCCTGTGCGATCCCCTCGATCCACTTCCTGATTTTCTGATTCCGCATGCCAGGAAATCTCTGCGCCGGCAGCTTCTTCCTGGTAATGGCGCTGCTCTTCTTCATTCCAGCATTCCAGCGAAACATCTGCCCATAAATCAATGCCTTCCCCGGGATGCAGAAAGTTGATCTCCGTCTCTGAACCAATGTCAAGCCTGTATACTTTATCACAGACATGAACCGTAATATTTTTCGTCGCCTTTCGGACTGCCTCATCCGGCGATACAGGATTCTCACCTTCCACTATGCCAGTAACAACAAGTTTTGCGCTCCCCATTACCCGGTTAGCCTTTATCAGCCACCCATTTTCCGTTTCTTCCAGCGTCACAGAACCATCTTTGCTTACTTTCTTTTCAACGCCGTTTTCTGTGATCGCTTCCCCCTCTTCTGCTAAAGAAACATCCGTTATTTCCATTGGCAGCTCTTCTTCCTGATCTGACTGCCACTTTCCCTGATCAAACCTGCGGATCTCATGTTCCCAATCCGGGAGCAGGTTAATCTCATCCCCAATCCAAAATTCCGGATGATACTCTTCCGCTTCCATTTCCGCTTCGCCGTTTTTCTCAGCTCCATACATTAATTCTCCCGTCCCCACAGTCTGAGCCAATAATAAAACGGCTGCCAGAAATAATGACAAAAATCTTTTTTTCATAAGCGCTCTCTCCTTAAATTTGATGGTAGGTTATAATTCCATTATACCCCCCCCCAAAAAATTTCAAGCCTTAAAAAAACATGTCAAACGGCAGCCGTTCCTTATTTTATTTTATCTTAACTTCCACAAATCATTTGAAATGTATCTTATCTTTGCATAATCTTTTTATCATACTTTGACAATTTAACGCCTAGCTGTAGCTTAAGTTCATCCAGCACTATCATATTTGACGGCACTAATATTTCACTATCCACTAAGCCTTCCAATGTCCGGATCAGCACTGTAAAACTACACTTCTTCCTCTTCCCGGCATGATTCAGTAAATCTATTGCTTCTGCAAAACTTTCATAAGGTTTTTGTATTTTCACTGCAACAGGCGCACCCAAATAAAATTTTTTTAAAAAGCCGTCTATTCCTTTATTTCTTTGTACGACGTCACACTCCAGCATATTCAATATTGCTAATTCTTCATCCGTCTTAGTTCTATAGGCATCTGCTCCGACCCGTAATAATCTGGATTCTGTCTTAATCGGCGCCTCTAACCTCTGATGACACAATTCAACAGCGCTCGGACTCTTATCAATGCCTATATACCTTCTATTTAACATCTTTGCTGCCACTAAAGCGGTTCCGCTTCCACAAAATGGATCTAAAATACAATCTCCTTCATTTGTACTAATTTCAATTATTTTTTCCAGTAATTCTATAGGTTTTTGTGTTGGATATCCGGTTCTTTCTTTCGCTTTCGGATTTAGAAAAGGAATTTCCCATACATCCGACATCGGCACTCCTTTTTTCTCTTTTGCCAAAACAATATTTCCTATTTCATCATATTTATAGCTTACTTTTCCATTGCCATTTCTTATTCTTTCCTGGAGAATCTGGTCTATATTCGTAGTCGGCGAATACTCATGATAAATGGTATTAAATTTAAAATCACTTGTCTTAGAATAAAAAAATATTGTTTGATGTCCAGGCATCAAACCTTTCTTTGCATTAGACCATCTTTTATATGTCCAAATAATCTCGCTTCTAAAATTCTCTTCTCCAAACACTTCATCTAAAATAATCCGCAAATTATGCGATGCAGAATTATCACAATGTAAAAAGATACTTCCTGTTTTTTTTAGCGCCTTTTTTATCTCCTGAATACGGAACTTCATATATTTCAGATATTCTCCTTTATTTTCCCAAATATCAGAAAACTTATATTCCACTCCATTTGAGGCCTTCATACATTGAACTTTTTGAGAAAAAAAAGGCGGATCCAAATAAACCATATCAATCGTATCACTTTCTATTTTCTTTAATACATTCAGGCAATCATCACATATTATCACTATTTTCTCACTCCCTGGACTCTGCAATATGTTCAAGTATTTCCAACAAATTAATTCCGCTAAATTCTTCAATATAGCTCCATGCCGCATCTCCATAATAGTATCGGCCGCCAATTCCCTGGTACAATGTTTTTAATGTTTCTTGTATTCGCCGTGCTTGAGTGCGTTGCGGATAATAAAACATCACTCTGATGGGAATATACCCTTTCTCACTAATAACCTTCACTCTTGTGTGTTCTTTTGTAATATGATCCCCATCAGTTGTCGCATCTCTCCATTTTATTTCATGCGCCAGTTGACCAACCAAACAATCAATTTCAAAAGTTTTTGGTCTGGTACCCAGCGTATTTTTAATTTTCACTTTGGAAGCACGGTTATATTTGTATTTTATACACAAAACTGCTGCTTCCTCTAAAAATGCTCCTGCATATTTATACTGGCGAGCAAAAAGATTTGCCAACTTATCATGCCGCAGTTACGCTGCCTTTATCTGCCGCAAACGTATTTTTGCATACAGAATGAAGCCCATCGAAAAGCTGTGCCTTTT
>JAETSX010000167.1 GCA_021769425.1 Eubacterium sp.
TCTAACCGCTTCCCGTAAATAATTCAAAAATAAGCATTTTTTATTCCTCCCCATCACACGCATTTATATAGTATATTTTTTCTCTGGTTTTTCATTGAGTTTCCGAGACTACACCTCATTCATATCCCGAAACTCCCGGCCATCGCCTTTTTGGTCATCCTGACCATCAAATCCTTCGAAACCGCCTTCTCTGTCCGGCCTTGCAAAATCACCGTTTTCTCCACGGCCGCCCATTCCGCCGAGGCCTCCATCTTTTCCTCCGGAAGCAGATGAATCATACGGAAATTCTGTATCTGAGAGAAAGTTGTTCAAAGACTCTTCAATCACGCCCACAATGTAATCATAATAACTGCCCGCCTGAAAAATGCCATCTTCTGATTCTTCAAGGGTCAGAACATTTCCGTTTTCATCTTTTATTCCCGCCTGGTTGATATAATCAGCAAAAGATGCTGCCAGTACATCCGAAATCGCCTGCTCATCATCAGAAAGTCCGTTTCTTGTTATGCCCATCATCCATTCATAGGCTTCATCTGCGCTGTCCAGGTTGGTGATCGGACACCAATCCATGGAGCCGTAAACGGTGTCACTGACACCCTGTACTGCGCCAATCTGTTCAAGATAAGGATCATAAAGCTCACTGTCGCCGGTTGCACCGACAAGGGCAGACTGTGCACCACCGCCGCTCATACCGAATACAAAGATCTTTTCCGCATCTCCGGGCATGATGTCATCTGTATAACGCAGATAGCGGATTGCGGCCTTGATATCCGTGACGCCTGCCGGCGCGCCTGCATCTCTTCCACGGCACCCGGCATGAGCGTACACAAAACCGGCCTCCGTATACTCTGTCAGACTCATATAGTCTGTTAATGCCGCCTGAGCCGAATAACCCGGCGTATCAATGGGCATGACAACCGGAGCGGTTTTGGCTGTATATCCATTCACTTCTGCATCTGGATTTACTTCGCAAGTATACGTTCCGTCGCCATTGTCGGTTCCAGAAAAATAATCACCCGGCACAAAAACAGCCAGTGTCTCATAGGACGCATCCGCAGGTCTTTCACAATAAGATATGCCAGTCTGATAATAGACATTATCACCCGTATGATACATCCATTTTGACATATCTATTTTCTCCAAATTTGTAACAATGCTTCTGGAAGTATCTGTTTCGTCCTGCGAAACGCCTTCTGCTTTACCATTGTCAGTTGATGGCTCTCCACAAGCTGCCAACAGGCAGGCCATCAACGATGCCATTACAGCTGCTGAGATTTTTTTCCACATATTTATTCCTCCGTTCTTGTTGTGTTGGAGTGTTTTATAATGCGGACTGCCATCCGCCAAAGGTACAGTATACAGCAACTGCACTTTACTGCTTATTCCCTAGGTAAACCTCAAAACATCCGCAAATACAGGCTATGTCTACCCTTAGACCAAGCGTTAACAGTTTACTATGAATACATGAGTTTTTCAATTTTCTCTCTTAAACTTTCACAGAATTTTCAGATTTTCTCAAATCACAGCCGGCTCTTGAATGGTTCTGAAGTAATGTTGTTGAAGCTAAAATTTATACAGAAGCAAACTTAAACAAAACGGCCTGGTTTCCCAAGCCATTATCGCATAAATTATTCCATTGCCTAATTCTGTTTCTGCATCTGGAGCTTCACCATGCGGGCGTAAATGCCATTCCATTTAAAAACACATTTTGATATCCGTCCCATTCTTAAAGGTAAATCGGATGGTTCGACCGGACAAAGGAACGGTTGGATGAGGTCGGCAGTGCCATCACAGAGAAGCAGGCGAAAAGGGAACAGATAGAAAGATTCCTTGCAGAACTGGAGAGCAGGATGGCATGTCCACGAAATTCGATGAAGAACAACGGTACAGCCTGATTGACTTTGTCACAATTTTTAATTAAAGAAGATATCCCGCCAGCCCATCGTACCTCGCCCGGTATTCCATCTGGTCGAGGACGACATGGGCATTCTCTCTCACGCACTGCTGTATCAGTTCTGCCACCACATTCAATTCTTCCTGAAGTAAACACACGGCGGGGATTCAGGATCAACAGAGCGAAAATATCAAATTCTTTTGCTGTCAGTTCAACTTTCCATCGTTAAAGGAGCATTGTTTATCCAAGTCCTTTCGGATTTATATTCACTCATGTGTCCACCTCCTCATCGAATATATTTGAAAGGGAAAAAGCCAATCCACATACGGCAGATCGACTTTGATGGCAAGATATACCTTTGTTATATATTACATAATCTCTTTAATTACCCTGAATTATTCACGGTACAACAGCATCAACCGCTGAGCCCCGGACAGTTACTGTATTTTAATTGAATATTGTCTTTCACTTATTTGGTGAATAGAAAAAGACCTCTATCTATG
>JAETSX010000168.1 GCA_021769425.1 Eubacterium sp.
GTACTTATACTTGAAAGCATGTTGCTCACAACTGCCGGACTTGTGGCGGGTATTGTTTTGGGTATCGTTTTGGGAAAACTCTTTTTCCTTGTTTTGCTGAAATTGCTGCACTTAGATAGCGGGCTTACATTCCAATTTTTAACGGAAGCACTTGTGCAGACAGGTATTTGCTTTATTGTGATTGGTGTTTTCATCTTGTTTTACAACTTGTTTTCTGTTATGAAAGCGAAGCCTGTCGAGCTGTTGTATGCTGCTCATAAAGGGGACAATTACCATTCTTTTGTATGGGTAAAAGCCTTATTAGGAATTATATGTATTGGGGGAGCATATGCACTGATTTTTACTACCCCCTCACCTATTGACATAATCGGGCGGGTTTTTCCTATTGCATTGTTGATTTTGTCAGGAACATTGTTTTTCTTCTCGTCCTGCTCTGTCGTTCTTTTGCAAGCTCTAAAAAAGAATGACGGCTACTATTATAAACCAGAGAACTTTATTTCTGTTTCCGGTCTTATTTACCGGCTGAAACAGAACGCAAAGGGGCTGTCAAATATCTGTATTTTAAGTACAGTTGTTATGGTCATTGCCACGACAACACTGGCGCTATATGTCGGACAAAAGGAAATGATCTCTTTCCGTTTCCCAATGGAAACAAAAATCTCTGTTTCTGACATAGCTGACGGACAGCCGACTTTGCCGCAGCTTGTTCATCAAACAGCAGATCAATATGATGTGACGATAAGCCGGGAAGCTGATTACAATGTTACCTATATCAGTGGTGTTTACGAAAACAATACCATTTCTGTTTATCAGCCGGATATATACCCGCCCGATATTACTTGTGGTGTTTATCTGATAACATGGGAAGATTATAGCCGCATAGAGGAAAGCGCAGAACCGCTTGGAACTGGTGAGGTTTTAGTATTTTCTTCTTCAAGAGATTTAGGTGTTTCAGAAGTGAATTTTGATAATTTGAAGTACCGGGTAAAAAATGAGTTATTGGAATTTGCTATACAAAATAAAAGTATTTTGTCCTCTGAAACGAGATATTTCTTTATTTGCCCGACGCAGAAAGACATAGACAATATTCTTGCCGAACTGTCGCCCGCTGAAAATAAATTCAACCAAACATATTGCATGATGTTTGACGTGGCAGACACAAAGGGAACTGATTTTAATGCTGTTTTACAAAATCAGTTAGTTTCAAATTATGCCGGGGCAAAATATGAAAATGCAGAAAGCGAAAGACAGAGTGATAATTATACCTATGGGGGATTTCTGTTTATCGGACTATTACTTAGCTTGCTATTTATGGTTTTTCTGACCTTGGTTATTTATTACAAGCAGATTACAGAAGGATATAGTGACCGCTACAATTTTGAAGTCATGCAGAAAGTAGGGCTTGACCGAAACGAAATATCGGCAATCGTCCACAAAGAAATTCGGACTATGTTTTTCTTACCGCTGCTTATTGCGGTTATCCATTTGGCTGTTTCACTTTATGCAGTTGCTATGCTGCTTTCCACGTTGGGGCTGACAAATATTTTGGTACTTTTGCTCTGCGCAATTTCAATATCTTTGTTGTTTGTCGCTATCTATATAGTAATGTATTTCAGTACCGCAAGAACCTATTACAGAATAGTGACAAGCTGATTGAAAGGAGTAAATATGAGTTTTAATTTTGGAATTATTTTTGCTGTTATCTGCATTGTTGGTGGTTTGCTTATGTTTATCTTATATAAGCCGTTTTGGTGGCTGATGAAGAAAAAGGAAATGCCCGATCATTACAAATGGTATCTGCGTATACCGGGAATTTTGCTTATCTTGTTTGGCATTGGGATCATCGCCATAAGTATTATTAACGATTTAGCGTTTTGATTGAGGGGATGCAGACCTCTGATGAATGGTGTGGAAAAATGAGAAAATGGCTGATTAAAAAGACACGGATAATGTTATGTGTAATAAGCTCAATATTTTTTATTCTGCTTATTTGGACGGTATGGGGCAATACAGCATTGATGGTGAGTACAATTTCAATTTCAAGCAGCCATATTCCTGCCGCATTTTCCGGCTTTCGGATAGCACAGGTATCAGACTTGCATAATGCCGAATTTGGACGAAACAATGCAGAATTATTAAGCTTGCTGTCTGAAAGCAGGCCGGATATCATCGTGATAACTGGCGATCTCATAGATGCCAATCACACGGATGTAGGGATAGCGTTAGGCTTTGTGCAGGAATCCGTCAGGATTGCTCCGACCTATTATGTGACAGGCAACCATGAAGCAGCAAGCCCCCAATATGATACTTTGAAAGCCGGGCTTGAAGCAGCCGGGGTTATCGTACTGGAGGATGAAACTGTTTATATAGAGCGGGTCTCACACAGACCGGAGCTGTTTGAAACCTATGTGGATGGTGGTATTGATCTGGTTTTTAGCGGCCATGCACATGGAGGCCAATTTCGGTTGCCGTTTATCGGTGGATTGGTTGCGCCCAATCAGGGGCTGTTTCCTAAATATGATGCCGGATTATATACAGACGGCAGTACAAGTATGGTGGTCAGTCGTGGCATTGGAAACAGCATCATACCATTCCGTTTCAATAATCGCCCGGAGATTGTTTTGGTGGAACTTAATGCCAGATAATATTACAAAAGACAAACCGCCGCACTATGGACTTCATCCGCCATATGCGGCGGTCTGCTTTTTTCCGCAGGCAGGCCGGGCGGCATGATAACGGAAATTACTTGGAAAGTTGGGAAGTAATATCCCATGATCTGCCTTCTGTCCATACCCATATCATGCAAAAGCGTCAACGACTCTTAACAATTAACGATAATTGACCGATATATAAATTGACAATTTATATCGAAAGGAAGGAAACGGTATGGCAAAGGAAGAGATTACACCAAGTGAATGGCAGATCATGGAAGTCTTGTGGGTGTGCGGGGAACCTTTGACATCCTCCGAGGTCTACAAAAGGATGCAGGGGAATGTGGATATGTCGATGAGGATGGTACGGGTGCTGATGAACCGCCTGAACCAGAAGGATATCCTTGGCTACACGGTGGATGAACGTGATTCAAGGGTTTATCACTATTATGTGCAGAAGACAAGGGAGGAATGCGTGAAGGAGAAAAGCAGGAAGTTTGTGGACAGCTACTTTTCCGGCAATGGGACAAATGCGATGGCGGCGCTTTTGCAGAGCTTTGCCCTGACGGACGAGCAGATAAAGGAGCTGGAGGAAATTCTGGAGAAAAGCAGGGACCGGGGGACGGAATCCGCAGATAAAGAGGGCGGGAGCCATGCCTGACTGGTCACGGATTGGCAGTTTCATGGATTTCTGCGCAGCGTATTACACCACCCAACTTGTGCGGTGTGCGGCTTTTTCGTTTCTGCTGATCGGGCTTGTTATGCTGCTGCGGAAGGTGCTTTTTTCGGAACGGACTTTCTTAAGAGGGTTGTTATGGTCATCTTTCCTGCTCACCCCGTTTCTTGGAAAGCTGAAGCTGTTCTATGAAAATGAAGCTGTGCTGAGAATGACATGGCGGGTAACACATGGAACTATGACCTGCCTATGGGCTGACCGTATTTATATGGCGGGCATTTTCGTAACTGCCATATGCATATTCGGGAAGCGGCTGCACCTCCGGAAGTCGGTTGCCGGGATGGAAAGGGTTTCCCTGGATAATACCGTGGTCAGCGTTACGGACATGAATGTCACGCCGTTTACCGTGGGGCTGTTTGCACCGAAAATCGTCATTCCAAAGGTAATGCTGGAGAGCTACAGCAGAGATGAATTAAAATCTGTCATTCAACATGAGCGGACACATATCCGTTTAGGGCATTTATGGTTTGGGCTTGCATGGGATATCCTGCGGTGTCTCTTATGGGTGAACCCGTTCCTGACAATTTTCCAGAAAAAGTTCCGGGCGGATTTGGAGGACATCTGCGACAGGGTGTGTATACAGAGCAGCGGGAGGTCGGCGCATGAATATGGACTGGTGCTGCTGAAAACCCTGAAACTGCTGCGGTCCGGGACGGAGGGAACGCCGTCCGCCGTCACCTATGCGGGGGAAAGGGAATTTGAAGACATGAAAAGGCGGATGGGTGAGATTGCAGGTTTCCGCCCATACCGGAAAAAGATGTGTGTGGGTATGGCAGCCATAGCTTTTCTGATAATTGTGGTTATGCTACTGGCGGTACAGACACATTCCTATGCAGCATTTGAGGATTTTTTGGATAAGAACAATGCAGACGGAGATATTTTCATTGTTTTTGGAGATTTTTATAAACTTCCCGGTTTTTCAAGCGGGGGAGAATCCTGCCCATATGAAACAGGCTCAGATGCTGGAGTAGTCCAGATTCCTTATCAAAGGCAGACGAATGACTGGATGGCGACACTGTTTAAAATTCTGTAAGTGAAAAGGATTTCAAAAAAATATTATCAAGGAGGACATGATCATGGGAATGGAGATTACAAGCAATTACAGCAGCTATGCGGCACAGGGCATGGCGGACAACACAAAGAAAAGGGCAGAGAAGACATCGGAACCGGTTAAAACTAACAATACGGAAAGCACAT
>JAETSX010000062.1 GCA_021769425.1 Eubacterium sp.
TAAATATGGAAATAAACAGTTGTATATGCAATTGGAAGCGTGACAGGAAAATGAGCAAATCTGTGACGGCGGGTGAGGCTGAATCTGTGACAGCTCATGAAGTTATTAACAGGAATGTACGCTCCGCTCCCTTGCGGGCCAGGAACTTCCCAGTGCAGTGGCAACGCCTCAGGCTTTGATTGATTCCGGGAATGTGGATAAAGATGCAGCGGAAATCATCAACTGGACTGCACCTGCCTATCAGAAATAAATCATACCAAGTGCAGGGAGGGGAAACCCTCCCGCACATTTGCAAGGAGGAAGGACCAGAATGGGAAAAGCAGTGGAATTTGTCAAAATCAACAAGTATTTTCCTGGCGTGCATGTATTAAAAGACATTTCCTTCTCAGTGGAGGAGGGAGAAGTGCATGCCCTTTTGGGGGAAAACGGGGCAGGAAAATCTACGATATTAAATATACTTCACGGGGTATATTCTGAATATGAAGGGGACGTGATTCTCCATGGAAAAAAGGTTGCTTTTAAGAATCCGAATGACGCTATTTTAAATGGCAATATATCGAAAGTCCATCAGGAAACTATGGTGGTGGAAGAACTGACGGTGGGGCAGAACGTAACATTGGGATATCAGCCGAAAAAAGGTTTGTTTATAGATTTCAGCAAAATGCACCAGGATGTGGATGAGATTCTGGCGGAACTGAACTGCCGGTTTTGCTCCAGGGATATTGTAAGGACGCTGACCGCAGGGGAAAAGCAGATGCTTGCCATTGCAAAGGCCATTTACCATCATTCCAACATAATTTCCCTGGACGAGCCTACTGCATCCCTGACTTCGAAAGAGACAGAAGCCCTGTTTGCGGTGATTCGAAAATTAAAAGCGGACGGAATCACTATTTTGTATGTCAGCCATCATCTGGAAGAAATTTTTCAGATTTGCGACCGGGCGTCGATTATGAGAGACGGGGAA
The DNA here is from genome assembly GCA_021769425.1 of Eubacterium sp. GTDB lineage: Bacteria > Bacillota > Clostridia > Lachnospirales > Lachnospiraceae > Petralouisia. The sequence goes on from JAETSX010000062.1 coordinate 965, forward strand.
TATATTCAGACGCTGAATATCAAAGATACCACCGAGGATGAATTGATTCATGCCATGGTGGGAAGGAGCGTCTCAGCTGTGGCTTCCAGATTGAAACCCTGCCGGGCCACAGAAGAGGTTGTGCTGAAAGTTGAGCATCTTTCGGATAATGACGGGAAGTATCAGGATGTGAATTTTGAACTGCACAAAGGGGAAATCCTGGGCTTTTACGGGTTGGTAGGCGCAGGAAGGACAGAAGTGATGCGGGTGCTTGCAGGCGCAGACCGGAAAATCAGCGGGAACATATTTTTTAAAGGAAAAGAAATCAGGGGAAGCTGGAATTCTACCAAAGCGTTGAAATACGGAATCGGTATGCTGCCGGAAGACCGGAAAACCCAGGGATTTAATAAACTGGACGCCAACTATAATAATATAGCCATTTCCAGTCTGGAAAAATATATGTCCGGCATATTCACCAGTGACGGGAAAAAAATGGAAAATGCCCGGCATTTTTTTAAAGAGCTTGACATTCATCCAAACAAGCCGGATTATTTGACCGTCAATATGTCCGGCGGAAACCAGCAGAAAGTGATTCTGGCCAAGTGGATGTCCACGGATATTGATGTGATTATATTTGACGAACCTACAAAGGGCGTGGATGTGGCGGCAAAGGCAGAGATTTACCGCCTGATGGAAGAACTGGTGGAAGAGGGCAAGAGCCTGATTGTGGTATCCAGCGAGCTTCCGGAAGCTATGGGGTTAAGCGACCGGCTGATTGTGATGAGCGAGGGCCGGATTACCAAAGAACTGACAGACCGGGAGGCCTTTGACTCGGATGCGATTTTGAATTATGCGATTGGAGGGAATTAAGATGAAGGCGATTTATACAAAATATAAACGGGAGATTCTCGTGTTTCTTGCAACGGTTATTCTGGGCGTTGTGTTTACAGCATTGAATCCGAATTTTCTGATGTGGAGGACCATGTTGACAATTTTCCAGCAGATGGTATTGAACGGACTGCTGGCAGTGGGGATTATGTTCGCCATATTAACCGGAGGCATTGACCTTTCCATTGGATGTACCTTTGCCATTGTGGGCATTGCAGTGGCCAACTGCTGTGTCAAAGGGATGAATCCGTTTCTGGCCATTCTGGTGGGACTCCTGGTAGGCGTTGTCCTGGGCGTGTTTAATGGATTTTTAGTAACGAACTTAAAGCTGCAGCCTTTTATCGCCACACTGGGCACCATGAGCCTGTACCGGGGCATTGCGTATGTGGTAACCGGCGGCGCGCCTGTGACAAATGTGCCGGACAGCTTTCGGAATATTTTCAATGGGCAGCTTCCCGGAGGAATCCGCTATTATGTCATTGTGATGATTGCTGTGTTTGTGATCGCGCATCTGATTCTGTCCAAGACAAGAACCGGAGATTATCTCTATGCGGTGGGCGGAAATGAAGAGGCGGCAAAACTTTCCGGAGTAAATGTTGTAAAAACCAAATATATCGCTTATATTGTAAGTGGAGCCTGTACGGCAGTGGCAGGCCTGGTGATGCTGGCAAGTCTTGGTTCCGCAGAGGCCACTGCAGGCATCGGCTATGAGACAAACGCCATTGCAGCGGCGGCGATCGGCGGCGCCTCCATGGCAGGCGGCCGGGGAACAGCCCTTGGAACTTTCTTCGGAGCCCTTCTTTTGGCAGTGCTGAAAGTAGGCATGGTAGTCATCAATGTGGATTCGTTCTGGCAGTACGTGGTGACGGGCCTTATCATCATCGTTGCTTCTTACTTTGAATTTATGAAAGGGGACATTGCAGCCTTCACTGCCCGCCACAAAAAAGCGTAAATATTCCGCTGCAAAAAAAGCGCAAATATTCTGCTGCAAAAAAAGAGTAAACATACCGCCGCAAAAAAGCGTAAATATCCCGCTGCAAAAAAAGAGTAAACATACCGCCGCAAAAAAGCGTAAATATCCCGCTGCAAAAAAAGAGTAAACATACCGCCGCAAAAAAATAAAACTACCCCGGCAAAAGGAACGGCGGATGGAAGATTTCTCCGCGCCGGGGCGAAAGGAGCATGTCATGCGAGATAAAATTACAGTGATTGGAAGCCTGAATTATGATATTGTGTTAAAAATTCCCCGTCTGCCGGAATGCGGGGAAACCCTTCCGGCAGATGACGCCGCTTTCAGCCCCGGCGGGAAAGGGGCCAACCAGGCAGTCCAGGCAGCGAAGCTGGGGGTTCCCGTCCATATGGTCGGATGCGTGGGAACAGACGGCCACGGGGAGGTTCTGTTGGAAGCGGCCCGCAAATACGGTGTGGATACAGCGCATGTCCGTCGGTGCAAAGAGCCTACCGGCATGGGAATCATCAATGCCATGAAGGATGGAAGCGTGTTTGCCTGTATTGTCCGGGGCGCCAATTTTGCGGTGACAAAAGAAGATATTGATGGGGCAAAGCAGATTTTAAAGGAATCTTTTCTCGTAATCCTCCAGATGGAGATTCCTCAGGAAATCAACAGGTATGCCATTGAAAAAGCAAAGGAAGCAGGCTGCAGAGTCCTTCTGAATGCGGCTCCGGCAGAAGAAATACCTCTGGACTATTTAAAGATGTGTGATATAATAGTGCTAAACGAGGTAGAAGCCGGTTTCTACCTGAAAACGGATGTAAAGAACGAGGAAGACGCAAGAAAGGGAGCGGCTTTGCTGGCAGAGACCTGCGGGGCAGACATTATTATCACTCTGGGGAAGGCGGGGGCCGTTGTCTCAGAAGACGGCAAAGTGACATTTATTCCCTCCCGCAGAGTGGAAGCCATAGAGACTACCGGGGCAGGCGACAGTTTTATTGGAGGGGTGGGGTATGCCCTGCAAATTGGCCGGAGCCTGACGGATGCCTGCAAGTTTGCAGCCTGCTGCAGCGCCGTAACGGTCTGCCGGTTAGGCGCACAGGATTCTATGCCCTTTCTCGAAGAAGTTATGGAACTGGAAGCGGAGTAACAGACAGGCAGCCTGCCGGCTGGCGTACAGGATATAGAAGGGACGGAATTTATGATACCTTATCAGAGAAGGACACAGATGCTGCAGCTTCTGGAAAAAAGCGAGGTGGTTTCCCTGGATGACTTCTGCAAAAAACTGCAGGACGTTTCGGAATCTACCGTGCGCAGGGATTTGAAAACACTAGAAGCGGAAGGGCAGATTGTCCTCCTTCGGGGCGGCGGCGCCCGTTTGAAAAAAGGTTCCTATGAAGTTCCCGTAAACTCCAAATCCATCAAGAATGTCAACGAGAAAGAGAATATTGCAAGGTATGCGGCCGGACTGGTCAAAGACGGAGAGTCTGTCTATCTGGATTCCGGAAGCACCGTGCTGCGCATGGTGAAATACCTGAAAAATAAAGACATCACAATTGTCACTACCAATGCCATGATACTTCCGGAACTGCAGGAAACAAAGCTGAAATGTTTTCTGGCCGGCGGGGAAATTAATGTTTCCAGCGCATCCATTCTGGGAACCAAGACAAACAGCGACCTGCAGCGGATGTATTTTGACAAAGCGTTTCTGGGGGCCAACGGTTTTTCCGACAAGGCGGGCATCAGTACGCCGGATCTACGGGAGGCGGAAAAGAAGCAGATTGTCTGTAAAAATTCCACAGAAGCCTATGTGCTGCTGGACAGCAGCAAAAGCGGGAAAAATACTTTAAGTAAGGTTTTTGAACTGGGGGAAGTTACAATTATCTGCGATAAGGAGACGGATATGCTGCTGGCTAGCGGAAATTATATCGTTGCAAAGTAATTCCTCTTCTAGCAGGCATTTTCGAACATGCTTTGGATCGGCAGCGCTTTTTTGCCAGTTCACTTTATAATTCCGGAAAGAATCATGACATACTGTTGTCACTTTTGTTATGATACAATGCTTCCATCAAAAGAAGAAAGGAAGAAAAAGATATGGTGGAATCCAGATGCGGAATTTTATGCAGTGAGTGCAACTATCGGGAGCAAATGAATTGCGGAGGGTGTGTACATATCCAAAAACCATTCTGGGGTGAGGAATGTCCTCTGAAAGAATGCTGTGAGGGTAAGGGACTGGAGCATTGCGGCCAGTGCGCGGATTTTCCCTGTGATCTGCTGAATCAATTTGCATATGATGAAGCGCAGGGAGATGACGGTAAGCGGATAGCGCAGTGCAAAATGTGGAAAGCGCAGCCTTGAAGGCATCTGAACCGTTGCAGCGCAACGGATAAAAACAGGAGAGTCGGTTGCTGAATTCATAGCTGCTTCATCTAATAGGAACCATGTTGCACAGCGGGGAGGGATTCCGTGAAATTAGAACGGATGATTGGAATTTTGTCTATTTTGCTGCAGCAGGAGAAGGTAACCGCTCCTTATCTGGCGGACAAATTTGAGGTTTCGAGACGCACGATACAGCGTGACATAGAGGCCCTCTGCATGGCGGGAATTCCTTTGGTGACGGAACCTGGACATAAGGGCGGCATTTCCATTATGGAAGGGTATAAAATAGATCGGACGCTGCTGACTGCCTCAGACATGCAGGCGATTCTGGCCGGGCTTCGGAGCTTAGACAGCGTCAGCGGAACCAACCGCTATGTGCAGTTGATGGAGAAATTGTCAGCAGGGGCGTCTAACCTGCTTGCAGGGGACAGTCACATATTAATTGACCTGTCTTCCTGGTACAAAACTACGCTGTCTCCGAAAATTGAATTGCTTCACAGTGCGATTCTTTCCGGGCAGAAGGTTTCATTTACCTATTTTGCGCCCAGGGGAGAATCAGAGCGGCTCGTAGAGCCGTATTATTTGGCGTTTCAGTGGGCCGGCTGGTATCTGTGGGGTTGGTGTGAGGCCAGGGAGGATTTCAGGCTCTTTAAACTGGCGCGAATGGCGGATTTGAAGCTAGCCGGATCTTTTGCCAAGCGGCCGGCTCCCCTGCCGGATTTCTCTTCGGAACGGGTATTTCCGCCTTTGTATCAGGTAAAGGCGCTGATTCAGCCGGAATACAAGTGGCGTCTGGTGGAAGAATACGGGGCGGAAAGCTTTACGATCCAGCCGGACGGCGCATTGCTGTTTTCTTTTGGATTTACCGATAAAACCGGGATTGTAAGCTGGATTGCTTCTTTCGGCGGCGGCGCAGAGCTGTTGGAGCCAGAGGAGCTTCGGAAAGATATTCTGGCATTTGCGGAAGGAATCTGCAGAAAATATTCAGATTGTTCTGCGGAGAATAAATAAAACCATGACAAAGATATCATGACAGGGGGCTGTCGGAAAATGAAATTTACACACAATATATAGTTGTGAAATCTCAGAAATTACAGCTATATATTGTGGTAAATTGCCATTTCCCGGCAGTCCCTTGTTGTTCGTTTCGCTGGCGCCGCGCGCCGTCTCCATGGCATCCGCCATATCTTAGGAACTATTTAAAAGTCATTTTTGAACAGTTCTTTACTTCTGTATCAATATTCCTATCCGGACATATATCGGAATTCGCAATACAGCATTGATTATTGAAATAAAACATAAGAATGTTGAATCAAAAATATTGCTATCGCATAGTTTTTTTAAAAATGCAGTTATAAAAGTATGATTTGTTATTATTCTTTTGAAATAAAATAAAAATAATATAAAAAACTTTTGAAATAACAGTTGACAATAGAACGATAAACTGTTATTATAACAATACAAACTTTCGTAACAACAATTTTCATAGAAAAAGACTTTTAGAATGAAAGCAAAAGTTGCAGAAGTAAAAAAATATGTTAGAATGGAAAGGAGCAGGTAAATGATGAGATGAACAGATGGAAACGCAGCCGGACGCCGGCTGTGGGTTCCCAGGAGGTAAAATTATGGATTCAATGGAACAGCGCAGGAACATTATTGTAGATTTAGTCAATCAGAGCGGAACCATCAGCTTTGCACAGCTGAAGGATAAAGTTCCCCAGATATCGGAAATGACACTGCGCACAGATTTGAAAGCTCTTGATGAAGCAAAAAGAATTGTCCGGGTGCATGGAGGGGCCAAATCCGTAGACGTGGTAATTGGAACGGATGGTATGTTCAGCCAGAGATCCGTACAGAATATAGAAGCAAAACAGTTGATTACCCAGAAGGCCCTGGCATTTGTCCAGAAAGATACCACAATTTTTCTGGATTCCGGCAGCACCACTACCATGCTGGCGTCCTGTATGCCGGATCAGTCCAATCTGATTTATACCAATTCCCTGACTTGTGCAGTGGAGCTGTGTAAATTAAAACAGCCGGCCGTGCATGTCCTGGGAGGGAGCATTAACCGCTACAGTATGAGCGTATGCGGAGTTCACACAGTCCAGGATGTGTCAAAAATCAATTTTGACCAGGCGTTTCTGGGGGTCACCAGCTATTGCAGCCAGACAGGATTTAGCTGCGGAGTGGATGAAGAGACTGTTTTGAAACGGACCGTGATTCACCGGGCGGAACAGAGGATATTTCTGATGGATTCTTCTAAAGTGGGAGTGAAAAGTACATACACCGTCTGCGGATTAGAGGGCGTAGATGTGATTATTTCAGACGGCAGGCTGCCGCTTCAATTCCAGGAAGAGTGCAGAAAGCATAACGTGCAGATTGTCTGACAGAATGCTTCGGCAGCCATATTTTTTCAGAACGGTTTCATCAGGAGCAGACCAAGGGAAAGGAGTAAAAAATGAAAAACGGCGTTCAACGTTTCGGCAAATTTCTCTCAGCGATGATTATGCCGAACATCGGTGCATTGATTGCGTTTGGTTTCCTGGCTGCTTTTTTCAACAGCAGCGGATGGCTTCCCCATGAAGGGTTTGCAACTATTTTTTCAGCAATTTTAGTTTATTTGATTCCGATTCTGATTGCGTCAACGGGTGGAAAACTTATTGGCGGCGATCGGGGAAGCGTGGTGGCTTCCATTGCAGTGGTAGGCGCGATTATGAGCGACCCGGACACCACAATGCTGATGGCAGCCATGATTATGGGCCCGCTGGCAGGCCTTTGCATCAAGAAATTCGATGAGGCCATGGACGGGCACATGCCGGCAGGTTTTGAGATGCTGATTAACAATTTTTCCGTGGGCATCATAGGCATGCTGCTGGCCATGTTCGGTTTTTTGGCAGTAGGGCCTGTTATGAACCTGATTTTGGGCATTTTGTCCGCAGGCGTAAATTTCCTGGTGGAACACAGTGTGCTTCCGCTGATTGCAGTGTTTATTGAACCTGCAAAGGTGCTGTTTTTGAACAATGCGCTGAACCATGGCATTTTCACGCCGATTGCAACAGCTCAGGCGGCAGAAACCGGAAAGTCCATCATGTATATGCTGGAGGCAAACCCCGGTCCCGGCCTTGGCGTACTTTTGGCATATATGTTCTTCTGCAAGGATCAGGAGACCAGACAGTCTGCGCCCGGTGCGGTAATTATTCATCTGTTAGGGGGTATCCATGAAATCTATTTCCCGTATATTCTGATGAATCCGCTGGTGATTGTAGGGCCGATTCTCGGAAATATGGCGGCAATTTTCTGGTTTAACATGACAGACTGCGGGCTGGTAGGGCCGGCTTCCCCAGGCTCCATCATCGCTTTTCTGATGATGGCTCCGGGAGATAAGATGATTCAGATTATTATAGGGGTAGTGATTGCCACGGCGATTTCTTTTGTGGTTTCTTCCGCCATTGTCCGCATGGCTAAGGGCAAGAGCCTGGAAGAGGCGCAGGAAGAGATGGCAAGCCGGAAAGCGGAAGCCAAGGGAACGGCTGCGCCGGCAGCCGCAGCCATAACTTCAGCGGCAGATGTGAAAAAGGTAGTGTTTGCCTGTGACGCAGGCATGGGTTCCTCCGCTATGGGCGCCACCAAGTTCCGAAACAGGGTGAAGGCCCAAAGGCCGGATTTGACGGTTATCAATACATCGGTGGACACCATTCCCCAGGACTGCGATATTGCAGTGGTTCAGGTTACATTGGTGGAGCGGGCAAAGAAATGCGTGCCAAATGCGCAGATGGTAACGATTAACAATTTCCTGGCAGACCCGGCGCTGGATGCTTTGTACACGCAGCTTACGTCAGCAGGAGAATCAGGGAAAGGCGCACCCCGGTCCGCTGCAGACCCGGAAGCGAAGCAGCCGGCAGAAGGAGCAGGAAGCGGTGCATCCCAGCCTGCTGCAAATGCTGGGGCAAGCCCCTTGGAAGGCTCGGGAAAAGAAATTCTGGCCAGAGACGGCATTCAATTAAACCTGCAGCCGGTTTCCAAAGAGGAAGCGATTCAGGCAGCCGGGGAACTTCTGACAAAATTAGGCTATGTGGATGCATCTTACATTGACGCCATGCAGGAACGGGAAAAGCTGGTCACCACTTATATGGGGCTTGGGGTGGCAATTCCCCATGGAACTTCCCAGGCAAAGGGAACTGTGAAGAAAACAGGAATTGTAGTGATGCAGTATCCCCAGGGCGTTTCCTTTGGAGAGGAAAAAGCACAGCTTGTATTCGGAATTGCAGGCGTAGGCGACGAGCATCTGGAACTGCTGGAGAAAATCTGTGGCATGTTAGAAGATGAGGAAGTGTTGGAAGAGTTTAAGAAAACCAGCGATGTGGACTGGGTGTTAGAAAAATTAAAATAATGAAATTAAGCGGTAAAGATTTGAGATAAGAAGATTTGAGATAAGAAGATTTGAGACTAAGAAGATTTGAGATAAGAAGATTTGAACTAATAAGGTTAAATAAAAAAGGAGGCAGCATTATGAAAGTAAGAGGAATCAGATTGTATGGAGTAAATGATATCAGGTTGGAGGAATTTGAACTTCCGGAAATCAAAGAAGATGAAATTCTGGTAAAAGTAGTAAGCGACAGTATCTGCATGTCCACCTGGAAGATGGTGCAGGCAGGAAAGAACCACAAGCGTGTGCCGGAAAATGTGGCGGAGCATCCTGTCATTATCGGCCATGAATTTACCGGAGACATTGTAAAAGTCGGTTCCAAATGGAAAGACCAGTTCCATGAAGGCAAGAAATTTGCACAGCAGCCGGCCATTCCGGGCCAGATGGAATCTCCGGGATATTCCTATGAGTATTTCGGCGGGGCAGCCACCTACTGCATTTTCCCAAATGATGTGATTGAGAAAGGATGCATCTGGGAGTATGAAGGAGACAGTTATTTCGAGGCTTCTTTAGGTGAGCCCATGAGCTGCTGCATCGGCGGATACCACAGCAACTACCACTGCGAGCACCTTTCCTATGAACACAAAATGGGAACTTTAGAAGGCGGAGATATCCTGATTCTGGGCGGATGCGGCCCAATGGGGCTTGGAGCGGTCAGCTATGGCCTTACCTTTGAAAACAAGCCCAAGCGCATTGTGGTAACCGATATCAATGAGGCTAAGATTGCCCGGGCAAAGGAAGTGATTCCAGAATCGGAAGCAGCGGAAAAAGGCGTGGAGCTTCATTATGTCAATACAGCCGATATGGAAGATCCGGTGGCAGAGCTGAAAGCCATTACCGGCGGAAAAGGATACAGCGATGTGTTTGTATACGCTCCGGTAAAGAGCATCGCAGAGATGGGGAATAAACTTCTGGCAGAAGACGGCTGCATGAATTTCTTTGCAGGCCCTACCGACACCCAGTTTTCTGCAAGCATGAATCTGTATGACTGCCACTATGCGAGGACAAAAATCATGGGCTCCACCGGGGGAAATACCGATGATATGAAAGAGGCGATTGAAAAATCAGCCAAAGGCCTGATTAACTCAGCCGTTATGGTAACCCATGTAGGCGGTATGGATTCTATCGTGGAAACCACCAAGAACCTGCCCAATATCCCGGGCGGCAAGAAGCTGGCTTATACCCAGTTCGATATGCCCATGACCGCCATTGAGGACTTCGGCAAATTAGGTGAGAAAGATCCTTTCTACAAAAAGCTGGATGAGTGCTGCAAAAATCATAAGGGGCTGTGGTCCAAGGAAGCGGAAGACCTTCTGTTTGAGCATTTTGGGGTGAAGGCATAAAGAACTGGAAGGCCGGAATCAAAGAGATGAAAAAGTAGATTTCAGAAAAAAAGACAGTCTGTGCGGGGCATGGGCTGTCTTTTTACGTAAATTTTATTGTTTCACGGATATCGTGCTCTGTTGCTGGCTGTGAAGATTTGACCCTTTTATTTTCTGCCGGAATATGACATAATTTTACTATGAAAGTTTTCGGCTTTCACAGCATGGATGGCCATGCGGCCCGTCGCACGACAGGCTAAGCATGATGGGAGTTTACTGTATGAAGAATATGACGGAAAGAAGGAAAGTATGCCATGAATATGTTATCAGAATTCAAATCCGGGATAAAAAAACTGCCTTTGAAAAAGGTTTATTATTTACTGTTTTTGCTGTTTGTGATTATACCGATTCTTGGAGTGCTGCTGGCGACGCTGGCGGTTTTGAACCAGCAGTTTAAGAAGCAGGCAATAGAGAATATCCGACAGAACCAGCAGACCATTATCGCAGAGCTTCGGTCGGATATTGACGGAATGTCTATGCGTATGGCAAGCATGGTTTTTGCCAATAATAATGAAATTATTCAGACGGCAGTTGCAGCAGGCGAAGAATCAAACCAGAGATTTGAGTATGCCCAGCAGCTTGCAAATGTGGAAAACCTGTACCTGGAACCGGAAAAGGATCTGATTTCATTTTATCTCTATATGAAAGACGGAAGCAGCGCTTACCTGAAAAATTATATCCTGAAAGAAAATGTTGCAAAGACTGATTGGTATCAGGCGGCAATGGACAAGAAAAATAAAATATATGTGGGAAGTTATGAGACGAAATCCGTCAATGATCTGTTTTACGGAGGCAGGGGAGAAATGTTTATTTTGATTTTTGCCCTGGCTCCGGACAGCTCCGTGGACCGCTCCGGCAAAGTGGAGATGACTGCATTGTATCATTCTTCCAAAGTGGCGGAGCGTATCAAAGAAAATAACAGGGACTATGAAAAGAATAAGAATTCTCTAGGGTATGCCAGAATTACAGATGGCCGGGGAAATTGCATCTTTTCCACAGGTGAGAAAAAAGAAATAGAATGGTTTGACGGGCGGATGTGCATTAAGTCTCCGGTGGAATTTTACGGCAATACCTGGTATGTGGAAAATTATATCCGGCCGGAGGAATTGACGGCAGATTTCGGCCGGCTGGCAATTTTAATATTAGGAGTGGCGGTTTTTGTGCTTTTGCTTGTCAGTTATTTTTCCGTATATTTTCTGAAAAGCATTGTCAAGCCGGTGGAGGCGGTAAACCGGGGGCTTCGCCAGGTGGAAGAAGGAAATTTGGACGTCTTTATTGAAGTTCAGGGTCAGTTTGAAATAAGAAATATGATTCACCAGTTTAATGTGATGGTGCAGAGATTAAGGGCATTAATCCGTGAATATGAAGAAAAAATGAAGAAAAATCATAAAAATGCGTCGGATTGCCTGGCGGAATTGGTGGAAAGGAAGAGTTCGCCGGAACTGATCCGGCAGGAAAATCCGGAATTTTTTGAATATGAATATCTGTTGGTTGGAATGTACGCAGATTATGGGGACAGTAAAAAGAAAGGCCCAGATCTGGGGAAAGAGATGATGAAAAGCTTTTACCGGAATTCCCAGTATGCTTCCAAATGCTGCGCTTACATGGAGTCGCCTGCTGTGATTTATCTGATGTACCGGATACTGGAATCGGAATATCTGGAAAAAGTGAAGTCTCTGATTAGAGAATTGCAGAGCAGTGCGGCAAAGGACTTCGGCATCTGCCTGTTTGCCTGTATTGGAGAGAGACAAAAGGGAGCAGGAAATTTTCTGTCAGGCCTAATGCAGGTGGAACAAAAGATTTCCCTGCGCCATCTGGTAGGAAAAGAAAGGATTTTGGCGCTGGAAACAGAACTGGAATGCGCAGACAGAGTAATAGAATTGTCGAAGGAATGGGCAGGGCTGGCAGACGCGCTGTATATTGCAGATGAAAAAAATGTAGTTCAGGAAAGGGAAAAGCTGTTTGACAGGATAGAACAGTATGAGATAGAAGAAATCAGAATCTTCATGTTGTCTGTGATTCTGGCCGTAAGCAGGCGGTTTGAAAAGGGGAATGACAGCTTTACGGAAGTGTTTGGCCAGGAATTTGAATACAGTGAGAAAGTGGGACGGATTGAAGATCGGAGGGAAGCGCGGCTTTGGCTTTCTAATTATTTTGCCTGGATTATGGAATATTCAGAATCAAAGCTGGAGATTGCAGAGACAGATATGGTGGTGAAGGCAAAACGGTATATTTCCTCTAATTATAATAATTCTTCTTTGTCTTTAGGACAAGTGGCAGAGTATGTAGGATTGAATGAAAAATATTTTACCAACAGATTCACCAAAGAAGCCGGAGAAACTTTTTCAGAATATCTGGCTTCAGTTCGGATTCAGAAAGCCCGGCAGCTTCTCAGGACTACAAATTTCAAGGTGTATGAAATTGCAGAGATGGTGGGATATAATAATGTAGAAAACTTTAACAGAATGTTTAAGAAAATGAATCAGATCAGTCCAACCAAATACCGAAACGGAGAGAAGGCGAAGGATTAGCCTTATTCCTTTTTGCATAATAAGATGTAAAAAATATACTTTTGCCAGATGAGCAGATTTTCATCCTGTGATGATGAGAACCTGCTTATTTGGCACATGAGTATCCTAGAAAAAATCATGCCAAAATCTCTAAATTTGAGAAAAAACAGAAGAATTATCAAGAAAACAAAAGAATTGTCAAGTTTGCTATGAAATATAAAATAACTTTTTCATAGGAAAACTGACTATATCAAATATCAATCATCCGATGCAGGTGATAAAGTTTCCATATGGGAAGCATAAGGAGGATTCCTGGATGAAAAAATGGATAATTGCGGCATGTGTGTTTTCTTTTATGATATACATGCCAGGATGCGGAAAAGATCAGGAAGGTACAGAGAAAAATGACAAAATGTCAGGAACGCTTACTTTTGCGATCTGGGATGACAATCTCAATGAAGTAATGGAATCAAACCATATGGTAGAAAAATTTCAGGAGAGATATCCGGATATTGAGATTGAAATTGAAAAAATCAAAGATGATAGTGAATACTGGAACATCATGGAGATGCGGGCGGCAGCCAATCAGCTTCCGGATGTGATGCTGAACAAAACCTTTACGTTGTCACGGTTTCAGGATGATATGGTGGATTTAAGGGATACCAAAGCGGCAGCGGGAAGCATGTGGGCCATGGAATATGCCATAGAGGGTAAAGTCCTTGGAATACCGATGACTTCCGGATATGAATATGTATATTACTGGAAAGATATGTTTGAAGAAGCGGGAGTGGGTGTGCCGACGACCTGGAAAGAGTTTCAGGAAACGGCGGAAGACCTGCAGAAATATTATGGCGGGGCAGATGATTTTGCCGCCCTTGCCTGCGGTCTGAAAGATGAGTGGACAAATTATCCTTATATGGAATTTATGCCTGCATTGGAATCAGGAAACGGGAAAAACTGGGACACTATGGTGCAGGAGGATGCGCCGTTTTCTGAAGGGACGGATGTTTATCGGGCATATCAGAAAGTAGAATCGCTGTTTGCTTCTGGAGTATTAGGAAAAAATCCGCTGAATCATGGGAATAATCAGGCAACCAGACTCTTTGCAGAACGGAAAGCAGCTATGATTGCCTTAGGCGACTGGGGTCTTCAATATATCAGGAATGAAACAGATGATACTTCTGATTTGGGAACCTTTTATCTTCCGGTAAGAGAGAATACGGCAGATCCCTTTTATGTGATTGTTCAGCCGGATAATTTTCTGGGAATTACCGTACATTCAGAGCGCCAGGAAGCAGCCAGAGCCTTTGTGGAGTGGTTTTATTCTGAGGATTGGTATCCGGAGTATATCAAACAAATTACGGCTGCTTCCGCCATGACTGAATTTCCGAAAGAGAAAGATCCTGTTTTGTCAGAAGCGGATGAATTGTGTCCGGACAGGCAGATGGTTCTTTATGATGGCGGCGGTACAGAATTTGACGCTATTCAAAATGAGATTATTTTTGATTACAAGAAGCTGGGAGCGGAAATGGCAGCAGAGGGATTTGATTTTGAAAAAAGGATGAGAGAGTTGAATGCAAAGTGGGCAGATGCAAAAAAGAAATTAAAACTGAAATAAATTTTTGCAAAGTCTATGATTAATAAATGGAGATTGTCCCGTATAGAAAAATGCAGGATATTTGTATTCGACAGAATCCTTTCATTTATGGAGGAAGTTATGCAGAAAAACAGGCTGAATTTTGTGAAAAAGTCCATAGCAGCGCTGTTAGCGGCTGTCATGGCAGTGACGAATTTATCAATAGACGGCTCAATGGAGCAGGTAAATGCCGCAGGGGAAATCCATGTATATGCAGAGACGCCGGGAGATACAGTATCAGAGAAATATACGCTGACGGCAAATGGGACGCAGGTTCCGGTGGTTTCCTATCGGGCAAACGGCAATAATTTTGACATTGCCCGTTTTGCATCTCAGGACGCTGCACCGGAATATACGGTAACGGTAGCGGAGGACATACAGACAGTGACGGTTTATCCGGAACGGTATTATCCGAAGGAAACTATTACAATAAGTGAAGATAAGCGCAGCCTTACCTTCCGGATGTCTGAAAAACTCCGATATGCTTTTGTGATGGTGAACGGCGGTCCGGCAGATCAGAAAGGGAAACCCTATCTGGCAATTATCAATGACCCGCCGGAAACGGACAAGCCGGATGTAAATGCGCCGAATGTTTTGAATGCAAAAATATTTATGGAGCAATATCTGAAAGAGCATCCAAATGCACAGGCGCAGGAGGCGGAACCGGCAGGGACCACAAGCGGCGGCACAGCATATGAGGCCGGGCAGTTAGTGGAAAACAGTGCAGAACAGGTAAGATTTCCGAATAAGAGAAAAATGACGGAAGATGACGTGACATATGCGCTTTCGGCAGCTTTGGATGAGATTTATAAAGAGGGTTCTGCATACGACACGCTCTATTTTCCGGCAGGGACATATATCTGCTCTGGTCTTGAAATCAGGAACCGAAAGGGGAAGGATGTTACAATCTACCTGGAAGAAGGGGCATTGATAAAAAACCGTATTCAGGAATGTATGCAGGCAATGGAGCCGGCAATCGGGATCTGGGATTCTGAACGGATTACGATTTCTGGCAGAGGCGTTTTTGACGGAAACGGCGTCGCCAATTACAAAAAAGATCGTCACGATGCGAAGGACAGCTGTCATCAGGGTGGAGTTATGATTGTGCGCTCTTCTCATATTACTTTCAATGATACATATGTCAGGGATGCAAAGCAGTGGAATTGGGAATCCCATGGAAGTAAACACTGCACATTGAATAACATTAAAGGGCTTACGCCCTACAATCAGCCCTGGGTGGACGGGCTGGACATGGCAAGCGCACAGGATCTAATCATTAATGGCGCGCTGACCCTTGGAAATGACGACTGTTTTGCAAGCGGGCATTACAATCCAAGCGATGGGTTTTCCGATGCCGTTCCGGGGTTTGACCATTACAATAAAGATGCGTTGGAATGGGATACCGAAGATTCGTTTCATGTCTCTGTCAGCAATACGCTGGGATGGAGCTTTGGGGGAGGAAACGGGCTGCGGATGGGACATAATACATACGGGCATCTGATGAAGGATTATTCTTTTGACAATGTGAATTCTGTGAATTTCCTGGGCGGGGACAGAGGAATTACGGTTCAGAACGGAACCTCCAATAAACATCCGTATCCGGAATATGAGAATATCTCCATTAAGAACAGTTCCTTTGATACCACAAGGGTAAGCCACAACGCCACTATATTTGGACTGGAGGGCAATGGAATTGGACAGGTGACTCTGGAAAATTGCTGGTTTTCCAAGCAGTCTGCGGATTTTCAGTTTGACAATATTAATTCTTTGGCTGTGAAAGATTTGTATGCCGGGGGTAATTTGGTAAAATATTACAGTCAGATTACCTCAGACTTTGAGGCTAATCTGGCGAAAGGAAGTATTGGGAGTTTGATTTTTACAGCAGGGGAGGAACCTGTCATTGCAAACCGGCTTCCTGTTTTTACCCACCCTTTGGACACAGTTTCAGCATATGCAGGCCAGCCCCTTGTATTCTTTGTAAAGGCAGATGATCCTGATCTGGGAGATGCCGTAATATTCGGGGATGCGGATGTAAGCCAGGCAGAGGGGGCTGTTTTTGATAAAGAAACCGGAAAGTTCAGTTGGATTCCCACGGAGGAACAGGCAGGAACCAGTTATAAGGTAATCTTTACGGCGTCTGATTATACCAATCAGGCGGTGAGCCATGAGGTGACGCTGAAAGTTGGATCGGCAAAAGACAATAAAGAACGATACACTGTTTTGGAAGATGCTCATGTACAGAGTTATAATGACGAAAAAGAGCAGAATTTCGGCTCTACAATTTATCTGACTGTAAATAAAGCCGACGGAGGCCTGTTGGGACAGGATGGAACTCCCAGTGATGGAAAGCTGGCATTGCTGAAATTTGATTTGTCGGGTATGAGAGAGAAAAAAGGACAGTTTGACCAGGCGGAACTTTCCCTTACCTATATTACATTCCGAAAAGAGGAGGATAAAGGAAAGAAAGCTGCTTTGCAGGCGGCAGTCGTGGAAAATGCAAAGTGGAATGAAACAGAACTTACCTGGAACAATAAGCCGGCGTTTTCTGCTGAGGAAAGCGCAGTGAGAAAATCCCAGGAATATGAGCTTGGGACAGAATGGGAAAAAGGAAAAAATGATAAGCCCAAAAAGGATTTTCCGATAAATGGAAGCCCGGTAAATATTGAAATCACAGACTTCATCAACACTGCTTTGGATAGTAATGCTGAGGAGCTGACATTGGCGGTCAATGATTCTGCAGGATTGGAACATTATTTTGTCAGCAAAGAGGGCGCTTTAGGCACAGACGGAAACGGTGCAGGAAAATATGACAAAGCATCATCGGATATGGCTCCGGCGATTGTCCTGAATCTGCCGCAGCAGCCCGCAGTCAAAGGTCCGGAAACCATGAGTCTGCAGGAAGGGTATACAGCGGCTCAAACAGACAGTTTTGCGGTATTGGGCTTTGAGAATCCAACAGTGGAATTATCCGGAAATACCGGAAATGGAATCATTGCCTGGGACGATGCAGCTCATCAGTTAAAGATAGCAGAAGGGCTTGCAAAAGGCGAATATACCGTAACTATTACAGCAACAGAGGGAGAAAAAACAGGAACCTGTAATTTTACATTAACGGTAACCGATGACGTCAAAGCAGGCCTGCGGGAATTGTATCTTGCAAAGAAAGAGCTGCTTCCGGGTGCATACACCAGTGCAAGCTGGACAGGTTTTCAATCTGCTCTGGCTGTGGCAGAAAATGTATTAAAGAAAGAGAATACTACGGCAGAACAGGCGAAAGAAGCGGCTGACAGACTTTCTGCGGCAGAGGAAGGGCTGATAACCCTGGAATCTGTCCGTCAGGGCGCATTGGAGGCCTATAAAATAGAAGAAAGCAATAAAGATTCCTATACAGCAGAAAGCTGGAGTGCGTACCAGACGGCATATCAGGCGCTTCAGAACCTGCAGAGCGGATATACAGAAGAACAGTTGAACACGGCTGTGGAATCATTGCAGAATGCACACCAACAATTAGAAGGGCAGGAAAAACCGGATCCGGAACCGAGTCCAGATCCAGACCCGGAACCGAGTCCAGGCCCGGAACCGGAACCAAATCCAAACCCAAATCCGATACCGGAAGAAATAAAAGCAGCCGTAGCCCAGGCTGTCAAAGCTTATGCGGTAGCAGACAGCGAAAAAGAAAAGTATACGGAGGAGAGCTGGAATGCTTACCAAAAGGCGTACCAGGCGCTGCTGGATTTGCAAAGCAAAGACAACTATACGCCGGAAGAAGCAAATCAGGCTGTGGAAGCGCTGAAAAAAGCTCATCAGGCTTTAGTTAAACGGGAAGAATCTGCCGGCCAGGAAGAACTGAAGTCGGCTTTGGCTCAGGCAGTCAAGAATTATTCTGTGTCAGACACTGAGAAAGGGAATTATACAGAAGAGAGCTGGAATGCTTATCAGATAGCCTGTCAGGCGCTGATAGATTTGCAGAAGAAAGGGAATTATACAGAGGCAGAGGTAACCCAGGCCATTGAAGCCTTAAAAAAGGCTTATCAGGGATTACAGAAAGCAGATACCCAGGCCAGGAGTCAGATTAAAGTTAACAAAATCACTTTGAATGGAACGGTTAAGAAACTGGCCAAAGGAAAAACGGTTCAGTTGGAAGCTGCTGTTGTCCCGGCAAATGCGGAGGATAAGAGCTTGGAGTGGACTTCTTCCAATGAAGCGGCTGCGTCGGTGGATAAGAATGGATTAGTGACTGCCCAAGGAAAAGGGTCAGCAATGATTACGGCGTCGGCAAAGGATGGTTCTGGAATATCAGGAACTTATCAGATTACGGTGGTAAATCATGCGGTAAAGAAAGTCCTAATCAAGAGTGACAGTAAAAAAATGGCAGCAGGGAAGAAGATTGCATTAAAGGCTTCAGTCTCTGCCACAGGCAAGGATGCTAATAAAGTTTTAAACTGGACCACTTCCAATAAAAAATATGCAGCAGTAAGCCAGAAAGGCATAGTAACCGCTAAAAAAGCGGGAATTGGAAAAACGGTTACCATTACTGCCAGAGCAACTGACGGAAGCGGGAAAAAATCGTCCATCAGAATAAAGATTGTAAAACATGCAGTAAAGAAAATTACTATAAAATCCGGGACAAAGACCTTGAAAGCGGGGAAGAAAATCACGCTGAAGGCATCAGTCAAGACTACTGGAAAAACAGCAAATAAAACGCTGAAATGGACCGCTTCCAACAAGAAGTATGCAACGGTAACTGCAAAAGGCGTGGTAACTGCCAAGAAAGCTGGAAAAGGAAGGACCGTCACCATCAGGGCAATGTCGACAGACGGAACCAATCAGAAAGCAAGTATAAAAATAAAAATCAGGTAATCAGAACGGAAACAGGGCTGCTGCTTTGTGGTGTGATAGAAAAATCATTCCTGCAGCAGCTCTTGTTATGATACAAAACAAATAGAAATGGAGAAATAGTGAAAAAGATTCTCTTTACTATGAAAGCCCTTGGCTTCCATAGTAGGATGGCCATGCGGCCCGTCGCACGACAGGCTAAGCATGATGGGGGTTTACTATGAAAGCCCTTGGCTTCCATAGTAGGATGGCC
>JAETSX010000169.1 GCA_021769425.1 Eubacterium sp.
AACAAGGAAAAAGAGTTTTCCCAAAACGATACCCAAAACAATACCCGCCACAAGTCCGGCAGTTGTGAGCAACATGCTTTCAAGTATAAGTACCTTTGCAATATGCTTCTTTTCCAAGCCAAAGATTGTATATAACCCCAGTTCCTTTTTTCGCTGCCGTATGAGCAGTCCGTTTGTGTATAAGAGAAATACTCCCGCAAATATTCCTGTCATAACAACCCCCACTTTAAGAAACTGAACAAATATATAGCTTCCGGGAAGTGTAGCAATGATTGTCTGGTTTTGGATGGAAGCCATACAAAAGAAAATCATTACGGACAGGATATTTGTCAAAAAGAACGGGTAATATACGGGCTTATTCTTTTTAACATTAGATAATGCAAGCCGGATATAAAAGTTACGCATCTAATCCCTCCTTCTGTAACAGGATTTTCAGGTTGTCAGATATCTTCTCCTGAAATGCCTCATTATCCATATCCCCACGATATAGCTGGTTAAAAAGCCTCCCGTCACGGATGAACAGAACCCGCCCCGCATAACAGGCGGTCTTGACGCTATGTGTCACAACAAGGATGGTCTGCCCTGTTCTGTGTATATCCGTAAACAACTTCATAACCTGTGCTGAAGAATGGGAGTCTAATGCCCCTGTAGGCTCATCAGCAAGCACTATTTTGGGGGCAGTGATCAAAGCACGGGCAATAGCCACCCTCTGCTTCTGGCCGCCCGATACCTCATACGGGTACTTTTCTAAAATATCAGAAATTTTAAGCTGCGCTGCCAACGGTTCTATCCGGCTTTCCATCTGCTCCTTCGGGGTATTGGAAAGCACAAGGGGCAGGTAGATATTATCCCGCAGGGAGAAGTTATCCAGCAGGTTAAAATCCTGAAAGACAAACCCTAAATTTTCGCGCCTAAACCGTGAGATATTGCTGTCCCTGATCTGGGTAATGTCCTTTCCGTCAAGCAGGATTTTCCCCTCGGTAGGACGGTCTAACACTGCTAAAAGGTTGAGCAGCGTTGTCTTTCCGGAGCCGCTCTCTCCCATGACAGCAATAAACTCGCCCCGTTCTACGCCAAGCGAAACATCTTTCAGTGCTTCCACCTGGCTACCGCCAAACCTGCAGCTGTATATTTTCCGCAGGTGCTCCACCATTAGTAAAGTTGTGTTTTTATCATTCATGTGTATGTTCCTTTCTGTATTTGGGCTTTACACATAAGATTATAAAAAAAGCAGGAACCGTCTGCCATAGATTAAGGTGACATTTCCCGCTTGAACCTTACATCACTTGTAAGGAAAGTCAATCTGCAGCGGCAAAATCATCCCCCGGCAGATTGATTGTTACTGTTGTCCCGATATTTACCTGTGACGAAATAGAAAGAGTCAGCCCTAACAGGTGCGAAACCTTTTTGCACATATACAAGCCGCAACCCGTGGATTTCTGGTGAATATGCCCGTTAAAACCTGTATAGCCCTTTTCAAACAGGCGCGGCAGATCCTCGGCGGCTATCCCCATTCCGGTATCACTGACACATATCTGTAATGGGGCAGGCTGATATATTGCAATGGTGCCCCGCTCCGTATATTTCGCGGCATTTGAAACCAACTGCTCCAATATGAACAACAGCCATTTCCTGTCTGTAAGGACTTCTGCCTCCAAATCATGCAAGTCTATTTTCAGCCTCTTTGCGATCAGAATAACAGAATGTTTCCTGACTGCTTCCTGAGCCACAGTCAGAAGCTTTACCTGTTCTAAACACAGATCGGAATATTGATTTTCCAACTGCAGGTACTTGAGCGCCATATCTGCATACCGTGATACCTGCAGCAGCTCCGCTTTCCATTTAGATGGTGTGGTGTCGCCCGTCTGCAGCATCAGATCCATAGAATAAATGGGTGTCTTTATCTGGTGCGTCCAGAGAGTATAATAATCATCCCTTTCTGCATTTATTTCCCGCCACCTGGTCCGTTCATTCTGCCATGCCTGCAGAGCCTCTTTGATTACTCGCTGATAGTCTTGTTCTAAAAGCGTTTCAGCCACCCACAGATCAGGCATAACCGGATTTTCCATCTGCCCGATATCTTGCAGCCGCCTACATTTCTGGTATATGCGGTGCATATCCCAAAAGGCGAAAGGCAGCACAAACAGGATGAGTAGAAATGACGTGTATAAAATCGGCTCCATGCGTACATCATAAAGGAAATATAAAAAGAAATTGCACAAAATCAGCCCGCAAAACACAACAATCACCTTATATTTTTCCTTCAGATACTGAATCAGAAAATGCCTTTTATCCAATCTGGTAGCCCATGCCTTTCCGGGTGACAATAAAATCTTCAA
>JAETSX010000170.1 GCA_021769425.1 Eubacterium sp.
GGGTAAAGTTATTCATTAACAGAATGGGGATCGTAAACAGCAGATAACGGCTTAAATATTCCACACAATACCTTTCCACATCCGCCGAGAGATTCATCCCCGCGAATATCCGGCCTATTGCCATATACCCGGCTACGCACATGAACGCCCCAACCAGCACATTCACCAGAATCAGAAAGGTAAAGTCCTCCTTCGCCTCCTCACGCTTTCCTTCCCCCATCTTTTTCATAATAACAGCGCTTCCTCCCGTGGCAAGCATGGTAGAAATGGCTGTGACAAGCTGTATGACCGGCGCAGTCAGATTGATGGCTGAAAGGGCATTGGTGCCAATCAGGTTCGACACGAACAGACCGTCAACCATAGTATAAAAAGACATAAACACCGTCATGGCAATGGTGGGTACGGCAAACTTCAGGATATTTCCTAATGTTACAGGCTTTTCATATACGTTTTGTTTTTCCATAGCTTTCCTCCTGTTAAAATTGCTGCAGACAGCAGGAACGGACAGAATCCCGCTTTCCGTCTTGCATCCAATTGATTTATACAGTATAATAAACCGTACAGTAACAGTACAGTCAATAGGGAATCGCAAATTATTTTCGGGAGAAAAAATATGGATAAAAAAAACAAATTACTTACCATCGGGCAATTCGCAGCACTTCACGGCATAAACAAAAAAACGCTGATGTGGTATGATGAGATCGGCCTCTTCAAACCTGCTGCCATCCATCCGGAAAATGGATACCGCTGCTATAATTATCACCAAAGCTCCATACTGGAAACCATCCTTCTGCTCCGTGAGCTGGACGTATCCATCCCGGAGATTCAGGACTTCATGAAAAACCGTTCTGCCCAAAACATGAAATGCCTTTTGGATGAAAAAATCGCAGAACTGGACTTACAGCTTCTGCATCTGCAGGCGGTCAAAAAAACCTTATCCAGCCACCGGCAGGACATGGATACCCTTCTGACTATGGATTTATCTGAAATCTGTATTGCGGAAAAAGAAGAACGGTGCCTGGTAACAGTAGATATCGACAAAGATGTTACATTTGAAAGAGAAGTAGAATTGATCACCGCTGAAACAGCCAGATATGGACTGGGCCGGCTTCATGACGCCTCCTACGGCTCCATGATCCCTGTCGCCAGCCTGCTTAAGGGAAATTTCGATGACTACACCAATCTTTTCATTGAAATTCCCCGGCTGGAGCAGGGAAGCGGCCTGCATATACAGCCAAAAGGAAAATACCTGCGGGCTTTCCACAAAGGGGATTTTAGCCAGCTCCCACTGCGGTATCAGGAAATCCTTGCATTTGCCCATGGCAGGGGGCTGGCGTTGTCGGGCTACTCCTATGAAAAAGGGATCAATGAAACCGTCATAGACCGGATTGAAGACTATATTGTGCAGATTGAAATCCCAATTCTCGGTACTGTTTGAGCATCTAAGAATATGTGTAATCTTTATTTCAAAATATTTTTCAGCATTTTGAGAAGTTGGGTATTATCATCAGTAATCAATATCTTATAAGCCATTTTGCGCCCTTTCCCTGATACGGCTGTCTTCCGGGGATATACTAACGCCATGATATTTTGCCGTTATATATAAAACTGTCAGCAACAGGCTGTTCCTTAACACACTCTTTTTGTATACCCATCAACTAATATCCCGTTTCTGATATACCTTTACCGCAATCTGGTATGAGATAAAAAACCAGATAACAGAAATAATAAGCACAATGCCAAACGCCAGAAGGATATTTTCCTTTACGGATAAAACTAAATTTATAAGAAGTACAAGCCCCGTAATAATCCCTGTTGATGCCATAAATGACATCATAAAGACAATCTGCGATTTTTCCGGGTCAAATAAGTATGCGCACGGCAGACTGATACCGCCTGCCAACAGGGTAGCGCTTATCCCGATAGAGCCGTACAGACATAAAGAATGCAGCGTTATATCCATACCGAAACACGCAAGGACAACACAGGGAATCAGTGCAGTAAGCAATCCCAGTGCGGCAAGCAGGATATAAAACAAAAATTTCTCGCCGATGATCTGGTTCCTTGATACCGGCATGGTAATAACATTTTTATTCCATTTGGAAGCTGCGTCACTGGTAATACTGATAAAGGCGGCTGTTGTGGCGGCAACCGGGGCTAAAACCAGAAGTGCGCTGGTTTCCAACAAAAAGGATAACCCAAAGCCCAAAACAACCAGGCTAACGATAGTTACGAGGATATTGCTCCTGGCAATATAGAGATCTTTCACCAAAACACCTTTCATCACTTTTCCCCCTTTACATAAAGCAGCATAATTTCATCAATCGTTGCCGGGACA
>JAETSX010000171.1 GCA_021769425.1 Eubacterium sp.
TGAGCCATAGCATCCTGTGTCCAATCAGATGGATAGACAGAATCAGGATTGAGATATATGTCCATTATGAGGGGTACTAAAAACTTTCCGTGTCCACGCCTATGGGTACATTATATAAAAACTCCAATAAGCAGAAGACGCAAACCACTATATGACTTATTAGTTAAGTTAAGGTTCTTAATTGCATTACGGACAAACAACTCTAAATCATCCTCCGTAATTTTTCTGATATCCTTTTTGGAAATATCTGAATTAGTAAAAAATCTGCGAAAATCGGTTTTATAACGGTCATATGTTTGCTTTTGAATTTCTCCATATTCAAGTTTCTGTGAAACCCATTCCTCAAAAATATCTTTGAGATACACTTTTTCTTCTTTTCTACAATATTCAACAACTATATCTTCCAATACTGCTTTATCAATCCTCTTTATCAATCTCCTTCCATCCTTTTTTGATTCATCCGGCAGATATGTATACCATTTTCCATCCTTGCCCTGCCAGATTTTATATTGATGCTTCTTTAATAATTCATCTCTCTTCATAGCTTCCATGCTATCCTGCACATCGTGTAAGCGGCAGAAGGAGGATTACTATGTCTAATTTAATTCCAGGCAACCAGAAACATATGACTTTAGAGGACCGTCTTGATATTGAGGAATCCCTCAACGCCGGGCTCTCCTTTAAAGATATCGCGCGTTATCTTTAAAGGACCCAACCACTATTTCAAAGGAAGTCAGGCTGCACCGGCTCGATGATGTGCAGCCTAAGAGGGTCTTTCACAATCCACACAACTTCTGCGCCAAACGTTTCCGGTGCAAGCGCACCAATGTATGCGGGAAGATTTTAATCTGTGACGCCCATTGCGCTTCCTGTATCAAATGCAACCAAGTCTGCGACGCTTTCATCAAAGAGCAATGCTGCCGGCTGGATAAGGCCCCTTATGTCTGCAATGGCTGTCCAAAACCTAAAAGCAGGTGCACTGTCCCGCATAAATACGCCTATGACGCAAGGTTTGCCCAGCGTAAGTATGAAGAACTCAGGACAGCCTCAAGGGCAGGCGTCAACCTTTCCAGGCATGACGCCCTAAAAATGGACGCCATTGTGACGCCATTGATCACACAAGGGCAGTCGCCTTACGCCATTGTCACCAACCACCCGGAACTTGGCGTCAGTGTAAAAACCCTATACAACTACATAGACCAGGGCGTCCTCCTATCCCGTAACATCGACCTGAAGAGGAAGCCACGCTTCAAGCCCAGGAAACATACGAAAAGGGGCGTCAGGGACAGGGAGGCTTTCATTGGAAGGGCATACGCCGATTTCCAGGCGCTGGCCCCTGGCCGCTTTTTTGAAATGGACACTGTCCTCTCTGCGAAAGGGTCCAATAAATGCATCCTCACCTTTTATATCCCTGAAACAGGCCTTTTCCTAGGACGTCTGCTCAACCGGTGCACCGAAGGCGCGGTAAAAGCCGCCATTGACCGGATGGAGCAGGCGCTTGGAACCTATAGGTTCCCTACTGTGTTTGGAGTATGCCTTACAGACCGTGGAAGTGAATTTGGGGATCCGGACAAGCTTGAAACCGGCGTCAACGGGACGCAGCGCATGAGCGTTTATTACTGCGACCCCATGCGCAGCGGGCAGAAAGGCGGCATTGAAGAGACGCACACCCTGCTCAGGATGATCCTCCCAAAAGGGACCGTATTCACCCATCTAACGCAATGGGACGTCCGTAAATGTGCAGACCATATAAACTCATATCCCAGGGAAAGGCTCCAGGGACAGACTCCCTGCCAACTGTCCCTGAAAAAGTTTGGCCCGGAAACACTCCGGGCCCTGCAGCTGAAGTGCATTGAGCCAGATGATGTCACACTGACGCCGAAGCTGCTAAAATAACCATATTTTTCAAATCCGCTGTCTGAGGCCATAATTTTGAAATCCAAGGCCACGGCCTGTGGAATTTAGTCTTACACACTTGATTCCCAGAGGCCTGTTTGTTGTGCACAAAAATATGGATCTGGAAGAGAAATACAATATAATTCTACCACTACAGGAAGATACGAGTGTAAAAAACTCATAAAATATCCGCAATTTTGAAACATAGATGGAATTTAATCTTTCATACGGAATTTACTTTTACAATTCAGCTCCAATTATTGATTTACATAATATATACTTTGATAATCAAACCATATTCCACCACTCACCGAACATTATTAAATCCATCTTCCATCCCCACAATCCCTTATTTCTCAACCAATTTCCACCATTCCTTACCAAATATGCAGCAGTCCCATGCCCATCCTTAAAACTCCCACCTTCCCTTATTTTACAAGCCAAAGTTCGAACTAACCACAAATCTCCATCAAATCATTAGTAACACTTATATTTAATACATTTTAACAATTCACACTTATAACTAAAAATCCTTATAAAACAAAGCATTCCTAACACTCTCTTACCAGAAAATAACCATTCCTACCGAACATCATTATTTTATAACCACTCCTAATCTCATTTACTCCCATAATAACATATATTTCCTATGTATTTACTAGGTTATTATTCAAAAAATGATGTCCAATATACGAAATGTCGAACTATATACCGAACTTTTTCGTTATATGAACTGCTGCATGATTATCCATTA
>JAETSX010000172.1 GCA_021769425.1 Eubacterium sp.
TCAATGATGTCCCCATTTTCCTCCAGTTCTGTTTTAATATCTTCCAGAAAACCTTCTGCCTGTTCGGAAGAGTCTGAAATGAGGATGCAGTAATGCTTGTATCTGTACAGAACCGCATGGAGCGTATCCTTAAAGGTGAAATTTGTACTCTTGGCGTGTCCTCTTGGTGCAGCAATCACCTGTCTGGAACCCTTCAGCCTTGAAATTTCTTTCGCAGCCTTTGTTGGATTTCTGGATTTCAATACCCCTTTCGACCATATGCCATCCAGTTCCTCATGGAATGGCGGGGATTTTCTCCTGAAATAATGCGAGAGGTATGCCCTTCCAAAATATCCAAGGTCAAATGCTGCCAGTTCCTTCCGGAGTCCTTTCTCGCCTTCTATCTTTTCCCCTGCTTCAAAACGCTCCCGGAGTTCTTCCCTTTTCTGCCAGTTATCAGTATTTCTTGATACATAATCTATAAAAAGCTGTTTCTGATAGGCTGCATGGTCAATGATTTCCTGATCTGGTTCCTCATCCAGTTCCCGGAGCCATTCATCAATTTCAATCATCCTCCATCATCCTCTCTTTTGCTTTGGTCAGAATGTTTCTGAGCTGCTCTGCAGATTCCGCATCCTTCTTAATAACCGCCATCATTTCCGTTTCCATCTGCCTGAATGCAATGTCCGCTTTTTTCTTCATGTCCTGCCTTACCCGGTCTTTATATACTTTTGTCCGGGATAAGGATGCTATAAGCCTCCCTGCTTTATCCAGAGGCATCTCGCTGAATTCTTCCTCCGCCATTGCCACCTTATCCACAAGACCGCTCATCATCATCATGATTGCAGCCTCCGTATAATCTGCTTCCGGATTATCCTTTACAACCTGAATCAGTTTTTCTGTCTGTGCCTGAGCTTCAAGCAGCCTCTGTGTGGCGGTATTGGTTCTGGTGGCATACCGCCCCACGCTTGACTTGGATATTTTATACCCTTCGTTATTTAGAAATTCACTGATATAGGCGTATGTGTTGGAAGTGTCCGCAAGCATCACATCCACCTTCAATCTCAGTTCTTCAGGGAGCTCGTCAATTTTTGAGGATATTCTTGTTCGTGTCCGCTGCTTTCCCATTAAACATCCACTCCCGGATCATCAATGGTTCCTTCAGCAAGGTCTACGCCTGATTTCGTGAGGCGGATAACCGCATCTTTTGCATAGGCTGTGTAGGCTGTGACCTTTTCACTAGTAAACTCAATATATCCTGCTCCCTGAAGATAGTTGAGATGTTTGCTGATATCCGGGGATATAATAAGACCGGCTGCCATCATAGCATTGGAAATCTGCCTTGTAAGGGACGTGTTATTGAACCCCTTAACCAAACAGCGTATAATATACCCCCTGATTGCCTTATTCTGATTTACTTCTGCCTGTTCCATGTCTGTCATCGCTGTTCACCTCACTTGTTTTCCGTATTCATCAAGAGCAGCCTGTCCAGTTTTCCATCCATGCTCTTGACCTTGTCCTCCACTCCGTTCATTGCCCGGAAGAAATCCTCCCGGAGTACAAAGGTTGTGGCGAAGTCACCTTTAATATCATTGATTTCCTGCTTGATATTTTCGATGTCCTTGTCCGTCTTTTCTTCCAGTCTGTCAATACGCTCATTCACTTTTGCATCGTTCTTCTCAATCCGTTCCTGAATTGCTTTGTTGCCCTGTTCAATTTTTTGCTGTGTTTCTTTGTTACGCTGCTCCATCCCATCAAACCACCGCTTTATAAAAAAACCCATCACGCTGATTCCAAGTGTAATAACAGCAGCCATTATGTCCGAAAAAGTGATTACATAATCCATAGAACCACCCCTTATTTCCGGATAAGCCTTTGTGCAAGCTCTGTCACATCGTCCCATCCATTCATGCTGACCTTTGCAACCACAAACGAAGCAAGAAATGATGCAAATACCATGAACCACTCTACCGGCTGCTTCAGGTATGCCATCATTGCACAGAATACCGGGGTTGTAAGAACCAAAGCCACGATATAGCAGAGCAGCTTCGTGGGAAGCCTGTTGACTTTTTCAATACTTTTGAGGGCTTCTGTGACAATCGAAGTAAGAAATGCACACACACCTATAAACGCCATAAGGATTCCGAGTGCTGCTGTCATGTTCTGTACTCCAATCTGTGTCATAAATTCTGCCATATAAATTCCTCCTTCCGGGCAAAAAAGAAGTGCAAAAAATAAGCATGTAACCTTCGTTACATGCTTATTCTATGCCATTTCCTATGAACTTTTTAGGGGAAGCGTTTCGGGAAAATATTTCCCGAAAACAAGCTTATCAAGCTCGCTTGGAAGGTATCAGCTTTAGCCGGTGTGATACTCTTCATAATCTACTCACTTACCAAGTAAGGCAAGGGGGCGAAAGCCCCTGAACCTTCACTCATAATAAAAATAACACAGATTCCTCAAGAATTCAATATGAAAGAGTTGTTAAAAGAAGGCTCACGCCTAATCATCCGCATCCTGTTGTTTTTGCTTCCAATCGTCCTATTGGCTGCATTGTACCAGTTTTTATTTTAGGAGGCACACATGAAACTCAGAGAAATACGGAAAAATCAAAAAATGAGCGTCCCGGAACTCTCCCGGCTCTCCGGGGTATCCATCCGAACCATTGAAGATTTAGAAAAGCGTGGAGATGGGAGGGTCTCCACGCTCATCAAACTTGCTGACGCATTAAACGTCACTCTGGATCAGTTGTGCCGGAACTGACTCCGGCACCACCCATCCATTCTTCAATGGACATCTGACCGACTGGCGGTTCGTCTTTCATTATGTTCTGTATCTGCTTAATTGTCAGGTTGTATTTGTCCGCCAGTTCCTTGCTGTTGTAACCGTTGAATTCCTTCTTGATTCTCCGATTTCTCGCAGGACTGACCACATTTTCAACCTTTGGAAAATACAGTTCGTCACCTCTTGCATA
>JAETSX010000063.1 GCA_021769425.1 Eubacterium sp.
GAAGTCTGCCCATTTTTAGGCTGTTTTGTGGCAGAGTGGGGTATTGGAAGAGGTTGTAACGGTAACTACGGCAAATTTTATGCCTGCTCATACCGCCGTGAATAATTCAGGATAAAGTTAAATACAATATTCGAAATGTTCATTATGCTCTTCTTTCGAAGGACGAAGAGGGAAATGTAACATTTGGAACACCTGTGGCAATGCCAGGTGCAGTATCTCTTTCGTTAGACCCAAATGGTGAACCATCCATTTTTTATGCAGATGGATATGCGTATTACACCGTAAATAACAATCAGGGTTATGAGGGAGATTTGGAACTTGCATTAGTTCCAGAATCATTCAGAACTGATGTCCTAAAAGAATCACTCGATACCAATAATGTTCTTGTAGAGGACGCAAGTGTAGAAACAGAGAAATTTGCTCTGTTATTTGAATTCGATGGAGATATCAAGAAAATCCGTCATGTACTTTATAACTGCACGGCTGCAAGACCTACCATCGAGTCTTCTACAAATGAGGATGAAATTGAGGTTAAGACAGAAACACTTTCTATTAAGGCTTCTCCATTGGAAGGTGGTTATGTAAAAGCGAGAACATCTGATAACACAACAGAGGAAGCATATGCAGGGTGGTATAGCAAAGTTTATCTGCCTTCTTCAGCAAATAACGAATAAGGAGTGTGTGGAATATGAGTATTGTGAAAAAGGTTGAAATAGACGGAAAGCAGGTGCCTTTTAAGGCATCTGCAGCTATTCCAAGAATCTACAGAATCAAATTTAGCAGAGATATCTACAAGGATCTTCGTACACTTGAGAAGGCTGTGGGAAACGGGGATGAGCAGAATTCAAACCTCGATTTATTCTCTCTTGAGATGTTTGAGAACATTGCATATGTGATGGCCAAACACGCAGATCCGAATATCCCGGATACCCCGGAAGAGTGGCTTGATGAATTCAATACCTTTTCTATTTACCAGGTACTGCCTTACATCATTGAACTGTGGGGTCTGAATGTGCAAACAGAGGTTGAATCTAAAAAAAACTTCGTCCCACAGACAGGGAGATGACAACACCACTATTTCTACTTCGATGCGTACAGCTAGGAATTAGCATTCGTGACCTTGACCTTCTTACGATTGGTCTTGTGAACGATATGTACGCAGAGAACGGGAATGATGATTATAAGGGATATAAGGAACTGGCAACACAGGAAGACTTCGATAGATTCTGATTGAGAAATCAGCCTTTTTCTGCTATACTTTTCTATGAAAAAAGGCTGATGTTTGTCAGCGACAAACTTGAATTTGTAGAGGTAATATTGTGATAAGAGCATTTAAGGAAAATGATTTATCTGTCGTTATGCAGATATGGCTTGATACAAACATTAAAACACATAGTTTCATATCAAAATATTATTGGATGGATAATTATGATATGGTAAAAAAGATTCTTCCACAAGCAGAAATATATGTGTATGAAGACACTAGTACAAAAGAAATAGAAGGCTTTATTGGGTTGACAGATAATTATATTGCGGGGTTATTCGTAAAAGAAGATATGCAGTCGAAAGGCATTGGGAAACAACTATTGAACTATGCAAAAGGCATTAAATCCAATATGAGATTGAGCGTTTATAGTAAGAATATCCGTGCAATTCAATTTTATCAGAGAGAACAGTTTGTAATTCAATCAGAAAACACGGATGATAATACCAACGAAAAAGAGTTGGTTATGGCTTGGAGCCAATAGATAAATCCCAATTTGTAGGGAACAGAAACTTTGAATTTTGCGGGGTGAATCTGATATATGAAATATTGGGAAATCTGCTGACATCAGCAGATTTTATCACGTGAGAAAGACAAGAAACGGTAAATAATTTCAGGACACTATCTCGCTTTTTTTGAACATAAATTGCGAGGTTGCTACAAAAGATATCCTTTATATTAATAATTAGGAGATGAAGTATGGATTGGATAAATAGACTTAATAGTGCAATCAATTATATGGAAGAACATATAAAGAATGAGATTGATATGGAAGAGGTTGGGAAAATAGCAGGCTGTTCTTCGTATCACTTTCAGAGAATGTTTACATATATGGCAGATATTACGTTGTCGGAATATATTCGCAGAAGGAGAATGTCACTTGCGGCAGTTGATTTGCTTTCAGGTGAAAAGGTAATTGATGTGGCTCTCTCTTACGGATATGACTCGCCGACGGCTTTTAACAGAGCTTTTAAGAATATTCATGGGATTGCCCCTTCCAAAATATCAGAGGAAGGAGTAAATATTAAGTCTTATCCTCCAATTCATTTCCATATATCAATTAAAGGAGAATGTGAAATGAATTACAGAATTGTCAAAAAGGAAGCATTTAGAATTGTGGGAATTTCGATGCCACTTCAGAGGGAAGTGGAAAAGAATTTTGAGATGGTTCCCCAAATGTGGGGAAAAGCTCATATGGATGGAAGTATTCAAAAACTGCTTGGCATAATGGGTAAAGATATGCCGGGCATATTAGGTGTTAGTATGTGTAATGACGAAGAAGAATGGAAATATTACATTGCTGTTGCCAGCACACAAAGTATTCCGGAGGGTATGGAGGAAAGCATAGTACCTGCTTTTACATGGGCGGTATTTTCAAGTGAGGGAGAAGGGACTTCAATTCAGGATTTAGAACGTCGCATTGTAACAGATTGGCTTCCTACATCAGGATATGAATATGCAGACGGACCGGATGTGGAAGTATACTTAAATGCAGATCCGATGAATATGAAATATGAAGTATGGATTCCTGTTGTAAAAAAATAGAGGGAGGTATATGAAGATGGCAATAACATATGATGACTTTCTCAAAGTCGTAGAAACGAATAATCTTCCATTTGTTAATGAAGTACATAAATTATTTTTGGACAATGGATGTAAAATGGAAATTAAAGAGGCAAAGCAGGGATATGTAGTTACATATGCTCACATAAAAGATAAGAAAAAAATAGCACTTATGAATTACGTTTTTCGTAAGAGCGGAATGCTTGTCAGAATTTATGCAAGGCACATACATATGTATCAGACACTGCTAGATTCCATTCCGGAAGAGATGAAGAAGAATGTGATGAAGGCGGGCGATTGTAAAAGACTGACCGGAGTGTCTGAATGCAGTCCGACATGTACTGCTGGTTACGATTTCATGATGGATGGTGTGAATTACAAGAAATGTAAAAACAGTGCCTTCTTTTGGATAGTGAACGCTGATAGTATGGAACATATTAAGAAGATGCTTATAAAGGAACTGGAGTTGGTTGATGTTGATTAATCTGGAAATGATATTAGCAAATCAGCGAATTGATGTTATAGGAGCGTGAGAATATGGCAATGTGGAATCCGTGGAGAGGTTGCAAAAAATGTAGTGAAGGCTGTTTACATTGCTATATTCATAAAGGTGATGCTAAACGAGGTGTTGACACAAATTCTATTGAAAAAACAAGGGATTTTGATAGACCGATACGGCAACTGAAAAATGGTAACTATAAGCTGAAGTCAGGAATTGTTTATACTTGTTTTTCAACTGATTTCCTGATTGAAGAGGCAGATGAGTGGCGCTATGAATGTTGGCAAATGATTAAAACTCGTCAAGATTGTACCTTTCTGTTTCTTACAAAGCGAATTGAGAGATTTATGGAATGTATTCCTGATGATTGGAACGGTGGATATGATAATGTAGTTGTATGCTGTACGATTGAAAATCAGAAAAATGCAGATAAAAAGCTTTCTGTGTTTAAGGACTTGCCAATTAAACATAAGTGCATAACTGCCCAACCGTTACTGGAATCAATCAATATAGAACAATATCTCGATGATATTGAACTTGTGGTAGTTGGCGGAGAGTCAGATTATAATGCAAGACCCTTTGATTATTCTTGGGTACTTCATATCAGAGAACAGTGTATTGGTAAAAATGTATCCTTTGAATTCAGACAATGCGGAACAAATTTTATTAAAGATGGCAAGCAATATAAATTACAAACAAAGGATTTGTGCAGTCAAGCAAGGAAAGCAAATATCAACTTTAGAGCTAACAGTTAAACAATGTGGTGACAAGAAACTTTCAGTTTGTCAAACTGAATCATAAGTAAAATAAATGTATAGGCATCAATCCGTGAGTTGGTTGGTGCTTTTTTCATGCTCGGAGAAATCCGGGCATTTTTTATGCCTAAATTTAGGAGAGAGGAGGTAACCTATGGCAAGCAGAATACAAGGTATTACTGTTGAGATTGGTGGGGATACCACCAAGTTACAGACAGCCCTTAAGGGTCTGAACGGAGAAATCAAATCCACACAGACGGCTCTTAAGGATGTTGAAAAATTATTGAAAATGGATCCGGGTAATACAGAACTTCTTGCACAGAAGGAAAAACTCCTGGCACAGGCTGTTGATGAAACAAAACAGAAGTTGGAAACATTAAAGACGGCAGCCGAACAAGCGAATACTGCACTTGCGAATGGAGATATTTCACAGGAGCAGTACGATGCCCTTCAAAGGGAAATAGCGGAAACGGAACAGAAACTAAAGGAACTTGAGACACAGGCAAATCAGTCAGCTACGGCAGTACAGAAGATTGCAGCCACGGGAGAATCATTAAAGACTACGGGTGATAATATCTCCAATGCCGGAAAGAAACTACTCCCTGTAACGGCTGCCGTGACTGGACTTGGAACAGCATCGGTCACTACGGCTGCGAACTTTGAAAGTTCCATGAGTCAGGTGCAGGCTACAATGGGAATCACAAAGGATTCTATGTCTACACTCGATGGGCAGAGTGTCAATACGATGGATGCCCTGTCAAACCTTGCAAAAGAAATGGGTGCATCCACAGCGTTCTCTGCAACAGAGTGTGCCGAGGCTTTAAACTATCTTGCACTTGCAGGTTACAGCACACAGGAAATGGCAGATACACTTCCTACAGTACTTAACTTGGCAGCGGCAGGAGGCATTGACCTTGCATCAGCATCGGACATGGTAACAGATGCTATGTCTGCTCTCGGAATGGAAACGGCCGAGGCTGATACAATGGTAGACCAGATGGCAAAGACGGCTTCTACCACAAATACATCCGTTGCACAATTAGGAGAAGGTATTCTTACCATTGGTGCAACAGCAAAATCCATAAAGGGTGGAACGGCAGAACTTAATACGGCACTTGGTATTCTTGCAAACAACGGTATCAAGGGAGCAGAGGGTGGTACTCACCTTCGAAATATTATATTGTCCTTGCAGAATCCAACAGATAAAGCAGCCGCTCAGATGGAGGCACTCGGTGTGTCTGTATATGACTCTGAAGGAAATATGCGTTCCATGAATGATATCCTTGGGGATTTGAATACAAGCATGGAGGGTATGACTTCCGAAGATAAGGCAAATATTATTTCCACCATTTTCAATAAGACAGACCTTTCTTCCGTAAATGCTTTATTAGCAAACACAGGAACAACATGGGACAGCTTGCAGTCATCCATTGAAAACAGTGCGGGTGCAGCACAGCAGATGGCAGATACACAGCTTGATAATTTGCAGGGACAGTTAACATTGCTTAAGTCAGCTCTTGAAGGGCTGGCTATTTCCTTTGGTCAGTTATTGATGCCTGCTATCAAAAGCGTTGTTGGAGTGATTCAGAATGTAGTTGACTGGCTGAATTCACTTGATGAAGGAACGAAAAAGACTATCGTAACGATTGCTCTTGTTGCGGGAGCATTGGGTCCTGTTCTTATTGTAGTCGGAAAAGTTATATCTGCTGTTGGTACGATTATGACTACTGTTCCAAAGATAGTAGGGGCAGTAAAAACAATCGGGACTGGACTAAAGGCATTGTGGGGGATTTTAGCAGCCAACCCTATCGTACTGATTGTGGCTGCCATTGCAGCTTTGGTGGCTGGGTTTGTATATCTATGGAATACATCAGATTCGTTCCGGCAGTTTTGGATAGACCTATGGGAAGTAATTAAGGCGGTTGTATCAACGGTGGTTGATGCAATAGTAGGATTCTTTACAAAGGTTGTGGATTTTGTAAAGACTAACTGGCAGGGATTACGTTTGCTTTTGGTTAATCCATTTGCGGGAGCGTTCAAGCTGTTGTATGACAACTGTGAGGGATTTCGTAATTTTATCAATGGTGTTCTTGAAAAGATAAAGGAAGGGTTAACAGCTGCTTGGGCAGCAATTACAACTGGAATCCAGACAGCCTGGACAGCAATCTCTACTTTCTTTACGACAATACTAACAACCATAAAGACAACATTTGATACCATTTGGAATGCAATCAAAACAGCTATTTCAACGGTAATCAATGCAATTAGCACGGTCATTTCTACAGTTTGGAATGCTATCTGTACTGTGATTACAACGGTAATGAATACCATCAAGAGTACAATCTCAAATCTGTGGAATGGTATCAAAACTACGATTACAACAATAATCAATGGTATCAAGACAACCGTTTCCACAGTTTTCAACAGTATTCTTACAGGAATAAAGACAACAGTAGGAAATATTGCAAATGCGATTAAGACAGGTTTCCAAACGGCAATCAACTTTATAACCAGCCTGCCATCAAAAGCATTGCAATGGGGCAAAGATATGATTATGGGAATTGTAAACGGTATTAAGAGTTGTATCGGTGCCGTTGGGGATGCTGTAAAGAGTGTAGCAGATAAAATTACAGCGTTTCTTCACTTCTCTGTCCCGGATGAGGGACCACTTACAGATTACGAATCCTGGATGCCTGACTTTATGAAAGGTCTTGCAAAGGGAATCAATAAGAGTCAGTCAGAAGTAGAAAAAGCAGTGAAGAGCGTGGCAGAAACAATGGATTTATCTAATGCAGTTACTAACATGAATGCCAGTGTAAATGCAACTCTTTCAGGAAAGGGAGGCAATACAGATGGCAGTGCAGTTGTGAAATTGAATCAACCTATCATGCTGGATGGCAGAACCATCACGACACTCGTTTCACAGATACAGTATTCCAACGGACAGGCATCATTAAGAAATTTAGGAACGGTTTAGGAGGGAGGATAAAATGTCAAAAACAATAGACGGAGTGGTTTATTACACAGTACGATTCTTAAACTATGCTGGAACAGACCTTCTCGGAACTTGTGAGGTGGAAGCCGGGGGTGATGCAACAGAACTTGCACCAACGCCGGAAGAAATTGAGGGCATGGAATTTAGCGGATGGAATGTTGACATTACCTGCGTCAATGAGGATATGACTGTACGCCCTACTTATAAAAGTGATGCAACTTATTTTACGGTCAATTTTCTGAATTATGCCGGGGATGATTATCTTTCTTCCCAGAAGGTAAAGGAAGGGGAGAGTGCATCCCCGCCTTCCCCGGAGAAAATAAGAGGGCTTATTTTTATCGGATGGAATACATCGTACTCAGATATTCATGAGGATAAGACTATCCGACCGAGATATAGGGAAATTCCACCACACCCGGTCATGAACTTTTTTAAGAAAAATTCAGATAATACACCGGGTGATTTCGTGAAATCTTATTCTGCCGTGAATAGTTGTCAGATTGACTGTAAATTGGATGGAGAATGCACCATGTCCTTTAAAATGCTGACAAGAAAAATTGAAGGGTTTGTAGGTGTGAACAACATTGCGGAACTGGATGGCTTGGTCTTTAATATTACAAGTATCAAAAAGAATATATCGAATGGGGTATGTTACACGGAAATGGACTGTGAGCATATTTCCTACATATTGAACGATGATGACTACATGGTTACTGCATTTGACATGGAAGGGACACCAAGGCAGATATTGGAATGTCTGCTTTCGGGAACACCATTTTATGTCGGTACAGTGGATGTAAATGAAAAAGTGACACTTCGTGTAAATACGGAAACAACCAGAAGAGCCTGTGTTATGCAGTTAGTGGCGCTGGTAAAAGGTGAAATAGAATATTACGGGTATGCCATCGGCATTCGCGCGCATAGGGGAAACAGTGAAACTGTAGATATCATGAAGACGGAGAATGTTAAGGATATCAGCTGTTCCTATAATGCCACAGAGCAGAGGTACAGTTATTCACTTGATTTATTCAGGAAAGGAAATGTAGATCTTGGTGATGAACTTCTCATCCGTTTCGCACCACTGTCCATCAATACAAAGAAAAGGGTTGTGGGAATGGAGTGGAATCCATTCAATTACAATGAAGTCAATATTACGGTCGGTGCGTATATTCCGACACTGAATGATACCCTGTATTCGCTTGTAAGCACTGTGGAGGACATACGGGAAACCACAGCAAAGTATACCGTGGAGTTTGGAGAGATTGTAGGAAATGGCACATTTTATTTTACCAGAGCATACAATGACAGGCCTTATTTCCAATGGCAGACGGATGATGAAACAACACCAAAGATTTCTTTGAACAAAAAAGACGGCAGTGCTTTTGCGTCCTACGTGGGTGCGACCATTTCCGGTGTTAATTCCAAAACCACCACGGTGATAGCATTTTACTGCACTGTGCCGGATGAAACAGAAGAAGAGGAAGAATAAAGGAGGCGGCAGAAGTGGCAGTATTTGAAGGAAAAGCATATGAGAAGGCTTCTTCGGATGCTCTGGCATTCATCAAAAGACAGCTGGATGTCAATAACTTTAAGTACCAGCTTACCTTTGCAGAGGAGTATGCAGATACATATGAAGGGGACGTTATGTGGGGCTATGTTACGGGGCTGTCTTCTGATGAGGATCAGGTGTTTGCAAAGTATATCTCACCGACCACATATTACGATTTTTCTTATAAGGGAAAGGTTATTGGAAATGCAAGAAATCTGACTGATTATAGTGATTATGCCGTAAATGTGTATGTAATCCATGATGCTGCATATAAAGTCATTACTTGTCCAATTAAAGCAGATGGAACATGGGAATCTGTGATGACATATCGGGAAACATATACAGTAAAGGATAAGGATGAAGAAGGAAATGAAACGGGAAGTACCCACACGGAAACAGTAACCTATTCGGTGGATATCAGTGTAGGAGAGGGAATTAAGGAGTTTCGTCTTGCAAAGGGTTTGAAAGGACATTGGGAACAGATATCTTCCACAACTGAAATGACAGCCGAAAGATATGTTTATGAGGCAGATACAGAAATAAGCGCAGAGGATGGAGGATACGGCTACAGTTATTTTTCCTATTTCACTATGAGACTATATAGCTACTCGGATGCAGAATATATCAATGATATCTGCAAGATATGGAATTGTGGTGGTGGAAAGTATCTGTGGTACACGAATAAGGTGGCAACCGGGCATAAAATTGGAAAGGTTATGCAGCAGGTATGGAGAGAGGGGGCTGTTGCCTATGATGCAGTCGGCATAGCAGGGGCTATCATGAATCTTCAGAAAGGGCGTCTTCCGGCATCCTTCCTGATTCCCACCGATGATCCGCAGTATAACAAAGACGGCTCCAATGCACTCGGAGCATACGGATATATGCTGAATTCCCGTACATGGGCTTACGATGTCGGTCTTGCGCTTCTGGTTTTTACAACAAGCGGTGACTATGACATCTGCGAGGAAATGTTAAAACGTATGAGTTATGAACAGAATGATGACGGGAGTTTCAACTTTTCCTATGATATTTACATCGGTCAGCTGTTTGACGGATATGTGAGAACCGGGGCAATGGGATGGCTTGTCTGGGGAGCATGTTATTATACGCTGGAAAGCGGTGACAGAAGTTTTATCAAAATGATAAAAAAGGCGGGAGACTGGATGGTGTCCAAACAGGTTACCGATACGGATGACCCAAGATACGGTCTTATGACGGGAGGGTATGGTAGTTATAACATGGAAGATTACTCCTATTCGGACGAGGAAATAGAGTGGTGTTCCGTAGAACATCAGTGTTCGGCACTGCAGGCGCTGGAAGGATGTTCGCTTGTGCTGAAAAGAAAAAAGTATAAAGAGGCAGCAGAACTTGTCCGTGACAGGCTGTTCCTAAAATGCTATGACCGTGAGAATGGAAGATTCTATCAGGGAATCAACGGAGGAAAGCCGGATGAGGCGTGGGCGCTTGACTGTACCACATGGGCGGGGACACTGATATTTTCTGTTGTTCATTCGGATACTGCGAAGGCGTGTCTTAAAACAGCAAAGGAAGTGTATCTGACGAAAGGAAAGGAAATCGTACAGAGCAGGGAAAAAGACTATTATAATACGGCATATTCCGGTAATGATACCTACTCGGGTTTTAAACCGTACAGTGACAGGACGGCGGATTATAAGGGTGCGCCGGACATTGTATGGACAGAAGGTACACTTGGATATTCTCTTCTTGCTTATATACTTGGGGAAATGGATGAGGCAGAAAAATATGTAGACGAATGTATTAAACTACAGAACTGCAACGGAAGCACAGGAGGAGTCATTTATACGACTGCCACTTACGGTATGCTCCCGTGGGAGTTTCATGTATGGGAAAGCGTGGTGTCATCCTCATGGCTGTATCTTATGATTAACAATCCTGATGTCCTTTTTCCGAGAACGCTCAGACAAGTTTATTATATGGCACGAATAACAAACATACATGACGAAAAACCAACAGAATAAATTGGAAGGCAGGCGGCTCGAATCGAGTCGCTTTTATTATGCACAAATTTGAAGGGAGGAAGGCTCATGAGTGAAAAAATCATGGAACTCATTACATGGCTTGGTGCGTTGGGAATACCATCCATTTTTGCCATGACAGTGTGGTGTATCAAGTGTTGTCTGCAATATACCAGACAACTGAAAGTGCTGGCAAAGGCACAGCAGGCTCAGATGAGGTCACAGCTTCTCGAACAGTACCATTTCTATATGGACGATGGCTGGATTTCGGAGGAACACATGGAGGATTGGGAAAATCAGTACCAGGCATATCACAGCCTTGGCGAGAACGGAATCCTCGACAGCAGACGGGCAGAATTATTGAAACTGCCAAACAGAAAACCAAACAAGGAGGAACAGGACAATGAGTAATTATTGGAAGAACTGGCTGAAAGCAGCCGGAATCAGAGCAGTCAAGACCGTGGCTCAGACAGCGGTCGCAACGATTGGTACATCTGCCGTTTTAGGAGATGTGAACTGGATTATGGTGGCATCTGCATCAGCACTTGCAGGCATTTTATCACTGCTTACAAGTATCGCAGGTATCCCGGAAGTGAAGGAGAGTGATGAGTAATGAAACTTGTGAAGAGTATTCTTACAAAGAATCCGTGCTATACGGCAGGGAGGACAATTACAGTAAAAGGTCTTATGTTGCACTCGGTTGGATGTTCCCAGCCGAGTGCTCTTGCTTTTATCAAGAACTGGAACAGTCCGTCATTTGACAGAGCCTGTGTTCATGGCTTTATTGACGGGAATGACGACACGGTTTATCAGACACTTCCGTGGAATCACAGGGGGTGGCATTCCGGTTCATCCATCAATGGTTCTGCGAACAATACCCATATCGGGGTAGAGATGTGCGAGCCTGCCTGCATTACCTATGTTGGCGGGGCAACATTCAAGTGTTCTGATATTGCTACGGCAAAGGCTGTAGCCAAGAGAACATATGAGGCAGCCGTGGAGTTGTTTGCCATGCTCTGTAAGAAGTTTTCATTAGACCCACTCGCTGATGGTGTCATCATCAGCCACAAGGAAGGACATAGCAGGGGAATTGCATCCAATCACGGTGACCCGGAGCATTTGTGGTCACAGCTTGGAATGGGATACACAATGGATACCTTCCGTAAAGCCGTGAAATCTGCAATGGGTGATTCTGAAAACAAGATGGATGGAACACAGGCATCTGTGTTCGCAGGTCTTTCAGAGAAAGATGCTGTGTCGGTTATTGGAGAATTGTGTCGAGAAGATATGAAGAAGAGTGGTATCCTTGCATCTATCTCGGCAGCGCAGTTTATTCTTGAGAGTGGCTATGGCAAGAGTGAACTCGGACAGAATGCCAATAATATGTTTGGTATGAAGAAATCACTGTCCGGGAACACATGGACAGGCTCTACTTGGGATGGCACATCCGTTTATACCAAGAAGACACAGGAGCAGAATGCCGATAGCTCATATGAAACCATCACGGCTGATTTCAGGAAGTATTCTTGTGTGGAGGATTCGGTTGCAGACCATTCTGCATATCTGCTTGGTTCCAAGAACGGAAAGGCCCTACGATATAAAGGCATTAAGGGTATGACGGATTACAAGAAAGTGGCGCGGCTTATCAAGGATGGTGGCTATGCGACTTCCCTTACCTATGTAGATAAGCTGTGTTCCATTATCGAGAAGTGGAATCTGACACAGTATGATACCAATAGTTCGACTATCCCGGATGATACCCCATCAAATCCTGATACAGTCACTTCATTCCCTGATACACCTTTTTCTGTAAAGGTTATTATTGATGATTTGAATTATCGTTCAGAGCCATCAATGAAGGGAAAGGTCAACGGGCAGACTGGTAAAGGCACTTTCACAATCATGGAGGTAAAAAACGGTGGATGGGGCAGACTTAAGAGTGGAGCAGGTAGGATTTGGCTTTCAAATCCTACATATTGTTCGGTCGGTAAAACTGTAAAAACTACCGAGGATAGCAAAAAGTCCGTTGATGAGATTGCAAAAGAGGTTATTCAAGGCAAGTGGGGAAATGGAGCAGAGCGTAAGGAGAAACTAACGGCTGCTGGATATGACTATGCTACCGTTCAGAAGAGGGTAAATGAGATGCTTGCGTAGTTAAATTAATATTGATGCTTTTTATGGCCGGGTTGGTGTTCTACCGACTTGGCCATAATTTTTTTGCAGAAATTTCTCTGAAATTAGCACTTTTATCAATTTCCAATACATACCTGTTGAAAACGATGACCATTCAACGATAAGGAGGGATTGGAATTGACGGATGAAGAGAAAGCTCAGGTTCTTGCCTACAGAGGGCAGGGGATGGGATATAAGAAAATAGCCAGTATTATTGGTGTTACAGAAAACACAATAAAAGGATTCTGCCGAAGGCAGATGTCAGCGGAAGAAAAGGTGGTTATAGCACCAAGGTTTATCTGCCATCTATGTGGTAAGCCTGTGGAACAGAACCCCGGAAGAAAAGAGAAGAAGTTCTGCTCTGACAGATGTCGCATGATGTGGTGGAACAGTCACACGGAGCAAGTAAATAGGAAAGCAAATTATGAGTTTGTCTGTCCGAACTGTAAGAAACATTTTGTCTGTTACGGCAACAAAAATAGGAAGTATTGTTGCCACGATTGTTATTTAGAAGATAGATATGGGAGGAATAAGAAATGAACAATGTACCTATGAATGAGAAATACACATTATCAATAAAAGAGGCAGCTGCATACTTTGGTATCGGTATTAAGAAAATGCGTAGACTGGCAGAAGAGCATACCAGTTCATTTGCCGTATTAAGCGGAAACAGATACCTTATCATTCGCACAAAATTTGAAGAGTTTCTGCAGGAAACTTCT
The DNA here is from genome assembly GCA_021769425.1 of Eubacterium sp. Classification (GTDB taxonomy): domain Bacteria; phylum Bacillota; class Clostridia; order Lachnospirales; family Lachnospiraceae; genus Petralouisia. Next base: position 13,517 of record JAETSX010000063.1, read on the forward strand.
ACAATATAAATACCTTTCATCTGCCAATAGTAGTTGCTATTTCAGGGTTTTAGAGTGATATATGGACATGGCAAAAGCTAATCAATTTTAAGGAGGTGCCTATGAAGAAAGTATCACCAGGAGAAAAGGAACTCATCACTCCGGCTGAGGCTATTGAATATTATACACTCAGTTGGAGAAAGGTTGGGGACCTTATGAATACCAAGAACAATTTTACAGTTAAATACTACGATGACCGCAGCTTGATTATAAGACATGAGTTTGAGAAGTATTTAGCACAACACCCAGAGTTAAGGAGGATAAAGCGTGGCAAGTATAAGAAGAGACAGTAAGCACAGGGTTCTCCGTAAGGGAGAATCCATCAGAGCAAATGGAAAATACCAATTCAAATATCATGTTGATGGTAAACCACACTTCGTGTACAGTTGGAGATTAGAGCCAACGGATCCACAGCCAGCCGGAAAGGCACCTTGCTTATCATTAAGAGAACTTGAAAAGCAGATAGGTAAGGATTTGGATTCACAGCTTGACCCAATGGGCAAGAACATGACGGTGATTGAGTTGGTGGAGAGATATCTTAAAACAAGAACTGGAGTAAGACCTAACACACTTATGAATTATGGATTTGTAAGGAACATTCTGAAAAATGAAGAGTTCGGCTCAAGAAAAATGTGCAGGGTTAAAACTTCGGATGCAAAGTTATTTTTAATCAAAATGCAACAGGATGGAAAAGGCTCAAGCACAATCAAGACCGTGCGTGGGGTACTTCGCCCGGCATTTCAAATGGCGGTTGACGATGATATGATTGTGAAGAATCCATTCGGATTTCAGCTTGCAGGAGTTATTCAAAATACAGAAAAGACAAGACAGGCTATCACGAAGGAGCAGATGAAGAAATTCCTTAAGTTTGTGCATGATGATAACATTTATTGCAAGTACTATGAAACCTTCTACATTTTATTCCATACAGGAATGCGAATTTCAGAGTTTTGTGGACTGACCCTTAAGGACATCGATATGCAGAACAGGATAATCGACATTAACCATCAGTTGCAGAGAACTTCCTGGGGCGAGTACATTATCGAGCCTACGAAGACCAATGCCGGAACAAGGAAACTTCCGATGACAGAAGATGTATATCAAATGTTTCAGGCTATCATTGAAGACAGACCCACAGACCTTCCCGAGATAATGTTTCAGGGTTATGCCGGATTTCTTTTCAGAGATAAGAATGGAATGCCGGAAGTAGCCATGCATTGGGAACACAGATTCAATCACGCAGTCAAGAGATACAATGACATTTTTAAGGTACAGATGCCGAACATCACTCCTCATGTTTGTAGGCATACTTACTGTAGCAACATGGCGAGAGCAAGAATGAACCCAAAGACCCTGCAGTACCTTATGGGGCATTCGGATATTTCGGTAACTATGAATGTTTACACGCACCTCGGTTTTGACGATGCCAAAGATGAGATGATAAGACTTGAAGAACTTGAGGCTGCCAAGAAAGAAGTCGAAAAGGTAACAGGCGAAAAGCCGATAACCCAGAAGATGTTCAAGGCAATTTAATAAGAAATTAGGACGATGACCTCGGCGGCAATGTGCTGCCGGGGTCTTTTTTTGATAGAAAAAACATGTGGGTTATGCTATGATAAATGATATATTAGGGGAGTGTTGATTCGTGCTATGGAGGAGATTATTTATGCTGATTGCAACACCAAAAGAAATCATTGGCAAATTTAGATATATCAATCAAGAACCTGTTCCAATTTGCGAACTTTCAGAAAATGAACAAAAGGTTTTTGATTAGTTCTATTATACATTTATGCAAGAACGCTCACTTAGATTTGAAAGTGAGGATGATTATGAATTGGGGTGGTTTACCTGAATAGTTTTGATTCCAAAAAAATATATATGTAAATTCTATTTTATGAAATATGACCATGCTTGTACAAGTATTTATAAACAACGAATATCAGCCAATTTATTTATGAAGGAATTGAAAATAGAAATAATTGATGAATTTGACAAGGTTGTAGATGTATTTGGATATTCGCTGGAAGATGAGATGGAAGAATTGTTACCTTTGCTTGAATGGAAAGACTATGAAGAAAACCGAGATGTCTCGGGATGGGATATGCATAATGATTATGGATATCGAGATGGATGGGGCTTTGACTTTTTGTGTAGTAATGAAAGTGGGAATTCGCTGATAAGAAACCATCTTGATGTGACTTTTGCAGAAAAATATAAGCCTGCATATGAAAAATTACTTGAATGGGTTATTTCGAATTTTTCTAAAAAGAAAGAATTGAAAAAATATAAGTTGTTTTGGGGATGATAAATATGCAAAACACCTTTAGTTCATAGGGGGTTCGAACCCCTATGTGATTTTTAGGTGCTATCGTTAAAAAGTAGAACCCCTTTGCGAACCCCCATTCTATTAACGATAGGATTTTTTGGAAAATCGTAGTAGTACGACTCTTTATATTTGACTACTATTTGACTACGAATGACTAACACATTTTGCCTTGATTTGCACTAATTTGCGTAATGTGTCACATTCTGCAGATTTTCTGTAGCTTTTAGAGAATACGCAAATTGCCCCAAAACACGGCAATTCACGGCATTTTAGGAGGTAAAAAATGATAACGAGAGTGCTTTTTGTCTGCCACGGCAACATCTGCCGCTCCCCAATGGCAGAATTCGTTATGAAAGACATGGTAGAAAAGCAAGGCATTGCCAGCGATTTTTATATCGCCAGTGCCGCTACCAGCACAGAGGAAGTCGGCAACCCGGTTCACCATGGAACCAGAACCAGGTTAGCCCGGGAAGGCATTTCCGTTGCCGGAAAATATGCCGTCCGCATGAAACGCAGCGATTATCAAAAATACGATTACATCATAGGAATGGATCGCTGGAATTATAAAAACATGCTCCGCATTGCAGGCTCAGATGAGGACAGCAAACTCAGCCTGCTTCTGGATTACACCGACCATCCCCGGGACGTAGCCGATCCCTGGTATACCGGTGATTTTGAACAAACCTATGAGGACGTAGTGGCAGGCTGTGAAGGATTATTGAAGGAAATACTTTCAAAGCATGGATAATATGACTCCGGCGGTTAAATATCGCAACATTTTGCTTGCCCAAATCTCCATCTGCTGCCATACTTAACCGCCGGAATAATATCACTGTTTGCAACGGGATAAAAACAGCAAAATCTAAAACTGTCTGGCATAAGAGGCGGCTTCCTCAATATAATAAGCAGCATTTCGCCTGATATGTTCTATCTCATCATCGGTGACTGTCCGCACGATTTTTCCGGGGCTTCCCATTACAAGGGAATTGTCAGGAATGACAGTATTCTGGGTAATCAGCGTTCCTGCGCCGATGATGCAGTTTTCTCCAATGACGGCATGATTCATGATAATAGATCCCATGCCGATTAAAACATTGTCTTTGACGGTGCATCCGTGAACAATGGCGCCGTGTCCAATGGTTACCCGGCTGCCGATACGGATAGCAGCCCCATGATCAACATGGAGAACGGCATTATCCTGGATGTTGGTGTCATTTCCAATGACTGCAGACCCGGCTTCCGCCCGAACAACGGAGTGGAACCATATGCTGGAATTGTCTCCGATGGTAACATCACCCCGCACAATGGCGCCCTCTGCAAGATAAACGTTTTTTCCCAAAATGGGAGTCTTGATTGTGTGCATAATGATTTCCTTTCTTTATCAATAATAATGATCAAAGCGATTGAATCAATGATCCCTGAATCTATCTGCAGCAGACGGAATCCGCCGTCTGCCCGCTAACAGTATATAGTATATCCCTCAAAAAGTAAATTCCGTGAACCAAAGGAAAAGTTATTACAATGTTCAGATGAAGGGCGAAAAAAGCCTTGGAAAGACGTCTGAAAGGTGAAGAAAATGAATGAAATACAGTTGGAACAGTGTATAAAAGAATATGGAAAAGACATTTATGCATTTTGCAGCCAGCTTACCCGCAATCTTCAGGAAACGGAAGATCTGTATCAGGATACTTTTTTAAAAGCAGTGGAATTAAGCTCCCACATAGATTTTGGAAAAAATCCCAGAAGCTACCTGGTTTCCATAGCGCTGCGGATTTGGAAAAACCGCAGGCGCAAATATGCCTGGAGGAAACGGATTGCAGGGACAGAGCAATTGACAGAAAAAACAGCGGCGGATCAGTTTTCGGGTCAGGAATTTTCCCCGGAGAGCACTGTTCTGAAACAGGAACTGCGGACTCAGGTGCAGGAGGCTGTTGCTCAGCTGGAGGATAAATACCGTGTGCCGGTGTACCTCTATTATACCCTGCAGCTGCCTGTGGAACAGATTGGAAAGATTATGAATCTTCCTCAGGGAGCGGTAAAAAGCCGGCTGTACAAAGCAAGAAAATTGTTGAAGCAGAAATTGGAGGATGTGTTAGATGAAACATGATGCAAAGCTGGAACAATTGTTGCAACAAGCCCTTTCTCCGGAAAAAGAGCCGGATTACTGGTTAAATCAGAAAATTTTAAGGAAAGCAAAGGAGACAGAGGCAATGAAAAACAAAACATATCGGAAAAGAATACCCGCAGCCGTATTAACCGCAGCAGCCGTACTTGCGGCAGGTTCCGTTACCACAGCGGCAGCCTGGAAATATCTCACGCTGGATCAGGTGGCGGAAGAAACACAGGATCAGGGGATTGCAGCGGCATTTCAAAGCGAAGACGCCATTTCCATCAACGAAACCCAGGAATATGGAAACTACAGGATCACATTGCTGGGGGTGGTGTCAGGAGATAATTTGAGCCAGTATGTCTTTTCGGATGATGCAGAAGGAATCCGAAATGATCGTACTTATGTGGTGACGGCAATAGAAAATACTGACGGCTCTCCCCGGCCCTCTGTCAGTGAAGAATCCTATGGGGAAGAGCCCTTTTTTGTATCGCCGCTGATCAAAGGGCGGAACCCGGCTTGGTATAACAGCATGACAATGAACGGCGGATATTCAGAATTTGTTCAGGATGGCATTCAATACCGGATTACGGAGATGGATAATGTGGAAATGTTTGCGGACCGAACCCTGTATCTTGCAGTGAATGACGGAACATTTTATGCAGGAGACGCCTATTGCTTTGATGAAGCTACAGGTGAAATCACAAGAAATGAGAATTATGAAGGTGTGAATGCCCTGTTCACGCTGCCGTTAGATGAAAAAAAGGCGGATCAGGGGAAAGCAGAAGCTTATCTGAAAGAATTGGATAAAGAAATAGGAGGCATTTCGGACAAAGAAGGCTCTCAGGAGGAAGAGGGCGGAGAAACAGAGGATTTTGAGCAGTCAGGCGGTGCAGCGGATAACGAGGAAACGGTTCTTAAAGACGGCCTTGCGGAGAAAATTGCGAACTGGAAAGAAGCGGATTTGGAAAAAAATGCGACGCTGTTAGAGGAGCTGACTCAGACGTTAACGGTAGATGCAGACGGATATTTCAGTTATTCCTATCAGGTAGGAGAAGATAAAGTGAAGTCTTCTGCAACAATGCTGGCGGAAAGTCTTTTTAAGGAAGGACAGGTTGGAATGTCAGAATGTATGCAGGTGGTTGGCGAAGAATATATCGAAACTTTTACCCGGAATGAAGATGGGACAATTACCTTAAAAGTATATCAATATACCGGTGAATGAAAAAGTCTTTTAATCCCCCATCTGAGATGGGGGAACAGGCAAAGCCGTAGTGTTGCGTAGAGTATAAAAACTCCTATGCTATAATGATATTGGTTTCGCAGGCCATATCAAAAAGCATAGGAGGTATCCAAAATGGATAATCAGAGTAT
>JAETSX010000005.1 GCA_021769425.1 Eubacterium sp.
GAAAAAATGGACTACAAATTAGGAGACGGCAGATACCGTTCATCCATGATGTGGTACTGCCGCCTGTTTGCCATCATGATGTGTCAACATCTTGATGCATGGGGTTTGCCAAAGTCATCCCTGCTAAAAGATCTCTTTGAGCAAACCGCTTAACTTCATAAGCAATACCATTATAAACCATGTCGGGCACAAGGTCTATGAAAGTGCGCCATTTTTTCATCATTTTTCATCATTTATTACTTATCATATCTCTTCTGGATAATATTTACTTTTCGAGGTTCATCCGACTGGTGAAGCCTAGTCGGCAGGCTCAAAATTCCGAGAGCCTATCCCTTATTACATGGTTCTAGCACCATGTTTTTTATACAACTAAGGGAAAATATGATAAGAACCCTATTCACATAAATCGAACTTGTCAGTTTATTCTTCTAGCAACAATTTTATTTGATGCGTGCAAATGTTTCGGTACGTTTGGATGCTCATCTTCAAATACATAAGATTTAAACTGCAATATCTCCCAATCTGTATACAATTCTTTAATTTCTTCATCTTTTGCCAAGCCAATCGCAAACGGAGCAATATCCTCAGATGCAGGTACAGTATCTGTAAATATTTGAATTATATGAATGCCACCTATATTGGTATACTTTTTCGCATTATTTATAAATCTTTTCCACTCATTCTTAGCCACAAAATGCAATGTTCCAAAACAGACAATCATATCATAATTCTGTTCAAACTGATATGTAGTTAAATCTGCTACAAATGCGTTTACTTGTGCATTTGATATTTCACATCTATGTTTTAGTTTTGCAATCCCATGTTCAGATAAATCAAATGCATCAACAAAATGTCCTTGTTGGGCTAAATATATGGCATTTTGTCCTTCTCCACACCCTACATCTAATACTTTTGACTGGTTGTTAATCAAATGCTCAAATTCAGTCACAGTTGCATTAGGTTCAATGGAAAATGTAACAGTATCATATTCCTGATATGCCTTCTCCCAAAATGGGACTATATCTTTACCCATACTATTTCTCCTCCAAATAGTAATTTTATCAATTATACCACTTTCTTTCCTCTCTTACCACCATAAAATTTAGGGCATAGCGATTGCCATACCCCACATTTTCGACAGGCTATGCTCTATAAAAAGTGCCTTTGCGCCCTGCCGGGGGCAAGCTGTCCGTTGGACAGCATACCCTCCTGCGGACAGTGGGCGGCTTTTCGCCACTTTAATACTGCCGCTTTCCGCTTTTCTTACAACAGCGCAACATTGCAATGTCTATAATCTTTGCACCCTTGCAATCTTCAAGACTGCAAAATTCTAATAGCCTGCATTGTTGCGCTGTTGCCTTGCCTGTCCGTCAGATTGAAAATCTCATTGCTCTGCATGGCATTATTTGTTTCTGCCAGTTCCCGAAGCAGACGCTTTGCCTGTTCCATTTTATTTGCTTTTGGGGCAATACCGCCTAACACTTCATCAGCCGTAATCTCATAATCTCCTAGCCATTGAAAACCGTCCTCCGACAGTGCAAATGCTTTCGGGTGTCCGAACACCGCAAGGTTGTTTTTAATCTGTACCACAGCCCTTATATTTTCTTCTCCCTCTACTCTACCGACCAACAGAACACTTCTTGTGACTGCAAAGAAATCAATCGAACCCATGCCCCGGTATGCCGCCTTATTTCCCACAGCCTTGTTCATGTTACCGGCAAGGACAATCGCACACTGGTATCTCTCTGCCAGTGCCGCTAATTTCTTTGTCATATCCCTTGCTTCGTTTGCACGGTTCATATCCCTGCCGCCGCCCAAATAGGCTTGTATCAGGTCTAAAATCAACAGCTTTGCGCCTGTCTTTATAACAGCTTCTTCCAAGCGTTCATCTATCATGGAAAGGGATTTTATCTTTTCATCAATAACCGAGATTTTCTCACAGTCTGCCCCCGCCTGTTCCAACCGGGGCTTTACCGTATCGGCAAGACCGTCCTCCGCACTCTGATAGATGACATTCAAAGGCTCTGTAAAATTCATTCCACCGTCTAAACTTTCTCCCTTAGACAGCTTCGCCGCTATATTGAGTATAAATGTTGTCTTTCCGTCACCCGGATCGCCTTGTACGATCGTCAGCTTGCCATACGGGATAAACGGAAACCACAGTCAGAGGTTTTCCAGTTATCACAGCCCTAACAGTAGCCGCTGTCGGGGCTATTTCCTTTTTCAAAAACTCCGAGATTTCAACGGTTCTTACCGACTGCTTTGTTTTCGGTTCGGTAATAACATCCTGCCAGTGGGATAATACGTTTTGGTAATGCTGATTTGATTATTTTCAAAACTAGTATCGCCCTTTGTCAAAGCCAATAATTCGCCAATCCTACAGCCCGTTCAAAAGAGGATTTCAAAGATTAGTTTCAAATCCCCTCTTTCTCCGCTTTTTCTTCTCTCCTTTTGCCGTTGTTTCAAACCATTGCGCTGACCACTTTTTTGTGTCTTTCTCCTTATAAGCCATACTGCCACACTCCTTTCCCTAGCTTATTGATAACTCATAACCGTACATTTTCTTTGCCCAAAACGCCCTCGGAATACGTCCTGCCATTGTAATATACCCCTTGTCCTACAAGTTTCCTGTTCAGTTCTTTTACAATCTTGTAAGAATGAGATTTTGAACAATTTAACTCTTTGGCTATATCTTCCGCACTCATCATATAACGGTAGTTTGCCACACGTTTTTCCTCCTTTCCCCTTTTATAACTTCTCGGAATCTTCAGCCCTTATTTTATAAGGCTTCCAGACACCCTTTTTCAAAAAATCACCCACTTTTTTCTCAAAAATGCTTGACAAACCAATCAAAAAATGCGGCGCTCCGCGCCCTTGATCAATAAGTACATTTTTTTGATTGGAGGCGATTTTTGATGTTACCTTGTAACCCTGGCGGTCATTCCGCCTATCAGGATACTTTCGTATCCGAGTTCCTTAAGTTTTATCCTGATCCCTTTGTGCTTCCCAAAAGCACATGGGACTATATCGTGCAGTTCTTCTATCTTGATCTTTCACTGGCCGATTCCATTATGCAGGACTGTTACTCTGTTTTCGGCCCTGAGCCCCGGCTCCCTTCCTGCATGCTGCGTTCCTACCTGCTTGCTTTGAAACTGAAGGTGACTTCCATCACGGCCTGGTGCCGTATGCTTAAGGAAACTCCCCTTTATGCCCTCCTCAGCGGTTTCCCTTTCGGCGATACCCCTGGTATCGGGACTTTTTATGATTTCTTTTCCCGTATCTGGAAAGATGATTCCAATAACCTCTCCCCGAAAGACCGTTTCCCTAAATTAAAACCACCCAAAGGGAAAAAGAAAGGTGAAAAAACTCCCTGTGATTCTTCCAGTGTCGCTTCCAGGCTTCTTCCTTTGCTGGAACGCTGGAACTTAAAACCTCAAAATCCTTTTTCCCTCATTTTCAGGCTTTATAAACAGCAGTTCCTGGAACCCTCCATCCACAAAGGCCTTATTAATCCGGAGCATCTGGCTCTTGCCGGGGACGGCACACCTGTCCGCACTGCCGCACAGCAGCGCAAAAAGCGGTTCTGTAAATGTAAGGAAAACGGATCCCCTTCCTGTAACTGCAAACGCCTTTATTCCCAGCCCGACTGCAACTGGGGCTGGGACTCCCACCGGGAATGTTATTTCTTCGGTTACCACCTCTACATCTATGTGGCTTCCGATTCTTACAGCGACCTGCCTGTTTTTCCTCTTTTAGAGCGCGCTTCCCGCCATGACATGCTTTCTTTTCTCCATTCCTTTTTCACCATGAAAGCATATCTCCCGGAATTCCACATGGAAAAACTCCTTCTGGATTCTGCCCACGATGCTTACGCTGTCTATGAATACTGCAGACGGGAAAATATCGCTCCTTTTATTGACCTGAACCCTGGGCATACCGGATATTTCACTTATAAGGATGATTTCACTATTGATGATGATGGTGTCCCTGTCTGTAAAATGGGCTTACGCATGCATAAAGATGGATATGAGACTGCCAAGCACCGCGCCAAATACCGGTGCCCGAAATCAGACCGGAAACGCGGCTGCTTCTGTGAACACCCTTGTTCTCCGGCGAAATATGGCAGAACCGTACACATCTTTACCGATGATAATCCAAGGTTGTTTAACATACCTCCAAGGGACAGCAAAGCATGGGAAAGGGAATATGATGCAAGGACTTCCGTGGAACGCTCCAACAAGCGTGAGAAAGAGGACTATAAATTAGAAGACGGCAGGCACCGCTCTACAAAGATGTGGTACTGCCGCCTCTACGGCATCATGATGCTGCAACACCTTGACGCCTGGGAAATGCCATCAGCTGAGGCATTTCAAAAATCATTATTAGGGTTCGCCGCCTAATAATGATATCTTAGGCGATTTAATAAGATTTTTCAAGGCATAGTACCCACTATGTCCAATGTTTATGTCCTTTTTTCGCATATTTCTTTTCCTGAACGATATTCAGTTGTCAATTTTCGCTTAGAATCTCATTCATTGAGATTCCGAGAAGTTATTTTTAGAAATTCATTACAATATTTGCATTCTGTTGTTGTACGAATTTCGTACATTCATATTGGCACCTCTTACAATCAATGTCAATACTTCGTAAAAATATTTTTACAAACTTCGTATTTACATTTTTTCTATTTTTCTCTTTTATGTTTTTCGTATTTGTGGTATGATGATAAATAGGATTTATGTTTTTCGTAATTATTCAACATATGAAAATAGGAGGTCACTATGGGCGATGGAAAGAAGCTGAAAGAAATACTTGATAGTAAGAATACAAATGTCCGTCAGATTGCAAAGGCTACGGGAATTAGTGCTACAACACTATATTCTATTATACAAAAGGATTCCAATATCCGATTTGATTTTGCCTTGCGGTTGGCAAACGAATTAGAAATTGATGTGAATGAGATATGCGCCGCCAGTCCGTTCTCCGGCGCTATTACCGAAGAAGAAATATATCCCACACTTCCCAATGGATTAAATGGCGCACTTGACGGAAACCGGGTAAAAACTTATCTGAAAAATTCCTTATATCCGCTTATGTATCTGTTTGGGAAAAATAGTATGCCCGATGTGGATAATCTGTTGACTTCATTTTATCAGCTAGACGATGAAGCAAGAAAGGAAGTAGTGGAAACAATACAGTTCAAATTACAATATCACAAGGACAAAGAACGGGCAGAACAGGTAAAGCAAATAAAGGGTTGGTAAAATTTTTCATAAAATAATATAATAAACCCTTTGTCAATTGACGAATATATATTATAATGATATTATATATAATATTGAGTTTTTTGGGTTTTGATATTTTAGAAAGGAGATTTCGTATGGATAAAATTATTGATGTAGCTGCATATATTGTTACAAAATATAAAGAAATGACGCATGAAACTTTAGATGAAATGAAGCTCCATAAACTCCTTTATTTTACTCAACGAGAATCGTTTGCTATTCTAGGTCAGCCTGCTTTTGATGGAGATTTTGAAGGTTGGAAATATGGTCCTGTATCTCGTGAAGTTCGACAAGATTACGAACAAGGTGAATTTCTTGTAGAAACAAAAAAAATTTCTGATGAGATTAAGTACATTGTAAATAATGTTTTACTTGAATATGGTGCACTTGCTTCCTGGCGATTGAGCGATTTATCTCATCAAGAACTTTCATGGCGTAATTCTCGAAAAGGTCTTAAGAATGGTGAAAATGGCAATAATACAATTCAATTAGCTGACATAAAAAAAGATTCTGAAAAAGTGCGTCCATATGATCATGTATGGGATATGTATTATGATGAATTTGAAGATTTTGACTCTGCAAAATAGGGGGACATCATATGATCGGAAAAATTTGCAAAGCGATTACCCCCTTTTATGATATTAAAAGCCATCAAATGAAAACTAAGAGTCGCCCAGCATTAGTACTTGCACAAGCAGATTGCGAGGATTATGTTGTTATTCCGATTTCAAAAATTTCCCGTAGTGAAAATATTAATTTAGAATATGATATAAAGATAGACCCTCAAGTATATCCAAAGACTAACTTAACACAATTATCATACGCAAGAACTCACAAGCAGACAATAATTCACAGTTCACAACTAATAGATCCCTTTTGTGATTTAAAAAGGGAATACAATAATTTATACAATAAGATATTAACTCAGAGAACCACATTTAGTAATGAAATCAACAGACAGGCCACAGAATAATTTATGTAAAACAGCTTGATTTCTTAATTTTACTGAATAGATTATGATTACTCAATAATCGTAGCCACACGGCCTGATCCAACAGTTCTACCACCCTCACGGATAGCAAATGTAAGACCCTGCTCCATAGCGATTGGATGAATCAGTTCAATGGTCATCTCTACGTTATCACCAGGCATGCACATTTCTGTGCCTTCCGGCAGGTTGCAAACGCCTGTTACGTCAGTTGTTCTGAAATAAAACTGAGGTCTGTAGTTGTTGAAGAACGGAGTATGACGTCCACCTTCATCTTTTGTCAAAACATAAACCTGAGCGGTAAATTTGGTATGGCATGTTACTGTGCCGGGTTTTGCAAGAACCTGTCCTCTTTCGATTTCAGTTCTCTGGATACCACGAAGCAGCGCACCGATGTTGTCACCAGCCTGAGCTTCGTCTAACAGTTTACGGAACATTTCGATACCAGTTACAACAGTTTTCTTAGTCTCTTCTTTGATACCAACGATTTCAACTTCTTCGTTTACATGAAGAACACCACGCTCTACTCTACCAGTAGCAACAGTTCCACGACCGGTAATAGTAAAGATATCCTCGATAGGCATCAGGAACGGCTGGTCAGTTGCACGCTGTGGATCCGGAATATGCTCGTCAACTGCTGCCATCAGTTCCATAACTTTGTCGCCCCACTCTCCGCTTGGATCTTCCAGAGCTTTCAAAGCGGAACCTTTGATGATCGGGCAATCTGTAAATTCATACTCTTCCAGAATTTCAGTGATTTCCATTTCTACTAATTCAAGCAGCTCCTCATCGTCAACCATGTCGCATTTGTTCATGAATACAACGATGTAAGGCACGCCTACCTGACGGGACAGAAGGATGTGCTCTTTGGTCTGAGCCATAACACCGTCAGTAGCGGCTACTACAAGGATAGCTCCGTCCATCTGAGCAGCGCCGGTGATCATGTTCTTTACATAGTCAGCATGGCCCGGGCAGTCAACGTGTGCATAATGTCTGTTCTCTGTCTCATACTCAACGTGAGCAGTAGAGATAGTGATACCTCTTTCTCTTTCTTCCGGAGCTTTGTCGATGTTCTCGAAATCAGTAGCTTCGTTTCCTGCAACTCTTTCAGATAATACTTTGGTAATTGCTGCTGTTAATGTGGTCTTGCCATGGTCAACGTGACCAATGGTTCCGATATTGCAATGCGGTTTTGTTCTCTCAAATTTAGCTTTAGCCATTTTGTAACGTCCTCCTTCATTTTCCGCCCTCCTGGGGCTGTCTTATTAGATGCAGCCATTCCCGCGCTGATACGGAAATGATTGTTGGATACGGCCATTTCCGCCCAACTGCAGAAATGGTTGCTTTAGAATCAGCTACCTATGATTATATTCGATAATCATTGGATTTTCAAGTGTTTTCTGCACTTTCCTAGCCTTTCGCAGTAATAACTTTTTCTTGAACATTTTTTGGAACCTGCTCATACTTTTCAAAGAACATAGAGTAGTTTCCGCGTCCCTGTGTTCTGGAACGCAAATCTGTGGAATATCCGAACATTTCTGCAAGAGGCACGAACGCACGCACAATCTTGCCGCCGCCCAAATCATCCATACCTTCAATACGTCCGCGGCGAGAATTGATATCGCCGATAACATCTCCCATATATTCTTCCGGCATGGTTACTTCCACTTTCATAATCGGCTCTAATAATACCGGAGTTGCCTTCTTCATTGCTTCCTTAAATGCCATGGAACCAGCAATATGGAAAGCCATTTCCGAAGAGTCTACCTCATGGTAGGAACCGTCATATACGGTAGCGTGAACGCCCACAACTGGGAAACCTGCCAGAATGCCGGCTTTGGTTGCTTCCTCAATACCTTCGCCCACTGCAGGGATGTATTCCTTAGGAATCGCACCGCCCACAACTTCAGAATCAAACTTGAACAGTTCTTCGCCGTTGGCGTCCATCGGCTCAAATCTGACTTTACAATGCCCATACTGTCCGCGTCCGCCGGACTGTTTTGCATATTTGTATTCCTGATCGATTGGCTTGGTAAATGTTTCTTTGTATGCAACCTGAGGCGCGCCTACATTTGCCTCTACTTTGAATTCGCGAAGCAGACGATCTACAATAATTTCCAGATGGAGCTCGCCCATGCCGGCAATGATTGTCTGTCCGGTCTCTGTATTGGTGTGTGCGCGGAAGGTGGGGTCTTCTTCTGCAAGCTTTGCAAGCGCTTCACCCATCTTGCCCTGTCCTGCTTTTGTCTTAGGTTCGATTGCCAGCTCAATTACCGGTTCTGGGAACTCCATGGATTCCAGAATTACCGGGTGCTGTTCATCACAAATGGTATCTCCTGTGGTGGTGAACTTAAATCCAACGGCTGCCGCAATGTCACCGGAATAAACTTTATCAAGCTCTGCCCGCTTATTTGCATGCATCTGAAGGATACGTCCCACACGCTCTTTTTTATCTTTCGTTGCATTCAGCACATAAGAACCGGAGTTCATAGTGCCGGAATACACACGGAAAAATGCCAGTTTTCCCACAAAGGGGTCTGTCATAATTTTAAATGCCAGTGCAGAGAAAGGCTCGTCATCCGAAGAATGTCTCTCTGTCTCGTTTCCCTCCAGATCAACTCCCTTAATTGCAGGAATGTCTGTAGGAGCCGGCATATAAGCTAAAATAGCATCCAATAATTTCTGAACGCCCTTGTTGCGGTATGCAGAACCGCAGCAAACCGGAACTGCCGTACATTCGCAGGTTCCTTTTCTCAATGCCTGTTTCAGGGCTTCCACAGAAGGTTCTTCTCCTTCTAAGTATTCCATCATCAGGTCATCGTCCAGTTCACATATTTTTTCCACTAATTCAGAACGATACAGTTCTGCATCATCCTTCATATCCTCCGGAATATCTGTAATGGAGATGTCATCGCCCTTATCATCATTGTAGATATAAGCTTTCATCTCAAACAAATCAATAATTCCCTGAAAATCATCTTCTTTGCCGATAGGCAGCTGAAGAATAATTGCATTTTTGCCCAAACGTGTTTTAATCTGCTCCACCGCACCGTAAAAGTCGGCTCCCAGAATGTCCATCTTGTTAATAAATGCCATTCTCGGTACGTTATAGGTATCGGCCTGACGCCATACGTTTTCAGACTGAGGCTCTACCCCGCCTTTTGCACAGAAAACGCCTACGGCGCCATCCAATACACGGAGTGAACGCTCCACTTCAACGGTAAAGTCAACGTGTCCCGGAGTATCAATAATATTGATACGATGCTCCAAGGCGTCTGCCTTAGGCTTGCAGTTCTCCTGCTCTGTCCAGTGACAGGTTGTAGCGGCTGAAGTAATGGTAATGCCTCTTTCCTGCTCCTGTTCCATCCAGTCCATGGTTGCAGTGCCTTCGTGAGTATCACCAATCTTATAGTTAACACCGGTATAATAAAGAATACGCTCTGTCAATGTTGTCTTACCCGCATCGATATGAGCCATAATACCAATGTTCCTGGTTCTCTCTAATGGATATTCTCTTCCAGCCAAGGTTTTTTCCTCCTAAAAATCTTAGAAACGATAATGCGCAAAAGCCTTGTTTGCTTCTGCCATCTTATGCATATCTTCTTTCTTCTTTACAGATGCGCCTGTATTGTTGGCTGCATCCATAATCTCATTTGCCAGTCTCTCTTCCATGGTCTTCTCGCCTCTTTTACGCGAAAAAAGGGTGAGCCAGCGGAGAGCCAGAGCCTGACGTCTGTCAGGTCTTACCTCGATGGGCACCTGATAGGTTGCCCCGCCGATACGTCTTGCCTTTACTTCCAGTACGGGCATGATATTGTTCATAGCCTCTTCAAATACCTCAATTGCCGGCTTATCGGTCTTTTCTGCAACTCTGTTAAATGCTCCGTATACAATTTTCTGAGCTACGCCTTTCTTACCGTCTAACATAATATTATTGATAAGTTTAGTAACCACTTTATTATTGTACAGCGGATCTGCTAAAACGTCTCTCTTCTGAGTATGTCCTTTACGTGGCACGTCGCTTCCCTCCTTAATCATTTTCTGTTCTTTTCGATTAATTCAACGGTACTCACTGTTTCTGTGTTCGTGCGGAAAATCTTCATCTATAGAAAGCATGATGCTTTCTGCACTATGCGTCAAAAAGAATGTACGCTGTCGCGCTTTCCAACACTAACCATTTCGTGATACTATTGTCTGCTAATTATTTCTTAGCGTCTTTCGGCCTTTTTGCACCATATTTGGAACGTGCCTGCCGTCTGTTTGCAACGCCTGCGGTATCCAATGTTCCGCGGATGATATGATATCTGGTACCAGGCAAGTCTTTTACCCTTCCGCCTCTGATCAGAACAACGCTGTGCTCCTGCAGATTGTGTCCTTCTCCCGGAATATAGCTTGTTACCTCGATTCCGTTGGAGAGACGTACTCTGGCGATTTTACGAAGAGCAGAGTTAGGTTTTTTAGGAGTTGCAGTCTTTACTGCGGTACAAACACCTCTCTTCTGGGGTGCAGAAGTATTGGTCGGGCGTTTCCTCAAGGAATTATATCCTTTCTGCAAAGCCGGCGCTGTAGATTTCTTTTCAGATGTCTGTCTTCCCTTTCTTACTAACTGGTTAAATGTTGGCATTCTTTTCACCTCCTGTAAAAATTCAAAATATAAGTGCATGATCCCATGCACACTATGACATTATATAAAGATAAAATCGCCGTGTCAAGGACTTTTTCTAATTTTCCCCAAATTTTAGCTTCTTATTCACAATCCCCGTTCATTCTTCCAATATATTCCTTTTCCCACGGCCCGGTTCATGCTGCTTTCTACTTTACAGTTCCTCTTGAATCTTTCGGTAGACCCCAGGCATCGTCAACCCCTGAATGATCGTTGTGAAAAATACAATAGCATAGGTTCCGCCCAAAATAATATGGAAAAAACCATCATCCAACATGCTCTGAGCGCTCATGGCAAGGGCAACTGAAAGTCCTCCCCGAAGTCCGCCCCAAGTCAGTAATTTGATAAACGCCGGCCTGTGGTACCCATCCGGCAAAGGCCCCACGAACAGGGATGAAACCCCAAGGCTTCCCGCCCGTCCAAGAAAATTGGCAATCACTGCGGCCACAGACAGAATCAATACATGGGGCATCTGAAGAATGCGCACAAAAGACAGCCCCAGCATCACATACAGCACGGAATTCAGCAGCGTGTCCAAAATCTCCCAGAAACCGTCAAACTGCTCCAGTTCCAGCTCTTCTCCCTTTTCCTCCGAATAATTTCGCAGGGCAGAAAACAGCACGCCGCAGACCACGGAAGCGATGGCCCCGGAAAATCCAAAACGCTCGCACAGCAAATATGCCAATGAAACCGCAAGCAGACTGGTAAATATCTGTCTTGCCGCATCGCAGGTCCGCTTAAAAATCGGAAAACAGACAGCCGTAACAACCATCCCCACCAGGAGGGCTCCCAGAATTTCTTTGGTCATTACCCGGAAAAATCCGCCGCTTTCCCCTTCCGTTACCATGGTGGAGAAAAACACAAACAGTGCAACGCCTACCCCATCATTCAAAAGAGATTCTCCCTCAATAATAAAACTGATATTTGAAGGAAGCTGAAATTTCTTCAAAATACTTGTGGCTGCAATGGGATCCGTAGGTGCAGTAATGCTTCCAAACATCAGGCAAACCGGAAGCGTCAAAGACAGCCCCAACAGCCTTGCGGCGCCGTAAAACAACATTCCGTAAAAAACTGCTCCTAAAAACGTGGCTGCAATAGACAGCACAAAAATAGCACGGGCATGTTTCTTAAAATCACGAAGCCGCATGTGGCAGGAGCCTGCAAACAGCATAAAGCACAGCACCCCTTCCATCAGAAATTCCTCCAAGTTGAAATACTGCAGATTCTGAAGGTCCTCCATCACCGTTTCTTTTCCCTGAAACAGAACGCCTGCCAGAACCAGCGCTCCGCCGATGCCCACGCTGAACAGCATCAGCGCAATTTCATGAGTCAGCTTTGTCACTTTCTCATTAAAATACCCCAGCACAACCACAAATGCCAGCAATATTACAGTATTTGTCAAAAACATATCCATTTCCTGTCCTCCATCCTGTGCCATTCCTGCAGAATAACAATGGAGCTGCCATAAACTGACAGCTCCCAAAACGCTGCCCTCCAAAACCGGCAGCAAAGGCTGATTCGTTCCGAATGGGTAAACGCTTCATATGCTATTCTGTTTCCAGTACAGGCTCTTCTTCCAATGACTCTCCGAATTCCTTTTCAAAAGCTTCCAATTCTTCTTCCAGCTCCTCGTCCAGCTCTTCCTCTTCTTCTGGATTATAACTGAAATCCAGCATTTCCTCTTCAAAGAAAATATCGTCTGTCTCATCCACATCCGTGGAGAGCTTAATGTCACGGTAACGCTTCATACCGGTTCCAGCAGGAATCAGTTTCCCGATAATTACATTTTCTTTCAGGCCGATCAGCGGATCAACCTTGCCTTTAATGGCTGCCTCTGTCAGTACCTTGGTGGTCTCCTGGAAGGATGCTGCAGACAGGAAAGAATTGGTGGCAAGGGACGCCTTGGTAATACCCAGCATTACCTGCTTGCCCTCTGCAGGCTCTTTGCCCGCTTCTTCCAGTCTTTCATTGGTATCTTCATATTCCAGAATATCCACTAACGTTCCAGGCAGAAACTCCGAATCTCCATTATTCTCAATGCGGATTTTCTTTAACATCTGACGCACAATCACTTCGATATGCTTGTCATTGATTTCCACACCCTGCAGACGGTATACATGCTGCACTTCCTGGATCATATAATCCTGCACTGCGCGAACGCCTTTAATTCTTAAAATATCGTGAGGATTGATGCTCCCCTCTGTCAGCTCATCTCCGGCTTCTAATACGGCTCCGTCCGTAATCTTGATTCTGGATCCGTATGGAATCAAATATGCCTTGGTTTCCCCTGTCTCATCATTGGTTACAATAATCTCACGTTTTTTCTTGGTGTCTTTAATAGTTGCAACTCCGGCAAATTCCGTGATAATCGCAAGTCCCTTGGGCTTACGGGCCTCAAATAACTCTTCCACACGGGGAAGACCCTGTGTGATGTCGTTTCCGGCAACGCCTCCGGTATGGAACGTACGCATGGTAAGCTGCGTACCCGGCTCGCCGATGGACTGCGCCGCAATAATCCCTACAGACTCTCCCACCTGTACTGCCTGGCCTGTCGCCATATTTGCGCCGTAGCATTTGGCACAGATGCCGTTATGGGATCGGCAGGTGAGAACGGTACGGATTTTCACTCTGTCCAGAGGTTCTCCCTTCTCATTGACGCCTTTGCTCATTACCAGGGCAGCACGCTTCGGGGTCACCATATGGTTCGCCTTGACCAATAAATTCCCTTCTGCATCATAAATATCTTCACATACAAATCTTCCGGTAATACGTTCCTGAAGGCTCTCGATTTCTTCTTTTCCATCCATAAACGCCTTCACATACATGCCTGGCGCTTCTTTTCCTTCACAGCAGTCAATATCCCGAATAATCAATTCCTGGGATACATCTACCAGACGTCTAGTCAGATATCCGGAGTCTGCCGTACGAAGAGCAGTATCCGAAAGACCTTTCCGCGCGCCGTGCGCAGACATAAAGTATTCCAAAACGTCCAATCCCTCACGGAAATTAGACTTAATCGGCAGCTCAATGGTACGTCCTGTAGTATCTGCCATTAATCCCCGCATTCCTGCCAGCTGTTTAATCTGCTTATCAGAACCGCGGGCTCCGGAATCCGCCATCATATAAATGTTATTGTACTTATCCAGACCGTCCAGCAGCTCTCTGGTCAGAATATCGTCCGTCTCTTTCCAGGTCTCAACAACTTCTTTATAACGTTCTTCCTCGGTAATCAGACCACGCTTATAGTTTCTGGTAATCTTATCCACAGTATCCTGAGCATTTTTAATCAGCGCAGGCTTCTTCTCCGGCACCGTCATATCAGAAATGGAAACGGTCATAGCCGCTCTGGTGGAGTATTTATATCCCATGGACTTAATATCGTCCAGCACCTCCGCGGTTATGGTAGCTCCATGAATGTTAATTACCTTCTCCAGAATTTGTTTTAATCCTTTTTTGCCCACATGGAAATCAATCTCCAGTTTCAGGATATTTTCCGGATTGCTTCTGTCCACAAATCCCAAATCCTGCGGAAGTATTTCATTGAAAATAAAACGTCCCAAAGTGGATTCCACATTGCCGGTCACTTCTTCTCCGCCTGGCATTGTCTTTGACACGCGGACGGTAATTCTGGAATGCAAAGTCAGCGCATCATTTTCATAGGCCAGAATTGCCTCATTCACATTCTTAAAGAACTTTCCTTCGCCTTTTGCCCCCGGGCGTTCCTGGGTCAGATAATAAATTCCCAGCACCATATCCTGAGAAGGCACCGCCACCGGTCCGCCGTCGGAAGGCTTTAACAGGTTGTTGGGGGACAGCAGCAAGAACCGGCACTCGGACTGCGCTTCCACAGACAACGGAAGGTGCACTGCCATCTGGTCTCCATCAAAGTCTGCGTTAAATGCCGTACATACCAGAGGATGCAGCTTGATAGCCTTACCCTCTACCAGAATCGGCTCAAATGCCTGGATTCCCAGCCTGTGGAGCGTAGGAGCGCGGTTTAACATTACCGGATGCTCCTTGATTACTTCTTCCAGAACATCCCAGACTTCCGACTGGAGACGCTCTACCATCTTCTTTGCACTCTTAATATTATGGGCGGTGCCGTTACACACCAGCTCTTTCATTACAAAAGGCTTAAACAGCTCGATGGCCATTTCTTTCGGCAGACCGCACTGATAGATTTTCAGCTCCGGCCCTACCACAATAACGGAACGGCCGGAATAATCCACACGTTTTCCCAAAAGGTTCTGGCGGAAACGGCCGGATTTCCCCTTTAACATATCAGACAAAGATTTCAGCGCACGGTTGCCGGGACCGGTAACCGGACGCCCCCTTCTGCCATTATCAATCAATGCGTCCACCGCTTCCTGCAGCATACGCTTTTCATTTCTTACAATAATATCCGGAGCGCCTAACTCCAACAGCCTTCTCAGACGGTTGTTCCGGTTGATAATCCGGCGGTACAGATCATTCAGATCAGAAGTTGCAAACCGTCCGCCGTCCAACTGAACCATCGGACGCAGATCCGGCGGTATTACCGGAATCACATCCATAATCATCCAGTCCGGCCGGTTCCCGGAACCCCGGAACGCCTCCACAACTTCCAGGCGCTTGATGATTCTGGCACGCTTCTGTCCCGTTGCATCCTTCAAAGCCGCCTTTAACTCCGTGGCATCTTTCTCCAGATCAATGGCTTCCAGCAGTTCCTTAATGGATTCTGCACCCATGCCTACCCGAAAATCGCTGCCGTATTTCTCTCTGGCTTCCTGATATTCCGCTTCTGACAGAACCTGTTTATACTGCAAATCGCTGCTTCCCTTATCCAATACGATATAGGAAGCAAAATACAGTACTTTTTCCAGAGTTCTGGGTGATAAATCCAGAATTAATCCCATTCTGCTGGGAATTCCCTTAAAATACCAGATATGGGAAACAGGGGCAGCCAGCTCAATATGCCCCATGCGCTCCCTGCGGACGCTTGCTTTGGTAATTTCCACGCCGCACCGGTCGCAGACTACGCCTTTATAGCGGATTTTCTTATATTTGCCGCAGTGGCATTCCCAGTCCTTGCTGGGCCCGAAAATCTTTTCACAAAACAGGCCGTCCTTTTCCGGTTTCAGGGTTCTATAGTTAATGGTTTCCGGTTTCTTTACCTCTCCCCGGGACCATTCTCTGATTTTTTCAGGTGATGCCAGACCAATTTTAATTGCGTCAAAGGTAATTGGCTGGTATTTTTCTTTGTTCATTGTTTCCGGCATGTGACTCTCCCTTCCTTTTCCTGCAGGATATTTGACTATTCATCCAGAACATCGTCAAAATCGGCGAAATCGTCCTCTAATTCCAATGCTTCTTCCTCTTCATCTTCCTCGATATCCACCAGTTCTTCCTCTTCCGGGCTGAATTCCTGTTTGCTGAAGCCCATTGCCCCGAAAGATTCCTCCTCTTCAAAGGCAAAATTCCGATCGCCGGCAATAATGGAGTTCAAATCTGTATTGCCGTATTCACTGGTTTCCATCAATTCCACTTCTTCTCTGTTTTCATCCAGAACCTTTACATCCAGTCCCAAAGACTGCAGTTCTTTCAAAAGTACCTTAAAGGATTCCGGAATTCCCGGTTCAGGAATATTGTCACCCTTGATAATCGCTTCGTAAGTTTTCACACGTCCGATCACGTCGTCAGACTTCACCGTAAGGATCTCCTGCAAGGTGTAGGAGGCGCCGTATGCTTCCAGAGCCCAAACCTCCATCTCTCCGAAACGCTGACCGCCGAACTGAGCTTTTCCGCCCAGAGGCTGCTGCGTTACCAGAGAGTAAGGACCTGTGGAACGCGCATGAATCTTATCATCCACCAGATGATGGAGCTTCAGATAATGCATGTGGCCGATGGTGACCGGGCTGTCAAAATACTCGCCCGTTCTGCCGTCCCGAAGCCTTACCTTGCCGTCTCTGGATAAAGGCACTCCCTTCCATACTTCTCTGTGGTCCCGGTTCTCATAGAGATATTCCAAAACCTCCGGAAGAAGCTCTTCTTTATGCTTGCTTTCAAACTCTTCCCAAGACAGGTTTACATAATCATTTGCCAAATCCAGGGTATCCATAATATCATCTTCTCTTGCACCGTCAAATACCGGCGTTGCAATGTTAAATCCAAGGGCCTTTGCCGCAAGGCTTAAGTGAATCTCCAACACCTGTCCGATATTCATACGGGAAGGCACGCCCAGAGGATTCAGCACAATGTCTAAGGGGCGCCCGTTGGGAAGGAAAGGCATATCTTCCACCGGAAGCACCCGGGATACCACACCTTTATTTCCATGACGGCCTGCCATTTTATCTCCCACCGAAATCTTACGCTTCTGGGCAATGTAAATGCGCACCGCCTGATTCACGCCCGGAGAAAGCTCGTCGCCGTTTTCTCTGGTAAACACCTTGGCATCTACTACGATACCGTATTCTCCATGAGGCACTTTCAGGGAAGTATCTCTTACCTCTCTGGCTTTTTCACCGAAAATCGCCCGAAGCAGACGCTCCTCCGCGGTAAGTTCTGTCTCTCCCTTGGGAGTTACTTTTCCCACCAGAATATCTCCGGCGCGGACTTCCGCCCCGATCCGGATAATTCCTCTTTCATCCAGATCTTTCAGCGCATCGTCCCCTACGCCGGGAACGTCTCTGGTAATTTCTTCCGGCCCCAGCTTGGTATCCCGGGCTTCCGCCTCATATTCTTCAATGTGCACGGAAGTATACACATCCTCCTGCACCAGTCTTTCACTTAACAAAACGGCGTCCTCGTAATTGTAACCTTCCCAGGTCATAAATCCAATTAGAGGATTCTTACCTAACGCCAGTTCTCCGTTGGAAGTGGAGGGTCCGTCGGCAATTACCTGTCCTGCTTTTACTTTGTCGCCTTTGAACACAATGGGGCGCTGGTTGTAGCAGTTGGACTGATTGCTTCGGGAAAACTTGGTCAGCTTGTAGACCTCCCGCTTGCCCTCTTCCGTCTTAATGGTAATCTCATTGGAAATGGCGCGTTCCACCACGCCGGAATGCTTAGCAACCACACAAACGCCTGAGTCTACCGCAGCCTTTGTCTCCATTCCGGTTCCCACTGCCGGAGCCTCCGTAGTCAAAAGGGGAACGGCCTGACGCTGCATGTTAGATCCCATCAGCGCACGGTTGGCATCGTCATTTTCCAAAAACGGAATCAATGCCGTAGCCACGGAAAACACCATCTTCGGGGAAACGTCCATATAGTCAAACATCGTTTTTTCGTATTCCTGGGTCTCTTCCCGGTAACGGCCGGAAACGGAATTCCTCACGAAATGCCCTTCCGCATCCAATGCCTCATTCGCCTGAGCCACATGGTAATTATCTTCTTCATCCGCCGTCATATAGACAACCTCATCCGTAACCCTGGGATTCTTGGGATCGGACTTGTCAATCTTACGGTAAGGCGCTTCCACAAATCCATAATCATTAATTCTTGCATAAGTTGCAAGCGAGTTAATCAAACCAATGTTAGGTCCTTCAGGAGTCTCAATGGGGCACATTCTTCCATAATGGGAATAATGCACGTCACGCACCTCGAATCCGGCACGGTCTCTGGACAAACCTCCCGGTCCCAACGCAGACAAACGTCTCTTGTGGGTTAATTCTCCTAAAGGATTGTTCTGATCCATAAACTGTGACAGCTGGGAAGAACCGAAAAACTCTTTCACCGCAGCAGTCACAGGCTTAATATTAATCAGACTCTGTGGGGAAATTCCCTGTAAATCCTGGGTAGTCATACGTTCCCGGACTACCCTCTCCATTCTGGAAAGGCCGATACGGTACTGATTCTGCAGCAATTCACCTACTGCACGGATTCGGCGGTTGCCCAAATGGTCAATATCATCGTCATTTCCAAGGCCGTATTCCAGATGCATATTATAATTGATGGAAGCTAAAATATCTTCCCTTGTAATGTGCTTGGGGATCAAATCTGCAGCGTCCCGGCGCAGTGCATTTTTGAGATCCTCCAAAGATTCATTCTCCTCTAATATGGTCTCCAGAACCGGATAGTATACCAATTCCGTAATTCCTAATTTCCTGGCTTCCTGCCGGTCAATATCCACATAATTCGTAACGTCCACCATCAGGTTGGACAATACCTTGATATTGCGCTCTTCTCCCTGAATCCACACGTAAGGAACGGCTGCATTCTGGATATTGTCTGCCAGTTCCCTGGTCACTGTGGTTCCCTGTTCCGCAATAATCTCTCCGGTGGAAACATCCACCACATCCTCTGCCAGAACCTGTCCGTGAATACGGTTCCGAAGAGACAGCTTTTTATTGAATTTATATCTGCCCACTTTTGCAAGGTCATAACGTCTGGGGTCAAAAAACATTGCATTAATCAGGCTTTCCGCACTTTCCACAGTCAACGGCTCACCGGGACGGATTTTCTTATACAATTCCAGAAGGCCTTCCTGATAGTTGGTTGCAACGTCTTTGCCAAAGCTTGCGACAATCTTTGGCTCTTCTCCGAACAGATCAATGATTTCCTGATTGGTGCCGATGCCCAAAGCACGAATCAGAACGGTCACCGGAACCTTCCTGGTTCTGTCTACACGTACATAGAAAACATCATTGGAATCTGTTTCATACTCTAACCATGCACCACGATTGGGGATTACAGTGCAGGAATATAAAGTTTTACCCACCTTATCGTGTGCAATTCCATAATAGATACCAGGAGAACGCACCAACTGGCTTACGATAACACGTTCTGCCCCGTTGATTACAAAAGTTCCTGTTTCTGTCATAAGTGGTAAATCGCCCATGAAGATTTCATAATCCTTGACTTCTTCAACCGCCTCTTTGTTGTAGAATCTCACTCTTACTTTTAAAGGTGCGGCATAGGTTGCGTCCCGTTCTTTACATTCTTCTATCGAATATTTCACGTCTTTTTCGCATAATGTAAAATCGACGAATTCCAGACTTAACTGTCCGCTGTAATCCGCGATGGGAGAGATATCAGCAAATACTTCTTTCAACCCTTCATTGATGAACCAGTTGTAAGAATTCTTCTGAACCTCGATCAGGTTCGGCATTTCTAATACTTCCTTTTGTCGCGAGTAACTCATACGAACGCTTTTTCCTGCTTTAATCGGACGTATTCTGTTTTTCTCCATTGACGTTTCACCTCTCGTTTTCATATTTAGGAACTGTTCAGAAATAACTTTTAAATGGGGCGCAGAAATTAAAAGTTATTTCTGAACAGTTCCGTCCAACATTCAATAGCTTATAAAGTACGCTTCTGCTGTCAATCTATCATTAATTATAATAAGCACACTTTATCACAATAGTGCACCCTATATGATAGCACAAGTGCGGATTTCATGTCAAGGATTATTTTGGAAAAATTTTGGGGCAGACTTTCTCTAAAAAGCAGAGTTTGGGGACGGAGTTTTAGAAAGGGATTTGGGGACGGACGGCAATTCCAGGCCGGGATCCCTCACGCTGACTGGGGCAGCGCTCCGGCGAACTAATGACTAACTTCGGCTAAGGCATTCAGGAGAGCCTTCATGCCTAAGTCTTCGTAAGCCATGGATTTCACCTCCGCTAAAAACGCCCCTGAAACGTCTGCTTAGAGGAATCCCTGCCTGAAATTGCCTGTGTACTGAAAACTGAAATCACCTTGCAAATCGCCAAAAGTTCTGTATAGAGAAACAGCCCCAAATCTCTTCCATGATGTGGAAGGGTTTGGAGGCTGAGGCAAGATTTAAAATAGTAACTGTAATTTTATCTAATCAGCGCCACAAACTATCGGTCTTTTGATACACAGGAAACGCAGGATTGCCCTTTTACTAAGCAAACGGTTCATGGGCGTTCTTAGTGAAGGCGAAATCCACTGCTTACGGAGACTTGGGAAGGAAGGCCCTCCTGACTTCCCTAGCCGGAGTTAGCAGTTAGTTCGCCGGAACGCTGCCCAGTTTGCGTGTGAAAGGGCTATCCTGCGTTTCCGTCCGTTCCCAAAGTTTGTCTATGTGAAAGGGCTATCCTGCGTTTCCGTCCGTTCCCAAAGTTTGTCTATGTGAAAGGGCTATCCTGCGTTTCCGTCCGCACCCAAAGCTGATAAGCCCGATTATAAATTCTTTACGGCACCTGGAATCCAATATCTGCAATCTTGATCTGGTCTTTATTCCTGGTAGTTACGCAGAAGGACAAATCCTTTTGTCCATCGTAGAGAACCATAATCTGGCCAGTACAGGCGCCGTCTTCTCTGAGATCGGTTTTCTGATTCAGCCACTGGAGATAATTTCCTTCGCTGTCTTTGATGCCCATATCCGGATCGTTATACTTGTCATTATAAGGTTCCTGCCGGAAATCCGGAAGCTCCACTTCCAGGACAAGGCCGGCTTTGGTCTTGACGCCGCGTTTTACCAGGATACCGTTCTCTTCTTTATTAATATCAAAGGCTTCATTCTGGGAAGCGTCAACCGTTACCGGGAATCGGAGGCTCCACTCTCCTGTTGCGGTCTCTGTAGTCTGATATTCACCGTTTTCATCCCAGGCATCCCAGAGATAGCCGTCAAGCTGACGCACAGTCCAGTCTACCACCAGGGTTCCGTTTTCATCTGTTTCCAGTTCTATTGGATTGCTGCTGATGTCACACGGGTTCATCAAATCAATCTGCTGAGCCGCCACGAAGGTTCCGTCTGCCGATTTTTCAAAGGGCCGAATCACTTCTGACATTTGTGCTCCATTGATCTTAATATCATATGGTTCGCCGTCTTTTTTCTCAAGGACAATACCGTCTGCACTGTTTAAGCCCTCATGGTTTGTTTTAAGGGTGGTGGTGTAATAGAGAATATAACCGTCACAGTACACATCTGATACGGAAATGGTAACGCCGTCATTTTCAGCAGTCAGCGCATATCCCTCTTCGCCCTGGCGTTTATCCACCTCTTCCTGGACCGCCACTGCATTTTCACCAAGGGTTTGATATCTCTCGGTATCCTCCTGTTCATATTTTTCCCCCTGAGAATTTTCAATCAGCTTACCGAACACGCTGCTGAATAATTCCTGAGCCTGTACCGGATTGACAATGCTGAAGGCCCCTACCGTAACCACACATGCTGCCGCCGCTCCGGCTGCTGTTTTCCATACTCTGGCTTTTCTACTTTCTTTTCTGCTTTCATTCCTTTTATTCATCCGTTTTACCTCCATCAAAATTCTCTGTTTATGCTTTTCTTTTTCTTTGGAGGATAATTCCGTTTCTTCATATTCACTGAAATCTGTTTCAACTTCATTTAGTAATCTGTAAATATTATTTGCCATAAGAAACGCCCCTTTCTGCCTTGTACTGCCTGCGGATTTTGTTTTTTCCTCTGGATAAGCGGTTGTAAATTACTTCCTTTTTCATTCCTGTTTCTTCGCTTACCTGCTCAATTGTCTTATCTTCCACATATAATTTCATAAATAATTCCCGATCCAGAGGTTTTAAACATTCCAGCATTTTTTCCACTTCTTCTGATACTTCTTTTTCTATCATTTGGGCCAGCATGCTGTCCTCACGGGCAATGGCAGTGTCTTCAATGTCCACGGTTACCAGCTCCCGCTGATACTGGCGAAGGTAATCAATGGCACGGTATCTGGCAATGGCTGCCGCCCAGTTCTTAAATGAATTCCTGTTCTCATCGAAGTCGGAAATATTCTGCCAGATTTTAAGCAGTACATCATCAAAGCATTCTTCCTGCTTCTGCGGCTGGCTGAAAAGATGTTTGCGGATAATCGCCATCAAAAGCCCGCCATATTCATCGATTACATACATGAGAGCTTTTTCATTATGCAATTGTAATTGCTGAATATAATTCTTTTCTCCAATCTTCATAAATTATCCTCTTTTCCAAACCTGCGCGCCGGCTTGTTTTGTCTTACACTTATTATTACGGATGGCAAAAAGAAAATCTATCAAAATCTTTTTATTTTTTCCATGACTGCAAATTCACCGTCATAAGATAGCCTGCGGAAAACGTGCAAACAAAAAAACGGCAGGCTTTCCTCAACGAAAAACCCGCCGCTCTTTTTTGCAAAACTGCAATTATTTCAAAGTAACTTTTGCACCTTCTGCTTCCAGCTTAGCCTTAATATCTTCAGCTTCTGCCTTCTCAGCGCCTTCTTTTACTACCTTCGGAGCGCCGTCAACCACTTCTTTGGCTTCTTTCAGTCCAAGACCGGTTACTTCACGGACAACCTTGATAACCTTAACCTTGTTGGGGCCTACTTCTGTCAACTCAACGTTGAAGTCAGTCTTCTCTTCTGCTGCGCCTGCGCCGTCTCCGCCTGCTGCTGCAACTACAACGCCTGCTGCTGCGGATACGCCGAATTCTTCTTCACATGCTTTTACTAATTCATTTAACTCTAATACGCTTAACTCTTTAATCGCTTCAATAAACTCTTCTGTTGTTAACTTTGCCATTCTAATTTCCCTCCATTTTATATTTGTTATAATATTGACTATTCTGCCGTCTCTTCTGCAGGAGCAGCT
Organism: Eubacterium sp.; assembly: GCA_021769425.1. Classification (GTDB taxonomy): domain Bacteria; phylum Bacillota; class Clostridia; order Lachnospirales; family Lachnospiraceae; genus Petralouisia. Next base: position 23,462 of record JAETSX010000005.1, read on the forward strand.
TCTGCTGCCTCACCTGCCTGGCCGCCCTGTTCTGCAATCTGATTAAGAACGCGGGCAAAGTTAGTAATGGGTGACTGAATGCTTCCAAGGAACTTGGAAAGCAATTCTTCTCTTGACGGGATGGAAGCAATGACCTTGATTCCGTCCGTATCATAGAAAGTTCCTTCTACCACGCCTGCTTTTAACTCCAGCGCGGGAGCTGTCTTCGCAAATTTCGCAAGGATTCTTGCCGGCGCTGTTGCATCATCTTTCGAAACAGCAATAGCATTGGGTCCTTCCAGCAAAGAACTCATGCTTTCAAAATCAGTTCCCTTAAATGCAAAATTCATCAATGTATTCTTATATACTTTGTATACAACACCAGCTTCTCTCATCTGCTTACGCAGCTGTGTATCTTCCTCTACCGTCAATCCACGGTAATCCACCAGCACTACAGACTGCGCATCTTTGATGTAATCAGAAATTTCCTGTACGATGGGCTGCTTTAACTCTACTTTTGCCACGAATTGTGCACCTCCTTATTTTTTAGAATCGCCCAGGGAGCTTTCCCTGTGCGTGCACCGGACATCCGAGTGTCCGTGTACATAAAACAGCCTCTTTGTCCAAAAACAAAGAGGCTGAAATCATCTTTCATTCATTTACAGGCATGAATCGCCCTGTAAATTCCCTCGGCAGGCCGTATCGTTATGCCATCTGGCGCCTGCTGTCTTCGGTCATATGCTTGTTTAGTATATCATTGTGTATTTCGGATGTCAACACCAAATTTAAACGAATTTTGCTGTATTGAGCTTTACGCCGGGTCCCATGGTGGGAGCCAAGGTTACGCTCTTTAAATACTGTCCTTTCAATACAGACGGTCTTGCTTTTATGATGGCATCCATAAGGGTCTGGAAGTTGTCCGCTAATTGTTCTTCTGAAAAAGATGCTTTTCCAATTGGCACATGGATAATATTAGTTCTGTCTAATCTATACTCAATTTTACCTGCTTTGATATCGTTAATTGCCTTGGTAACGTCCATGGTAACCGTTCCTGCCTTGGGATTCGGCATTAAGCCCTTGGGTCCAAGCACGCGTCCCAGACGGCCTACCACGCCCATCATGTCCGGCGTAGCAACTACAACATCAAAATCAAGCCATCCATCATTCTGGATTTTCGGAATCAATTCTTCTCCGCCTACATGTTCTGCGCCTGCCGCCAGGGCTTCATCCAGCTTATCGCCTTTGGCAAATACTAACACTTTTACTGATTTACCAGTTCCGTGTGGCAATACAACAGCGCCGCGGATCTGCTGTTCTGCATGACGTCCATCACAACCAGTTCTGATGTGGGCTTCAATTGTTTCATCAAATTTAGCAACTGCCACTTTTTTTACAAGGCTGATTGCTTCTGCTGTATCATACTGCGCTGCTTTGTCAATTCCTTTTGCAGCTTCTGTATATTTCTTTCCTCGTTTCATTCTAATAACCTCCTAGTGGTAATATCGGGAGCCTGCCCCTCCCACGTTCTGCAGGAATTAAGATCGTTACGTTCTTTAAGTTTATTCTTCCACAGTAACTCCCATGCTTCTAGCCGTTCCTGCAATCATGCTCATTGCCGCTTCCAAAGAACCAGCATTCAAATCCGGCATTTTCAGTTCTGCAATTTCCTGAATCTTTGCTTTGGAAATGGTCGCTACTTTTGTTTTGTTGGGTACTGCAGAGCCTGATTTAATGTTGCATGCTTTTTTAATCAATACCGGTGCAGGCGGAGTCTTTGTTACAAAGCTGAAACTCCTGTCTGAATACACGGTAATGACTACCGGAATAATCAAATCTCCCTGATCGGCAGTTCTGGCATTGAACTGTTTGGTAAATTCAACAATGTTCACGCCATGCTGTCCAAGCGCAGGTCCAACTGGTGGTGCAGGTGTAGCTTTTCCAGCAGGAATCTGTAATTTTATATATCCTTCTACTTTCTTTGCCATTTGGAAAATTCCTCCTTTAACTTATATCGCTACAGTCATTCGGAATGCCTGTAAGTGACGCATCTTTTTTCAAAATCTCTGTCATATTGCATCTTATAACTTTCTGATATCTGTGAAACTTATTTCAACCGGCGTTTCACGGCCGAACAGGTCAACATTGATTGTAACCATCTGTTTCCCATGATTCATGGCCTGGATAATCCCAACCGTGTCTTTCCAGACACCGCCGGTCACCTGGATAGAATCACCTTCTTCAAAATCTACAACCACATTTTGATCAACCTGAATACCCAATGGCCTCATTTCAGCTTCAGTGAGTGGTACGGGCTTGGAACCCGGGCCAACAAATCCGGTAACACCCCTGGTATTTCTGACCACATACCATATATCATCATTCATAACCATATTAATCAGAACATATCCTGGAAACATCTTTTTCTCGACGGTTTTTTTCACGCCGTTTTTCATTTCCACAACACTCTGCATCGGAACCCGAACCTCCAGAATCTGATCTTCCAGATGACGGTTCTCGATGGTTTTCTCAATGTTCTCCTTAACTTTGTTTTCATAACCCGAATAGGTATGAACTACGTACCAGTTTGCCTCTGCCATAAATCACCTATGCCTCCTATAATTTCACCAGGTTATCCACACCATACCGGATGATCACATCCAATACGGCAATGATCAGACCTAAGACAACAGAAACAGCTACCACAGCAGCCGTCTGTCTGCTAAGTGATTTTTTGTCCGGCCAGATAATCTTGCCAAACTCAGCCTTAAGACCGGTGAACCAGCTCGTTTTTGAAGCTTTTTCTGTATTGGTTTCTCCCATTTTTACCTCCAGCGGCGCAGTAAATGCGCCATCATTCAGGGACGGTCAAAATATTTTAACCTTCACTCTGCTCCATTTTATTACTTGGTTTCCTTGTGTAACGTGTGTGTCCTGCAGAATCTGCAGTATTTCTTGGTCTCCATTCTGTCCGGATGAGTTTTCTTATCCTTGGTCGTATTGTAATTACGTTGCTTACATTCTGTACATGCCAATGTAATTCTTGTGCGCACAACTTCCACCTCCACTTGCTTTCTAATTTTAGGCATAAAAAAAAGACCTACTTCCATCGCTAGTCTAATATAGCACACTTTTCCTGTGTCCGTCAATACTTTTGCAGAATATAATATGAAAAAACTATGAAAAAAACTTAATAAATAGGAAAAAATATCCGATATAAATATTGAATTATAGATTGAACGCAAAAAGTACAAGGAGTTATTTTGCGCCCCCATGCTTCGGCATGATTTCACGGATGAAAGGAGGGGATTTTTATGGCCGCTATTGAAACCGCTTATAATTACTATTTAAGCACTTACGGAAAACAAACGGCTTCCCGCTATGATTCGCATAAAAAAAGCGAATTACGCAGTATATACAATAACATCGTAAAAATCAATAAAGACTCCCCCCTCTATAAGATTAAACACTCGGGGGATGTTCAGAAGTTCGCCATTGACATCAAGGAAAGCACCAGAGTTATCAAGAATGTGATTGCATCTCTTACGGATGCAGAAGAAGGGATCGGCAACGCTTTCCAGAAAAAGATCGCCGTGTCTTCCCAGGAAGACGTTGTTTCCGCTGATTTTATCGGCGACAATAAAAAATCCGAAGAAACAGACAGTTTCCTTATCGAAGTGAAGCAGCTTGCTTCTTCCCAGATTAATCTGGGGAATTTTCTGGATAAAAACAATTTATCCTTAAAACCTGGCTCTTATTCCTTTGATTTGGAAAATACTTCGTCTACTTTTGAATTTCAGTTTACTGTTAATTCAGATGATACCAATTATACCACCCAGTTAAAGCTTTCCAATCTAATCAGCAATGCAGATATCGGATTAAAGGCATCGGTAATTGAAGATCAAGACGGCTTAAGCGCACTGCAGATCGAATCGGTTACCACCGGAATTGCACCAGAAGAAAATTATCTGTTCTCTATCTATCCTCAGGGAACCAGGGATTCTATTTCTGCAATTGATGCTTTGGGCATTGATCATGTTGCCCAGGAAGCCGGCAATGCAGTTTTTCTGTTAGATGGCATGGAACGCTCTGCTTATTCTAATACGTTTACAATCAACCATGCTTTCGAACTGACACTTCGGGGACTCAGCGAAGAAGGAAATCCGGCTGTAATCGGTTTCAAGACTAACGCTGACGCCATGGCAGAGAATATTCAGACATTGGTAGATTCTTACAACTCTATTCTGCATACTGCCAATAAATACTCCGACTCTCAGCATCAGAGCGTTAAACTGTACCGGGATATGAGCAGCACTGCTTTTACATTCCAGAACAGCCTTGAAAGCATGGGGCTCCTGGTGAATGATAAGGGTGAAATATCTATTGATAAAGCATTGTTAACTGAATCTGTTTCGGAAGACAATGCAGAGGAGCATTTGTCCGTCTTAAATGAATTTAAGAATTTATTAAACACCAAGGCCAATAATGCTTCATTAGATCCCATGAAATATGTAGATAAAATTATTGTCACTTATAAAAAGCCGGGAAAGAATCTGGTAACGCCTTATATTACTTCGATTTACTCGGGAATGATGATGGATCGGTATTGCTGATGAAAAATATGAATGAATATGAATAAACTGCCGGAAGATGCTCTTCATAAGCCATTTTCCGGCAGTCTTTAATTTCTTTCTTTTAGGAAGTTAACCGCACGCCGGGCACATTTGCGAAGCAATATCTACCCCTTATGCAAGTTCGCATCTTCATTTCTGAACTGCGTAAACGTCTACAGATTTCTCTTTCTATGATACTTAGAAATTCATCAGCCGGTTCACGCTTCCATATTGCTCCATCTGTTTCTTCTGCATCATGATCCGGTATTCCTGCAGTAAACTGTTCTTCTTCATATCAGAAACCGCTCCCGCATAATCCAAATCCTCAATCCTGCTGCGTGACGCCGTAACATTGTAAGATGCATAGGAATTATAATTCATGGTGTAGTCCAAACGGTTATAAGTTGCCCCAAGTCCGCTTCTTGCCGAAGAAACTTTCTCCAATGCACTGTCAATGGCGGAAATATCAAAATCTCCCGTCACGTCATAATCGGAAAGCCCCAGAGAATCCAATACTGCATTGGGCATATTGATGTTCATGCCGCTTCCGTCGGGACCGGACGCCACATGGGAATTCTTCATGGACCCGTCCAGTACGTTCATATTGTTAAACTGGGTGTTCTTAGCTGCATCAGAAATATAATCCTTCAGCTGGTCAATTTCCTGCTGAATGGCCTCCCTGTCATCATCTCCGTAAATTGCCGTATTAGATGCCTGGATGCTTAATTCCCGCATACGCTGCAGGGAATCGGAAATCTTAGACAGTCCGCCTTCTGCCACATTCACCATATCCTGAGAAGTAGCGGCATTGCGCCTGCCTACGTCATAGCCATTGCTCTGGGTCAGCATCTTCGCAGCTATTGCAAGACCTGCCGCATCATCTGCAGCTTTATTGATCCGCTTGCCGCTGGATAACTGCTGAAAATTCTTGTGCAGATTCTGGTTCTGTTTGGTGTATAAACTGCGGTTCTGGTATAAATTCCGGCTGCCGCCAATGGATGAAATACTCATAGAATAACCTCCTTCCTTTTCATCGCTTTATTTTTCTTATGTCAATGCCTTCTGCTGTTACAATACCCATACTCAAACGATTCGCCGAATGCTTTCCATACCCTCCGGAAAACAGCGGATCATTTGGAAAACAAGTATGCTCTTGTGTATAATTTAATTATAGCAAAGGGAAAAATTTTTGCAATGAATTATTGGAAAATTTTTCAAAGCATGCTCCCGTAGTTTTGCAACCTGCTGCAAATTCCTGAATGAACCACCCGCTGCAAGCAACGGGGTATCCTATCCTGGTAACTATTATTTCACTTCCTCCAGAACTTCCCCCGCCGCTTTCCCAAAATCCTCAAATACAGGAAGGGTTTCTTTCAGGGAAGCGGCAATCTCACCGTCGTTTTTCCCTTCCAAGGCCTTGCTGAGCTTCAAAATACTGCTGTTAATATCCTCTTTGTGAATACGTTCTTTTTGCTCATTCAGCAGCGTCATCGTGCCGTTTAAGATGCCGATTTCCCAATTAATGCCTTTGACAATCTCATCCAGAAATTTGTCTGTGTCCTCTTTCCGGTCCCCTTCTAGTTCCGGAATAATGTTCTTCATACTTTTTATGAGACGTTTGTTGTAGTCCTCCAAAACCTCCAGCGCCTCTATCTGCTGTGCCCGCATATCCTCCATGATGCGCTTCCTCCTTTTTCTCTCGTAAATTTATCAGCAAACAGTCCTAAGAATCTGCTTCACCCGCAGCTCCAGGGAATACTGTTCCTTTGCTTTCAGATAACCGTTTTTGGCAATCTCCTGCCGTTCCCTATCATGTTCCAGATAGTACCCGATTTTATCCACCAGCTCCTCTTCACTTGCATAGATGTCCAAATCTTTTCCAACCTCAAAATATTCCGGAATTTCACTCTGGAAATTCGTCAATACAAATCCCCTGGCTCCCAGAATATCCCAAAGCCTCAGAGGGATTCCCGTTCGGATGGGCTTTGAGGTAAAATTCAGATTAATCTTGGATAAATGAAAAATCTTAGGCATCTCTGTAGCGCTTTTGGCAAGCCCTCTGTAATTTGCCTTGGGCAGAGGGCTGAAATCACTTGCCGTATATAAATCCAGGCTGTATGTTTCGGACACCCGTTTCAGCAGGCGCAGCCTTTCCTGCTCGGTGACCTTATTTCCCAGATAGAGATGAGCCATAGCTGCCCGGTCATTATGGTTCGCCTTCTCCGGAAAATAATAAAAAGGCACTTTTTCCTTAAATTGCCGCAGCGCCTCATCCGTAATGCATTCTTCCAGAAAATTGTAGCCGTAAACCTTAGTCTGAGCCTCAATGACGCCGTCCAGGTATCCCTTCAGCCAGGATTCCTCCTTCAAATGGTTATAAGGGCATTTTTCCGTATACAGGGAACCAATAAAAGAAACATCAGCAGAATATTTCTTCCTGTCCTCTTCTGTAATGCTCTCAATCAGAGAATCCAAACGTTCATAATCTGTGCCCAGGGGCAGGTAAAAAATTCCCTTGGGATTCTCATTGCGGAATTCTTCATAAAGCGCATAATCAAATAAAAAAATACGGTTCCAGTTATTTCGGATGGAATAAGAATACAGCTCCATCACCGGACTGTCCACAATCCAGCAAACATAGGGAATATGAAAAATATTGCATACTTCAGAAACCACCGGAAAAAAATTGATACTGAAAACAATCTGACTTTCCTGTTTTTTCAATTCTGCGCTGACCAGATTCATCTGCCCTCTGGCGTCCAGCTCCTTATTCCTCATTTCCTCTGTAATCTCAGTGACTGTGTGTCCCAGACGCTTCATAACTGCGATAATGTCCGGCTCGCAGATGCTGTTATAACGGTAAAATAGTATATTCATTTCTTTTCCTCAATCTATCCGAATTTCTTTTGGGCTGCAGAACTCTGCAATAACCTGGTTCCGGTAATTCTCTTCTTTCACCGGCGACAATTCCTGTTCTTCTCCGATTTCGTTATTATATTTGCCGCCTACGGGAGTTCTGCGCCCTTCTCCCCGCAAAAACCATTCGTACTCCAAATCAATATGCCCGATATCCACTGCCTGGTATCCAGCTTTGCACAGATCTGCAGCCAAAACCGTCGCCGCCGCCCCCAAAGCCAGCAAAAACAGCTTGTCTTTCGGCTGTTTCAAGCAGCAGTCCAGAATCTCCTGATATCTGGAAAATGCATTTTCCGCAGGGCCGATAATCCTCTGAATACTTCCGGCATTGTCAAATAAATCATTTCCAACTCCAAGGCCGGTATAGCATCCCTCCACAAAGATGCAATCCCTGCCCTCCCAGATCCTCTTCAAATTATCAAACCGCCGTCTGGGCTCACCGGTCTGATTGTCTGCGTACATCACATATGGCCTGGTCACATAGGCGTCATAATATTCCTTCCCGGGATCCAGAAGTTCCAGATGTTCCCTGCGCACCTGCGGATTCAGGTAACACCGTATCTCTCTCCTTGCCTGTTCGGTATACTTCTCCAGGCTGCCATAATTGTCGGCAATTCCTATCAGAAGATTTTCATCCTCCGATTGAAGCGTCTCTTTCAGTTTCCGGCTCAGTTCTTCCTCCACCTGTGTTTGAAATCTGTGGCGGATCCGCCCTGCAATAGCTGCAAATTCCCCGTCTCCGAATCTGGCCATGGATTTTCCATGATTCACAATTTCATCCACGGCAAGCTCCCCGCTGGAAATCCTGGGGAAAGAGCCTTCTAACGGCTCTTTCATTCTGTCATACAATTCATATACGGCATTTTCCTGGAAATTCAGGTGTTCCTGATGGTTCTGCTCCGACCATTCCAGCAGTTGTTTCTGCCCCCGAATCAGCAGTTTGTTATCTTCTTCTAATTGATATACCCTGCGCTGTAAGCCTTCCACTATCCCCAAAAGGCTTAAAAACTGTTGCTCCAATTCCATTGATACCACCGTCCTTTATTCCTCATAAATATCCGTCTTATATGCACTTTACATTATAAATGTCTTCCTTGCATGCACCATACTTTTTCATGCTCCGCCCCGCAGGCGCTAGACATTATAAATATCCGCCTTGTATGCTTTCATATTATGCCGCATCCAGCCAATTGTTTCTGAAATTCCTTCTGCAAACGTATACTGCTGCTTCCAGTCTGTCAGCCTTTTTATTTTGTCATTGGAACCCAGAAGACGGTTCACTTCACTTTTCTCCGGCCGCAAACGCTGCTCATCACACACAATCTCCGCCTTTGGATTAATCTGGGAAATAATTTCTTCTGCCAGTTCTCCAATGGAGATCTCCTGCTGAGTTGCGATATTAATTTCTTCTCCGATTGTTTTATCTGATTCTGCAATAGCAATAAATCCCGCCGCCGTATCTTTCACATAATTAAAATCTCTGGTAGGCGTCAAAGCGCCCAGCTTAATTTCCTCTTTTCCTGCCAGAAGCTGGGAGATAATGGTGGGAATCACTGCCCTTGCCGACTGTCTGGGGCCGAAAGTATTAAAAGGCCGCACAATAGACACCGGAAGCTGAAAACTCCTGTAAAAGCTCTCCGCCAGCCGGTCCGCCCCGATCTTGGTGGCAGAATAAGGAGACTGGCCCTGGTAAGGATGCTTTTCATCTATAGGCACATACTGAGCCGTTCCATATACTTCAGAAGTAGAAGTCACAAACACCCGCCCCGTCTCCAGCTGGCGGGCTGCCTGCAGGACATTTAATGTCCCCTTGATATTGGTATCCACGTAAGAATCCGGAGAATGGTAGCTGAAAGGGATAGCAATCAATGCCGCCAGATGGAACACTGCATCCACCCCTTTCATGGCCTCCCGCACTCCGTTGGGGTCACGGATATCTCCGGTAAATACCTCAATTTCCTTTAACTTTTCCTGAGGAAGGCTGTCCAGCCAGCCCCAGGTATTAAAGGAATTATAATAAGCAAATGCTTTGACATCATAGCCTCGTTCCAGAAGGCTTTCTGTTAAATGGCTTCCGATAAAACCGTCTGCTCCGGTTACTAATACTCTTTTCATAATGGGAAATCCTTTCTCAGTTACTTTTTCCTACTCTGCTTTCAGATTCAGCTTCTCTTCCATACGGTGCATCTCCTCGAATTCCCCCATATCCAGAAATGACTCCTCGCTGATGGGATACATTCCCACACCCCGTTCCTCCTTCAATAGCTTATCCGCTAAATCCGTCATATGGAAAAAGGTTTGTTCCGGAATATCTTTCAGAAGCTCCGGATTCAGGATATACATTCCGGTATTGACGAAATAAGAAAGCCTGGGCTTTTCTTCCATGGAATGGATTCTGCCGTTCTCACTGGAATGAACCACGCCGTAGGGCACAACAATATTCTTCAATGCAGTTACCATGGTCAGTTCATTTCCTGATTCCAGATGATATTGATAAATGTCAGCATAATTGGCATGAATCAGAATATCACAATTTGTCACGATAAAAGGTTTATGTAATTCCTCTCCCAGCAAAGTAAGGCTTCCTGCCGTCCCAAGGGGCTTATCCTCCTCCACATAATCCAACATGTAATCTGATATATTGTCTGAAAAATAAGATTTAATCATGCTTTTTCTGTAATTTACCGTAGCATGAAAATCTTTCACCCCATATTTCCGAAATTCATTGATGATACGTTCCATAATGGGAATGTCACCAATTGGAATCAGGGGCTTAGGAAGAATTTTGGTATAAGGGTAGAGACGGGTTCCCTTACCTCCTGCCATAATCACAACAGGAACTTCCTGCAGCGGCATGTTCTGTTCTGCATTCTCGCTGCCGTCACTTTCTTCTTTGAAGATAATATCTTTAATCCGGTTCTCTTTAGTCACCACCGGAAGCGCGGTAATCAGGTATTTTTCCATGTATTCTTTGGCTTTTCTGCGTTCTTTGCAGGTGATGACTTTGGGATTTCTGTTCATGATATGATATATTTCCCCCTGCAAATCTCCCGTTTTAATCAGCCAGCGGCGGATGTCTCCGTCCGTTACAACGCCGATTAATTTTTCACTTTCATCTATCACGAATAAAATTCCTTTGGCATTGGAATCTATTCTCTGCATGGCCTCCACTACTATCACAGTCCGTGGAATCAAAAACCTGCCCAGCTCTTCTCGCTTCATCCGGGGAACCTCCTGTTTGATACGCTGCCGTCCTGGCAGCTTGTATTCTATTATAGGTATATCGGCTTTATTTGGCAAGTTCTTTAACCAATCAGAACTTTCTTTCCCTGGAATGCAAAACCATAGCTGCGTATCCGTTTCTGAGAGATTCCTTTGGCCAGAAGGCCGGCGGCGTAATTCTTCTCTTCGATCTGGGCAAGGGCCGCTTTTACGGTGTCCTTAAGCTCTTTCTCTTCTTCTGTGTCCTGCACCTTGAATTCCAGTATGATTGCATCATCTTCTTTCTCTCTCGGTTCCAGGACCACATCATACCTGCCGAAGCCGCTTTCCCGGTTGGAGGTAAGCACATAGCGGCCTGACAATTCCACCATCAATCCCAGTACAAATCCATGGTAAAAGCGTTCCGGCTCCGCTTCCGAACCTTTCTTTCCTGTGTCAAAATAACTGAATGTGCTCAAAGCAACCTTATTCATGTAATGATTCATGGCTTTTACATCTCCCAAGAGCAACGCTTTGATAAAGTCATTGTAATCAGAATCCACGCTGGCAAACCAGTTCCGGACCATCCTGCGCAGCACCATACGCACCTCAAGATTTGTCAATTCCAATTCATATTCGTTTTCCCACTCCCCTGTTTCATACTGACGGATATTAAGGCTTTTCACTTTCATATAACCGCTTGCCAACAGCAGACTCCAAATCGCTTTCTCATCATGATCCAACATACCAAATACGATCTGCTCATCAATGATCGTGCAAATGGAAAAACCCTGCAGCAGATTTTCAAAAGATTCTTTCACACTCTTCGCACTTTCTTGGACAAGCTTTCCAACTAGGCTGTTGGAACTGGTATTGGCCCAGTAGGCCCCCCCAATTTTCTCTCAGCAAGATAATTAAGCACTGACCAGGGATTGTAGATATCTGTCATGTTCCCAAAAGTAAAACCATCATACCATTTCTTCACTTCTCCTTTCCGGTCAGACAGGCCGAATTCATCCAGCGACGCAAATACCTCTTCTTCTGTAAATCCAAAACATTTTTCATACTGTTCCGATGTGGTGGTGACCACTTTCAGATGATTCAAATCAGAGAAAATGGATTCCTTGCTGATTCTGGTAATGCCCGTCAAAATAGCCCGCTCCAGGCTGGGATTCGTCTTAAAGGTTGCGTTAAACAATGCCCTGATAAAGGAAACCATTTCTTCCCAATATCCATTCACATAGGCTTCCTGCATAGGGGTATCGTATTCATCCAGGAGAATAATCACTCTTTTCCCATAATAGCGGGTCAAAAACTCTGACAGCATCCGAAGAGATGCCGCAGCAGCATTGTCCTCCATATCTGCCGATATATTCTGAAAGCTGCGCTTTTCATTTTCATTCAGCATATCCCCTTCCAGAAGAAAATCGCATCGATTATAAAATTCTCTGATCATTCTGCATATGCTCTTGCGCACCTGGGCAAAGGTCGTCTCTTTTACAGCCGCAAAGCTCAAAAACATCACCGGATAGGTTCCCTGCAGATTCCGGTACTCTTCCTGCCGCCAGATGGAAAGGCCTTCAAATAATTCTCCTCTTCCTGCGTACTTTACAGAGAAAAATTTCTCCAACATACTCATGTTCAGCGTCTTCCCAAAGCGGCGGGGCGGGTAATCAGCGTTACAATATCATTCGCTTCCCACCATTCCCGGATGAAATCTGTTTTGTCTACATAAAAATTGTTGGTAAGTCTTACGGTTTCAAAGTCCTGATGGCCTAGGCCTGTTTTTCTTGGCATGGGGGTTCACCTTCCTTTCGGATTGCAAATTGTACGAGGATCCGTTAGCAGAGCGTTCGTCTCACAAGTGCAGTTAAAAATTCAACAAACCTGCAATATCAGAAAAATCAATAATCAAATCGTCATAGACGCCGGCCTTTACAGAATCAGCAAAGGTATAATCTCCTGTATTCTCTGATTCAAAATCATAGACAAAAATGCGGTCTTTCTCCGGATCAACAATCCAGTATTCTCTGACGCCGGCGGTGCGGTATTTGAACAGTTTCGTATAATAGTCCATCCGCCTGCTGGCCGGCGATACAATTTCGATAATCCAGTCAGGAGCGCCCAGGCAGCCTCTATTTGTGAGTTTGGCAGGATCACAAATCACGGAAATATCCGGTTCCACATAGTTTTTGTCATCTTTGTACAGAAAAACGGCAAACGGGGCAAAAAACGCTTCACAAAAGCCGCCCTTTGACTTGATATAGGAATTTATGACAGAAAACAGTTCCCGGGCAATTGTTTGATGCCTACGGCTGGGAGGCGCCATATTGTAAATCTGCCCGTCTATCAGTTCGGCTCTGCTGCCTTCCGGCAGATTGTAGATGTCGTCAATGGTGTAGTGCTTTTCTTGTGCTAATGCTGGGGGCATGGTATCACTTCCTTTGTTGGTTATGTGCGTGGTTATAATTGCTATATTCCTATTTTGACAACTAATACATTTACTTTTCTCTGAGAGTAAATAGCAGCTTCTTTAATAACAGTATAATAAAATTTGAAGGATAACACAAATAATTTCGATATGTTTTGCTACAATAATTTTCAGCCGGACAGATACCCTTCTGATACGGTATTCTGCCCGGCCGGTTTCTTTGTAATTCTTTTTTATTTTCTGCCTATGTAAATGTAATGGTGGGAACACCCGTCTTCGTCGTCTGCTGAAGACAAGCTAAACAGTTCATAACTACCAATGTGCAATGTCTGGAAAGGCTGAAAAACTGCTTCATCATTTCTCGAAAATGTAGAAAGCTTTACCTCACACAAAAATATCTGAACTAACTCTGATGTGTGGTACTCATCCAGGCCAGACGATTTCAGTTCCAGGTTATCCAACTCTTCCACACCATATCTCGACGCTACCTGTTCCAGTTCTCCCAGTTTCTTTTTTTCATCCAACAGTGCTTTTAAATCCTCTGTAAGAAGATTCCACGCATCTTATATATACTATACGCTTTCTGTCCATACTCTCTGCTTTTATTTACCACAATATCTCTTAGGCTTTTGATAATCGTTTCTTTCCACTTTCACAAAATTTATAATTGTGGAATCATGGATATCATACACACGGTAACATTCATAACCGTCAAACACTCTTATCATATCCTCTTTCGTAAAATCCCATAAATGGTATTGATTATAGTGCGTGGTTTTTTTCCTTGGAAAAGAAATAATAATTTCATGTATCCTGCAGCGCAGAACCATTTCCTTTAAAATCATCGGATTCTGCAGATGTTCCACCGTCTCTAAAGATACCAATACGTCAAACTATCTTCATGCTGCTATTTCTATCCGCTCTAAAGCTTCCTGCATATATTTGGGAAGTCGCCGAATAAAACTGGCGGTGAACTCCTCCAGCTGGGCTTCGGTGATATGGAAATATTCCATGACGGTGTCCATCAGCGCATCAATGATGATGCACATGGAACGGCTGATCTACTTCGGCTTCCTTTCCAGAACCCATAGAGCGCCCGCAGAAGCTTACATGTGATCATGATCAGTAACTGTATCTTTTGGAGCAGATTTCCTGCTCTCGTTGTATAATAGCAAGGCTCCAGTTATATTCTTCTCCATGCGCCACCGCTGACCGTGCTGCCTGAAACAGCCAATAGCTCCGCCGCTTTCGTCCCCTGTGGCTGATCCTGGTCTCCCCTTTGTGCTTCCCGGAACTGCAGGACACCAACCCAAGTTTCTTCTGTTTACAGAAGAATAAAATACGAGAGATAATACAAATGAATTCAGAATATTTTTTTCATAAGAATCTCTGCCATAGCAAAGTCAAGTTCATCGTCAATGTCTATGGAATGTTGTTTGGGCATGATGTAAGCATAGCATTTTTCTTTATAAACATTTGCTGCGGAACATAAATGCTCCACTTTCAAAATATAAACAGCCCCATTCTCCCGGTAATACACCGGCAAACTTTGCCTGGGAAGATATGCCAGTTTCTCATCCTCGAAATCTTTCATAGACAAATCTTCCGGCAGCGTATTGCTCCACAACGGAGAATGTTCCATTTCACATACAGACGAGATCATATTCGCCTGCTTATCCCTGAAAAATCTAAAAGCGCATGCGATATCTTCTGATGTCCGAAGAGGAGATGTTGGCTGTAATACTGTAATAGTATCGAAATGTTCTTTATATTCTTCATACTTGTTCAGCACAAAGCGCATGGCGTCCCACATCAGGGCTGTATCAGAAGAAGTCTCCATATCTCTTAAAAATGGGATATCAGCTCCATAATGTATGCCGATTTCTGCATACTCTTCCGAATCTGTGGAAACATGTATTCTGTCAAATAATTTCGTATTTTGCGCCGCTTCTATGGCATAAGCCAATAATGGCTTGCCATTCAGCAGCTTTATATTTTTATCTTTTAATCCTTTTGAACCGCTTCTTGCGGGGATGACTGCAATGTTTTTCATGTTGTACTCCTGTTTTTAGATAGAACATAAAAATCCTAAATCCTCTGAAACAATTAATACCGTATTTTTCATCCCATCTATCTCACATATTGAATACGCAATCTCTTCCTTCTCTAAAATCCCAAGAATCGCTCCAATTGTCTTCCTCTCTCCAGGCCTTTCAGAATCATCTACCATAATTACAAAAGAATCAGCCAAACATTCCGGAAGTATTTCCATAATATCTACTCTGGAATATTCCTCGCTTCCCTGAGGGCCATCCACAAAAATAAAATCAAATATTTTATCAGTGAGTGTTTCTGCAAATTTGTCATAATATTTTATCGGTGCAGTTGTATGAACCCATCTTCCTTTATAAATAGTTTCTTTTCTTTCTAACCATACTATTTCTGTATCCTTTTTTGCCCCATGTTTATCCAGGAAAAACTCTATCCAATCTTTATCATGCTCCACAATGTAATGCTGTGCATGAAAATATTCTGCATAAGCGCCAATCACCCTGGTGGACTGCCCCAAGCCTATTTCTAAAATACGCTTTGGCCTAAATTCATCCAGCGAGCGATACAATACATACAATCCCTGATAGGAAATGGCAACTCTTCCAGGCGATAATGATACTTCTTTCAGCCATTCACTGCCATTTATCGTACTATTAAATACAACTGCAAACTCATTGTCCCTGCTTCTTCTTTCTGTAACATATGCAAGATGCGTCAATTGATCCAGTTTATTCTCAAGATTCACCACCTTTTCTTTTAGTTCCGTTCCAAAATCCTCATCTTTCTTCTTTGCGAATATATTATAAAACTTAAGTTCATCTACGAACCGATCTCCCTGTTGATACTCCACGCCAATATTTGAAAAGAGCTTCTCAAACATTCCTTTCATATCTTCTAATTCCAAACTTCTTTCCCTGCTCTTTTCTCTCATGCTGTTAAATAATTCCCCATCTTTATAATAACTCTTTAAGCGCTCCTCCATTTCCTGATAAGAATCTACTCCAAATTCTTTTCCGCAGACATCCCATACGTCCCCATACCTTGTAGTAATTACTGGAATCCCATGGTACATTGCCTCGAAAGCAGCTCTGCCGCCGCCTTTTCTGTTTGGCTGAATATACACATCGGCAAGCCGGATTGCCTGACTTCCATCTTCTACATCCCCTGTAAAAGATAACTTTTCACGATTGGTAAATTTATCTGCTATCTGCTCTTCTTCAAATATCTCGCCAATTACCATAAAGTGACTATTGGGCAGTTCACCCAATACCCGATCTACCATTTCTAAAAATTCATCATCCATTTCCTCCTGCATTCTGTTCCCTGCTGAGACAATCAGCCATTCGTCTTCCGCTACTCCAAACTCTTTTCTTGTGTAAGAACGCAATGTATTCTCATCCGGCATAATATAATTAAAGACAGATTCCACCACTTTCTGCCAAGGCTGTAACCTTTCTATCTTCTTTTTGTCTGTATCTCTCAGCTGCCTGTTGAGCACTAAATAATCCGCCATGCTCACCGGCATAGCAGTTGTACATGCAATTGTAGCAGTCCTCACAAAATGCCGGCATAAATCAGATGTAAATGAGCTGCCGCCTATATTCAGCACAAGCCTTGGAGATAATTTTTTAATGTTATAAATAACATTCGCTATTTCCTGCAAATCCGGCATTGTTACCGGCACTTGATAAAAAGAAAACTTTTCGCCCTTATATGGAAGTTCATTTATCCTATTATAACCTTCTGCAAAACTAACTGTCGCATTAAAATTCATATATGGAAAATTCTCCAAATGAAATCCCGAATCATTAATTATAATTACAGAAATCCCTAATCTTTTCTGAATTGTATATGCATAATCCAAAACTCGTCTCGTCGGAGCGTGTTTTAAATCCAAAAACTGATCTGTAATAATAACAATGACATCTTGTTCTTCCTGAACTTTATCGCCTTCTATCAAAGAAGCCGGCATAGCATTCTCTATTTTAAGATATATAGCCGCATAGACTTCCTCCAATGTCTGCCCGCACTCGTCAAATAATTCTGAGACAAAATAATTCCTCTGTAGTATCCAATATAGGGTCCATCTTTCTTTGAGCGGAAAAAAATCTTCTCTGGCAATACTGCACAGCAGTTCAAAGGCCTTAATTTTCAGTGTTTCTTTATAATCATCCCTTGCTAATACAATAATACAAAGACTCACTACATCCCTTACTTCATCTGTTGAAATTTTAAATAAACTATTTTTGTCATTATGAAAAAAATCTATCAATCCCTCTGTCCGATCCATTTCCACATTTCCTCCAAACTCTATTTTTTCAATTTAAATTTCTTCTATTTCTCCGCCTGCACCAAAAATTGTTCCACAACATTGCCCCTGTCCGTAAATCTTAAAGTATCTGCCACAATGTTCTGAAAACCGGTTTCTTTCAGCAGATTTATTAATTCATTTTCATCATAAAAATGTGATATGCCTCTCCCTACCAAACCGCCTTCTGTAATATCACAAAACGTATTTTTTTCTAATTTCGTTCCCGTTCCAAATCCCGTAGTCCCCGTTGTGAAAGATACCGAAAATAATTTCCCGCCCTTTTTTAACATACGATATATCTGTTGATACATTTTTAAAATATTGTCTTTTCTATTTGCATAAACAGTTGCATTATCGATGACGCAATCGAAAAAATCATCTTCGTAATCCAGTTCTATAGCATCCCTGACTCTAAGATCCGCCTGTAATTTTTCTTCTTTCAGTCTTGCTTCCACTTTATTCACTGCACTTTTAGATCCGTCAAATCCATATGTATCAAATCCCTCCCTGGCCAAATACCAGGTATGGCTTCCTCCGCCGCAGCCAAAATCCAATATTTTCACTGCTTTCCGATCCCCATTATAATAATTTCTTGCAACAAAGCGAATTACCGGCTCTGAAGGATATTTTCCCCATTCCTGCGCCGCATGGATCTTTTCCCAAGTCTCATCAAATGATTTCATACCAACTCTCCTTCTATATCATGAAATTTCTTTTTTAAATCTATCTTCCCGGACTGTAGAAAAGTTTTCATTGTCTTCACAATATTTTCCGATGTATCCCCATCTCCATAAGGATTTTTCGTTTCTTTGGCAATTTTCCGAAATTCTTTCGACATTGCTTTTTGTATGCTCTCTTTTATCGCCTGAGCGTCCGGCTTACAGTCAATAATGCTGCTTGCGCGCAGCCTTCCTTTCTGCCTGTTCCCAATATTGATCGTAGGAATTCCAAAACACGGAACTTCCACAATTCCGCTGGAAGAATTGCCAATTACAAACTCTGCATTTTTTATCAGGCTGAGATAACGCTGAATTCCTAATGAAGTATAGCAAAAAATATTCTTGCATTCTTTCATACTGTTTTGGAATATTTTATTAATTATCTGCCCCTGTAAATCTGCATTGGCTAACGTAACTATAAAATTTATATCAGGAAATAATCTCAGCGCAGATATTACTTCCTCCGTTTGTCTTTGCGCCGAAGCCTTTTCCAATGTAACCGGATGGAATGTCAGACTTGCATATGGTTTTTCCAGAGAAATTCCCAAAAATTTCTCTAATTCCGTTTGCGAAAGATACTCCATCTTCCTGACATTTTCTACACCCACATCCCCATAGTTAAACACACGTTCCGGCGCCTCTCCCAACTGGATAATTCTTCTCCGGTATGTTTCACATGCCGGAAAATGCAGATAACTCATTTTCGTAATGCAATGACGCACTGCATCATCTATGGCGCCCTCTGTTACCTCGCCACCGGAAATATGGGCAATAGGAATTCCAAATATCATTGCGCTGCTGCAGATGGGAAGCAATTCATAGCGATCGCCCTCCACCACTATCATATCCGGCATTTGACGGGCATACATTTCCGCAAACAATTTTGCGGCATTTGCCATTGTATGGCATATATCTATTTCTGTATCATTCTTTTGCAAAATTTCAATCTGCTCCGCAATCGGAAATCCATCTTCTTTGATTTCCGCCACAGTATTCCCAAAATGTTTTGATAAATGCGTTCCAGTAACTGCAAGTATCAGCTCCATCTCATCATCTTTTATAATATTCCGAATCACCCCCCGCAAAAGACCATATTCCGCCCGTGTTGCCGTTACTACGCAAATTCTTTTCATCTTTAACCCTCTGTTATCTTATATCCATACTTATTTTTTAATTTATCATTTCTCTGCCTGCACTAAAAACTGTTCGACAATATTCTCTCTATCTGTAAATCTCAGGCTGTCAATAATAATTTTTTGAAAACCAATAGTTTCTAACAAACTATTTAATTCTTCCTTTTCAAAAAAATGACATGTTCCCCTTCCTTTCAAACTCCCTTCCGTAATATCTTTAAAAGTATTCTTTTCCAATTCTATACCAGTTCCACATCCTGTTGTTCCTGTTGTAAAAGTAATAGAATATAATTTCCCGCCCTGCTTTAAAAGACGATAAGTTTCCTGATACATTTTCACTATATTTCCATACATATTTGAGACTATCGTTGCACTATCAATAATGCAATCAAAAAAATCCATTTGATAATCTAATTCCAATGCGTCCCGAACCCTTACATCCGCCTGCAGTTCTTCCGCTTTTAATCTCTCTTTGACTTTCTCGACAGCGCTCTTAGAACCGTCAAATCCATATGTATCAAACCCTTCCCTGGCCAAATACCAGGTGTGGTTCCCCCCCCCCACTCCAAAATCTAACATCTTGATGGAATGCCGTTCTTTTCCGTAATAATTTCTTGCCACGAACCGTATTACTTGTTCTGAAGGATACTTTCCCCACTCTTGTGTTGCATGAATATTTTCCCATACTTCATCAAATGATTTCATCTCTCTTCTCCTCTTATTTATATTTTATTCCGTAATTAATTCATCTTCTTTAAAGTCTTTCACAGCAGCAGTTCCAACAATCTCATACCACCGCATAGGACTGATGCCGTCTCCCGGGCGCTTCACAGAAAGATTGTCCGCTGTTAATTTTTCACCTTTCCTAATATCCCGTTTCGCTACAATGCTTTTCCGTGCAATAGAAATATTCTTTTTTTCAGAGGGACTGGGCTTTTTCTCACCGCTTCCCATTGCCTTTTCAATATTTCGAATAGACGCCACCATCTGTTTTAACTCTTCAGGTTCCAGGCTTGCCTTATGATCCGGCCCTTCCATATTTTTATCCAGCGTAAAATGTTTCTCTATGACAGATGCCCCTAAAGCTGCTGCGGCTATAGGAACCTCAATCCCTGCCGTATGATCTGAATATCCCACCGGAACCTGAAATACATCTTCCATTTTTCTCATTGCATGCAAATTTACGTCTTCCATTGGGGTAGGATATTCTGTATTGCAGTGGAGAAGCGTAATTTGACCCGCTCCATTTTTCCTCAGGACAGAAAGAGATCTCTCAATTTCATCCATCGTACACATGCCTGTGGATAAAATAATGTCTTTTCCTGTACTGGCAATCTTCTCTAAATATGGAAGATTTGTAATTTCTCCTGAAGGTATTTTCCAAAAGGGGATTCCAATCTCCTCCAAAAAATCAACACTTTCCAGATCAAATGGAGTGGACAGAAACATAATTCCTTTTTCCTTACAGTACTGTTGTATAGAACGGAACTGTTCAAAAGACAGTTCCAGTTTTTTTACCATATCAAACTGACTTTCCTCACTCCCCGTATTTTCTTTCTGATATTCTGCTTTTTGAGCAAACTTTGAAATTACATTTTCTGTCACAAACGTTTGGAATTTTACACAATCCGCCCCGGCTTCCACAGCCTTATCTACTAATTGAAGAGCCAAATTATAATCTCCGTTATGATTATCGCCTGCTTCTGCTATGATAAATACTTTTTTTTCCATTCTCTCCTCCGCTCCATCACTTCCTTTTTTATATTAAGCCCTGTATTTAATTAAAAACTGCTTAGCGTCGTCAAAAGTCTGATCTTTTTCTCTTCTCAGGGACACTAACTCATCAAATGCCTGTGGATCAAAAATATTCCTTCCAATGCAAAAATCCAGCAATCCATTCCTGTTAAAGTGCTTCTTAAAAGTCAGGAGGCTGTCTTCGATTCCCACTCCGCCGCCCAAATGGAATTCTTTGATCCCCTGTTCTGCCGCCCAGTCAGCAGCCGCGCTCAGCAACAAATTAGCCGATGCCAGTTTCCGATATTCCGGTAATGTTCCCGACAAGTGATAATGCATATATTTTTTATTATAAAAAAAGATAGAAGCGCTGACAGGCATTCCCTGATAAACGGCGTAAAAGTATATGATGTTCTCTTTCATGTGATGATTTATATATTCAAAATATTCCCGTTTAAAATAATAATAATCCTCTGCTTCATTATTTCTCATCGTTGCTTCATATATATTCTGAAATTCTCCTGTCCTCTCACCTTTATCTTTTACAATTTCTACTCCATGTCTCAGGGCTTTGCGAACCATGTTTCTATTATTGGGAGTCATATTCTTGAATATAATCTCTTTGTCTGCGGTATCCATATAAACTGTCTTTTTCATGTACACAATATCGCACACATTCTCAATCGCTTTTTGATTCTGCAATAACGGATGAAAGCGGAAAAATTGAGAAATTATTTTATGATTCCTGCACCATTCGCTCAGTTCTCTTATAAAATTTTCAACCCATTCCGTTGTTATATCACCTTCTGTCAAAGGCCCGCCATACCCGTAAGGCGTCGTCCAGTCGTAATACATACCCGGTCTTAAATAAGAAGACAACGGTAAAAACCTTGCAATATCCTCCTGCATCATTACATAACACAGCTTTCCCTCATTTTGCTCATGATAGATTAAAACAGGCTGTCCATCGCCATGCAGCTGTAAGGAACAGGCATATTCATTCAAATAATAAATATCCCAATTCCGAAAACTCTTTATTGTGCTGTTCCATTTTTCCTTTTTCTCTATTGGAATTATTTCCATAGCTATCTCCTGATTTTTACGTAATCTCTTATCAGCTCTGCTAAATACTGAATATGTTCTGCCCCATATCTTTGATCAATCGGCAGCGATAGAATTTGCTCTGACATTTCTTTTGCATCTTTATGATCCTCCAAACCGGTTCCGGCCAATGGCCAATGTACGGCGCAATAGACCCGATGCTCCGCCAGATACTGGCGAAACTCCTCCCTGCCATTCAAATAAACGGGACAGGCGAGGGGAACCATCTGCTTACTTTCCAGAGCCAATTCCATTCCACATTCCTGCAATGCATTTCGCAGCATCCGATAATTCTCCCTTCTTTTTTCTTTCAGTTCATCAATTGAAAAATACTTTAATAAGCTTCGGGATAATTCAGAAATCCTATATATTTCCCTCTGTTTGTCCATCTTCTCTTCCTCTTCTGTAAAAATCTTCCGGTACAATTCATTGCCGTCTGCTTTTCCTTCAAGATACAGTTTTTTCAGAATCATAGCTTCCAAAACCGCCGACGGATTTTTGGCAAATATATCCGCGAAAGGAATATCCATCTGCTTATTTTCAGAATATAATACTCCGCCGTCTGAAATGGGAAACCATTTGCGCAGACTGCAGACGCAATAGTCACCTATGGTTCTTCTTTTTGTAAAAATGCTGTGGGTAGTATCTTCAATAATAACAAATTCATACTGCCGTCTCTTTTTATTTAACCAATTTAAAAACATCTCATCCTGCTGCTGCCCAAAATAATGCATAAGATAAACAGCGGTGACGCCCTCAGAAAGTTTACTGTCCAAATCCTCTATATCAACAGTAAAATCTCTCTTGATTTTATAAAATACGATTGAAAAATTTTCCCGATATACCTTTACCACAGATTCGCAGATATAAGAGGGCAGCAGAATGATTCCCGAAGCTAACACTTGATTCAGGACAGCTAAAGCGCTGCGCCCGCTGTCCATGTAGTAGGTGTGATATGACTCTAAATAACGAAATATGTGGCTTTCCGTATTATGCAAACTGGAAATATCTAATTCAAAATTGCTGCCAAGCTCCATAAATTATCCCTCGTCCCTGGGCGGATCGTTTACTTCCTCCATCCCATCTATAAAGATTTCTTCTGCAAACTCTTGAAATACCTCGGCCATATCCGCTACATTCTTCATATAAAGAATTCCCTTTCTTGCCATTTCTTTTCCTTCTTCCCGGATGGAATCCTTTACCAAAAACTGCTCATTACTTAAAATGTACTGGGCATTATTCATAGTGATCATCACCAATTGATAGGTACTTCTCTTCCCAATATCCTCCATCTTCCGCTCAATTTTCTTTAATAAATTCAAATATTCCTTTTGATCAATATTTCTCCTCTTACATACTTTATCCAATTTTTGATATAATTTTACTATTTTCTGGGCAGCTGCTGATAAGTTCTGAAACTCTCTCCCCAGACCTTTCAGATACTTTACAGCCCACTCTTTTGCCTCCTCATCCAACATGCAGGGCAGCTTTCCAAGACATTTCTGAATATCCACCTCTTTAGTACATTCTTTTTGAATTGCCTCCCGCAAAGTCATAATCTCTGTATTTTGGATCTTTGCTCCGCCTTCAGTAGCATTAATTACGCGGAAACTCTTTCTATGATTCTGGCATCCTTCTATGTACATATTGTACCAGTCAATAAACACCTTAAAATCATTTCTGGTTGGAACTTTTTCCTCATAATTTCCCTCCACCATCCTAAAATAACTGGTATTCACCTGTTCCATAACCTCATGAAAGGTTCCGTCCGCATGGGATTTATTGTCTGTATAGGCCAAATCCTGCCCCACTAAAATAACTGTATCAATTCCAATTTTATATAATAATGAAAATACGCTGGTGGCAACCGAACCGCCGCAGGATACATCCCCTATCTTCTGGCCACTTTTCAAAAATATTCTTTCTGCAAATTGGTATCCTTCATTAAAGAAAAATTTCATGCCTTTATGGTACTCCAATATTTCCGGCGCCGCATTTAACGTAGTTAAAAGGGGAATTTCCCTTGATTCTTCTATTTTAACAAGATCCAACGGCTTCATTGCATCAACAATTGCGTACATATCTGGTTTTATCCCCGCCTGCAGCAAAGGCTTCATTGCAGTATCCACCGCAACAATAAACGCTTTCCCTTTTGCTTTCTTTAATTCCTGAATATTTTTATTGAGGGAAGGCCCCGCTGCCACCAGAATTCCTGGAATATCCCGAGGAATTACATCAGGAAGCTGGGTGGTTTTATAGCCGTTGCATAAGTATCTCGCATTAAGGAATAAATTTTTTACCATAACAGCTGAAAAAACATTTTTAGTATTGAAATCCATCGTTTCCCTTAACGCAATATCACGGCATGTTTTCATAAACCCGACTGTTTCTTCCGGAAATAATTTACCATAATTGGGAAGAACAATATTTTTGGAGAAATTCAGCATCTCATAGATCAAAACACTTTGCAAAATTCCTTCCATATGTTTTTGATCCATATCCTTCAATCCGTCCACCCAAAAAACAATCAGATGCTTTTTCATCCATGACTCTAATTCTGCCATTTCCAAAAACTTCAAAAAGATCTGGATAGACGGTTCATATATAATAATTGTAATTCGATTTTCTGTGTGTTCCACTAATTCTTTTAAATAGGACGGATTTCCGGTTCCCACCATCAAAACTGGTGCATTAGGCTGAAGTTCTCCCAAGGTTTCCACCCAAATCTGAGCCGGTTCCGCCGTATTCCGCTTACCGCATAAATAACAGATCTTATCCTCCTTTTCTATTTTTAAAATCTTCTCTCCGCTGTAAGACGCTTCCTCTATAATTTTCAATTTTGGTTCTATTGTTTTTCCCGCTTCTTCAATCATTTTGTCCATTTCCGGATAATGTTCCGCCAATACTTTCAAATTCTTTTCATAGATTGTCATCCGTTCCTTCCTCCTGCTCTTCTTCTACAAATAATTGAAGATACTCCATCAAACCATACGCCACCGCATCATGAAGCAATACGATATCTTCCTGTT
The DNA here is from genome assembly GCA_021769425.1 of Eubacterium sp. Classification (GTDB taxonomy): domain Bacteria; phylum Bacillota; class Clostridia; order Lachnospirales; family Lachnospiraceae; genus Petralouisia. The sequence goes on from JAETSX010000005.1 coordinate 48,678, forward strand.
CCATCGCCTGTAAAATATCATCTAAAATTACAATAATATTCTGGCACATTCCCTGGTATAGCTCTTCTTCTATCCCAAATCTATTTTCATCCAGAAACCATAACACAAATTCTTGTATTTCCGGTATTATTTTCTTCACTTGTTCTACGTTATTCTGCATACGATAAATCAGGTATAAAGCAGAGATATCTCTTAATTTTTGGTATAAACTTTGTATTTTCTCTTCCATGCTTTTCTCCAAGAATTTAATCATTAATTTATATTTTTATGAATAAAGGAGCTGGCATTGCCAACTCCTCTATATTCTTTCATATCATAATTTGAAATTAGATCGTTTCTAACTACAGCTAATTACTGTAACAAGGATAATACACCCTGAGTTGACTGATTAGCCTGTGCCAACATGGACTGTCCAGCCTGAGCAAGAATATTGTTCTTGCTGTATTCAACCATCTCAGAAGCCATATCAAGGTCACGGATACGAGACTCTGCTGCCTGTGTATTCTCAGCAACATTATCCAGGTTTGCAATTGTATGCTCTAATCTGTTCTGAATTGCACCAAGTGCGGATCTCTGGGAAGATACCTTATTGATTGCATTCTGCACAGCGGTAATCGTTGCATTTGCAACTGCATAAGAGTCTACCTTAGGCTTATCATAAGTGAAAGAAGCGCCAGAAGCTGCAACTGTAGGTCCGTTTGCAACAACATTTGTCTTGTCAATATAATCTGCAAAGCTGGCAACCATTGCATTGCTCATAGCTGCTTTAGCTGCACTGATATCATTCGCCATAGCCCAGCTAACTTTTGTGGAATAATTTGTTGTAAGAGAGATACCATTTGTGCTAAATTCACCGTAATATACATCTGTTCCGCTCATATACGGTGCATATTGATCTTCGGAAGCAGCATTTATAATTGCTGTTGAAAACGCCTGAGCTGCCAAAGTCTGATTGCTTGCTGCAGTTTTAGAAGCATCCCACTGATAAGTCATCCCTTTATATGTTACAGAAAGTGGTTTGCTGCCTGTCTGAGTAGCACCAGCTTCGAAGCCTTTGATTTCTCTCAATCCTAGTGTCTCAGCATTCATATTGTCAATGCTGATCTGAATCTTCTGATTTGCATTTGCGCCAACCTGAAGATTTCTGGTTGTAAAGGTTCCATCCAACAAATTCTGCTTATTGAACTGAGTTGTAGTGGAGATTCTGTCTAATTCCTGTGTCAGCTGATCTAATTCTTCGTTGATAGCTTCACGGTCAATGTTCTCATTTGTGTCATTAGCGCCCTGAACTGCCAGTTCATTCATTCTCTGGAGAATAGAATGAGCTTCATTTAAAGCACCTTCAGCAGTCTGGATTAAGGATACACCATCCTGTGCATTTGTAGAAGCACGTGTTAAACCGCGCACCTGGCTCCTCATTTTCTCAGAAATCTTTAATCCTGCTGCATCATCGCCAGCACGGTTAATTCTGTAACCAGATGATAATTTTTCAGAAGATTTTGCCTGAGCACTTGTTGTAACACCCAACTGACGGTTGGAATTCATTGCTGTAAGATTGTGTTGTACGACCATTGCCATAAGATTTTCCTCCTTGAATATACTGCAGCTTCCATGCTGCAAAATTATTTAATATAACTACCATTCATCAAATATGACGGCATTTATATTCTGTTAAAACAGTCTTCCAAGTTTCTGATTGGCGCCTAGGATAATCACCAGAAACCATCTTGCAACGATTACAATGTTGCATCTTTGACTTACATTATTTTTATCGGTTATTTTTAAAAAGACTTTATAGCCTTTTTAAAAATATTTTAATTAATACTTTTCAAACTATTATTGACCTCTCTGCCAACAAATCACTCTCTCAATACCCTCTTTAAAAGACATTTGCGGTTTATATCCTATATCCCGAACAAGACTATTGATATCCGCCTGCAAACCTATCGTACAATTATCACCTGCTTTCTTTGCAAATTCACATCGCCCATCCGCCCGACATAAATCCCTTAATTCCATAATATATTCTTTCAATGGCCTTGACTCACCGCTAGCAATGCAATACACCTGGTTCTTATTCACAAGTTCTCCAATCAGATAAAACATCCGTCCGGCGTCATCCTCATACAGATAGTCCCACATCTGTTCCCCGGAAGAAAATTCAGCCGTTTCTCCCTTTAAAAACCTGTCCATAGCATAATTTATCATAGTTCCTTCTCTGTCATAGCAGCCGTACACGCTGAAAATCCTCGTCCAAATATGAATCAAATCAGATTGCTCACATAACTTACCGCTCATTATTCCTGCACTGTACTTCGCCATTCCATAAGCAGTCAGCGGATTCACAGGCGTATCCGGTGTAATAACAGCGTCAACTTTTCCATATTCTGCCTGTGAACCAGCTCCGATAAATTTTCTGCACCCAAGCCTTTTGGCCAAATTTACCGCATCTAACGTATATTTAATGTTTGGCTCCTGCAGTATGGGATTGTCTCTCTCTTCTTTCGAGGTATGTCCCCAGCCCATATGATAAAACACATCATATGTATCAGAAACATCATTAATAGCATCCAGACTGCTTAAATCACATTCATAAACTTTCAATAGCTTTGATTCAGGCAGACGATCTATATGGGGAGAATGCGCTCTAACAATTGCCAGTACCTCCGTTTCTCTCTTTATGGATTCCCGTATCAGTGCAGCGCCTATCATACTGGTGGCGCCAGTTACAATAATTTTTCTCATCGTTATCCATTTCCTTTTATATATTTCTGTGATATGTCCTATGATTCCTCTACAGGTTTTACGATCATATGCTCCCTAAATTCATCCCTTGGCAAAAATGGATACATATCTTCAATAGGTGCAGACACCAATCTGCCATCTTCTAATTTCTTTGAACTCACTGACGGTATGACTTCCTGATCACGTATTATTTTCACTTCACATAGTACCGGTCCCCTTTTAGACATAATTTCCGGCATTTTATCCTCTATATCCTGAATCGTTTCGATCTTGAAATAATCTATCCCATAAGCATCCGCTATCTTTTCTATCTTTGGAAATGACACACCTGATGCACTGTCTGTACCAATAAATCTCCCCTCAAAAAATTTATTTTGTGTTGCGCGGATAGATAAATATCCGTCATTATTCCATACAAACAGTTTCACCGGCAATTTATGATGCACTAACGTCTGAAGTTCCTGTATATTCATCTGAAAGCTTCCATCGCCCGTAATTCCCAACACTTCTTGACTCTTTCTTGCAAAACAGACCCCGATTGCCGCCGGCAATGTAAAGCCCATTTCTGCCTGGGCGCCGCTGGCAATATACCTTTGGCTTTTATCATACGTTTTGATTCCCTGGGCAGGAACATAGGCCACAGAACCTGCATCTGCCACTAATACAGAATCATCTTTGAAATATTTTGACAATTCCTCAACAAATAAATACATATTAATTCCCTGAGAATCATCTCTATAATATTCTTTTAAACAAACCGGATACAAATTCTTCCATTCCAGGCATTTTTTTGCCCATTCACCATAGTTGCATTCCTTACACGCTGACAGCAGTTTTTGCAATGCATCTTTCGCATCTGCCTGGATAATCTGCTCAACATGGACTGTATTTTTCAAATGCTCATATTTATCAATATCAATCGCAATTACTTTTGCCTCTCTCGCAAAATATTCATACTCCTGTCCTGTACTGCTTACGCTCAGCCTGCTGCCAACCGCAATCACCAAGTCAGCATTCTGCAACGCAAAATTAGCAGCCCGTGTCCCCTTATTTCCTATTCTTCCGATATTTAACTCATCCAATGTAGGCATTACATCCGTACCAAGCCTTGAACATACAACAGGGATTTTATGTTTATGCACAAATTCTGAAAATTCTTCTATTGCACCTGCCAGCCGTATCCCATGGCCTGCAATGATAACCGGACGTTTGGCACTTTTCAGATCATCCACAAGCCCATCTACTTCTTTTGGATGGATTTTTTTCTTCACTGGCTTTAATTCTTCCGGCTCAAAATGGCGCAAGTCTGCTTCCTCTATCTCCGCTGACTGAATATCCATAGGTATATCTAGCCATACCGGGCCAGGTCTTCCATTTCTCGCCAAAAATAACGCCTTTTCCAAATGATATAATATATCTTCTGCATGTTCCACCATTACCGCATACTTTGTAATTGACCTTACAATCGATATGATATCTGCTTCCTGGACGCCAACCTGACGGATTGGGAGATTGATATACCCCAGTGTTTCCTTGCGCTTGCACTGTCCGGAAATAAACACACACGGAACATTATCCTGCCATGAGTTCAATACTCCTGTAATCGCATTGGTACCGCCGCAGCCTGTTGTCACATATGCACAGCCAATCCCTTTATACTTTGCATATGCCGCAGCAGCCATTGCCACAGCCTGCTCATGATGACAGCATATTTTATTTAATTTCTGATTACATGCAAGGCCATCCGTAAGAAACATAACCCCGCCGCCGGAAATCATAAAAACGTCCTCTATCCCACTGCTATAAATATAATCTGCTACTAAATCACATACTCGCATCTTTACCTCCTGATAAAAACTCTATCGACCTTCAAATTTGTTCTTTTACTGCTTCAACAATCACCTGTGACATGTCATCTATCATTTCATTTGTCATTCCCGGATAAACGCCAACCCAAAAAGCATCCTTCATAATCCGCTCCGTATTCTCCAGTTCACCAACCACACGATATCCTCTTTTCTCCCTCCGCATCTGGTCAAAGCATGGATGTTTAATCAAATTCCCGGCAAACAGCATACGGGTTTGTATGCCTTTCGCCTCAAGGCAGGAAACCATTTTATTCCGCGCAATTCCCTCCCTGCAGGTAATCAAAAAACCAAACCAACTGGGAACAGAATTTGCACATGCCTCCGGGAGAATCAGCCATTCCTTCAAATCTGCAAGATTTGATTTCAGCCGCTCAAAATTTTGAACCCGTTTTTTCACAAATCCCGGAAATTTTTTAAGCTGAGCGCATCCTATCGCCGCCTGCATATCTGTAGCTTTTAAATTATATCCAAAATGGGAATATACATATTTATGATCATATCCCATGGGAAGTTCCCCATACTGTCTGTCAAACCTGTGGCCGCACAGATTGTCTTTCCCGGAAGGGCATGTGCAGTCCCGTCCCCAATCACGGAAAGAACGAATACATTTATGCAAGAGTGGGTTATTTGTATAAACTGCCCCGCCTTCTCCCATTGTCATATGATGGGGCGGATAAAAGGACGAAGTTCCAATATCGCCGATTGTGCCTGTAAACTTTTCCTCGCCATCTATAATATATTTACTGCCCAATGCATCACAGTTATCTTCAATCAACCATAAATTATGTTTTTCACAAAAGGATTTCACTGTATACAGGTCAAAGGGATTTCCCAGCGTATGCGCTGCCATCACAACTTTTGTCTTATCTGACAGTGCTTCTTCTAACTGGGTAACATCCAGATTATATTGAGGAATTGTAACATCAATAAACACCGGCGTCACACCATACTGTATTGCAGGCGTAACTGTGGTTGGAAAGCCTGCTGCAACGGTAATCATTTCATCTTGAGGACGTACCTGACGCTCCCCCAGCAACGGCGACGTCAGGGCCATAAAAGCATTTAAATTTGCGGATGAACCAGAATTAACCAGAGAACAATATCCCACTCCCAAATACTCTGCCAGGGAGCGTTCAAATTCATCCGTATATTTTCCTGACGTCAGCCAGAATTCCAGTGCCGAATCCACTAAACTGCACATTTCCTCCTGATCGTACACCCGCGAGGCATATGGAATCTTATCCCCTGCCTTATATTCTTTCTGGTTGTGATATGTCTTACAGTATTCCGCAACAATATCCAAAATCTCTTTTCTTGCTTCCTGTTCCGTCATACTATTAAATTTTAACATCTGCACTTTCCTCAATCTTTCTATTCATTTCAAGATACCTGTTTCCCTGCCGCCATGCCATTCCGTTTTATCCTGTGCATCTGCCTTAATCTTTCCAGACTTTCCAGGGAGCCTGTCCCGTTTCCCAAAGTTTTTCCAACATATCCTTTTCTCTTTTATGATCCATACATTGCCAAAAACCTTTATGGGTATAAGACATCAGCTGCCCTTCCGATACCAGACGTTCAAACGGTTCTCTCTCAAACACAGTCTGATCTCCAGCCAGATATTTGAATATTTCCGGCTCAAATACCATATAACCTGCATTAATCAATACTCCGTCATTTTTATTCTTTTCACGGAAAGAACGGACTGCATTATCGCCGCCAATATCCATAATTCCTTTTTGCTGTTCTACCATTACCGCTGTCAATGTTGCAATTTTTCCATGTGACCTATGAAATTCCAACAGTTTTTGTATATTAACATCACAGACGCCATCTCCATAAGTCAGCATAAACGGCTCATTCTCAATATAGGGCTGTATCCTTTTAATCCTGCCGCCAGTCATTGTATTTAACCCGGTATCCACAACTGTAATTTTCCAAGGTTCACAAAAATGATTATGGATTGTAACGTCACGCTTCCCTTTTGAAAAATCAAATGTCACATCGCTGTTATGTAAAAAATAATCCGAAAACCATTCTTTTACCATATGCTGTTTATATCCTGCGCAAATCACAAAATCATGGAAGCCATAATGAGAATATCCTTTCATTATATGCCATAGAATAGGTTTTCCTCCAATCTCAATCATCGGCTTTGGCTTCCATTGGCTTTCTTCACTAATTCGTGTGCCATATCCGCCGGCTAAAATAACAACTTTCATGGATTTTTCTCCTTGTAACTCTTCTCTGCATCTCTGTTCTCAGCTGTCTCTTATGGATGATTCTTTCCAAAATTCCTGCAATTGCCTGTCCATACAATCACAGACAGATTCTTTCCTCAGATAAGCTTTCGTCCATTCCACTGTTTTTTCCACAGCTTTTTCAATGTCCCATACCGGTTTCCACTGAAATCTGTTCTTTATTCTGGAACAATCCAGCTTCAAAAAGCCTGCCTCATGGGGTCCAATCATAGATTGTGTTTCCCAGGATGCTTCCGGCCCCCACTTTTCACAAAACAATTGCACCAGCTCCCCTGTAGTGATGCAATCCTTTTCTTCCGGCCCTACATTATAGCATCCTGCATATTCCGGATGTACTGCTTGCTGCCAGGCTGTCAGCATATAAGCATGCAGAGGTTCCAGCACATGCTGATATGGACGGACAGAATGTGGATTGCGGACAATTATTTTTTCCTTCCTCTGCATAGCCCTTACACAGTCAGGTATGATACGATCTTTTGAAAAATCTCCCCCGCCGATGACATTTCCGGCACGCATAGTAGAAACAGCGATGCCTTTCTCTTTTAAAAATGAACGGTTATAGCTATGAGTTACCAACTCTGAACAGGATTTGGAGTTTGAATAGGGATCAAATCCATCCAGCCTGTCATCTTCCCGGTATCCCCATTCCCATTCCTGATTATCATATACCTTATCCGTTGTGATATTCACCACAGATTTTACGCTTTTCGATTGCCTTACACATTCTAAGAGGTTAACCGTCCCCTGCACATTGATTTCGTAAGTTTCTTTCGGATTCCTATAGGATTCACGGACAATTGGCTGTGCAGCCAAATGAAACACGAGCTCTGGATTCTCATTGACAAAGATCTTTTTTAAATGATTAAAATCCCGTATATCACCAATTACGGAATGCACCCTATGTTTTAATCCTGCCGATTCAAAAAGAGACGGATGGGCTGGCTCTAACGAATATCCAACGACTTCTGCGCCCATGTCGTATAGTATTTTACTTAGCCAGCTTCCTTTGAAACCGGTATGCCCTGTTACCAATACTCTCTTCCCCTGGAAAAACTTTGTATCAATTGTCATACTATTGTACCTTCCAAAATGTTTATCTGTGCACATCCTTTTCTCTGTATTCCAAAAATAATTCAGCAATTTTTTCCCGAAGACCTGCTCTCTCTTCCAATGTTGTATCATTTTCCAATAGGCTAAGATTTTTTTCAGCTCTTCTCCTTGCGTCTTCCAAAACACTCTCCCATTTCATATTATTTTTTTTAAAATAGTCAGCATAAAAAAACACTGAAAGATACAATAAATGAAAAAATTTCCAGCAGCGTTCTACATACAAACAGCAAAGTATATTTCCGGACATACCGCTTTCAATAAATACATTTACGGCACCCACAAATTGCTGTTCCCTTGAGTCAATGAGCATATATGACTTTAAACTTTCATCATCTTCTTCCTCCTCTGCTTTTTCCAACCACAATGGGGGCTGTCCACATTCTAATATAGCACTCACTAAAGCTAATTTAAAATTTAATATGCAATGAGGATAATAATCAACCATTATGTTGTCTGCATGCTGCCGTAAATATTCTAATAAACCCATTTGATGGATCAGAGCCATATTATACCCAATCCCTGTCATATAAGCTCGGTTTATCCCTGTTATTATAGCTTCATACCCATGAAGCTGTACGGTTTCTTGTTCAAGCGGCGGAAAATTCTGCATCCCAAAACCACCGGTTACAAATACTCCGCATTCTCTATACTTTTTGAACAAATTAAAATAATGGGGCAACTGCTCAATCAACATTACATCTTCATCGCTGCTCAAAACAGCATATTTCCCTTTTGCCATCTCCAATCCCCTAACAACATTTTCTAAAAAGCCCATATTATATTTATTACGATTATATCTTACCCTTGTATCATGCATTTGCTGGATAGCTTCATACTCCGAAACATATAAATCTGAACCATTGTCAGAAACAATTATCTCAATTTCACTGTCATAGTGGGAGCGGCAAATCTCTTCTACTGCAGATAATGCCCTTCTGCCACGATTATAGCTGGGAATAATAATAGAAAGAAATACATTGTCCCTTTGTTGTGACAAATACTTAATCCGTTTTCTATGTATATGATTCAAAATAAATTCATATTTATCACTTGACGCCAGGATTTTTTTTGGCAGATAATAATTGGAATACTCATCAAAAAATATTTTCATTATTTCTGTGTCTTCAAAAATTACTACATTCTTCATATAAAGTTCATGAAAACGCGGCAGCTTAAAAAAAGAAGCAAAACCCGCTGCCTGCTGATTCAGTAAAATATATACGGTATCCCAGGTTGTTTCTTTCATAAAAGGCAATATCTGCCGGAAATCCCAATAATCTGCAACCAAAATACTTTCAAAATCCACATCATCTGACATAATAGATGTATCATCCAATTGGAAAGAACCCGCAAATTCTTCAGAAGGACGATGGAACAGATAAAATTTTGAATCCGAAACTGGAATAAAATCTATTTCTAATTCTTCGTATGGGATATCCAGCATCTCTTTTCTGTTCTCTTGATAATTTTTTTTAAATTCTGCTTCATTAGGTGTAATAAAACATGAATATAAATGATCCAAAATTTCTTTCCGATGTGTCCCATGTCTATACGCTTTTATAAAATTTTCAACTGCCTTGTCATATTGCTGGCTTTCAAAAAACACTACAGCTGCCTGGTAATAGGCGTCTCCTATTTCATTCATATTATAAAACCCTCCATAATAACCTATTTGCTGCTTCCTATCCTTGAGATAACATTTTTGACTTCAATTTTTCCGCAACCTCTAAAATAACATCATCTTCTCCTGCTATTACATTCCGTTTCCCCAGTTCTAAAAAGATATCTCTCCCAGAAATATGGTATTCCTGCGCTATTTTCAAGACTTTATGCTTTACAGTGGAAACTACGCCTGCATAGCCGCTTACGATACTAATATCATTGACCGGAGTTTTATATTCCCACATCGGCTGTACGACTTTTTCACTTACCTCTAACATCTGATTTAAATTTATGCCGGACTTAATTCCTTCTTTCTCGAACAATGCCACCAGAGCTTCCAACTGACAGTTTCCTGCCCCTGAACCAAATCCGCGCAACGTTCCATCCATAATATCTGCCCCTGACTGATATGCTACATACGATAAAGCCACTGCCATCCCAAAATTATTATGGGAATGGAATCCTACCGTAATATTTAATTCAGATGTTAAATACTCAACTACTTCTTTCACTTTTTCTAATGTTGATGTTCCGGCAGAGTCCATTAAAATAACGCCTTTTGCGCCATAACTCTCAATTTTTCTAGCTTCCTCTAATAATCTCTCTTTAGAAGCCATATGGTACATCATTAACACCCCATACACTTCCATTCCTTTCGAAACCAAATACGAAATATGAGGTTTTGTTGTATCTGCTTCCGTACAATGGCATGCTACGCAAAATATAGTTGCACCTGCTTCTATAGCCGGATTAATCTGATTCCTAATGGTTCCAAACCCAACCGTAATAAAGGCTCCCAAGGACGTTTCTTTTAGTTCTTCTCTTGCAATTTTTAACATATCTATTTCATCCAATCCACTCAAACCCATTTGAATGGAAGATGCGCCTAAACCATTTCCATGACCAACGATACATACATAATTTCCACATCCATCTATTGCCTTGCAATATTTTCTTATCTGTTCTTCTGTCAAATTCTGTTTCACAGCATGGGAACCATCCCGCAAAGTAGAATCAAAAATTAATGGCTGCCTCAAATTTATCGCTCCTTAATCAAAATGTTATTGTAGTATTTTTCTGCCATTTCTATTGCTGCACAAGTTATAATGTCAAGATTCCCAGCATACTCAGGGAGAAAATCTCCATTTCCAGACACTTCAACTGTAATTGCCAATATATTATCTATTAAAGATGGAGCAACAATAATTTTATAGCCTGGAACATATCTTTTTACTTGTAACTCTGTCCTTTCAACACCCTCACATACTCTGCTCAAATCTCCTTGTTCCACCTGAAAATATATGGTATTTCTCATATTAACCGGAGGTTCATTGGGATTAATAATCATAATAGATTTTGTATGATTAACACCTGTAAACAGCTTCATTGCTCCAGAAGTTGTCTCTATAAATTCATCTATATTTTCCCGTGTAGCTTTACCTGCTGATTTCGCTGATATCGTTGACACTGTTTCGATGTATGACACACTACAGCCAGCTTGCACAATGGCATATGCTAAAGGAATTGTAGCTTGGCCTCCGCAAGTTATCATATTTACTTCTCTGCACCATACACATTCTTCCCCATTGATAAATGGCACACATTTTTTCCCTGTTTCTGTAGGCGTTAAATTAATAACATATTTCCCCAGGCGTTCCAGTAAATTTCTATGGGCCATATGCGCTTTGGCACTGGTAGCATCAATTATAATATCAAGGTTATTTTGATTGTCCACCAGTGCCTTTACTCCATCAATCGAAGTAGAAATTCCCATATCTGAAACCATTTTGATGTTTGAAGAATCTGGATTATGACCAGCAAAAACTGTGCACTCCAATGACTCTGTATTCAGAATTTTCATTAATAAATCTGTGCCTATATTGCCTGTTCCTAATATTCCTATTTTTGCCTTTTTCACGATTAGTACCTCAGACTATCACCAATTTTTTGAATAAAAAAAGAGAAACAGACGATAATCCATTTCTCTTACTTTTATGGTATGTCGCCTCCATGCGTCTAAACGATTTCCTATCTTTATTTTATATCGGTAAAATTTAATTTATAATTTAGTTAAATTTTAAATATCTTCTATCCATTTACAGTTTTTTCACTATTATATTACTCTGCGGTTAAATATCGCAGTTTTTACTTGTCTAAATTTCCATCTGCCACGTTGTGAGCAATCGTTGTAACCCTCGCTGCAACTCATTCTTCCGCCTTGCAGATGAAAATTTATCCTACGTAAAATTCTGCGATATTTAACCGCCGGAGTAATACCATACAATACCACTACTTCAAATAAAAAACACTGTAGCCCGTTCGATTGTCCGAACCACAGTGTTCTATTTCGTTTATTTCCCCACCCCGTGAAAAGTAACATATTTTAGGATTCCATTTTACAATCAGAAATTTATTGTACTCCCTCTTAATCCATGTTAAAATAATTCTATAAAAAGTTTTGCCTTCTCTCATTAATATACAACGCATCCATAGCCAAGAAATATGACAAGGAGGAAGTATGAGTTCAACCAGTACACCTTATGATGACATGTTTCGGACATTGCTTAATGACTGCAGCAGCCTCATCCTTCCTGTAATTAATGAAATTTTTGGGGAACACTATACAGGGAAAGAAGAAATCATATTTGCCCCTAATGAACATTTTCTGAACCGTCAGGACGGAGATGAAACAAAACGGATTACAGATAACAGTTTCAAGGTTTTAGGGAAGACGCCAAAGAAATACCATTGGGAATGCCAGAGCAGCGCGGACAGCAGCATGTTGGTTCGTTTCTTTGAATATGACGTAAAGGAAGAGGTGAAATCTGTTATGGGTGGAAAGGTTCTTGATTATGAAGCAAAAACAATCAGAAATGAAGGCCGGCAAGAAGGTATTCAGGAAGGCATCCTGCTATCCGGGAAAATCTTCCGGAAAGTAAAAAGCAATTCCGGGTATACGAACGATCAGATTGCAAAAGAACTGGGCTTCACGTTGCAAGAAGTGGAAAGCACCCGGAAAATGTTTGGCATCTGATTATTTTCATTATCCTATATCCGGAAAATTCACACATTTTTCCCATTTCTTCAAAATATCCCCAAAAACTGTCATAATTCGCGCCTCTTGATTGTTATTATATATGTGGCGGGTATTTATATAGGTTTTTCCGGGGAGCTGGAAAACCACAGAAGAGCCAGAACAAATTCTCTCACCAGCTCTGGCTCTTCGCTCCTTTTTACCTCTGCCATCTAAGAAACTGTTAAAGAATAACTATTGTACCTGGCCTATAATAATTACCCATCTTCGCAAGTTATTTTTTAACAGTTCCTGACGATAACTCCTGACAGGGATTCTCCCACCTCCTGTCAGGATTATTTTTTCCTTACAACGCATTAAGAACCTTTTCCACTATCTCTTCCATTCAACTCTCTGAATTTCCTCTTCCATTCAACTCTCTGAGCTTCTCCTTCCATTCAGCTCTCTGAGCTTCTCCTTCCATTCAGCTCTCTGAGCTTCTCCTTCCATTCAGCTCTCTGAGCTTCTCCTTCCATCCAGCTCTCTGAGCTTCTCCTTCCATTCAGCTCTCTGAACTTCTCCTTCCATTCAACTCTCTGAAGTTCCTGGAACTTCTTCTTCCATTCAGTTCCCCGTATTAAGCGTTCTTTTGCATTTCACGCTGTTTCAGCAGATTATACGATTTGTTTTTTACCACAGTGTCCATATAAAACCAGACTCTGCAGGGTTCTGAATCAAGCATCTTATCTGCATTCCTGAGCAGCGATAAAAATGTCTCCTGCACTATATTTTCCGCATCCTCTGCATTATGCAGGATCATATACGCTTTATGGTACACCTCATCCTTATGCTTCTTATACAAATTTGTGAAATACTCTCTCCCATGTTCTGTTTCTAACAACGTCAGGTATTGTAATAGCATAATTCTCTTTCCTTCTCCTTTCTCTTTTGTATGGTTTTCTGTTACAGTTTTCATTTTACACATGATCTCCATGACATTCAATCCCATGTCAGAAAAATTCTCAAAATGCGTTTTTCACATGTGTTGCTTAACCAGATATTTCGGATGCACTGAAGCCCGGCTCCATTTGGAATAAGTAAAACTGCCGGAAAATGTATGATTCTCCCCAAGATATACTGTGATTTTTTTATCATCGCAGCAACCTATGACGGTGAAACTCCATTTCCCGGCACAATTATGTCGGCTTCTTATCTCTTATTGCTTTTCTTACCGCTTCCCTTTCCCTGACCTCCTTTTTCATTCCATAGGCCGTTTTCTTCCAGAATAGACTGCAGCTTCTCCTTGGCGCGCTTGGATATATGCCTCACATTGTCCGCCGTGGTCTCCAATTCCACTGCAATTTCCTTCGGCTTCATCTGATAGTAGTACTGCAGAATCAGCACTTCCTTATAAGGATGCTTCAGCCTTTTTAATAAGCCGGCCAGAGCTTCCTGAACCTCGAATTCTTCCATCAATATGTCCGGGCCTTTTTCCATAATTTCTTCCTGCATCCAGGTTTCATCCAAGCCGGGCGTTTCCTGAATTTTCCGGCGTTTCAGCAGATTGAGTGAACGGTTTTTCACAATGGTTTCCATATAGAACCAGACCTTATAAGGCTTTTCGTTGATCACTTTATCTACATTCCGAATCAGCGACAAAAACGTCTCCTGTACCATATCTTCCGCATCCTCTGCATTATGTACGATATTATAGGCCTTAAAATACAGTTCCGTTTTGTGTTTCTTATAAATATCTGTGAAAAAGTCTTTTTCGCGATCTGTTTCTAACAGAGCCAGATATTGTAGCAGCATGTTCCCCCTTCATCTTCCTTTCTCTTTTGTAAGCCATGTGATAACAGTGTAAAACCCCACTGTTACGCAGTTTCCTGTTGCATCTTAAATTTTACACATGATTTCCATGACTTTCAATCCCATAACGAGAGAATCCTCAAAACGCGGTTTCTGTTCACGATAGAATTATTCCATCTGTATGGCTGAAACATCGTTCAGAAAACAAAGGTTTGGAGAAATAGAGCTCTACCCGCACAGGCAGGAATTTTTCTGTTCCGTACATTGGCGGCGGGGATCCTGCTATTTTTTATCTTTATTATCTTTATCATCTTTTTCATTCCACAATCCGTTTTCCTCCAATATGGACTGCAGCTTTTTCTTGGCTCTCATAGAAATATGCCTGACATTATCCGGCGTGGTTTCCATCTCTTCTGCAATTTCCTGAACGCTCAGCTCATGATAATACTGCAGAGCCAATACCTGCTGATAGGGACGCTTCAACTTTTTCAGCAGCCCGGTCATTGCCTCCTGAAGTTCAAATTCCTCAATCAGGGCATCCGGTCCCTTCTCTATCACTTCTCCCTGCATCCACTCCTCATCCAGGCCAGGATCCTCCTGAATCTTTCTGCGCTTTAAGAGGTTAAAGGATTTATTTTTTACTGTAGTATCAATGTAATGCCAGATTTTATGGGGTTCATTGTCTATCAGCTTATCCACATGCTTGATCAATGTCAGAAATGATTCATGTACAATGTCTTCTGCATCTGAAGAATCATGCACAATATTGTAGGATGTAAAAAACATCGCATTTCTGTGTTCCTTATATATCTTTGTGAAAAAGTCTTTTTGCTTGTCCGTTTTCAGCAGTACTAAATATTGAAACATAATCCCTCCGCTATCCTTCTCTTCCGTAAAGTTGCCTGCGTCTTATTAAATTTTACACATTGCATCAAGTATTTTCAATCCCGATGCAGGCAAATTTCATTTTAAAATTCTTGGATTCCGAGAATTTTAGCGATTGAAAGGGAGAATCTCCGTATTTTAAAAGTTACAAGCATATTACTGCGTTCTGCTGATGCCCTTACATACGAAACAAGTCCGCATGGGTTCCCATTCTATGCAGCAAAAGTTCATTCCCATCCCTGCGGTAGATGAGCAGCCAGTCCGCGTCTATGCGGCATTCCCGATATCCTGCATAATTCCCTGTCAAATTGTGATCTGCATTCTTAGAGGGCAGCATGCCCGGTATTCTAAGAACTTCAATAATTTGTTGCAATATGGACATTTTACACCGGCGTTTTACGCGGGCCTTGAAATCTTTCTTAAATTTCGTGGAGTATCTAACATCAAGCATCCATTAACCCTCCATCAATTCAACAAAAAGGTCTTCTGTTGTACCGCTGAATCTATGACCGCCGCCGCTTTCCAGCTCCGCAAACGCCTCCTGCGTGTCTGCATTAGGAATTTCATCCGGGACTGCCGCTCCCTGCAGATATGAAAGAACATAATACAAACGGCTTTCCGGAATCCTGTCAATAAGACTTTTCGCCAGTTCCCTGTTATTCATAATAAACCTCCTATCTTACTTTACCTATCGTGCGACAGGACGATTGGCCTTCTTACTATAGAAGTCGGAGACTTTCATAGTAAACCCCCATCATGCTCAGCCTGTCGTGCGACGGGCCGCATGGCCATCCATGCTGTGAAAGTCGAAGACTTTCATAGTAAGCGCCCATTCCTTCCCATTTGCTCAGACACAGACAGCAATCAAAACCCCTCTGCCGGATATTCTCCGGAAAAGGGGCTGCTTTCATTTCTTTCTGTCCATAAACTGGGCATCCACATAATTCAGTTTTGCCATATTCTTATAATACTGATTCACCACAGTGGAAGTGTTCCTTCTATTTCTGACCTTTTTCCGTTCCTGAGCGAAGCGGGATTCCACTAACCTGCGGTTGCGAATTTCCCCACTCTGAATCGTCACTGACTTCTCTGTAATTTCCGTAATCAGCTGCTTCATAATCTGAATCTCTTCTTTGTGCTCCTGCTTTTCTGCTTCTATTGCAGTCTTCACTCTGCCGTATAATTCTTCAAAGCCCTGATCCAGGAAATCAATCTGATCTACCAGTTCGCTTTTGGACTTAACATTTCCCTCAAAGGCATCTGCATCCAGTTCTTCCTGTTCTAAAATCTTCTGCTGTTCTTTATTTTTTTCAATTATTCCGTCCAGAATCTTGGCTTTTTTCTGAAGACTCTGAATCATGACATCCAAATAATTATTATTCATACTAATTTGCCTTTGCAGTCCTGTTCTGCTCCATAACTTCTTTCCAGGTATCGCGCATCGTGCGAAGATGAGTCAAGACTTCTTCAAGAATTTCTTTATCCTTCTTCAAATTCGCTTCCAGCAGACGTTCCATCAGATAATTATAAACAT
This sequence comes from Eubacterium sp., assembly GCA_021769425.1. Classification (GTDB taxonomy): domain Bacteria; phylum Bacillota; class Clostridia; order Lachnospirales; family Lachnospiraceae; genus Petralouisia. Next base: position 65,562 of record JAETSX010000005.1, read on the forward strand.
TTTCAAAATCCTTGGCTATCGGATATTTATGATCCAGCGTTGACAGAAATTCAGCGATAATATTTTCTACCTTGGTTATGTTATTATGGGCTTTCTCAATATCTTTTTCTTCAATAGCGGCAATTGCAATATTGCAGAACTTAATTGCTCCTTCATAAAGCATCAATGTCAGCTCCGCCGGAGAAGCTGTTAAAATCTTGTTCTTCGCATAGGCATCATATCCTCTGTTTGCTATCACCTCATGTCCTCCTTATCAGCCACCCAACAGTGAAGAAAGTGAATTTGTCTGAGATTGCAGTTTTGCTAATGCAGTCTCCATCGCTGAGAATTTCTTATAATAGTAATCTTCCATATCCTTCAGTTTATCTTCCCATTTCTTGATGGTCTTGGTGTACTCATCGTACTCACTCTGCATCTGCTTATCATTGTAAACTTTGTAAACGCTGCTTAATGTAGTGGATCCCATCTTCTCATGCAAATCATCATACACACTGGTAGCAAGCTGGGTGAAAAATTCTGCAACTGCGTCGGGATCTTCCTCAATCATCTTGCGCAGCTGATCGTCATTGGAAGAGGAAACAGAATCGTCTGCATCGCCGTCGATATGGTATGCATAAGACTCATTCTCTGCGGCATTGAAATAGCCTGCCGTCTTAATCCCAAAGGATGCAAGGCTGTAACTCTTGCCGTTTACTTCAAAAACCTTCGCCATATGCGAGGACATACCGCTCATGACAGAACGCAGGGTATCATCCCTTCTCAAAATGGAATCCTTAATCTTGGTTTCCCATTTCTCCACTTCCTTATCGGACATAGCATCCTTCTCATCGTCTGTCAGCGGTTCGTATCCCTTGGAAGTCGGCGCATTGTAAGCCTTCTCCATGGCATTCATCACTTCGTTGTATTCCTTCAGGAAGTCTTTCACCATGTTGTAAATGCCGTCTACGTCTGTGGAAGTGCTGATGGTCATCTCTTCGCTGACGCCGGTTGCCGTAATATTCAGCCCGTTAATAGAGAACTTATTGCTCTCGCCGGTAAAGGTTGCGCCGTTCAGCACAATTTCTGCATTTTCAGCATCGTCCTTGTTAGCAAACTTTGCATCTTCCTCCGGAGTGACATTCATATCCTTAAAATTCTGCTCTCTTGCCAGACCAAGGCTGTTCAGCATATTTAAAGATGCCTGATCTTCCACAACAAAATTAAAATCATGGCTTGTGCCAGTCTCTGAGGAAGACAGGAAAAATCTCTGCTGGTTTGCATCAAAATTTGCAGTGATTCCCTGTTCGCTTAAGGCTTTGGTAAAATCTTTCACCGTCATGCTGTCAGTTACTTCTACCGTCTTAGTCTCACTGCCCACCTGCAGCTTCAGAGTGCCGCTCTTAACGCCTAATTTCGATAATTGTGTATTTCCATCAATCTTCTCACCGTCAGATGCTTTCAATTCCCGCCCGGTGAGGTAACCTGCCTTGGCAAGGCGATTAACTTTCAAAGTCTGTGTTCCGTTAATTACGCCGGAAGATGCGGAAACGGTTGCCTTGGTGCTGTCGGAAACGATTGTAATCTTCTTATTGGTAAAGTTGCCGCTGCGGCGCATATTAGACAAGGATTTACTGTAGAAATTATAAATCTTTGTATTCATCTCTTTCCATGCATCCTGCTTCCAAGAAAGCTTGGTCTGCGCCTTTGTATATTTATCCTGTTTCGTACGATATGCTGAAACAAGTTCCTGAACGATGGAATCTGTGTCAAGACCTGAATTCAACCCAGAAATCCTAATTGCCATTTTTGTTCCTCCTATCCCCGTTCATCTATCATGATGCCGGCTAATTCCCACACTTTCGCTATCATATCCAGTGTTTCCTCTGGCGGGAACTCCCGGATTACTTCTTTGGTTCCCTTATCTACTACCTTAATGGTTACCCGGTTGGTCGCATCATGAATGCCGAAAATCACTTCGGAATTCTTCGCCTTCCGGTTTATTTCTTCCACTGCACGCTTCATGCCGTTCTTTGTCTTCATCTCGTTGGAGTCCACCGGGTTCTGCTTCTCTTCTTCCGATATCAACGGACTGTCTGAGATTGCAGGCCTGGGTGCAGCAGCCTTCTCTGTCTTCGGCGCTGCAGAACTTATCGCAGGCTCCTGCTTTACCGCTGTCTCCAGCTTTACAGCCACCTCCGGCCCACTTCCCTGATAAGGCGCAGATGGTGTATTTACTTTTCGAACTTCCATAAAATCACCTCCATGTGAAACCTGACCGATATTTTTTCTTTTATATATATCGGCCATCTGGCGGAAAAAATTAAGAACCATCATTTATATTATAAAATTTCCTTCAAGGCCGCAAAGCTGTCTGCTGATGACGCTGCCTCATTTTCTTTCTGAATCTGAAGATATACTTCTTTGCGATATACGGGAACCTCTTTGGGTGCGCTGATTCCGATTTTTACCTGATCTCCGCGCAGCTCCAGAATACTGATTTCGATATCATTATTTAAAATGATGGATTCTCCTTTTTTTCTGGTTAATGCCAGCATTCTATTCACCCGCCTTTTCTTTTTTTGCCTGCAAAATCTCGTAAATTGCGAATTTCACCGGAAAGTCATCTTCCACAATGACCTGATGTGCTTTCCGTTCCTCTGAATTGATTACTATGGGCGCTTTCAGGTTCACACTCAGCTTTGTGATATCTTCTGTTGCTGTCACTGTTACCAGAACGTAAGTATTTTCCTCTGTAAGATTCCCCAGATGCTTTAGCACTTCATCTTCTACCTGGGGATTATAGTCTTCTTTTACCAACAGGGGATCCATCACCGGCAGAGCAAATGCCGGCTCATCCAGAGACTGGAGCCAGGAAATGCCTTTCCTGGTTCCGTCTTCTCCCTCATCATATACAAGTATAAATTTCTGACAGTCAGGAAAACCGATAATTCCTTTTTCAAAGAAAATAATCTTTTCCTCGTCTACCTCAATTTCTCCAAATAATCTGGTTTCTAACTCCATGCCGTCCCTCCTTACAGATAATTCAGCAAAGTCTGTCCGTTCGCCTTGGCGGATGCCTGCAGGGACGCCTGGTATGCGTTATATGCTGCCGTATATTCGATGATAATATCGGACAGTTCCATATCTTCATTTCTGGATTTTAACTGCTCAAATGTTGCCTGCTGATTAGACATTCTGTTTTCTGTCAGCTTCAGGCGGTTTTCACGGCTTCCCAAATCTGTTCTGGCAAGCTTTACCCGATCCATATGTCCCTGAAACTTGGTAATGCCGCTGGCAAAAAGTTTCTGCATATTATCATCTGCATAAACAGCCTCTTTCTCGGCTGCTTCTATCCATTCTTTCAGTTTCTCCTGAGAGGCTTCATCGGAATACTGCTGTTCCGTCTGCATCGCTTTTAACTTCTCCACTTTATCATGGGCTGCAATGGAAGCCTGAACTGCATTGGTAATCTCATCCACATCGCGGCCTATGTCGGCATCTAACACATTGCTGGCCTGGGTATTAACGGTTAACTGCTGATTAAAGGAAACAGTGAATTTAATCTCCTGGTTTTCTTTTACATAGGTGAGCGTGTTGTTGGCATCGGTAATGTTCTTGCAGTCGAAGTAATGTTCGGGCCTTACTTCGCCTTCGTCAAATCCCTGCTTCTGGTAGGTGATGCTGAGTTGCATTTTTTCACTGTTGATGTGGTTGGCAAGATCTGCCCCTACAACTAATTCCCCTGTTTCTTTAAAGAATATCGCCTGATTATCTCCAACTTGACAGCCTCCCTTTACCCAGTCATCATATGACATACTTGTTTCTAATGATGCAAAAGTCATAACCCCGCCTGATTGCAGCATCATATCTGTAAATCTCTGCTGATTTCCATCTGCATCTGTGTATGTCAGATTATTCGGATCCAAATCCTCAAGCCCTTCATAAGACAACTGAATCCTCTTTATCACATGTTCCTCAGGCATATTCCCAACTGCCACACCCACCTGCACTTCAGCCGGTGTATTCGGCACTATCACAAGATTACTGTAATACCGTTTCTCCTCCATATCCTCGAAAGAAATCGGCTCTGTGATCTCATACTTAATTTCCTTATCCTCTTTCAGAAATGTAAGCTGGCTGTTCGTCTTATATCCGGTAAACACAGTCCTGCCGGCACAATCCGTATTTCCCTCCGCATACACCTGTTCCCGCAGGGAACGGAGATCCTTCAGGATCGCTGCACGATCCTCCTGCGTCTTAACGTCTGTGGATGCATCCACACATTTGGTATAAACATCCCTCAGAATATCCTCCATATTATTCAGTGCGCCTTCTGTCACTTCAAACCAGGACTGGGCATCCGGTATATTTCTTTCATAATACTGATTCAGCTCGCTTAAGTTGCTTCTAAGGCGAAGGGCGCGGATTGCAATGATCGGATCATCCGACGGCCGGATAATTTTCTTCTGTGTTGTCATCTGTGTATTCAGCGTATCAACATTCACCTTATTGTTGTTCATATTCTTCATACTGTTTCTGCTGATCATGCTGTTGGTTACTCTCATCATGGCTAAGCCTCCTTCTATACGCCGGTTTCCAAAATCAGACGATCATACATTTCCGTCATAGTCTGTATCATTCTGGACGCCAGATTGTATGCATTCTGAAATTTTAACATGTCAAGGGCTTCTTCATCCTCGTCTACCCCGGAAATTGACATCCGTTTCTGAATAATGGTTTCATTGATATTGGTATAACTATCCAGAAAATGCTTTGCCTTCTGCGTATCCACAGTATTATCACTGATCAGGCATGCCAGAAACTGATCAGCGCCCACTCCGCGGAACATGGTAACCTCACTCTTTAAAGTAAGCATCTTCTCCACAATATCCTGACTGGCCACATCATCCTCCAAATCACTCTGATACATAGTTACCAACAGGCGGGGATCCAATTCCAAATCTTTATCCACCTTCACGCTGGACGCTGTCAGCAGATAATAATAGTTCCCTTCAGAGGTCATGCTATCATCCATATCCTGCATCCCATGATAATCGTCAAAATTATATTCCGTCCCGTCTGTAGGATCTTTCGCCACAAAGAACGACTTGCCGGCATCTCCGTTCAAATCCACCCCTGACTTATGTATCAAGTTAAACTGCTTCGCATATTCCCGAATAAAATTATTAGCCTGAGCCTGATAATAAGGAATCCCCATCGCATCAATGTTGCTCCCGATTACTGCACTTCGGTTCTGCATTGCACTCTGTTCCTCCTGGGACAGTGTTGTCTGAAGCTGGAACTCATAGGTCTGGGTCTTGGCATCATACGCAAAACCAGAATAAGCAAAATTCTTATTACCCAGTGTAATCACACCCTCAGAAGGCATCGTCATGCCATTAATAGAAGTAATGCTGGGATTCTTAACGCTTACAATACTTCCTCCGTTTCCTGCTGTAAAGGAATCAATCCTTCCCTGAAAAGCTTCATTATTATTGCCGTCACGAATATCAAACAGCGCTTTCAGCCTTCCAGTACAATTCTTTCCGGATGCATTGAATTCCATCCCGGTATGGCTCCAGCGGATCTCATATAATCCCTCTGCATCAGACTGGTTGACTTTATAATCCCTTGCCCTGCATTCCAGCGTATTGTACTCAAAATTCTCAACCAAAGTCTGCCCATTGATTTTCAGCACATAATTGGTGGCTCCTGTATATACATCAGGATAATTGCTGTTTGCTACCGGCGACTCAATCACTTCCACAGGCACAAGATCTGAGAGCTGATCCACCAGCAATGCCCGCTGATCCCTCAGCTCATTGGCATTGGTTCCCTGAAGTTCAATTACATTAATCTGTTTATTCAGCAGGGCAATTTTCTGCCCAATGGAGTTAATATTGGCTACCTGGGCAGCGATTTCCTGATTAAAATCCTCCTGAATCCTGGTGAGCCCTACACTCATGCTGTTAAAAAAGTTGACAAAATTCTGTGACTTACTGATAAAAGCCTTCCTGGCATCCAAACTCTCCGGCGTCTTCTGCAAATCCTCCATGGCAGAAAACATTTCATTCAAAATCGTTGTAAAACCTTTGGCTGAGTCATCATCCAGCAGATAATCCTCTATCTGCTGCATTCCATAAAGTTTGGTATCATACATGCCCACTCTGGCATTATTCTCCCAATATTTTACATCGTAATAAAAATCACGTTTCTGTATAATCTCCGTAGTGGTCACACCGCTGCCCACCATCCCGTAACGCTGATTGGTACGGAGAGCTTCTGCCGCTACCCGGACAGCTTCCTGCCTGGTATAACCCTTGGTATTTACATTGGAGATATTATTAGCAACCGTATTGGTGGCTGCATGAAAAGAATTTAAAGCGGAACCCGCTATGGTTAATCCAAAAAATGTTGATGGCATAGTCTCCTCCTGTTATAACTGCGTTACAAGATGCTCCAGCATCTCAGAAATCACATTAATAAACCGGCTGGCTGCATTGTAAGCGCTCTGGTACTTAATCATATTCTGCAATTCTTCATCGGAAGACACACCAAACACCTGCTGCCTGCTGTTCTCAATGCTGGCTACTTCTCCACTCAGGTCTGTGGCAAGCCCTTCGAACACATCTCCCTTTGCGCCAATGCCGTTGATCATCCTCTGGTAATACTCTTTAAAGGAACATGGATTGGTATCATTGGCGTTCACGGTATATTTCTTTTCATCCCAAAGTCCTACCAGCTTATGCGCCAGCTCCCAGTCCGGATCCCCATTCTTATCCAAATGAGGCAGACCTGATTCAATTTCCAGCAAATCAGGGTTCACGGTAACTCCCTGAGTAGTATACATTTTAGAAGTGTCCTGGGGATCCTCCTCATTGTATACATAATAAATCTTTCCTGTTCCCTGTTCCGTCACCGCCGTATAACGATCACAGCCCCGTCTGGTAAACAACTCCCGTCCTGGCTTCTCCCCATCTTTGCCAACGCAGCCGTTCTCCTCATCCCACACGCGCACATCTGTATACCTTGTTCCGTCCGCCGCAATAAAACTAGCTGTAGTAGTAGGACTGAACACATCATTGATTGCAGTAATAATTTCATGAATCATCTGATCCAGCTCTGCCTCAGCAGAAACCATAATGGACATTCCTGCCCCGTTGTTATATTTGTCCGCTGAAACGCCGGTAACATCTCGGTAATTGCCGATTTTATCACCTCTGGTAAGCACCAGCGCCTTTAACTGCCCGATGTCTGTATTCAGTTCCGGAGAAATATCCACACTATAATCAAACATAGGCGTATATTTTTCCTTAGCCATATCCGACAATTGAGGCCAGATGGGGGTCACAAAGCCAGTCAGCTCATCCGTAACAGATCCTACCTCGAATACATGCACTTCATCCAAAAATTCCACATTTTCCAACTTGACCCGAACTGCTCCGTTAACATCTTCTCTGACGTCCACTTTGGCCAGTGCGGAAAGTTCATCCAATGCATTATCTCTCTCATCCCGCAATGTCATGGCTGTCTCCACCCCGCCGGACTCAATCCGCATAATTTCCTGATTCAATTCCTGGATGGTATGCCCCAGTTCATTGATACGGTCAATGCCCTCCCGAATCTTAATATTGATTCTCTTCTGGTACTCCCTCATATTCTGGTAAATGCCCTGAGAGCGCTCTATAAACAGCGTAGCCTTCTGTACAACCAGATTCTGGTTTACCTCCGTATTTGGCCCTTTTGACAATTCCTCGAAAGAATCCCAGAAATCTTCCAGTATATTCTGATACTGCATACCTTCTAATTCCTGAAAAATATCCTCTACATCCTGAACTGCCAGATAATTTGTTTCATAAAATGTCTGTCGGCCATTCTCCCTGCGATAATATTTATCCAGGAACATATCTCTGGTATGCACCACATCGGCAATGGCAAGGCCAAGGCCTGCCTGCTGCTTACTGATGGCTGCACTTTTAAATGTTACATAGCTTCTGTCTGCAAACAGCACCTGCTGCCTTACATACCCTTTGGTATCCGTATTTGCCAGGTTATTCGCCGTCGTATTTAAGGCGTTTTGACTGTTCTGCAGCCCGGATGCCCCAATATACAGACTTCCCATTCCATTTGCCATAACTGTTTTCTCCTTCTATTTCCGCATCCCTGCTATGAATTTCTATCCCTAATCTGTTTCGTTCTGCATCTGCGATAAAAACTGTCCTATTCTTTACTGTTTTGCATCAAATCCGCTGCTTCCCAGTAAATCACCTGTATTATTGGCGCGTTTGTCATAATTGGCAGTAACCGGCGCCTGTCGCATACTCTTAAACAATGTAAGATCAAACTCTGCCATTTCTATTGCCTGCTGCAATAATACTTCATTCTGATTATTAATCTCAGCCATTTCCTTCAAAGTCGTATGCAGCTTCTCCTTTAATTCCCGAAGCTGCTGCTGTTCTTTTGGCTGTTTATTTAAAAAGGCTATCATATTAGTAACAGTCAGTTCCTCTGGCTTCTTACTAAGTACGATAGACATATCATTGACAACTTCTTCTCTTTTCTTCTCCAGATTCTTCAGGATACTCGTAATATCCTGTTCGCGACTGGTAATCTCCTCAAGAGCGGGGATATTTCCGTCAATAATGATCTGTCTCTTCTCCCGGGACAATTCGGTTAGGCGTTCATATTCCCCGTTCTCTTTCTCTAACACATCCATAAAATCTTCCATTAAACTGGCCACGTGAAAACCTCATTTCTAAAAATACGCTTCATATTTTTCTAACAGTTTCGCTGCAAAATCTCCTGTTTCCACTTTATAATTCCCGGATGCAATACTGTTCTTTAAAGCAGCAACTTTGTCATTCCTGATATCAGACGCTTCTGCTACCGCCTGCTTCGCAACCTGGTAGTCTCTGCCGGCTCTGGAAATCTGCACCTCATCTTTCTTACCAGCGCTTCCGCTGCCTTTAGTCCTGGAAGCTTTGCTGGCATTGTACACCTGACTGATTTGATTATATGCTTCTATACGCATAAAGGCATCTCCTTTCTTCTCTGCATCTTGCAGTTTATATTAACAGGCTTACCTGTTTATTGATTTATTATCTATTTTATTTATCGGTTGTTTAAAAAGAAACTTTAGGAAATATTGGGAAAGAGTAGCCAGAAATAAACGATACGTCTGCTTTCATCATCCATTTAACCCCAAAACCGCTTTCCGCATATCCTGCAAATCCTATTTTCAAAGAAAAGGTACTGCAAAACCTGCGTTATTATGCAGGCATGCAGTACCTCTTTTTAATCTATTCTGTATCCGCGCCCTTTTTCTTCTTGCTGATTACCAGATAACCTCCGGCAAAAAACACTCCGAGGCAAAGAACATATCTCGCATCAAATGCAACTCCTGTCTTGGGAGTTCCGCTTCCCACCTGCGCTGTCCCCATATTTCTTGAAACAGAAGTCCGGGTGCCTGCGCTGGTGCCTCCGCCGCTGCCTGTCTGGGCAGCGCCGCCGCTGTTACTTCCCCCTCCCGCAGCTCCGGGAGATGGCGCCGGGGTGGAAGAGGGCTTATCGGTTGGCTCGGGAGTGGCAGAGGGTTCATCTGTAGGCTCCGGAGTTGGAGTTGGGGTAGGCGTCTCTGTCGGATCCTCTCCAACTGTACCGATACTCTCAAAAATATATCCATTTTCATCTGCAAACTTCTCTGCCTGAGAACCTGTATATCCGCGGATAACATCCGGCGTCCAGGAAGACTGGGAACCAATGGATGTGGTATTAGGCAGTATCGTTACTGCTTTAATTCCGCTTCCGGTAAATGCATCCACTTCAATGGTGGTCACCGAAGCGGGTACATCCAGGCTGTATACATAGGGACAGTCACTGAACGCAGAAGAAGCAATTGATGTCATGCTGTCCGGCAATGTCAGTGAGGACTTCCCAATGGGGCAATACAAAAGCTGTGTCAGGCTGGTGTCATATACTGCGCCGTCTGAAGAAGCGTAGCTTCCGTTTCCGCTCTCTACACTGACCTCTGCCAAATTGCTGCAGCCGTCAAAAGCGCTGAAATCTATGGACGAAACAGAAGCAGGAATACTGATGCTCCCGATTCCGCTGCAGTTTCCAAATGCCTGGGAGCCGATACTTCCCACAGAGGCCGGAATATTAATACTTCCCAGGCTGCTGCAGCCATATAATGTCAATTCCGGAATAGAGGACATTCCGCCGGAAAGACTAACAGAAGTTAAACCACTGCACCCTGCCAGGACTCCGCTCCCCATAGAAGATACCGAATCTGGAATATTTATTTCAGACAGCCCTACACAATTATTAAAAGCGCTGCTTCCAATCTCAGTCACAGATCCCGGAATGCTGATGCTCCCAAGGCTCCCGCAGCCATTAAATGCCTGGGCGCCGATGGAAGCCACGCCATCGGGAATATTGATTGCCCCAAGACTGCTGCAGCCGTCAAAAGTCTCTGAACCAATGGAAGCCAAGCCTGCCGGCAATTCCACGTATCCGAGGGAGGAGCATCCATAAAAAGCCCCGCCTCCAAGACTTACTGCTCCGCCGAATACTGCATTCGTCAATCCTGTGCATCCGGAAAAAGCATAACTTCCCACACTGGTAACATTTGCCGGAATCGTCACACTGGAAATGCTGGTATTCCCGGCAAAAGCATAATCTGCAATAGCTGTCACAGAAGCCGGAATGGTAACATCTCCGCCGGGTCCGTTATAACCGCTAATCGTACTTCCCTCCATAATAAACGCACTGACATCTTCCTCCGCCACAGCCGGCAGCGCCGGGGACAGCGCGAAGGTTAAGGCCAGTATCAATATTACATTGAAACATTTGCCAAATATTTTCTTCATTCTCTTGTCCTCCTTGAAAACTGGTATATTTGCCGTTATGGCAAGCACTTCTTTGCCAGTAAAACTAACCTTCCATCTTCTGTATAATTATTGCAGGTTGAAAGTGTCAATAATCTATCGCCATACGAGACGTTTAAATCCCCGTCCATTATATTCATTTTCTTCATATTTTCCAGAAAACTGTTAAAGTTTTCTTCATTTCCTGCATTAATGAAATCATAATAACGGAATCCCTCTTCTCCCTCAGCAGGAACTTTCGCCAGGCAGACCGCTATAATTTCATACTGCGCTTTCTCATAAATTGTATTGAACTGAATCATCTTATGCTCCTGGAAGAATGCCGGATCCAAATAATTCTTTAATTCCCCAAACATCAGACCGCTCTTCATGTTATGTCCATATACAATCAGGTTATCGTCCTGCTGCTCATAATCATTCCTGGAATCCAGAAAAATTGAGCCATTGATATCTTCTTCCCCATCGTAGTTATGAGTCAGATAAAAATCACTGCTTTCCGGCACAGCCTGCATTACCGGATAATCAATTCCTGTTCCAGGTATGCTGAGCCACCCGGAAAAATCTGAATTCTGCTGATATAACTGCTGATACTCCGGCAATACCGCCGGCCCCTCCGGTTTCTCCACCGTTTCCTGGGCCAGTTCTGCACCGTATACATTGTTTTCCACTGTTCCCGACTGAGCCAGAACAGGCTCTTCCTCCTCTTCCCCGTTCAATGCTTCCAGGAATCGGGCGGAAAGCCAGTCTGACGCAGCAGAAATTTCCTGTTCATCTTTAATTCTTTCCAGTTCTCTGGTTTTCTGCTGATCCCGGAGCTCGCTTCCAAGAAAAACCAGAAAACATACTACTGCACCTGTCATACAAATGGCCCCAACCACCTGGCCAGGCGACATCTGCCTGAACTTACGTGCCACTCGGTCAGTGAAGGTGGTTTTGGAAATGACCTTATAATCTTCTGCCACCATATCCGAGAGATAGAGGAGATAATCATCCCCTATCACACTTTTAAATATGATCTTCCCCTCCCGGATCAGTGAATAAAGCTTCTGGGCCACTCCCGTTTCATTGATATCCATTTTCTTGGAAATATATCTGATTTTCTCTATGTCATCTAAAGCTTCCTGATATTTCTCATAGGAATCAAACTGAAACTTTCCAATGCAATATACTCTGCTCATGATATCAACTCCCATCCTTCCCTGCTTATTCTTTTAGCTGCTTTTTGCTTATTTCTTTGCTTTCACAGACTTTGCAGCGGAATAGCTGCTATAATAATTTTTCTTATCGATCTTCTTGCATACTCGAATCTTGTAATAATACTTCTTGCCGCCTGTTGCTTTCTTATCAGTATACGAGGTTTTCTTCGTAGTTGCAAGCTTTTTATATTTTCCTTTCTTGCTAGCGCTTCGGTATACCTCGTACTGCGTGGCTCCTTTGACTTTCTTCCATTTCACAGTCACCTGTTTCTTCTTCGCCGATTTCAGGCTACTGATCTTGGTAGAATCAGGAGCCGTCGCTCCCTTCACACTTGAGAAGGGACCATAATAATATTGTCCGTCTTTGTTCACATAGGCTCTTACCCGGAATGTCTGTGCAGTTCCTGCCTTCAATTTGGAAACAGTTCCCTTGGCAGTTGTCGGCTTATTCACCCTTGCCGCCCGTCTATTCTTGGAATTGTAAATCTCATATCCGCTGACCACATCATTCTTCGTCCAGGAAAGAGTCATGCTCTTATTGGTATACTTGGAAACCTTCACACCGGTAATTTCCGGAACTTTAATATGATAATTTACTGTCTGGGTTCCGGTATAATTTCCTTCCCCTTTCACAATCACACTTGCCATTCCGGGAGTTGCGCTGTTGACATATACTACGCTGTAATCCTTGCCGTCCTGCAATGTGATATTGCCGCTGGTAACAGTAATGGGCGGGTTCTGTTCTTTCCCGTTAAAAATCTGATCTGCAACGGGGCTGATTTTAGCTCTTCCCAATTGCTGAGGGCTGATCTTAAAGGATGCTGTTGTGCCTCCAGTATATTTGCCCTTGCCTGTAATGGTAATAGTTGCGGTTCCTGCATTGACATTCTCAGAATAAGCAATGTCATAATCCACTCCGCTAATCAGAAGGTTGCCGTCATCCTCTACTCTGACCGGAGGTGTAATGGCTGCGCCCGTATAGGTGTACACAGCCGCAACACCCCGGACAGCAGTTTCTGAAGACAATTCCCTTGCAATGTCAAATTTCACAACCTTGGTGCCGAAATACCAGTCTTCGGTTCCTGTAATCGTAATAGTTGCCGTTCCGCGGTCTATGTTGTCGCTGTATTCCACACGGTAATCCGTTCCCTCCACCATGGCCTTTCCGCCGATACTTACCTGAGGAACCGGCGTCACGGGACTTCCGGTATAATCCTGGGTAGGAATGGGCGCCACATCTACCAAGTTCATGTTCCCATGGATCCGGAACTTCGTCTCAATGGTGCCTGTATAATTGCCAATACCGGTAATAGTGGCGGTCGCTTCGCCTACCATAATATTATTTACGGCAGTCACCCGATAATCTGTCCCCTGAATCAGAGTAACCGGATTGTTGGTTTCTTCTCCCTCCCGCTCAGCCGGCTGCTGGCTGGAAGGCTGGAACTTAAGCTCTACTCCAGGAACAATCGGCCGGCCGCCATACCACTGAGGTTCAATGCTGCTCAATGTCATAGCGCTGTCTATATTGCCTTCTGAGCCGATGCTCTTGGGAGTAATTGTAAAGCGTGTTGCCGCCTGTTTATTCTGCTCTGCAAAATAACCTAATCCCTTGGCAATCACAACTGCAGAATCCACACCTGCATTGATAATATTGTCATATTCCAGTACATAATCTGTACCTTCAATTAACTGGATAGATAATTCTTCGTCTACATCAAGGAATACCTTTACTTCCGGTTTAATGGGCGCATTTCTGAATTCCTGCGGTTCAATTTCTTCTATTCGGAAATCACCTTCCGGCGGATACATTCGGAATGCTACGTCACGGCTTCCGGTATAGTTACCGATTCCATGAATTGTGGCCACCCCTGAAATGTTAATCCCTATTTCACCAGTGTATGGATCCACTGTATAATCCACACCAAGTTCAAGTTTTGTACCATCCTTTGCCTGAACCTGTAACTCTGGTACAACTTCTTCACCTTCTTTATAAATTGCCCTTCCAATTGCTTCAATGTCTTCTTCATTGGCTATATCTTCTGGAAGAATATTAAATGTAATACGATTGGTTCCCCCAAAGCCTCCGATGCCAGTAAGGATAACAGCAGGTTTTTCCTCTTCCACTTCTACTGCCGTACTTACATTTACATTATTCTCATAAGCCACGGTATAATCTGTGCCTTCCGCAAGCGTGTTTCCATTAAAAGTTACTGTAAGTTCCGGTTCTTTTGCTGTTCTGTCAAAAGTTTGATTCTTTTCAAAATCAACTCTTACACCTGAGCCTGAAATCGGCTGAGGAATAATTGAGAAGTAAAATGTTGCCTGACCCTCATAATGATCCCCGATACCTTCCACCGTTACACTGGCTTTTGTCTCTCCCTCCGACAATTTATCATTGTTCTTCCACTCTACAATCTGATAGTCCCGATCTTTAACTAGCTTTCTATTTGCAGCATTAGGGGTATAGCCTTCTGTTCCCATCTTTTTAAAATCATTATTATAGATTTCAAAAGGCGGCTCCATAGCTGCACCATTATATACATAAGCATTCTCATACGGCTCATCATTTATAACATCTCCGCCGAATACCAATGTTATGCCGCTTTCCGGATCTGAGAAGTTCTTTTTGATAATATTATAATACCGTGTAATCACTCCTTTGTAGCAATCAATTCCGCGCACGACAACGGTGGGTCTGAACTCTTCTACATCATCTTCACTGCCAACTCCAGTATTGTTCTTACTGATGTCTGCTGCATTGCCCTGATTCGCTGATGTAACGATTTCAAAGTCTTCCCCTTCTTTCAATATCTTCGGTTCCGGATCTCCTTCACACTGCATACCGGATCTGTCTTCAAAAATCAACTCCGGATATACTGGCTCCACACCATAGTAAACATCATGATCGTAGCTTAAAGTCATATACTCAGGCGGATTATTATTGACATCCTCAATTGACGCCATAATCTTAAAGATTTTATCATAACGTCCCTCATAATTACAGTACTCTTCCTCAAGCGCACGGATATAAACCGTTGCATCCCCGATTCTTGCATTATGTTCATATCCAACTGCAAAATCCTGGCCTTCAATCAGCTTTGTCTCTGTTCCGCCTTCTTCTTCACACCAAGTAACTGTCAGTGCACTTTTTCCTTCTTCTACCAAAGAATCAAATTTTATATAATCGCGGATATAGTCACACTCCCAGAAACCTGTTTCTGCATTTTCTTCTCCCAAGTATCCTGTAGAGCCGCTGGCACCGCCTGGAGGCGCAATTCTGTCGTTTTTAATTTTGACAAATTTATCTACCGTATCCTCCGTTATCTGTCTTGGATTAATCTTGAATTCTTTGGTAAATTCTCCATAATAGTTTCCATCGTATGCTTCATCGGCATTCCGGCTTGCGGTAACCGTCAAAACAGGAAGCAACCTTGTTCCACCCTTGATATCATCCTGCCAGGTATAAACATTAATGTTATTATCAGCTTTCACTTTATAATCATAGGCCGTTCCTTCTGCCGCTGCCGGATCCAACTTATTAAGGGGCTGTTCTTTGCAAAATATCTGCAATTCCGGTTCTATTGCATCGCCTGTATAGGGATACCCTTCCTCATTAACTCCATCCAGCCGCATATCATTCTCATTTTCTTTCGCCTGAGAAAGATCCCGCTGATAAATCTGGAACTCTTCTGCTCTCTCTCCACAATAATTTCCATTCAAACCTGCCTGAACATCATCATCTCCTCCAGATGTTCCCGGGGAATTAATCCCGAAAATAGTTGCTATTGCAGGCGAAGTTCCATCTTTCGTAGAATTTACCCCTGTAGGAGCTGCAGTAGCATTTTCATTCTGATCATATTTTACCTGATAATCTTCACCTTTTTTCAGAAGAAGTTTGGTTTCTATTCCACTTTTAAACCTTACGGTATAATATACCTCCGGTTCCGGCGTATTGGTAACTGCCCCATTCGCATCTTTGGGACTGTATTCCCAAGGTTCTCCTTTGTTAAGTTCCATCGAAACATTATCGCCGGACAAATCCCCTATTATTTGGAAATCCTTTTTAATTGTCCCTGCGAAATTTCCTTTTCCCGTTACAGTTATTGTCGCAGTGCCTATGGTATTGTTTTTCTCATATTTTACAGTGTAGTCCGTATTAAGTTCCAAATCTTTTGCTTGCTGCGGATTGCCTTCCATATCAACCGCCGTGTAACTTACCTGCAGATTGGGCCAGATAATTTCATCTGAACCCTCTTCCATTACAGGTGAACCAGGATCTGTGTATTTATCTGCATATTTCTCTCTGTCCTTTACCCAGTCTAACACCACACTTGGATCCACACCTGTGATTTCCACCTTACCTTCTGCATAAGCAGCTTCAAAGTCATAGGCTTCTATGGTAAACTTTTTCTCTATTTCCCCTTCATAATTGTCAGGACTGCCTATTACTTTCAATTTCTGGGGACCCACCGTAATGCCTTCGCCCGTGTCTGGATTGGTATTATATTCTACGCTGTAATCTATGTCTTGCGTCAACTCTTTCCCGAAATGAGTGATTTTCGGTTTTGGTTCAATAGAAAGACCAGAATAAATGTAAGTGCCTGCGATGCCGGTTATTCCCTCCGGCAATACAACGTCATACTCATTTTCTACTAAATCATCTTTTGACAAGTTCAGGGGAACAATGTCAAATTCTACTGTTGCTTTATTATAATAATCCCCTGTGCCAATAATATCAGCAGTAGCTTTTCCTGTAAGGGCTGTTGTTACATTGATGGTTGAATAATTTTCAATGGTATAATGTTCCTCATGCTTTAGTAGCGTTCCGTTAAATGTAACCTTTGTATTAACCGGTTTCACCGGACTTCCTGTGTAAGTCTGAGGATAAGTGATGATTTCCGTCAAAGGATTTATAGTATTAAAATCACTTAAATCTCCTCTGATTCTATACTCTATATTCTTGGTTCCCTTCCAGTTCTTTACTCCCGTAATGCGCAGAGTGGCTGTTCCGGGCTTTGTATTATTATTATGAACGATAGTATAATCCTCTGGTTGGAAATTATATTGAACATCATCTCCATTATCATAACTTATCTTTAAATCTTTAGTTACTACGCCTCCTTCTTTAGATTCAAATTTATAGAAAATATCATTTAAACTTGCATCCGAAATTTCGCCGAAAGATTCATCCGTCAATGATATTCCTGTTGCCGTCACCGTCAAATATTCTGAGTCTATACTACGTGCTTCAATATCAAATCTCCCTGTTGTTTCCCCATCAAAATTATTCTGTCCAATAATACTAACTTCTGCCCCTCTTTGAGCATTAATTGGATTCCCAACTGCTACCAAAACAAAATCTATTCCCTCTGTTAAAGTCACTGTCCCTAAAGTAATTGTCACCGGAGGCGTAATCACTGTTCCTGTATAAATTACAGGCGAACTAACTCTAATGGAAGTTCCATCTGTAATAGCTCTTTTGGTTATCTCAAATGTTTTGCTAACCGTACCACTGTAATTACCGATACCATTAATTCTCATTGTCGCGGTACCAACATTCTGATTATTCTCATAGGTAATATCGTAGTCACGGCCTTTTATAAGAGGAGTAGGCGTATTACCCTGGTTTAAACTCACATTAACACGAGACTGTTCAATCGGCTTTCCTTCGTACTTTTTAGAATCTTCGAAGTTATTCACGATTATATTACTTTCTGTAATTGGCATCTCAGCTATCGTAAACGTCTTGTCAACACTTCCAGTAAAATTCCCCTTACCTTTTACAGTTACTGTAGCTGTTCCAGCATTTATATTATTAGAGTAAGCATATTCCACTTCTGATGATGATAACCTCTGACTATTATACGTGACTATTGGCTCGGGTTGATGAGCTATACCTGTATATGTATAACTATCCGTCACATCACTGACAGTTACATTATTGCCTGGAGCAATACTTCTTGGCTCAATTGTGTAATCCACTGTAACAGTGCTGCCTGCCTGTATTTTTCCATTCCCCGTCGACCTGACAATAATCTGATGCTTACCTGCATCCGTGTGATTGGTTCTGCTTGAATATTCAAGGGTATAGTCTGTTCCCTGGAGATAAGTTGAACCATCTCCCACTGTAACGTTTACTTTATTTTTCTTGGATTCACGATCATAAGTATATGTTCCGTCAACTTTTACGCCAATGCTGTCCAATGTGGGAGAATAAATTTCAAATTCCAATTTCATGCTGCCCACATATCCACCTATACCATTAATGGTAACACTGGCTGTACCCTGACCATTTGGGGTGGAAGGACGCACATAAGATCCTATTGTATAATCTTCATTTAACACTAAAGGTTTTCCTTTTCCATAATCAGGATCATACAACTTAATATCATCCTCTGTAAGTGTCACCGGATTCGATGGACCCTGATAAGGTTTAGCAGGTATCGGCTCTGCCTGTATTTGCTTACTGACATCATAGCCACCTGCTGCAGCTGTAAGGCTCTTCCTTACCTCAAATTCAATTGGATTACTTTCGAGCTGTCCAAATCTCTTTCCTTTGCCTAATGCGTATACTTGAGCCTTAGTGTCCCCACGACTGGCGCGATCTGTATTTCTATAACGAAACTCATATTCTTCTGGTTTTATATCATTAATCCCATCATATACCACTTTCAATTTCTTTAATTGCTCCTCCGGCAATTCCTGTATGTTTCCATTATATACTAATTTCAATGCGGACACATTGCCTGTATCCTGTAATTGAAATTTGTCCTTCTCAATTCTTGTTATTTGATAAGTTCCGGTAACATTTCCCGCATAATCACCAAATCCTGCCACTGTTACTGTTACTGTCTTAGGACTGCTTTCATCACTTCCCATATTATTATCACTCAATGTATAATTGTAATCTGTTCCTGAATTTAAAACCTTATCCCCAATTTTTACTATCATTTCTCCAGGAAGAATGTTGGTGCCGCTTCCCTGCACATATTTCATTTCTTCAACTACCGTTACACTTGCTAAAGAAGAAAAATCCTGGGCCTTAATCTCAAAAGATGTACTCGCTGATCCAATACATGATATCCCATCTCCTGTAACTGTGACTGTTCCCCCCGTATTTACATGGATATTTTCTCCCCAATCTATAGAAAATCCTGTGTTTATGGGATTATTTGAATAATCTCTAACTACAATACTAGGTTTTTTCTGAGTTCCATCATATACAATATCTATATCTGTAACCTCCACACTACCTATATGCTTAATGTCTTCCGCATGCACCGTAAACCCGGACAAATCCACCATCCCGGCTATCATGCAGATGCTTAACAGCAGCGCCATTATCCTTTTCCCAACATCCTTATACATCTCTCATTCCTCCTTGCTTCATCCCACGCGCATATTTCGTTCTATCTATATTTATATTATTAATTTCTTTCGGCAATTTTGCCTGTTTCTTTAACTGTGTTCACGGATTTTTCATTATTTTCCTGAATTATTCCTATAAAAGCGGTAAAGAATACGAAGAACCACATCCGGAACAGCTTTATCTTTTGTAGTAGTGGTAGAACCGTAGCCTGACTATTCCGGATGCAATACTCCGTTTAGAAATTATAACACATTTTTCGCAAGAATGCTATTTTTTTACGAATTTCTTTTATATTATTTTTAAATTTCCTTATATTCGCGCAGAATCCCAGGAAATGCAGCGCTTTTCCCCTGTATGTTTCCTGATTCTTACCCTGAAAACATACTTTGACAACATTCTGCCTCTGTGTTAAGATGAGACAAACGAAGTTACTATATGCATTTCTGGCAGATTTCATCTGCATCACCATGTGGGCTTCCCACAGAAACCTTGTTTTTTCTTTTATATCCAAAGCCACAAATTATTATAGGCATTTGCTTTTATTTTGCCGGGAAACAATTTTTCGTGCTTTTTTCCGCCACTGATTTGTGCTATACTATGAGAAAGGAACTTATATGAACGATACGAAAATCCAATGGCACTCCGGTTTTGTGGCTGCCATGAACTTAGAGCTGCGGGAAGACAGGGATAGCCTGACTTTTCATAAGGAATATAACCTGAACACAAAACCCCTGTCCATTGACCTTCTGGTGATCCAAAAGAACTCACTTGACACCGTCTCCAATGAAAT
Source organism: Eubacterium sp. (assembly GCA_021769425.1). Taxonomy (GTDB): domain Bacteria; phylum Bacillota; class Clostridia; order Lachnospirales; family Lachnospiraceae; genus Petralouisia. The sequence goes on from JAETSX010000005.1 coordinate 85,782, forward strand.
CGGCAGGCTCTTTCGGGGACATAACATTATGGAATATAAATCGCCGGGGGATTCTTTAGACATTGACGTCTATTATAAAACCCTGGCTTATGCCGCACTTTATAAATCTGGCAGTGAAACGATTGATTCCATTAAGGCTGATGATATTACAATTTCGCTTGTCCGGGAAGCTAAGCCCCGGAAACTTTTTCGGCATTTCAGGGCACAGGGCTGTTCCATTGTGAAACCTTACACCGGGATCTACTATATTGAAGGGAGTATCCCCTTCCCTACGCAGGTGATTGTCACGCAGGAATTGGAGCCGACTGGCCACGCATGGCTCTGCGCGCTCTCCCGGAATGTGGCAGAACCGGTTGCACAGAGACTGTTGAATCTGGCCAAAAACCTTACCGAAGCCGGTGAGCGCAATTTTGCCGATTCGGTGCTGACCGTTATGCTGAAGGCAAATAAACAGATGTTTGAAACTTGGAAAGGAGCGAAGAATATGTTTGATATTTTAATGGAGATTATGGAACCTCAGATAGAGGCGATGTTAAAAGAGGAACGGGAGAAGTATCTTAATATCGGGGAACAGAGAGGCATCCATATTGGCGAACAGAGAGGCATCCATATTGGCGAACAGAATGGCATCCGTATCGGGGAACAGAATGGCGAACAAAGAGGCATTCAGGCCGGGATAATGGGGGCCATAGATATGCTTCGTAGTTTCGGGCATCCGGATTCCGATATCAAGCCCGCAATTATGAAAAACTACAATCTCTCCCTGGCAGAGGCAGAAGCTTATTTATCCGGAATGATTGCCTCTGAATCCCCCTCTCAATAGATGCAGCTCATCTATTGCACTGTTTTTATTCATACCTAAACCAAAATAAACTTATAATTATTGCAGCTTTGATTCGACGGCCTATTCTATTCCACTATAGGCCGCTGAACCAATGTGCATACATTTCTGGCAGATTTCATCTGCATCACCATGTGGGTTTCCCACAGAAACCTTATTTTATCTTTTATATCCAAAGCCACAAATTATGATAGGCATTTGCTTTTATTTTGCCGGGAAATGACTTTTCATGCTTTTGCCCGCCACTGATTTGTGCTATACTATGAGAAAGGAACTTATATGAACGATACGAAAATCCAATGGCATTCCGGTTTTGTGGCTGCCATGAACCTGGAGCTGCGGGAAGACAGGGATAGCCTGATTTTTCATAAGGAATTTAACCTGAACACAAAACCCCTGTCCATTGACCTTCTGGTGATTCAGAAGAATGCCTTTGCTACCGTCTCCAATGAAATCGGCAGGCTCTTTCGGGGACATAACATTATGGAATATAAATCGCCGGGGGATTCTTTAGACATTGACGTCTATTACAAAACCATGGCTTATGCCGCACTTTATAAATCTGGCAGTGAAACGATTGATTCCATTAAGGCTGATGATATTACAATTTCACTTGTCCGGGAAACTAAGCCCCGGAAACTTTTTCGGCATTTCAGGGCACAGGGCTGCTCCATTGTGAAACCTTATGAAGGTATCTATTACATAACAGGAACTGTCCCTTTCCCTACGCAAATGATTGTCACACAGGAATTAAAGCCTTCTGCCCACGCATGGCTCTGCGCGCTCTCCCGGAATGTGGCAGAACCGGTTGCACAGAGACTGTTGAATCTGGCCAAAAACCTTACCGAAGCCGGTGATCGCAATTTTGCCGATTCAGTGCTGACTGTTATGCTGAAGGCAAATAAACAGATGTTTGAAACTTGGAAAGGAGCGAAGAATATGTTTGATATTTTAATGGAAATTATGGAACCACAGATAGAGGCGATGTTAAAAGAGGAACGGGAGAAGTATCTTAATATCGGGGAACAGAGAGGCATCCACATTGGAGAACAAAGAGGCATCCATATTGGAGAACAAAGAGGCATCCATATTGGAGAACAAAGAGGCATCCATATTGGAGAACAGAATGGCATCCGTATCGGGGAACAGAATGGCGAACAAAGAGGCATTCAGGCCGGGATAATTGGAGCCATAGATATGCTCCGCAGTTTCGGGCATCCGGATTCCGATATCAAGCCTGCAATTATGAAAAACTACAATCTCTCCCTGGCAGAGGCAGAAGCTTATTTATCCGGAACGATTACCTAAACAGCGTATATTTTCCTTATCTTCTGCATAGTAAACTCCCATCATGCTCAACCTGCCGTTTAGCGGGCCGCATGGCCATCCATGCTATGGAAGCCAAGGGCTTTCATAGTAAACTCCCATCATGCTCAACCTGCCGTTTAGCGGGCCGCATGGCCATCCATGCTATGGAAGCCAAGGGCTTTCATAGTAAACTTCCATCATGCTCAACCTGCCGTTTAGCGGGCCGCATGGCCATCCTACTATGGAAGCCAAGGGCTTTCATAGTAAAAGGACAGGGAGGATGGTTTCGTTATAATTTTTATTAACCGGCAGGCGCTGATATGGGTTTTTGGCAGAAATCAGAAGATGATTATCTTTTAAATATCTGCTCCAGCATATTCTTCTCATAGAGCAGCTCCAGCAGCGGATTCTTTTGAATCTCATCCATCATTTGACTGCCCCACTCGCTCCCCTGGCATAAAGTAATTACCAGAAAGAAAATCCACACCACCACAAGCCCCTCCAACAGCCCCACTGCCAGGCCGCCTGCATGATTGATGGTATCAATTCCCGGCAGCTTTGCAATAATATCCAGGGCATGGACCAGAAATCCCAGCAGCACGCTAATCAGAATAAAGGCCAGAATCCAGGCAATTCTCTCCACCACTGCACCCGCTGCCTGTTCTGCAATCCACTCATAGCCTTTGCTGTTTTCCTGAACCATTTCATACAGCGGCGTCTGGTTTTTCAGAAATTCCGCAACATAGGGCGCTGCAAAAGACGCCAGAATAATTGTTACAAACACCGCCGCAAGAGAGAAAACAACTCTCACCATTCCCCGAATATAGCCGTGGAGCCCAAACCCGCCCACAACCACACACACTGTTATTAATAATAAATCCATATTCTCAGCACTCCTGTTTCAGCCCGTTCTTTTGTGTCCGTTATCCGCTTAGCGCTCCATCCGCCTCTGATTCCACTGGATTTTCCGGTTCCTCTTTCCAGCTTCTGATTCCCGCATTTTCCCATATCGCCTATTTCAGCCGGACTCTCTGTGTCTCTTGGTCCAACAGAAAAACATAATCCCGGATTTTGCCGGCGGACATTATTTTCCAGATATTTTTCTCAAAATTTGAATGATATTTCTGAATGCCCCGCAAAGTAAAAATTGCGCATTCCAGATTATTGCGAATGCAAATCTCATCATTTTCCAGAAATCCGATTTCCTCATATTCCATCTGAAATTCCTGGGAAAGCACTTCTGCTCCGCGCAAATCATATATTTTCATCTGATAAGACTGTTCTTTATTCTCATTGTCAAAAACAAATCCAAAGTAGGCATCATTATAAAAAATACTTCGGATTTCTTCTTCCACTTCCATCTCTTTTTTAACCTTTGGCTTCTGCGCTCCCTCAAAAATCACTGTTTTCCTGCTTCCGAAAGCCACCATCACGTCATTTGTCAGAAATTCCACTTTGGGAACCACAATATCAGAATAGGAATATTGTCCTACAATGTTGTCAATCTCATTCTGCCCCACTGTGTCAAAATTAAAAAACGTAACGGTTGTTTTCACATTCCCCTCATTCACATCCAGCAGAGAAACCGCAAGTTTCCTGCCGTCATTGGAAATGGCAAGATCCAGCGGATAACCGCTGTTTTCCGTATGTACTTCTCCCTCTGCCAGAAATGTTCCTGCTTTATCATAAACCTGAATGTATCCGGTTCCTTCCTGTTCCATCAGGACGGCTACCGTTCCCTGACTTGCCACCTGAATCCTCTGAATGGGCATGGCGGTCTTAATTTCCCCGCAGGGACCGGAAGTATCCATAATGTAGATGGTATCTCCCTTTCTGTCAGCGATTACCACATAATTTTCACAGGAATCCGTCATAGGCGACTGCATTTCATAGGTTTGGTTCCAGATGGTCCTATTGTCTGCATCCACAAGAGAGGCTCCGTCACTGCTGTATTTCAGGATATTTCCATGAAAAACCTCAAACTGTGTCCCCGGGGAATCTTCCCGTTTCACCGATTTTATGACATCATAATCCGAATATGTTCTGGTCTGCAGGTAAATATAGACTCCTGCAACTGTAAGCAGCGCTATAACTGCCGCAAAAGCCGTCCATCTTAAAATTTTTCTCCGATGTTTGCGGATTTTCTCATTCATTCCTTTTACATCTGATTTTACCCCTACATCCGATTTTACCACCCGGTATGCTTTATCTGCCAAAACTACACCTCCGTGTGCAAGCTCACTTTCTTAAGTCTGTCCCTATCATATCACAATCCGATGCCCTATGCACACCTTTTGAAAAATTTATAGAAGCGCAGTGTGAAAAGTCAAATTATTCCTGCTGTATGTATCCAATTGAAACGGAAGGAAGAATTGATGATTAAGGAAGCAGCAGCTTCTGACCGGCATAAATCTTATCCCCATCTTCAATTCCATTGACCTCACATACCTTTTTCATCATATCACGGCTATGGTAAATATTAATGCAGATAGAAGCCAGCGTATCCCCCGGCTGAACCGTATAGTAGCGGGGCTGTTCTGCAGAAGTCTCCTGTGCAGGCGCCAGCGTCTGGTTTTCCTGAGATTGGCCTCCTTCTATCTGCGCACTATTTGAAGCCCCTCCCGGCTGTCCACTGTCCGGATTCTCTGCCGTTCCTCCTGACTGTGCGCCATCTGCGTTCCCTTCCGTTCCTTCTGCTTGTCCGCTGCCCTGGTTTTCTGCGGTTTCTCCTGACTGTGCGCCGCCGGCGTTCCCTTCCGTTCCTCCTGACTGCCCGCTGTCCGAATTTCCTGCCGTTGCTCCTGTTTGCGCAGCATTCTGATCTCCTGACTGTGCCCCCTTGGAATCCTGAGCTTCTCCTTCGGACTTCCCATCTGCGGAAGCTGCTGGCTGATCAGACTGCACATTCCCCGGCGCCTGCTCTTTTCCATCCCCTGTCTGCTGGCCTTCTTCCAAAGGCTCCACCTGGGATTCCACACTTTCCACTACCACGCCGTCCTGATTTTCTGAACGCTTCTGTGTGGATTCCCCGCTTCGCATCACATGAAGCACATCCTCCACTTCCTGCATTTTCCGGTAATTGTTGATAGTCGTAATCCCGAGAACGCAGACTGCCACCAGAAAGAAAGAAGACGCCGTATAGAGAAATCTCCGGTTCTGCCGTTCCACCTGTCTTCCATGCCTGGTAACCATCATGTTCCGATAAGATTCTAAGGCTTCCTCTGCCTGTGTTTTCGGTTCTTCTAAATTGCTTCTGGCAAAAATCTTTTCCTGACCGCCTGTCTCTCCCCTCAGTTCCTTGCGTAATTTCCGGAATTCTTCAAGCTTAAGCTGAGAATTCCTCTGTTCTGAATCACCAATCCCTCCATGCGCTCTCTCTTGGGTTATATCGTTCATTCCTGCATGCGTTCTCTCTGTTTTCGCACCACCAATCTCCCCATGCGTTCCCTTTTGTTTTGCACCATCAATCTCCCCATGTGTTCTCTCCTGTTTTGCATCACCAATTTCCGCATGCTTTCCCTTTTGTTTTGCTTCATCAATTCCCGCATGCGTTCCCTCTTGTGTTACATCACCAATCCCCGCGAGCTTTCTCTCTTGTTTTGCATCGCCAATTTCCGCATGCTTTCTCTCCTGTTTTGCTTCATCAATTTCCGCATGCTTTCTCTCCTGTTTTGCTTCATCAGTTCCCGCATGCTTTCTCTCCTGTTTTGAGCTGCTGAATCCTGCATGGGAAGTTTCTTCTCCCGAATCTTCTGTTTCTGCCAAACCGCTCCCGCTTTCCAGTTCCGAAGCCTCTGCTCTCAAACCTTCTGTTTCGCTGTCTTTGAAAACAGCAAGTTCTTCTAACCGCTGCTCTTCGTCTCTTTTATGAATCATATATTCCTGCATGGGAAGATTTTTCTCATAATAGATATAGTAGCCCTCGCGTTTCTGCAGATAGCCCTGGTCATAAATAAAGAAAATTTCTTCTTCCTCCAGCACATCCAGCAGCATCAGCACCTTATCCCTGCCGGAAAAATACTTTCGGTGAGCCGCTTCCACTGCCGGGGACAGTTCCATGGCCTGTCCCGCTTTTCCCAGAAACCAGCCTACAATTTCCCGATCCGGAAAATATTTCTTCTGCTCCTTCTCCAGATTTTTCCAAAATCCTTCGTCCAGGCAGATCTTGTCCCACTGAAATACTCCGCTGCCGCATTCCAGCGCTCCGTTGACAAAAGTATACCGGATATCCTTTGCCACCTGGCTTTTGCCCAGAAATACCGCGGCACAGGATTCCTTTTTCCCTGCAATGGTTTTCAGATAAGTATACACATAATCTTCTATGTAAATTTTATGCCTTCCTCCGGGACTCCCAACTTGACGAATGTTCCTGGGCAGACTTATGTTTCCTTCTTTTTTCTCTTCCTGTAATCCGTCCTTGCAAACAATTTCTATCATGCTTTCACCTCTTTTTTCCACATGGTAACACATGATGTCTGCAATTTTTGGAAATCCCTGTCAGACTGGCAAAAAATATTTCGACCGGATTCTACAATTCTGTCCTTCCCTCCAGGGCCCGGTACAGCGTCATTTCATCAATATATTCCAAATCACCGCCCACAGGCACTCCGCTTGCAATTCTGGACACCTTGATTCCCGTAGGCTTAATCAGTTTACTGATATACATGGCCGTAGTTTCCCCTTCCAGGCTGGAGTTGGTGGCAATTATCACCTCGTCCACATCTTCCTGAAGACGCTGCATCAGCTCTTTTAGCCGAATGTCTCCGGGACCGATTCCAAGCATAGGCGAAATTGCCCCATGAAGCACATGATACACCCCTTCATATTTATTAGTCTTCTCGTAAGCCGCCAAATCTCTGGTGTCTTCCACCACCATAATCGTCTTGTGATCCCGGTTTTCATTTCTGCAGATGGGACACTGTTCCTCATCGGTCAGAGTAAAGCAGGTTCTGCAGTATCTCACTTTTCTCCTGGACTCTATAATGGCAGAAGAAAGCTCTTCCACCTGCTCCACCGGCATATTCAGAATATGAAAAGCAAGCCGTTGTGCCGACTTGCTTCCAATTCCAGGCAGAGAAGACAACTCTTCGATCAGTTTGCTTATCTGACTGCTGTAATAATCCACTTTGCATCCTCCTGTTTAAATATGGGAATCCGCCGCCCACTCCGCTCTGCGAAAATAGAAACGCAGCGTTTGCGCTTCCCGCTTAAAATGGGAATCCGCCGCCCATTCCGCCAAGTCCCCCGGTAATTTTGGACATGGACTGCTGGGACGCTTCCTCTATCTGACGGAGGGCTTCATTAGTAGCTGCCATAATCAAATCCTCCAGCATCTCAATATCGTCGGGATCTACCACTTCTTCTGCAAGCTTTACTTTGGTTACTTCTTTCTTACCGGTAATGGTCACTTCCACTGCTCCGCCGCCTGCAGTAGCTGTGATCTCCTTTTCCTCCAGTTCTTTGGTGGCTTCCTCCATCTGCTTCTGCATTTTCTGTGCCTGCTTCATAAGATTATTCATATTGCCGGGCATTCCTCCCGGAAATCCGCCGCGCTTTGCCATGATTATCTCCTTTCTATCCTGCTGTTATTCTTCCTCATCTTCGATGGTTATTTCCATATTTATGATTTTTCCAAGATCCACATAAGAAGATTCAAAGGACTGCCCGGTTTCGTTCAGCTGAACTTTGATTTCCACTTCTTTGCCGGTTTTTTCTGCTATGGCGCCCTTCAGCTCCTGAATATGGGCCTCGGAATTCACAAATGCCTCCGCCACCTCATCTTCCAGAACAATCAGAAGCTGGCTCTCTCCGGCCAGACTCAAATGCGCCGATTTCAAATAGCTTTTCAGCCCTCCGGACAAATCTTCGATAATGGAACGCCAGTTTTTCACTGCCTGTTGAACATCCTCCGGAACAGCTTTGGGCAATTGCCTTTTCTGTTCCTGTTCTTCTGCCGCCTGCTCCTTTGGATGAGTCTGCGCCGCAGCGGCTTCTCCCTCTATCCGGGGGACAAATCCCTGCTCCATCTTCTCTTCCAACTGGGCAATCCGCTGGACTAAGGAGCCGTAATCCCGCTCCATCTCAGGCCTGCACAGCTTAATCAGCGCTATTTCTATCATAATGCGTTTCTGCGCCGCATACCGTATCTGATTGGACAGTTCCGAAAAAATCCGGATATAGCGCATGAGCTGTTCCCCTTTTGCCATCTGCGCTTCTTCTTTCATCAGTAAAAGGTTCTCACTGGAAATATCCAACACGTCTTCCATATTATCAGAACTTTGCAGTAAAAGCAAATTTCTCAGATACCAGGTAAAATCTATGACAAACTGTCCCGGCTCCCGTCCCTGTATCATCAGTTCCTCCAGCAGGGAAATTGCGCCTGTCACGTCCTTTTCCATTACTTTTCTGAGCATCTTTGAAAACAATTCCGTATCCACAGCGCCCAGCGCTTCCAATACGCGGTCATAGGTCAATCTCTCTCCCAGATAGAAAGCGATGCACTGATCCAGGAGGCTTAAAGCGTCACGCATGGAACCGTCCGCCGCCTTTGCAATATAGCGGATGGCCCTTGGCTCCGCCTCCACCTGTTCTTTTTCCGTCAGCTCTGTTAAGTGCGCTGAAATAGTGTCAATGGATATTCTGCGAAAATCATACCGCTGACATCGGGAAAGTATGGTAATGGGAATTTTATGGGCTTCCGTGGTAGCCAGAATAAAAATCACATAGGAAGGCGGCTCCTCTAAGGTTTTCAGCAGCGCATTGAAAGCTCCTATGGAAAGCATATGAACTTCATCAATAATATAGACTTTGTATTTGCCTTCTGCCGGAGAATAAGCCACTTCCTCACGGATTTCGCGGATATTATCCACACCGTTATTGGAAGCGGCGTCAATCTCAATCACATTCATGAAATTGCCTGCGGCAATGGCTCTGCAGGAAGCGCACTGGCCGCAGGGACTTCCCTCCTGGGGATTCTCACAATTGACTGCCTTAGCGAAAATTTTGGCTATGGTGGTCTTGCCGGTTCCCCTGGTTCCGCAGAACAGATAGGCATGTCCGATCCTGCCTGCCTGAATCTGGTTCTTTAACGTTGTAACAATATGCTCCTGTCCCCGCACATCTTCAAATTCCTGGGGACGGAACTTACGGTATAACGCTGTGTACGACATATTTAATCACCAAAGCTGATGCCGATTAATTTTGCTTCTTTTATGATCTTGGAATTGGGCTCTACCATCTTTAACTTGCCGGCCACATCTTCTAACGGCACCTTCTTTGTATTTCCATTGACCATGCCTACCATATAACCGTAATCTTCTTTCAGAATCAGATTAGCCGCTGCCGCTCCTAATCTGGTGCAAAGCACACGGTCATAAGGACAAGGGCTTCCGCCTCTTTGGGTATGGCCCGGGACAGTCACCCGCACTTCGCTTCCGATCTTTTCTTCAATCCGCGCTGCCACCTCATAGGAAACAGAAGGATATTTCTTGCTTTTCATCTTTTCTTTCAAATCTTTCTTGGACAGCTTGGCGTCTTCTTTAGAGATGGCTCCCTCTGCAACTGCCAAAATCGTAAATCCTTTTCCTGCTTTATTTCTCCCTGCAATGGCAGATACCACTTTATTGATGTCATAGGGAATCTCCGGAAGAAGAATAATGTCAGCCCCGCCTGCAATTCCTGCATACAGAGTCAGCCAGCCTACTTTATGGCCCATCACTTCCACGATAAATACACGGTTATGGGAAGCGGCTGTGGTATGGATACAGTCAATGGCGTCTGTTGCAATATCAATTGCGCTCTGGAATCCAAAGGTTACATCCGTACCATAGATATCATTGTCAATCGTTTTGGGAAGATGGATGATATTTAAGCCTTCCTCCCTGAGAAGATTTGCAGTCTTCTGGGTTCCGTTTCCGCCCAGAATTACCAGACAGTCCAGACGCAGTTTATAATACGTCTGCTTCATTGCTTCTACCTTATCCAGTCCCTTCTCATCCGGCACCCGCATCATCTTAAACGGCTGTCTGGATGTTCCCAGAATCGTGCCGCCCTTTGTAAGAATTCCGGAAAAATCAGAACCGGTGAGCAGACGGTAATTTCCGTATATCAGGCCTTTGTACCCTTCATAAAAACCGTATACTTCCAAATCCTCCACATTCTTGCTTAACCCCTTTACCACGCCGCGCATTGCTGCATTTAACGCCTGGCAGTCGCCGCCGCTTGTGAGCATTCCAATTCTTTTCATTGTTTCCTCCACATCCTTTACAATCATCTGAAACTTTACTTTGCCTACCAAAAGTATTATAGCTCATTATTTTCCCTATCACAAGATTTTTCTTCTGTTTCCGGTTGCATTTCTGTAAAAATCTGTTATAATTGTATCGTCATGGAGGAGTACCCAAGCGGCTGAAGGGTCTGGCTTCGAACACCAGTAGGTCGGTAGTCCCGGCGCGGGGGTTCAAATCCCCCCTCCTCCGTTCTATTTTTCCACGCGAAAAAAATCCCTGCATTGCCGATTCCTGTGAATATCTCACAATTTTCAAGCAATAACAAAGATTTTTTTCAGAGCTGTTGAGAGTATGTTTCCCCTTATCAAATACTCCTGATGTCTATTTTACCCCTGCCTGCCCTAACCGTCCATGCACTTTGAGGAAAATTTTTCAAAAAATATAATTTTTTAATTCCATCTTCCATCTTTCTTTCAGGAACGTTTTTAAACGTTCACACTGCTTTTCATTGCCAAGGGCATAAAAGGCGCAATAGCCTCTCTGCAGAGCCTCTTTCGCCTGTTCTTCCTCTTCCAGTTCCAACAGAGCCATCCCTTTGTTAATAAAAAATCTTGGAAACAGGCAGAACCGGCTGTTTTCTTTACTCATCGCAATTCCCTGATTACACAAATCCACCGTCTTTTCACATTGTTTCTGATCCAGGTAAAGTCTGGAAAGCTGAAACAACACCAGAAGATACTTCTGCGCTTTTTCTGCCCGATCCATGATGTGGGTGTCCATATAATGCTTCAATCCCTGGAGAATTTCTATGGCTTCTTCTCTTTTCCCCAGCTTCCTGTAATTTCGGGCAATATTAATCAGAATCATAATTTCGTTATAGGTCAGCAATCCTCTTAAAACCTCTTTGAGTCCGATTCCGTCCGGTTTTGTCATCTTAAGGGTTTCCTCCAGTTCCCGGATCCCCTGGGACCAATTCTCTTCTTCCCGCTGCCTTAACATAATCCTGGTAAAACGGCAATACTGAGAATTCAGAATATCTTCTTCAGCGATGGTATGTTCGAATCTGTCCACAAGCTCTGACAGCCCCTCATATTCATAATTTGTAATTTTCTGTACAATCTGGCTGCAAAGCGCCGCCTGCTGCATTTCCTCTCTGCTGGAATACTGCAGAAAAACGTCAACGCAGCCAAGCCTCTGGGTAAATGCCTCTACCGTTTTTCGGTTAGGCATCCGTATTCCATTTTCAATCTTGGATAAGTTGCCGACGGAACAGATTCCAAAGCACAACTCCTCCTGAGAATATCCCCGTTCCACCCTCATATCGTGAATATAATTTCCGATTTCATACACTGCCATTCTTTTATCACATCCCGCTCCTATTATAGGGCAATTTCGCATTTCTGTCTGAAAAATGCTCAAATCTCCGATTAAATTCTCTTTTCCTTGCCTTTTGTTTGAATTGCCTATATAATAAGAATAACTAAATCAAAGAAAGGACTTTCTCATGAAAAAATTTTTTTCCTTTTTCTTATTCATGTGCTTCTGTATTGCCTTTCTTCCCGGCTGCAATGGACCGAAAAAAAATGCCGCTGATTCCATTAAGGCAATTTATGAACTGTATATACTGGGTGACACGAAGGGAATCACCTCCCTGGGCATGACAGAGGAAGATATCAACGCCGCCAAAGCAACTTATGACGCTTCCCTGAAGGAAACCATCCGCACCAAATTTTCCGCCAGCGGACAGGAAATAGATGAACAGAGCCTGGACGAACTTTGCGAAGCAAGGAAAACGGTGCTTGCCCAAATGAGCGCAACGGCAGAAGTCGTCTCAGAATCTGAGGGCAAGGCAACTGTGGTGGTTCACACCACATATTTCGACGAATTAACTCTGGATGAAGACGCTTTTTACGCTGCCAGGAAAACGGCGCAGCAGAGCAATTTCCCAACAACGGAAGAACGGCAGGTTTTTCTGATGGACACTTATACCCAGAATCTGATTGAAGCTTACCGGAATGTTACGCCCTCGGAAAAGACCATGGATATCACCGTTGACTGTGTTATTCAGAATAACACCTGGGTTCCGGCCAATATGTCTTCTTTCGGCTCCGACCTGGCCCTCGCCATTACCGGACAGAAATGATTCTGTCCTATTTCATCTGGCAAAATCCTTTTCTATACATTTCTTGCTATTACCGGGCAGAAATAATTCTGTCCTCTCCGGGCATGCAGATTCCGGACAGAGACCGCTCTTGTCCGGCTCTATGCCGATTCCTAAAAGAAACTGCTCTTGTCCGGCTCTATGATGACTCCTAAAAGAAACCGCTCTCGTCCGGCTCTATGATGATTTCTAAAAGAAACCGCTCTCGTCCAGCTCTATGATGATTTCTAAAAGAAACCGCTCTCGTCCAGCTCTATGATGATTTCTAAAAGAAACCGCTCTCGTCCGGCTCTATGATGATTCCTAAAAGAAACCGCTCTTGTCCGGCTCTATGATGATTCCTAAAAGAAACTGCTCTCGTCCGGCTCTATGCAGGTTTCGGACAGAAATCCCGCAGCTTATGCATAATTTCCTCTGAAACGGAATAAGATGTAAAAACTTTTGTGGGAGCGCAAAAATGTCTGAATTCCATCGTATGATTACGTATCTTTATTTATATGAACGCGGAGCCAAACGCCACAATGTAGGATTTGCCAAAATCGAAAAACGAGGCGGACAATGCCTCGTGGAAATACATATGAAAAACACCGGACACACCTCTTCTCTTGCCCCGGTGTATTTCTATGCCACAAGCCGCGGCAAACATCCCGGCATTTTGCTTGGAACCATGGGGCTTCCCCGGGGCAGCGGGGATTTTAAGACAATTCTGAAAGGAGAGACTTTGGCAGACAGCAATTATTCTTTAGACGATATCAGGGGAATTTTTATTCCGCTTTCTGAGGAAATCATGTTTGTCAGCCAGTGGGACGACAGTGAATTTATCCGGAAGAACTTCGAAGAACCGAAACAAATGCAGGAAACGCCTGAACTCCAGGCTGAAGAAAAGGAAGATGCAAAGCAAGATTCCTTGAAAAGGGCCCAGGTTCGAACCGGAGATAACGGGACTGGAACTCAATTTGAAGGCAACAAGGCTGAGGCTTTGCCTGGAAGCAACAAAGCCGGGACCCTGCCTGGAAATGATGAAGCCTTGAAACGCGGCTCTGAAATAGGAACTCCTAATTCCCAAAATACACCGACACACCGGCATGCTGCAAATTCTCCTGTTGTTTGGGATACTGCAGCTTCACCGACTGGTCAGGACGCTTCGGCTTCACCGACTGGTCAAGACACTTCGGCTTCACCGGCCGCTCAGAATACTGCAGCCTCCTCCCCGAAGCAGTCAAAAGAAACAGAGACTTCTTCCCAGAAGACTCCTGACTCTTCGCCTTCGCCGGATCTCAGCGCCGCAGAAGCCGTTCCCAACTTCAGAGAAAATTTCCAGGGAAGAAACGGCATTCCCCTGCCATCTATTCCAAAACCGGAACCTTTGCCGGAAAACTGGAATCTGAAATGGGAGTTTATCATGGAAAATTATCCTGTTATGACCCCCTTTGCAGGAGATGAAAAGACGCTCTGTGTGCGGTGGGAATTAAAAGATCTGCGGCTGCTGCCAAGGCAGTACTGGTATCTGGGCAATAATAGTTTTCTCCTCCACGGCTTCTTCAACTACCGCTATCTGATTCTCGGCATCACGGAAAAAGCCGAAAAAAAACGCTGGTTTATTGGGATTCCCGGCGTTTACCAGAATCCAGAGCGGGTGATGGCAACTTTATTCGGATTTCCAGAATTCCGCAACGAGAAATCAGCGCCTGTCAACACCGGAGAATTTGGCTACTGGTATCGTTATCTGAACGAATAGCCGGTTTCTCTGACAGCAGAGCGTACAATTCATGGTCCCTCCATCTCCCATGAAGCATGACGCTCTGCTTTTTTATGCCTTCAAATGCAAACCCCAGTTTCAGCAAAAGTTTCCTGGAAGGGATGTTTCCAGGCAGCACACAGGCTTCGATCCGATGCAGCCTTAACTCTTCAAACACCACCTGAATTCCCCTGGAAATACTTTCCAGAGCATATCCCCTGCCCCAGAACCGCTGGTCAAATTTATATCCCAGTTCACAGCACTGAAAAAATCCCCGTTTGATATTATGAAAAGAAACCGTTCCGATGATCCGATCCGGCTGTCCCTGTTCCTGCACCCAAAACCGGAGAGAGGTCTGCTTTACCGCCAGATTATACTCTCCCTGAAGCATCATTTTCTGAAATTTTTCCGTATAAAACTGCGGGGGACGCTCTATTTCATATTTTTCGATCATTTCCCGGTTATCCAAATAAAACTGAAGCACTTTCAAGGACGCTGTATCGTCCAGGATTTTTAACTCTAATCGTTCTGTCTGATATGTCATTTCCATTGTAACTTCTCCTGTTTTTTTATATAATAACATTTACAGAGATCAGATGTCCAGAAGGAGAGCCTATGAATCAGGAAGAAAAATTTATGAAAGCCGCCATCCGGGAAGCAAAAAAAGCGGAAAAAATACAGGAAGTTCCCATTGGCTGCGTGATCGTATCAGAAGGAAAAATCATTGCCCGGGGATATAACCGAAGAAATATCGATAAAAACACTCTGGCTCATGCAGAGCTTTCCGCCATCAAAAAAGCCAGCAAAAAGCTGGGGGACTGGCGGCTGGAGGGCTGCACCATGTACGTGACCTTAGAACCCTGCCAGATGTGCGCCGGCGCCATTGTGCAGGCACGGATGGACAAGGTTGTCATCGGGAGCATGAATCCCAAAGCCGGATGCGCCGGCTCCGTGCTGAACCTCCTGCAGATTCCGGCCTTCAATCATCAGGTGGAACTGGAAACCGGCGTATTGGAAGAGGAATGCTCCTCCATGCTCAGCAGTTTCTTCAAAAACCTGCGGGAACAAAAAAAGAAAATCGGACAAAAACCTCCGGAATAGTTGACTTTTCCTTCAAAAAAGGATATACTTAAGTCTCCGAGCAGCTGGGGCGTTAGCGGTGCCCTGTACCAACAACCCGCTATAGTTGGAGTGATGCTTTGCCCCGGGTTTTTGCCTGTGGGGCTGCCTTTTATAAGTGGTGATGACGTTTGGGTCTTACGCAATGGAACTCTGTGAACCGTGTCAGGTTGGGAACAAAGCAGCACTAAGCAGAATCTTTCATGTGCCGTAAGGGCGCCTGGGCCGAGCTAACTGTAAAAGTAACGCCCATGGTCAGGATTCAAAGCAAAGCGCTCGGTTTTTGATATCCGTAATACTGCACAATTAAGGAGATTTCCATTGAAAAAATTACTGCATAAAACCAGGAACGCCCTGTTTGATTCCTGTGATTTTCTGGAACTTCTGATGGCCATTGTAGTTCTGGCCGCCATCCTGATTGCCTGCTGTACTCTGGGCAGCTCTTTTCTGGATTACTGGAATGACAGATATTCCAAAGAGGCTTTTCTGACTTTTGTCGGCTATGTATTTAATATCCTGATTGGGATTGAGTTTTTGAAAATGCTCTGTCAGCCCAGCGGCGACACCGTATTGGAGGTTTTGATCTTCCTTGTGGCCCGCCATATGATAATAGAGCACACTACTGTGATCGAAAATCTCATTACCATTATCAGCATAGGCATACTGTTTGCCATCAAAAAATATATCAGCCTGCCTTCCGAGAAAGAAAACTACCGTATCTTTTCCAGTAATCCCGATTCTGAATATTCCGGGACGGAACAGGATGCTTTCTCAGAAGAAGATTCCGGTCACCCACTGTAAATTTTTCCCAGCTCTTGACTTTTTTCCGGCTGGGGATTATATTTATATAGAAATCAATAATAATTATTATTATTTACAGGAGGAAAGACCATTGATGAAATACAGCCGCCAACGGGAGTGTATCAGGGAGTTTCTTTCCGGCCGCCAGGATCATCCGACCGCCGAAACGGTTTATACAAATGTAAAAAAAGCGTTTCCAAACATCAGTCTGGGAACCGTATACCGTAACCTGTCTCTGTTGACGGAGGTTGGGGAGATCCAAAAAATCTCCACCGGTATCGGACCGGATCGCTTTGACTGGAACACAGCCCCCCATTATCATGTAATCTGCAGGGAATGCGGCAGCGTGATGGATTTGAAGCTGGACAACATAAATCACATCAATATTTTGGCAGGCAATGAATTTGAAGGCCGGATAGACGGGCATATCACATATTTTCTGGGAACCTGCAAAACCTGCCTGCAAAAAGAAGCAGACACGCAGAATCCACAGGCAGAATCTACCGCCGCAAACACAGAGCATGAAGTCCTCACAGAAAAAACACAAATTATCTCTTGACATGCTTCACAAGATATGCTATCTTAATTTCAGTAACAATTACTATTTTTACTTTGCTAATTAAAAATTAAAACACATAGAAAGGAAGAAATTATTATGAAAAAATTTGTATGTAATGTATGCGGTTATGTTTATGAAGGAGACGCAGCGCCGGAGAAATGTCCTCAGTGCAACGCTCCTGCTTCCAAGTTCACCGAGCAGTCCGGAGATTTGTCCTGGGCTTCTGAACATGTAGTGGGCGTAGCTCAGGGTGTTTCTGAAGATATCATCGAAGATTTAAGAGCAAACTTCAACGGAGAATGTACAGAAGTTGGTATGTATCTGGCTATGGCAAGAGTTGCTCACAGAGAAGGATATCCGGAAATCGGCCTTTACTGGGAGAAAGCTGCTTATGAAGAAGCAGAACATGCTGCAAAATTCGCTGAGTTATTAGGCGAAGTTGTTACTGACAGCACCAAGAAGAACCTGGAGATGAGAATCGAAGCAGAAAACGGCGCTACCGCAGGCAAGACTGACCTTGCAAAACGCGCAAAGGCTGCAAACCTTGACGCAATCCATGATACCGTGCATGAAATGGCAAGGGATGAAGCTAGACACGGCAAGGCATTTGCAGGGCTGTTAAAGAGATATTTCGGCTAAGAAGAAAACCGCGTAATATAAGGCTTTTTAAGAGGATGGACACAATGTTGTCTGTCCTCTTTTTAGGTTTAAAATAGGGGATTTCAGAGAAAGAGAGTGAACTGTGAGCAACAAACAAAATGACGCATTAAAATATATGGTATCGAACACAGCATCAAGAAAGACCAACAAATAAATAAAACTTTTTGGAGGAACAGGTATGCTGTTAGCCTGTTCCTCTTTTTGCCACTTTATGCCCTTTCACACTCTCATAACAGTTCCTTATCAAAATTCGGGCATGATAACGGGCATAAGTAAGTTTAAATTATTTCTGGTTCGCAGGCTCAATATTAATGCTCTTCCCTTTTATCTTGGAATGGCTCATGGCCCGCAGCACCTCTTTGCCGTATTCCCGGGGCACTTCCACAAAAGTGTACTTATCATACATGTCGATAGCTCCCACCAGATCTCCTGACATTCCGGATTCTCCGGCTATGGCTCCCAGTATATCTCCCGGCCGTACATGCTGCTTTTTGCCGATGTTGATAAACAGACGCACCATGCCTTCTTCCGCGCCTGTGTCGCCGAATTCAAAGTTCTCCATGCTCTTCTGGGCATTTTCTTCTTCACCCAGCAGCGCCAGCTTCAAGAAAGCCGCTGCAATATCCATAGCAGTGTAATCTGATTCATTGACCTGCTTCTCAATCATATTCACCATGGAAGTCAGATCTTCTTCTTCAATGACTGTACCGATATGGTCCATGATTTTCTCCAGCCTTACCTGCACCACATCTTCCATGCTGGGTATTTTCTGGGCAAGAATCTTGGTCTTGCAGTACCGCTGGATATCTTTTAATTTGTATACCTCTTTGCCTTTGACAAAGGTAAAGGAGCGGCCGGTTTTGCCTGCCCTTCCGGTTCTTCCGATACGATGCACATAATATTCGTCATCCTGGGGAAGATCGAAGTTAAATACCGCTTCCACATCATCCACATCAATTCCTCTTGCCGCCACATCGGTAGCTACCAGAATCTCCGTTTTCCCATTGCGGAAATGATTCATGACCCGGTCACGCTGCATCTGTTTCATATCTCCGTGAAGCCCCTCTGCAAAATATCCTCTGCCCTGCAATGCGTTGGTAAGCTCATCCACCATGCGCTTGGTATTGCAGAAAACCAGAGAAAGCCTGGGATCGTACACATCCAGAAGCCGGCTTAACACTTCTACCTTATCTTTGCGTTTTACATCGTAGTAATACTGCTCAATGCTCGGTACGGTCAGTTCCTTCTTGACCACTTTGATGGTGACGGCGTCCTTCTGATATTTCTTGGTAATCTCCAGAATCGGTTTGGGCATGGTTGCGGAAAACAGCACCGTCTGCCGCTCTTCGGGAATATATTCCAACACTGTTTCAATATCTTCCCGAAATCCCATATTCAGCATTTCATCTGCTTCATCCAATACGATAGTTTCTACTTCCTCACACTTAATGGTCCTTCTCCTCAAGTGATCCATCACACGTCCCGGCGTACCGATAATAATCTGCGCACCGCCCTTTAAGGAACGGATTTGCTTGACAATATCCTGTCCCCCGTATACTGGGAGCACCTTCACTCCATGCATATATTTTGCAAGGCAGCGAACTTCTTCCGCCACCTGGATGGCAAGCTCCCTGGTAGGACAGAGTACAATAGCCTGGGTTTTCTTATTGTGGGGATCTACCTTCATCAGCAGCGGTATTCCAAATGCCGCTGTCTTCCCGGTTCCGGTCTGTGCCTGTCCAATCACGTCTACCCCTTCCATTACTACAGGAATGGCCTTGCTCTGAATAGGAGTGGCTTCCTCAAATCCCATTTCCCGAATTGCCCGCAATATCTGGGGATATAAATCTAATTCATCAAATCTTACTGTTTCCATATATTTCCTTTCACTTTCTATTGCAAACCTGTTGCTAATCATATCAGAGAAACTGCCGGTTGTCAAACTGTTTTCAAAAACTTTTGCATTTCTCTTGACATTCACTCAGGCAAGGTGTAGTATTTACTTACGTTCAATGTAGTTTTAATTACTATGTGTTCATATTTTGATTACTTTTACATATACTATTATCAGCTATGTATCAGGAATCTTACTGAAATAATTTAACTGAAGGAGGAGATGTTACCATGAAATTCAAATTAAAAGATCCCGGAAGTTCCATTACACATTTTATTGGAATGCTGATGGCCCTTTTTTCCGCCACGCCGCTTTTGATCCGTGCCTCTACCAATCCGGATAAAGTTCACGTTATTTCTCTGGCGGTATTTATTACCAGCATGATTCTGCTTTACGGTGCAAGCGCCACCTACCATGCCCTGGATTTGTCAGAACAGACCAACCGGATATTAAGAAAGCTTGACCATATGATGATTTTTGTTCTGATTGCCGGCACTTATACGCCAGTGTGCGTAATTGTTCTGGGCGGCCACACCGGTTACAGCCTTCTGGCTCTGGTTTGGGGAATTGCCCTTGCAGGAATTCTTGTAAAGGCTTTCTGGATTACCTGTCCCAAATGGTTTTCTTCCTTATTATATATTGCCATGGGCTGGGTATGTGTTCTGGCTTTTACGCAGATTATCAATTCCCTTTCGCCCCAGGCTTTTGGATGGCTTTTAGCCGGCGGCATTATCTATACGGTGGGCGGCATTATTTATGCGCTGAAACTGCCCATATTCAATTCCAGACACAAGAATTTCGGTTCCCATGAAATCTTCCATTTGTTTGTGATGGGCGGCAGCGTATGCCATTTTATTATGATGTACTGTTTCGTGGCAAATATGCCTGTTGTGTAAAATCCGCTCTTACAGCCGTTTCAATAATATGCACTGACCCGTTCAGCATGTTGTTGGAGCGGTTTCTGCATCAAAGAACTGCATAACGCCTGACTTCCTGTCCCAAAACAAGCCGAAAATATTATTTTTCCTTCTCCTTTTGGTATTCTTCTATCAGCTTCTCTTTTTCTTTTCTGGTCATTTTCTTAATACGGGCTTCCTGCTGCATGGCCTCCTGCTTTGTATCATGAATTTCCTGATATGCCAGTTCCACCGGCCTGCGTCCTCTGGTATACCTGGCGCCCCGGCCTGCATTGTGTTCCTTTAGCCGTTTGTCCAAATGATTGGTCCATCCTGTGTACAGTGTTCCGTCACTGCATCGGAGGATATAGGTAATGTTCTGTTTATCTTTCATTGATTGCCCCCTGTTATACTCACAAGCATACTTATTTGCCAAATCATTTGCTTTTTTTCGCAAAGTTATGAAGGAACTGTAGGCAAATGATTTCGCTCACGGGTATATGTACAGAGACTGCAAGCAGTCTCCTGTATGCAAAAGCAGCACGGTAAAACTGGTATTTTTCCAAATAAGAGATAAACGGAACACTTCAAAAACTGGTAGGAGGGCCAGTGCTGCGGACTTTTTATTGCTTATACTCTATGTTATGAAAAATGCCTGAAACTGTGCCTGTTTACTATTTTTAACATAAAAATAAATTCTGGAAAGGCATTGCCATTGTTCTCATTTTCACATATAATGCTGATAAATTTCAAGCCGTTTTGCCAAAATTACAGATGTCAAAACCATTTTACATGATTTTTTCCCTGATTTACAAGAACTTTGGCAAACATATTTCTCCTCCTTTGAGCCCTTAAAGGCAGGTCAGTAGAATCTTCCCAGAAAAGGGGGGGGAAATCCTAGGAAAGTCATAGGCTTTAGTGCTTCACAGTAACAAGTTCTTTCCTAGGATATAAAAAAGCTGCCGGGAAATGGAATTTACAAAATGCATGGCCGTATCATTAAAAATCATGCCATATATTATAGAAATCCGCCATTTCCCCACAGCCCTTCTGCCCGCCGCTCAGCTTACTCCAGGTATTCCATCGGGTTCACCGGCTGATCGTCCTTCAGCAACTGAAAATAAAGATTGGAACCTTCCACAGAATAATATTTGGTAGGTTCGCTGACATAGCCGATAATCTCTCCGCTGTCCACATAATCGCCCTGATTTTTGGGAACCTCTTTCAATTGTCCATAACGTGCGCTGTATCCGTCTCCCATATCCACAGTCATGGTAAGCCCTGTTTCTTCATTGGTTTCAATGGAAACCACTTCCCCGGAAGCCACCGCACTTACAGGAGTGTTGACAGCCGCCTGCAGAATCACAGCCGGATTATATTTATATTGATCCAGGGTTGCAAAATACACGGTTTGATCCATGTTGTAATTCAAAATTACATTTCCCTGCAGAGGCCAGCTTAAATCCGCTGCCGCATCAAAATGAAGTTCCGGCTGCACGGGAGCGCTGGTTTCTGCCACCACTTCCGGTTCATCCATAAAATCATCTTCCGTCGGCTCAATAATACCGGATACTGCTTCTGTTTCTTCCTCTTTTTCCTTTTCCTGTTCCTTAATTCTGGCTTTCGCTTCTGCTGCTGCCTGGGCTTTTGCTTTTTCCTGAGCCGCCTGTTCCCGCGCTGCATCTTCTTCCCGTGCCTGCTGAATCTGCTGCTGACGCTCCTTTGCAAGCTGTTCTTCCTGTTCCCGTTCTTGTCCGGCATAATACAGTCCCAGCATACCAAATGCCGCCACTACCATAATTACAGCAGCGATAATATAGGACTTCCGATTGAAAAATGCCGCAAATTTTTTATTTCTCATCCTGTCACCTTCCATTTCTGTTTGTTTTTTCCTTCTTATTCTTGCCGGAAAAACAAGGATTATTCAGGATAAAAAATAAAATTCAAAGATTTTCGCTGCAAAGCAGCAAAACTCATCCAATCGGAAACCTGCAGACTGCAGAATTTTATTTTTTTTCAATGGAAATATCTTTGTAATAATACTGCAGGATTTCCTGATAAGTTTTTCCCTCTTTGGCCAATTCATTGGCGCCATACTGGCTGAGCCCCAGGCCATGTCCCAGTCCCTTTGTGACAATGCGTATTTGATTTTCCACTTCTTTCAGATAAAAACAGGCGGAATTCAGATTCAGGCAGTTTCGGAATTCCTCTCCCGTCACTGTTTTTTCTCCGATATTTACCTGAACTGCGTAGTCTGCTGAATCCCGTTTGGGTACGGTTACAGCTTCCAGAATATTTTCTCCCGAAACTTCTGGACAGAGTTCCTTTATTTTATCTGCAAATTCTTTTTGTTCCAGAAAAACAACTTTCAGAAAATCAGGGGATGGAATATCCATCTCACTGTCTGCACCGGCCAGATAAGGCTCGTCCTCCCGCTGCAAAGCTTCTTTGGCGTTTCTGGTCTTTCCTGCGCTGACAGCGTGAAATGCCGGCTGAATGGGCTTGCCGTCGTAAAGCAGAATTTCCCCCTTTGTAGCTTTTGCCGCCTCTTCCAATAGCTGATAATTTTTCTCGAAGCCTTCCTGTCCCCACAATTCCAGCATTTCCTCTCTGGACATGGAGTCCGGCAGTTTCTGGCCTTCCGTTTCCAATGCCAGGGTCAGTGATGTTCTGGCGATCACCGCCTGCGCCTTAATTGCCTCTCTCTGATAGTCCAGGGGAATCTGTTTCGCCAGTATGCCGGTGACATATCCTTCCACATCCGATTTAATATCCGTTTTCTGTGAGCCGGAATCTTTCTTATCCGCAGATTCTTTCTTCGCATCAGCTCCATCCTGCTCTTCCGATTCTTTCTGCACATCGGCTCCATCCTGCGCTTCCGATTCTTTCTGCGCATCGGCTCCATCCTGCGCTTCCGATTCTTTCTGCGCATTGGCTCCATCCTGCGCTTCCGATTCTTTCTGCGCATCGGCTCCATCCTGCGCTTCTGATTCTTTCTGTTCCCCGGATTTTCCCTGCGTATCGGATTGTTCCTGTTCTTTCAATACCTCCTGGATGATTTCTGTTCCCTGGCCTGTCTCTCCGCCCTGAAACACCAGGGTGACCACATAAGGCGCTGTAATTACAAGAATGCAGACTGCCAGGCATGTTTTTATTTTTTCTTTCAAAAAAACACCCCCTTCTCAGACTATATGCCAGGAAAGGGGAAAGTATGATAATTCAGCCTTATGTACAGCTCCGGCGGTTAAATTCCCATAACCCCTCATTCATAAGGAACTTGAACATTTTTCTGCGCCGAGTGCGGTCGCTTTAGCCACATTATACATTTCACAGGAGTAGCCTCGTTTCGCTGGGGCAAACCCTGTGCATAATATACTTATATTATAGGAAAGTCATAGATTTTAGGAACAGCCGCAAAATAACATGCCCATATTGCGTAGGATTTTTCTTTGAGAGTGCAATGCAAAAATCGCGCGCATAGCGGGCTATGTAAACGATTTTTGCATTGTGCTATCGAAGAAAAGGATGTCAGGCTGCGCTTTTTATTATCCTAATAAGGAAAGCACTCCCTGGGTAGACTGATTTGCCTGTGCCAGCATAGACTGTCCTGCCTGTGCCAGAATGTTGTTCTTGGAATATTCTACCATCTCTTCTGCCATATCTACGTCGCGGATACGGGATTCTGCCGCCGTAGTATTTTCAACCACATTATCCAGGTTGGCAATGGTATGCTCTAATCTGTTCTGAACGGCTCCCAATGCAGAACGCTGTTTGGAAACCATGGAAATTGCATCTGCAATGGTATCAATTGCCGAGGTTGCATCATCCTCGGTCATTAAACCGGTTCCTTTTAATTTTGCAACGCCGATATTTCCTGCAGACATGGACTTGATTTCCACTTTAATCTTATTGCTGGTATCGGATTCGGAACCTACATGAAGATTGAATTCCAGGGCATCAGCGGTTTTGATGTCCACTTTGGTTTCTTTTACATCAATGTAATCTTTGATCTGCTCTGCGCCGATTTCAACAGAATTGCCGTTTGTATCATCTCTGAAAATCCCGCCTTTATAAACGCCGTTTTCAAAATATGCGGAAACGTCGTCAATTTTGGTTCCAGTGCTGTCAACCAGCGGATTTGCATTGGATTCAATGTAGGTACTCAAATCTGCTTCTGCAATCTTGGTAGCTTCCAACTGATCACCGTATTCATCTGTTGCATCTGCTGCAACATTGTAAAGCATCTGACCGTCCTTGTATTTCAGGCTTCCGTCTTCCGCCACTTCTACATATTTTTCAATGTCGCTGGTTGTAGCCGGTGATGCAGGGGTGCCTGTTACTACATCAGTACCGTTAGAATTTGTTCCGCCGCCTGCATTTGCCAATGTGAGATTTCCTGCTGTTACAAAGGTCAAACCTGCCTTAGCAGATACAGTGCCGCCTTTTGCAACGTCAAAGTAGGTTGCCAAATTTGCATCTGTTACTTCTACATGGTCTGTGCCTGTCTGGCCTGCTCCGGTAGGGCTTACAAAAAGCTTATTTGCGCCAAGAGTAGCAGTATCCAATGCCATAGAAGCCCCTGTAGCTGCTGCCGCTCCGCTGATGGCTGTTGTCTGGCCTGCGCCAAACAAAGCATTCTGCCCTGCCGCTGTCAGTCCCAGAGTGCCCTTTTGTGCATCTTTAGCAACCTGGGTAAGCTCAAACTTATAAGTAGCAATGGTTTCTGTCTTCTCAGTTCCCTCTTTGCCCTTCAGCAGATAAATTTCATTGAACTTGGTTGTCTCGGAAACACGGTCTATCTCTGTCACAAGCTGATCAATTTCATCCTGAACCGCCTGTCTGTCATCCTCGGACATCGTTCCGTTGGCTGCCTGAACTGCCAGCTCATTCATACGCTGCAGCATGGAATGCACTTCTGTCAGCGCGCCTTCTGCTGTCTGTACGCAGGAAATTCCGTCCTCTGCATTGGTGGAAGCACGATCCAGACCGCGGATCTGTTTTCTCATCTTTTCAGAAATTGTCAAGCCTGCCGCATCGTCTGCCGCACGGTTGATTTTGTAGCCGGATGATAATTTTTCTGTGGATTTAGACTGCTGCCCCGTTGTGATCCCTAACATTCTGTTGGCATTCATTGCCTGTAAATTGTGTTGTACTACCATATTATTTTCCTCCTTGTTTTCATGGTACTGCGCAAGTCCGTTTGCGCCCTGTGGACTGATGCCGTTTCTTTCCTGTGAAACCAAACTATCACGGCTTTTGCATTCCTTTTACCCGTCTGCGTTCCGTTATGAAATTTACGGCTTCTGAGGATTGTTCTGCATGTTCCGTGCCCGTCTGCGTTCCGCCATCAGAATCTTCCTGATCTTTTCTTTTGCTTCCGGGGATATCTCTCTGTCCCGGTAATGTTTCACCTCATTGCCGGGATCCGGCGCCATGCCATAGCGTTCCAGCGCATCGCTTCTGGCAATATTGTACTTTTTCGGCGCGTCAACCAGAATTCTCAGATTGTTCGAACTGCCGCCGGTAAATACAATCTTGATCTCATTCCCGATCAGTACATATTCTCCTGGTTTTACAGTAAGTTTCAGCATCGTTTTAACCTCCTGTTTCCTTTCATTTTCCTGATGAGAGCATGCAACCTTTTATATACAAAGGTTGCATCAGCCCGTCACGCTCCGGAATATAAGGTTGCGGGAGGGATAACATTGCAGTAGTAGAACAGTTGCATCAGCCCGTCACGCTCCGGAATATAAGGAGCTGCCGGATATTTTCAAAATAGGAGGAAATACGCTATGAGCAAAACACAACCCATTTGCCAAACAAGCCAATTGACTAAATTTAAGGAATATTATCTCACAGAACAGCCGAATCTCCGCAATTACACTATGATTATTCTTGGACTTAACACGGCTCTGCGCATTGGAGATATTCTGAATATTACCTGGGATATGGTATATGATTTTAAAAACAGGCAATATCGCCCCCACCTGTTTCTGACAGAACAAAAAACCGGTAAAAAAGCAATCATCGCCTTAAATAAACCGGTAAAAACTGTCCTGGAAATGCTGCATCAGGTACAAATGCCCCAGCCGGATAGTTATCTTTTTGCCGGCCAGAAGAACAAATCCTGTCCTATCAGCCGCTTCCAGGCCTACCGAATCATCAAAAAAGCGGCAGCTTACGCCTGCCTTCCTGAGCACGTAAGCTGCCATTCCCTTCGAAAAACCTTTGGTTATCATGCCTGGAAAAACGGCACTCCCCCTGCCCTGCTTATGGATATTTTCAACCATTCATCCTATCAGATTACCAAACGTTACCTATGTATTGAACAGGACGATAAAGACGATGTGTTCCGCCGTATCAATCTCTAAGATTTGGATTTTACCAGGTTCTTAAAATTTTTTTTTAATTTGCTATAAAGTATTTGAAATCATCACCGATATAAAAAGTGTAACAAAAATGCAACTTTTGTATATAAAAGGTTGCATTTTTTATAATTATTTACTGATATTTCATTCATTATACCAAACCCTGAAAGAGGTTACTCTTATATTTTTAAATTGGCAGAATTTAACTGCGGATACATAATTTTTTTCAAACAAACGTTCTTTTTCTCTTGCATTTTCCTCAGCCTTGTGTTATGATAATTTCAGAACATGAGTTCGTTCTTGTATCGAAAGAGGTTTTGCGCTTATGAATTTGCAGAAAAACATGAATTTATTGGAAAAATTAACTATCCTGTCTGATGCCGCCAAGTATGATGTGGCCTGCACTTCCAGCGGCGTAGATCGGAAGGGAAACGGCAGAGGTATGGGGAATTCCATTGCTCCCGGCATCTGCCACAGCTTTTCCGCGGACGGAAGATGCATCTCACTGCTAAAGATCTTATTCACCAACGAATGCATCTTCAATTGCGCCTACTGTCTGAATAACTGCGGCACAGATGTAGTCCGGGCCTCTTTTACGCCGGAAGAAATCTGTACCCTTACCATGGAATTTTACCGCCGCAATTACATTGAAGGATTATTTTTAAGCTCCGGCATTATGGTAAGTCCCAACTATACCATGGATTTGATTTACCAGACCATATATCAGCTCCGCAATGTCCATCACTTCCGCGGATACATCCATGTGAAGTCTATTCCGGGCGCCGATCCGTTTCTGATAGAAAAGACCGGTTTCCTTGTGGATCGTATGAGCATCAACCTGGAACTTCCCACGGCTGACGGACTGCGCCGGCTTGCCCCCTGCAAGTCCCGCAATACTATATTAAAGCCCATGCGCCAGATTCAGAATCGGATCACAGACAATAAACAGGAATTGACAGTATACCGGGAAGCCCCCCGGTTTGTTCCTGCCGGCCAGTCCACACAGATGATTATCGGAGCCACCCCGGAGAATGATTTTCAGATTATGAGTGTTGCAGAGGGCCTTTACCAGAAGTTCCAGCTTAAGCGCGTTTTTTATTCCGCCTTTGTCAATGTGAATGGCAACTCTATGCTACCTGCCCTGCCCGGAGGGCCGCCGCTGCTGCGGGAACACCGTCTGTACCAGGCAGACTGGCTGCTGCGCTACTACCATTTCCAGGTTTCGGAGCTGCTGTCAGAAGACCGTCCGGACTTTAATATTTTTCTGGATCCCAAGTGTGACTGGGCCCTACGCCACTTAGAATATTTCCCTGTGGAAATTAACAATGCCTCCTATCAGACGCTGCTGCGGGTGCCCGGCATCGGCTACAAGTCTGCAGAACGCATTGTGAAAGCACGGAAAAGGAACCGGCTTAACTTCGATGATCTGAAGAAAATCGGCGTAGTCCTGAAACGCGCCCTGTATTTCATCACCTGTTCCGGCAAAATGATGTACAACACCAAACTGGAGGAAAACTATATCTGCGAGAATTTAATGCGGGATAAGACTCAGCTCCCAAGGGACATCCGGGAAAGCGGATATCAGCAGCTCAGTTTCTTCGATAAAGACATGCGCTCTGAGTTCCATCTGACAGATGCGCGGATACTCCCGCCAGGCCAGCAGATCGTTACGGTTTAGCTTCGTTCTGCACAGCGCACTGTTGTTTAAACCTGGATGAATCTTTGCACAGCGCACTGTTGTTTAAACCTGGATGAATCTTTGCACAGCACACTGCTTTCTATACCCAAATGCAGCGAAAGGAATCAAGAATTGCCATGTATGTATTCATATGTGAGAACAGCATTGACGGAATTTTTACCGGCGTCTATGACGCCTGGGCCAGCAAATACGGACATGCAAATATTTCTCTTACTGCCTGTCCGCCGGACAACTACACTTTATTTGACGAATATATCACTGTCTCCACCGACTATGAGAAAAGTGAAAAAGTAGCGCGCACATTGCTTCAGCGCCTGGGAAAAGAGACATATACCGAATTGTGCCAGGCGGCCGCTGCATTAGAGGAACCCTGCAAACAAAAAAAAGATATGGATAAAGCAGATGCCCTTTACCACACCATTGTGCTTGCATTATCCCTGAAAGACAGCAGTAAGGTATTGGATTACCTGGGAGAGCCTTACGTCAACCGGGTATTCCAGCTTTCCCGGAGCGCCGGCAATGAAGCCCATCATCTCCTTGGCTTCCTGCGGTTCCAGGAATTGGAAAACGGCCTGCTCTTTGCCAGAATCCATCCTAAGAATTACGTGCTCCCTTTCCTAGGGGAACACTTTTCCGACCGGCTTCCTCAGGAAAATTTCATGATCTATGACGCTGCCCATGGCCAGGCTGCTCTCCATCCCAAAGGAAAAGGATTCTTTCTGACAGATACCAACGGCCTGAATGAGGAAATGCTGAACCGATTTTCCCCAGAAGAGCTGGAATACCAGAAACTCTGGTGCAGATTCTTTGACAGCATAGCCATTGAAGCCCGAATAAATCCCAAACTTCAGAATCAGAATATCCTCAAACGGTTCCAGAGGGATGTGATAGAATTTAATAAAAAGCGGTAATTTACCTCTATGCGCCATTTTGCATGAATTCGGATCCCCTTATCCAGATTGACGCTTCCCTAGAGCGAACAATTTATATTTCGATACACAGGAACAGACAGATTCAAAGATAAGAAGTTGGTTCTAGTATAATCCACACTAATTAACCGTACCTTTCACTTGTCTAAATTTCCATCTGCTGCGTTGTGCCCGATAAAGCGGGGCAGACCCTCGTCAATGGACGTAGCCACCGCTACGCCTCATTCCTCCGCCTTGCATATAAAATTTATGTTAATAACTTCATGAGCTGTCACAGATTCAGCCTCACCCGCCGTCACAGATTTGCTCATTTTCCTGTCACGCTTCCAATTGCATATACAACTGTTTATTTCCATATTTATGGC
>JAETSX010000064.1 GCA_021769425.1 Eubacterium sp.
TACAAACCGAGTGCCAAAATATCAGCCAAGTCTATTTCCATGGGAACACCGAAAATGGCTGTCCAAAAAATTGGGTACTAAAATTCAAATATGTCCTTGACAAGGGGTACAATTCATTAAGTATGCTAAAAAGAGAAAATATACTGAACTCAGTATAACTCAATTTTTAGGGGATTTGGAATTGGCTAAAAAATGTTTTTCTAAAAGAACTATAAAAGATGAAGAATCAGTTTTTACGGATTCAGAAGTGGAAAAGATTTATAAATATATTTCAGAGAACAAATCATTGATTAATTTTGGGATACTGCTTGCATTTCAGACAGGTGTAAGGGTAGGTGAGTTGTGTACTCTTAAATTTTCAGATATCCAAGGCAATAAGCTATCTATAAGGCGAACAGAAGTGAGGTATAGGGATTCTGAAGGAAATTATGTGTATGAAGTTCGTGAATCTCCAAAAACAGAGGCTGGCAATCGTGACATAATTTTAAATTCTGAAGCGCAAAAAACTTTGAAACAAATTCGTAGAATGAACCCATTTGGAGAATACATGTTTGTAAGAAATGGAACTCGGATTAAAGAAAAAGCGTTCAGTGTTAAAATTGTTAAAATATGTCAGTATGTTGGAATAAAGGAGAGGTCTATGCATAAAGTAAGAAAAACTTATGCAACAAAGCTGATTAATGGTGGTGTTGATGAAAGCCTTGTCATTAAGCAGATGGGGCATACATCAATTGATTGCACAAAGAATTATTATTATTTCAATAATAAGAGCGATGAAGAGGCAGCTAGGCAGATTGAAGCAGCTATATCTTATTGAAATGATTACAAGGTAATCAAAGGTAATCAAACAAAAAGTGAAGAAATGCCGTATTTTCAAGGAAAACATCAAATGTGTCGGGGGTTCAAATCCCTCTTCCGCTATTAAGATTTTAGAAGTGGCTGTCTATAAGCGACGAAAGCAATTTTCGGTATTTATAGACAGTCATTTTTATTGTGAATATATCTAAAATTTACAACCAGGCAATCAAAATATGATACAATATTTAAATGAAGGGATGTGATGATATGGAATTGGCAGAATTGGAACGGAAAAGAGAAGAGAAAATTGACGGCGTCATATACGATATGTCACCGGCGCCCGGTTATCAGCATGGAATTATTAATGGGAATATATACAGAATCATAGGGAATGGTTTAAAAGATAGTCTGTGTCTTGCTTTTATTGAGAATCTGGATTTCAAATATCATCCGGATATCAATGACGATTATGTATGCCCGGATATAATGATAGTCTGTGATCGGAAACATTTGAAAGGAGGGGCATACAGCGGAATTCCCAGGTTTATTGTTGAAACGTTAAGTCCTTCTACAGCAAAGAGAGATCGCTCGGAGAAAAAAGATATTTATGAGGAAGCGGGAGTTGAGGAATATTGGATTGTTACTCCTCAGGGGAAATCAGTGGAAATATATTATTTGGAAGGAGAGAAATATATTTTAGAACAAAGCTATATTCTGCAGGAGGATCCGGAGGATGCCCATTATAATGCAGAAACAGAGATTTGCCTGAGAGGGTTTCCAAATATAAAAATGACATTAGCCGAAATTTTTAAGAACATTGACGGATAATTTATGATACGGCACATGAGTGCACGGAGTAATAACTTGTGATATTTCTTAACGGTTCCTCAATTGGAATCGGTAAAGTCTGTGACTTAAATGCAGCAGTTTGTTATCCTGTAATCCTCACATTATCTTGAAATTGTAATATACTATTAGAAAAGATAAGGCAAAGAAGCGTGCAGCTATGGAAACGAACCAAAACGTACTTATGAATTCCTGCAGTTTTGCAGGAGTTAAGCCGATTATGGTGGATTTACCTTATCCTGAGATTCAGGTCAGGGCGCAGAATCAGACTTACGCAAATCTGCTCAGCGCAGATTACTGCGGCGCCACTTCTGAGATGTCCGCAATCACCCAGTATATTAATAATGAAAACCGCATGTCCTGCGGCAATTGTCCTCTGGCCAAAACAATTCTGGGAATTGCCATGGCGGAAATGATGCATTTGCAGAAACTTGGGGAAATGATTTTCCTGTTGGGCGGAACTGTGGACTTTGTTGCAAAACAGCAAAATGGCAGGAATGTGATGTGGACGCCGGGATTTCTGAATCTTTCGGAAAATGTCAGGAAAATGATACTGGCAGATATCGAAGCGGAGAAAGCGGCTGTCAGCCAGTATCGGATGCATATGAAAGTAATCAAGGATGATTGCGTCAACCGGGTACTGGAGAGAATCATCATGGATGAAGAATACCATATTATGATTCTCCAGGTTTTGTTAAGGGATTGTTCTTATACCCGTGAGAGAAATCATTTGCCAGAAGATCGTTCATAACTTTGAGGAAAAAAGCAAATGATTTGGCGAATAAGTATGCTCGTGAGTATAAAATAGTCGGAAATTTAATGTGAAACGCTGCTTATGCCGTCAGGTAAAAGACTGCAAGCTGGGTACGATCCCGCAGTTCCAGTTTTTCCAGGATGGCGCTCAGGTAATTCCGGACAGTTCCCTCGCTTAAGTAAAGCTGTCCGGCAATTTCCCGGTTGCTGAGTCCTCCTGCCACCAGTTCAATGATTTCCAGTTCTTTGTCGGTGATTCCTCTGGCGGAATAGTCATATTGGGAGCGGTTTGCAGGAGCCAGGAAATCAGGAAGCCTGGTAATGATTTCATTTCCAAACACATTCTGTCCTTTAGCCACGGCTTTTAAAGAGGGCAGCAGGCTTTCAAAATCCTGCTTTAGAATATATCCTTTTGCGCCCAGCATCAGAGATTTGACAATATATTCATCATCCAGAAATGTGGTCAGAAATAAAATTTTTGCGTCTGAATGCTGTTTTAAAATAAGTTCAGCAGCTTCTAAACCGGTCATTTCATCCATCCGGATATCCATCAGAAGGACTTCCGGGCGGTATGTTTCATAAAGGGCGACAGCCTCTTTTCCATTATTTCCGATTTCCAAAACATTGATTTCCCCGGAAGCTTCCAGGATGGTTTTCAAAGAGAGGGAAACAAATTGATCGTCATCTACAATGATAATATTCATAACAAACTCCTTTTTAATGGTTTTCACGGGGAACGGTGGCAAAGATCTGAAATCCGTCTTTTACGGACAAGGAAAAATTGCCCTTTAAATGTCTGATCCGTTCCTGCATATTTACAATTCCCATACCGGTTTGGCTTTGTTGGATATTGGTTCCATTGTCTTTGATAATCAGCTGGTATAGGCTGGGATGTTCCCGCAGGGTAATGAAGATTTCATTGCCGCTGCTGTGTCGGGCGATGTTGGACAAGGCTTCTTTGACAATGGAAATAAAGCAGTATTTCACAGGGGCAGGCACATAATGCCCCATATCATAATCCAGATGCACCCGGTAGTCTGAAAAATCGGAGGTTAATTCCAGTACAGCTCCTTTCAGGTCAATGGAGTCGTCATGCAGATTATGGACGCTTTCACGGACAGAGGTCATGGCGGTGGATAAGGTTGCAGTCAGGTCATGCAGGGGCTCTTTCAGATTTTCCTGTTGGTTTACCGCGGCCAGAGCGCCGGCCTGAAGGATGGAGCGGGAGAGCATATGGCCTACGTTGTCGTGGATTTCCCGTGCAATCCGATTCCGCTCTTTTAATGTGGCAATATGGATTTCATGGTTTTGCTTTTCAATTAAATCTTTATTTTTCTGCTGAAGAAGCAGGTTGTATTCTGTGGCGCTGTCTCTGAGAAGGCGGAAACTTTCTTCCAGTCTGCAAAGCTTTGCTGTTTTAAAGGCCAGCGCCCATGCCAGCAGAAAGAAAAAAATCACAATCCAAGGGCAGAACAAAGGCATATCTTTCAGGGAATAAAAGGGGAGCAGGCAGGGGACAGTGAGAAAAACAATGCTGCTTTTTGCCGGGGTTCCCAAAGGGTTCTGATGCAGAGGAGAAACTCCTGGTTTCGCAGGTATCAGCCCGGGGTGATACAGGAAAGAAATGGGAAAAACAATTGCCATTTCATAGAACAGCAGGGGAAGAAAACACCCGAATTCTGCAAAATACAGGCTGAATCCTGCAAACAGCAGACACAGCCCTGCAAGCAGAATTTGTTTTTGCCGGGAAAGGTCCTGCCAGAACAGGCAGTCTGCATTGCAGCAGCCGCTAAAGCAGGTGAAAATGATGGCTGCCAGGAGCGCCGATACATGCAGCAGACCGGTGTCGGGCATTTGTGTATATAAAAGCAGTGTACAGCAGATAAAAAGTATCAGTTTGTCAAGTAAAGAGGTCATAACCGAGTTCCTCCGTGAAAGAGAATGACGTTTGCGGGTTCTTTGTGCAAATGGAAAATTCTGTGCATTCGGTTGGGTTCCGGCTGAGTTTGGAACGTACGCTTATTATAGCACAATCCGGAAGGATGTAACAGAAATTTGCGTCAGATGTGACATTTGTCATGGAGAAGAGTGACGTATGACACTGTTTTGGCAGAGTATATCCTGTTAGAATTAGAATATCCTGAAAGGAAAAACATATATGGGAGATTAGAAAGGAATAGGTGATGGATATGGGAACTGTCATAGAAATAGACAATCTGGTAAAACGGTACAAAGAACTGATTGCACTGGATCATCTGAAGCTTACTGTGGAGGAAGGGGAAATTTTCGGGTTGCTGGGGCCCAACGGTTCCGGGAAAACTACAGCAATTAACTGCATTCTTGCTCTTTTGTACTTTGATAAAGGAAGCGTAAAGGTATTCGGAGAGGAGATACAGCCTAACAGTTATGAGATCAAGAAGAAAATCGGCGTCGTGCTCCAGAATGTGGCTGTATTTGAGGAATTGACGGTACAGGAAAATATTGATTATTTCTGCGGACTGTACATTCAGGATAAGAAGCTGCGGAAACAGTATGTGGAGGAAGCAATTGTCTTCTCCGGCCTGGAAGATTTTCGGAAATTTTATCCCAAAAAGCTGTCGGGAGGGCTGCTTCGGAGGCTGAACATTGCCTGCGGCATTGCCCATAAGCCCAAATTGATCATTATGGATGAGCCTACTGTTGCAGTGGATCCCCAGAGCCGGAACCGGATTCTGGAGGGAATTCAGGAATTGAACCGAAAAGGGGCCACCGTTATTTATACGTCCCATTATATGGAAGAAGTGGAGCAGATCTGCAGCCGGATTGCAATCCTGGATAAAGGAAGGTGCGTTGCTTCCGGAACCAGTGAAGAGCTGAAGGCGATGATTAAGACGGGAGAGAAAATCCACATGGAGGTGACGGGGCTTTTGCCCTTCCAGTTGGAGGAAATAAAGGAGCTGCGCCATGTATATAAAGTGGATTACAGGGAAGGAATGCTGGAAATCAGGTGCAGCGGCGGAAAACACAATCTGGTGCATATCCTGGATTATTTCGGAAAACGTGAGATTGGATTCGGCAGGGTGTATTCGGAATTGCCAACGTTAAATGACGTTTTTCTGGAAATTACAGGAAAAGAGCTGCGGGATTCGGCAGAATGAATGCTGTAAGAGTGTTGCGGGAGTTGTCCGGGCAGGTTTTGTAAAGTTATAGAGGGAGTTTGCAGAGTAAATTCCGCAGAGGCAATACGGGAGTTGTCCGGGCAGGTTTTGTAAAGTTATAGAAGGAGTTTGCAGAAACAGGAGGAAGGATATGTTTTTCAGATTATATAAATACAGTATATTTCAGTCCGTGCGGGACAAATTGCTGCTGTTTTGGAACCTGGTGTTTCCCGTTGTTTTGGGGACGCTGTTTCATATGTCTTTCGGCGGCTATGTGGAGGAACAGGTGATTTTTCATCAGATTCCAGTGGCGTATGCGGCGGAGAAAGAGGAGGAAGCCTTTGGTAAACTGCTGAAGGGGCTGGAAGATGACAGTGAACTGCTTAAAGTGCAGACGGCAGAATATGAGAAGGCCAGAAAGCTTCTCAAGGAGGGAAAAGTGGAGGGAATCTATCATGTGGAGCCGGATACAGGCGATGTCACCCTGATTGTGGCAGAGCAGGGGGTGAATCAGACCATATTAAATTCCATCCTGGAGCAGTATCAGCGGGCCAGCGCCACATTCTCAAAAATTGGCAGGGAGAATTCTGCAGGAATTCCGGCGGCGGCTGCCCGTTTGGAGGAAGAATGCCGGTATCTGAAGGAAGGAAGCGTTACAGATGCGTCCATGAATAATATGATGGATAGTTTTTATTCGCTGATTGCGATGACCTGCCTGATGGGGGCGACTTCCGGATTGGTTGTGGCGTCAGATTTTAAGGCGGACGCCACGTCTCTGGCAGCCAGGCGCGCAGTGGCCGGGGCCAGCCGTATGGGTATGCTGCTGCCGGATTTGGCGGCAAAAATTACCATGCAGTTTCTGTATACCGCTTTTTCCATTTGCTATCTGGCCTTTGCGCTGGGGATAGATCTGGGAGAGCATTGGAGCTTGATGTTTTTAACCGCTCTGGTTGGGAGTGCGTTGGGAATTGTAATTGGATTTTTGGTGGGCGTTGCGGGAAAGTATCGGTATGGGATCAAAGAAGGGCTCTGTATCTGCATTATGCTGGTATCCAGTTTTTTCAGCGGCCTGATGTTTCAGGGAATGGCGCGGATTGTAGAAGTGTATGTGCCTGTGCTGAATCAGATTAATCCTGCCACATTGATTTCCAAAGCCCTTTACAGCCTGAATATTTATGACAATTTGGGCCCATATTTTCATTGTATGGGAAGAGCGGCGGCCTTGATTCTGGCGTTGGGCGCGGCGGCATTTTTGCTGGTAAGGAGGGAACGGTATGCAGCTGTTTAAAGTATTTTTTAAGATATTGAATAAGAACAAGGGCCAGTTGATTATGTATACGGTCATATATCTTTCCCTTGCGCTGCTTATGAGCAGCGTTATGAAAGAGCAGGCGGAAGAGGAATTTACCGGAGTTTCCTTAGATATTGCCCTGGAAAATAAGGATCAGGGAAAGCTTGGAGCTGCCCTGGAACAATATCTGGGGGAACGCCACAAGTTAAAGGAAATGCCAAAAGGGAAAGAAGCCTTGCAGGATGCCATATATTATGAAGAAATTGATTATGTGCTGGTGATTCCGGAGGACTTCTCAGAAAAATTTGCGGCAGGAGACAGAGAAAACCTGCTGGAGGGAACGGTGGTGCCTAAAAGCAGCAGCGCTTACCTGGCGGAGCATGATATGGAAAGTTTTCTGAAAACAGCAGATATGTATGTAAGCGCAGGCTTTACTCTGGAGGATGCCGTGAGCTTTACTCTGGAAGACATGGAAGAGAAAGGCAAGGTGGAGTTTCTGAATCAGGAGGACGGACAGCCGTTGTCCGGCGGATTCTATTTCTTTCAGTTTATTCCCTATATCTTTGTGACCATGATGATTCTGGGGGTGGGCGTGGTTATTAAGACATTCCAGAATAAGGACTTGTCTGCCAGAAATAAATGTTCCTCAGTGCCTTATTTGCAGCAGAACCTGCAGATTCTTCTGGGATGTTTGGTGTATATGCTGGTTGTGTATGCTGTATTTATGGTGATGGCTGGATGCAACACAGGAGATTATCTGTTTACGCCCCAGGGGATATTAAGTGCAATCAATGCGCTGCTGTTTGCAGTCTGCGCTCTGTGCTTGTCCTGGTTTGCAGTTCAGTTTGCTCCCAATACGGCAGTGCTGAACGCCATGAGCAATGTGTTTGGCTTAGGGTTCAGCTTCCTGGGCGGGGTATTTGTTTCCCTGGATGTGATGGGGGAAACTGCCAGGAAAATTGCCAGATTTGTGCCTTCTTACTGGTATGTGATTGCGAATCAGGATATTCAGAAGGTAAATGGGTTTTCCGATGCCGGAACGATATATAAATCCTATTTGATGGTTGCTATGTTTTCACTGGCGTTTTTTGCAGCGGGGCTTTTGGCAAACCGAATGAGAGTGAAGAGCAGGTAAAGATTCCAGCCGCGTTTCGATATACAGGAAATGCAGGATTGCCTTTTCTCTGAGCAAACAGTTTATGGGCGCTGCCCGGTTTGTATGAGAAAAGGCGATCCTGCATTTTCGTCTGTATCTGCAAAATTTATGTGAGAAAAGGCAATCCTGCGTTTCTATTTTTTCATTGCGGCTCTCTTGCGCAGGGTGGGATCCAGAATCCGCTTGCGGATCCGCAGACTTTGAGGGGTAACCTCTAAAAGTTCGTCAGTTTCAATGAATTCCAATGCCTGCTCCAGACTTAAGATTTTAGGCGGAGTCAGAGTCAATGCTTCATCTGCGCTGGAAGAGCGGGTGTTGGTTAAATGTTTTTTCTTGCAGACATTCAGTTCAATGTCCTCCGGTTTGGCGCTCTGGCCGATGACCATGCCGGCATACACTTTTTCTCCTGGGCCGATAAAAAGGGTGCCCCGATCCTGGGCGCTGAAAAGACCGTAAGTCACAGACTCTCCGGATTCAAAGGCAATGAGGGAACCTTGTTTCCGATAGGCGATGTCGCCCTTGTAAGGCTCATAGCCGTTGAAAATGGTGTTGATGATGCCGTTTCCCCTGGTGTCTGTGAGAAATTCGCTGCGGTATCCGATGAGGCCCCGGGAAGGGATGCTAAATTCCAACCTTGTATAGCCGCCGCTGATGGGGCCCATGTTCTGAAGTTCTCCTTTCCGCTGGCTTAATTTCTCAATGACGGCTCCGGTATATTCGTCCGGCACGTCCACATAGGCAAGTTCCATAGGCTCTGTTTTCTTGCCGTTTTCGTCCTTATGATAGAGGACCTCCGCTTTGCTTACGGCGAATTCATAGCCTTCTCTGCGCATATTCTCAATCAGTACGGACAGATGCAATTCTCCCCGGCCGGAAACTTTCAGGCTGTCCGGGCTGTCGGTTTCTTCCACCCGCAGGGAAACGTCTGTGTTCAGTTCCCGGAACAGCCGATCCCTGATGTGGCGGGAAGTGACAAATTTTCCTTCCTGTCCGGCCAGGGGGCTGTCGTTTACAATAAAGTTCATGGAAATGGTGGGCTCGGAGATTTTCTGAAAATCGATGGCACAGGGGGCTTCCGGTGCGCAGATGGTATCTCCGATGTGAATATCCGCAATTCCGGAAATAGCTACGATAGAGCCGATCCTTGCTTCCGTTACATCCACTTTATTCAGTCCGTCAAATTCGTAGAGCTTGCTGATGCGCACTTTCTGCAGTTTGTCCGGTTCATGGTGGTTTACCACCACAGCGTCCTGGTTGATTTTCAGACAGCCGTTGTCCACTTTTCCAACGCCGATGCGTCCCACATATTCATTGTAGTCAATGGTGCTGATCAACACCTGGGTATTTGCGTCCGGGTCGCCTTCCGGTGCGGGAATGTATTCCAGGATGGTTTCAAATAAGGCGGTCATATCTTTCTTTTCATCATTTAAATCCTTTACTGCATAGCCGTCCCTGGCGGAAGCGTAGATAAAGGGGCAGTCGAGCTGTTCGTCGGAGGCGTCCAGATCCATAAATAATTCTAAAACTTCATCTATGACATCGTCGGGCCTTGCTTCCGGCCGATCAATCTTATTGATGCAGACAATGACTGGAAGATCTAAGGCCAGGGCTTTCATCAGCACAAATTTGGTCTGGGGCATGGCGCCTTCAAAGGCGTCCACTACAAGCACCACTCCGTTTACCATTTTCAGCACCCGTTCCACTTCGCCGCCGAAGTCCGCATGGCCCGGTGTGTCGATGATGTTGATTTTGGTATCCTTATAAAAAACAGCGGTGTTTTTGGAAAGAATAGTGATTCCCCGCTCTCTTTCAATATCATTGGAATCCATAACACGTTCCTGCACTTCCTGGTTGGCGCGGAACACGCCGCTTTGCTTTAACAGCTCGTCCACCAGGGTGGTTTTGCCGTGATCCACATGGGCAATAATGGCGATGTTGCGGATGTCCTCTCGTTTCATTTTCATAAATTGTCCTTCTTTCTAAACTAAATTTCTAACTTGCATCTTGCATCACTGGTTATTCGGCGGGCCGCATGGCCATCCTTACAGCGGAGGCTTTCGTTTCAGTTTCCACTGTAATCGTCATTGTATTTTAACACATAATCTGCATTTGGCAAAGAATTTGTTGAGAAATTAATGACAGGGTGGTTGTATTTTTAGAAAAAGTTTGAGTATAATAGAGGAGAATGCAATGGAAAACCTGCGAATTGGCATGGGAGAGACACAGCGGACTATGTAACCTGAATTTGGCGCAAATATACCGCAAAGCGGGGCGCGCTTTGCACGAAGGGGGTATCAGGCGCTAAGCCTGATGGAGCGCTAGAGCGCCCCTCTGCCTGCAGGCAGAGGGAATATTTTGATTAATATTTTGTGTAAGTGCATCCGGAAGGCGTAACATTTGCTTTGTATTTCTCAAAATTTTTGGTTCTCTGATTGAAATAAGAGATATCAAAAGTAACGGATGAATCAAAGGTAATGGTAAAAAAGTCATCCGGGTTAATGGATTCAATGGCAAACCAGAGGGTAGTGTCAAAACTGCCTATGAGGGAAGAGAGGAAAGAAACCTGGTCATTGTCCCATAAGTAAGTTTTGATGGTTTTTCCGCCGGTGATCAGGGTAGCGGGAACAGGGAAATTTGTTCCTGCGTTGGACAGCATGTACTGCTGATTGCTGCGATTCGTAATTCTTACTTTCACATTATCAGTAAAGCTGCCCACATTTGTAATCCGCATTTCAAGAACTGATGATTGCTCAGATAAAAGCTGCAAAAGGGAAAAAAGGCGGCCCTGCAAAATATCTGCGTTCCGGAAGAGATAGCTGTTCCTTTGATACTGCATGAGAAGTTACTGTTCACTCCGTGACCAGTAACGCCATGAGAAAATCCGGGAAAAGTCGCCGGATTATTTCTCTTGTATTGTAAAATTCAGTCTGCTATAATAAAATGCAAAGGAAATAAAGAGGAGGACTGTCTCATGAACGATGAGAATAATATGTTTGAAAGCGGCTCTCAGCCGGAAAAAGACCCTCAAATGGACAATAGCCAGTGGCAGCAGGGAAGCTACTCCCAGCCTGACTATAATCAGCAGCAGGGAAATTACAGCCAGCCTAATTACAGCCAGCAGCCCTATCAGCAGAATTATAATCAGCCCGGCTCCGGCTTTGGAATTGCTTCCATGGTCTGCGGAATTCTGGCATTAATTACCTGCTGTCTGTGGTGCACCTGCATTCCGTTGGCGGTGGTATCCATTGTGCTGGGAATTCTGCAGATACAGAAAGGAACTGCTAAAGGGATGGCAATTGCAGGGATTGTCTGCTCTTCCATTGGCCTGATTTTATTTATTGCCCTGACCGTCTACGGCAATTATCTTCAGAGCTCCGGATTATATGATGAAATTATGAGAGAACTGCAGATGGAAATGATGAAGTAAGGCGGATTTTAAATGAGCAAAAAGCATTGCAAAGTGCGGATGAATTCTTGACAAGTGGAAATTCAGACTTTATAATGAGTAACAGTTTTAGTCTTATACAAAAAGACGATGACGAAGACAGTAAGGCAGTATTCCAACATCAGGGATTTTCCGGAAAGGGACAGATGAGGTTCCATATCAGTTTCCGGGAAGTTCAGCAGCGAGCCGGGATGGTGTGAGCCGGTATCAGTAGAAGCTGTCCGAATATCACTTCCAAGTTGCCCTCTGAACTTTCTTTCCTGCTCCTTGCGGTGCGGAGAACGAAACAGTAAGCAGGGACGGCCCGTTCCTCCGTTATGGGAACCGCGTATGCTGGCAGACAATCCTTGACAGGCTTTGCCAAAGTACATTGTAACAGGTGGTAACGATGCATGATATGGCTTCGTCCTTTTACAAAAGGGGCGGGGCCATTTTGTATGAAAGGAGCAGATACTCATGTACAACAAAGTGGAAACCAACTTAAACTTTGTGGAGAGAGAGAAACAGATTGAAAAGTTCTGGAAAGACAATGACATTTTCCGAAAAAGCATGGAGAACCGGAAAGAGGGAGAGACCTACACCTTTTACGACGGCCCGCCAACAGCCAACGGCAAGCCCCATATCGGCCATGTGCTGACCCGGGTCATCAAAGATATGATTCCCAGATACCAGACCATGAAAGGGAAAATGGTTCCCCGCAAGGCAGGATGGGACACCCACGGGCTTCCGGTGGAGCTGGAGGTGGAAAAGCTGCTGGGATTAGACGGAAAAGACCAGATCGAAGCATACGGCTTAGAGCCTTTTATTGATAAGTGCAAAGAGAGCGTCTGGAAATACAAAGGCATGTGGGAGGATTTCTCCGGCACTGTGGGATTCTGGGCGGATATGGACAACCCTTATGTGACCTATCACAATGACTTTATTGAATCCGAATGGTGGGCGTTAAAAGAAATCTGGAATCGGAAATTACTGTATAAAGGCTTTAAAATTGTGCCTTACTGTCCCCGCTGCGGAACTCCCCTGTCTGCCCAGGAAGTGGCTCAGGGCTATAAGACGGTAAAGGAGCGTTCCGCCATTGTACGGTTTAAGGTGAAAGACGAGGACGCCTATTTCCTGGCATGGACCACAACCCCCTGGACACTGCCCTCCAACCTGGCTCTCTGCGTGAATCCGGAGGAAACCTACTGCAAGATCAAGGCAGCGGACGGAATTACCTATTATATGGCGGAAGCTTTGCTGGACAAAGTAATGGGAACCCTTCTGGACAAAGAGCAGCAGGAAAGCGGCGCAAAAGCCTATGAAGTGCTGGAAACATTCAAGGGAACAGACCTGGAATACCGGGAATATGAGCCTTTGTACGAAGGAGCAAGGGATGCGGCCGAAAAACAGCATAAGAAGGCGCATTTTGTCACCTGCGATGCCTATGTTACCATGACAGACGGTACGGGAATTGTCCATATCGCGCCGGCATTCGGTGAGGACGACTCCAAAGTAGGAAGAAAATATGATCTGCCCTTTGTACAGTTTGTCAACGGAAAAGGAGAGCTGACCGAAGGGGCGCCCTTTGCAGGCACTTTCTGCAAAAAGGCAGATCCCATGATTCTGCAGGATTTGGAAGACCGGAAATTATTATTTGACGCGCCGAAGTTTGAGCATGAATATCCCCATTGCTGGCGCTGTGACACGCCGCTGATTTACTATGCGAGAGAATCCTGGTTTATCAAGATGACGGAAGTGAAGGAAGATTTAATCCGCAACAACAACACCATCAACTGGATTCCGGAAAGCATCGGAAAAGGACGGTTCGGCGACTGGCTGGAAAATGTGCAGGACTGGGGCATTTCCAGAAACCGGTACTGGGGAACGCCTCTGAATATTTGGCAGTGTGAGTGCGGCCATATGCATTCTATCGGGAGCATTGCGGAGCTGAAAGAGATGTCAGACAACTGTCCGGAGGAAATTGAGCTGCACCGTCCTTATATCGATGAAGTGACTATCAAATGTCCGGAGTGCGGAAAAGAAATGCATCGGGCGCCGGAGGTGATTGACTGCTGGTTTGATTCTGGAGCAATGCCCTTTGCACAGCACCATTATCCTTTTGAAAATAAAGAGGTGTTTCAGCAGCAGTTCCCGGCAGATTTTATTTCAGAAGCGGTAGACCAGACCAGAGGATGGTTTTATTCCCTGCTGGCAGAATCCACCTTGTTATTCAATCAGGCGCCTTATGAAAATGTAATCGTTCTCGGCCATGTACAGGATGAAAACGGCCAGAAAATGAGCAAATCCAAGGGAAATGCAATAGACCCCTTTGAAGCGCTGGAAACTTACGGCGCAGACGCTATCCGCTGGTATTTTTACATCAATTCCGCTCCCTGGCTGCCAAACCGGTTCCATGGGAAAGCCGTCCAGGAGGGGCAGCGCAAATTTATGGGGACCCTGTGGAATACCTATGCGTTTTTCGTATTGTATGCGAATATAGATAACTTTAATGCCGCAGAATACACCCTGGAGTATGACAAATTATCCATTATGGACAAGTGGCTGTTGTCCAAGCTGAACACTCTTGTGGCACAGGTTGATGAGAACCTGGGCAATTACCGGATTCCGGAAGCGGCAAGGGCGCTGCAGGAATTTGTAGATGACATGAGCAACTGGTATGTGAGAAGAAGCCGGGAGCGGTTCTGGGCAAAAGGAATGGAACAGGATAAAATCAATGCCTATATGACTTTGTATACGGCTTTGGTAACTGTCAGCAAAACGGCGGCTCCCATGATTCCTTTTATGACGGAAGACATTTATAGAAACCTTGTGTGCAGCGTGGACAGTTCTGCGCCGGAGAGTGTGCACCTGTGTGATTTTCCAAAGGCGGATGCTTCCATGTCAGATCCGGAATTAGAGAAAAACATGGATGCAGCGCTGAAAATCGTGGTAATGGGAAGGGCCTGCAGAAACAGCGCAAACATCAAAAACCGCCAGCCCATCGGCGCTATGTTTGTAAAAGCGGCCCAGGAACTTCCGGAGCTGTTTGTGAATATTATAGAAGAAGAGCTGAATGTGAAAAAAGCAGTATTTACGGAGGATGTCAGCAGTTTTACCGACTACGCCTTTAAGCCGCAGCTTCGGACCGTTGGGCCGAAATACGGCAAGGTTCTGGGGCAGATCCAAAAAGCCCTTGCAGAGCTTGACGGCAATAAAGCCATGGCGGAACTGAAATCCAAAGGAAGTATTACCCTTGACAGCGTAAATGAAGAAGTTGTATTATGTGAAGAGGATCTGCTTATCACCATGACACAGCAGGAAGGCTATGTGACAGAAAGTGATAATGAGGTAACTGTTGTACTTGATACGAATTTAACGCCGGAACTGATTGCAGAAGGCTTTGTCCGTGAATTGATCAGCAAAATCCAGACCATGCGCAAAGAGGCAGGGTTTGAGGTAATGGATCAAATATATGTTTCCTGGCAGGCAGGAGATGCGATTGCTGAGATTTTCCGGGAATATGGAGAGCAGATTCAGTCTGAGGTGCTGGCTGTCAGCATTTCGGGCGATGAAGTCAAAGGATATGAAAAAGAATGGAATATCAACGGAGAAAAAGTGGTTCTGGGAGTAGAAAAAGCCTGACAGGACTTAAGAATTAGAATCAAAAGCTCCGGGCGGCTGCAGGGCAGTGACAGGCAGACGCCGCTCGGAGCAGAAATGAGAAGTTTCGGGAAGTATGGCCTGCCTGCGGCGCCGGCATACATAACCAGAAGAACACACAGACAGCGGGGCTGTGAGTGCTGGTACGGCTTGCCTGCGGCGCCGGCATACATAACCAGGAGAACACACGGACAGCGGGGCTGTGAGTGCTGGTACGGCTTGCCTGCGGCGCCGGCATACATAACCAGGAGAACACACGGACAGCGGGGCTGTGAGTGCTGGTACAGCCTGCCTGCGGCGTCGGCATACATAACA
The DNA here is from genome assembly GCA_021769425.1 of Eubacterium sp. Classification (GTDB taxonomy): domain Bacteria; phylum Bacillota; class Clostridia; order Lachnospirales; family Lachnospiraceae; genus Petralouisia. Next base: position 15,381 of record JAETSX010000064.1, read on the forward strand.
GACATCACCAGAGAGGAAGGAGAATATTATGCAGAATCAGATGTTTGAGAAAGAAAAATTTATTCAGGAGATTAAAGACAATGTAAAAAATCTTTACCGCAAGACATTGGAGGAGGCTTCCCAGCAGGAAGTGTACCAGGCGGTTTCCCAGGCGGTAAAGGAAGTTGTCATTGACCAGTGGCTTGCAACCCAGAAAACCATGGAGAAAGAAGATCCTAAGATGGTGTACTACATGTCCATGGAATTTCTGATGGGAAGGGCATTGGGAAATAACCTGATTAATCTGACTGCTTACAAAGAAGTAAAAGAAGCGCTGGAAGAAATCGGATTTGATCTGAATGTCATTGAAGACGAAGAGCCGGACCCGGCATTGGGAAACGGCGGTCTGGGAAGACTTGCAGCATGTTTTATGGAGTCCCTTTCCACTCTGGGATATCCGGCCTATGGATGCGGCATCCGTTACCGTTACGGACTGTTTCGTCAGAAAATTGAAAATGGTTTCCAGGTGGAAGTGCCGGATAACTGGTTAAAGGACGGCTATCCCTTTGAAATGCGCCGTCCGGAGCATACCTTCCAGGTAAAATTCGGCGGATATGTCCGTTCCGAGGGAGATCCAAGCGGTAAGACAAGGTTTATCCACGAGGGTTATCAGACTGTCCGGGCAGTGCCTTACGATATGCCGGTGGTAGGGTACAACAACAATATGGTAAACGCCTTGATTGCATGGGATGCAGAGCCGGAAGAGTATTTTAAGCTGGATGCTTTCGATAAAGGAGATTATAAAAAGGCAGTGGAGCAGGAAAACCTTGCAAGGAACCTGGTGGAAGTGCTCTATCCCAATGACAACCATATCCAGGGAAAAGAGCTGCGCTTAAAACAGCAGTATTTCTTTGTGTCCGCCAGCGTACAGCGCGCCGTTGCCCGCTATAAGAAATACCACACAGATTTGCATAAACTGCCGGAGAAAGTGGCAATTCAGTTAAATGACACCCATCCTACGGTTGCAGTGGCAGAGCTGATGCGTATTTTACTGGATGAGGAAAATATGGAATGGGATGAAGCATGGGAAATTACCTCTCATACCTGCGCTTACACCAACCATACCATTATGTCAGAGGCGTTGGAGAAATGGCCTATTGAGATTTTCTCCAGGCTGCTGCCCAGAATTTACCAGATTATTGAGGAAATCAACCGCCGCTTTATTCTGGATATTGAGAAGAAATTCCCGGGCGATTACAATAAAGTAAAGAAAATGGCAATTATTTATGACGGCCAGGTAAAAATGGCTCATCTTGCCATTGCAGCAGGCTGTTCTGTCAACGGCGTGGCAAGGCTGCATACAGAGATTTTGAAGAATCAGGAGCTTCATGAATTTTATCAGATGTTCCCGGAGAAATTTAATAATAAGACAAATGGAATTACCCAGAGAAGATTTTTGTACCACGGCAATCCGCTGCTGGCAGAATGGGTGAATAAATATATTGGAAATGACTGGGTAACCAACCTGCCTCATCTGGAAAAACTGGCTGTCTATGCCGACGATGAGAAGGCACAGCAGGAATTTATGAATATTAAATACCAGAATAAGCTGCGTCTGGCAGAGTATATCCGCAAGCACAACGGCATTGAGGTAAATCCCCGTTCTATTTTTGATGTGCAGGTAAAACGTCTCCATGAGTATAAGCGCCAGCTTTTGAACATTCTGCATGTGATGTATCTGTACAATAAGATTAAGGAACATCCGGAGATGGAATTCTATCCCAGAACCTTTATTTTCGGCGCAAAAGCAGCGGCAGGCTACCGTATTGCAAAGCTTACCATTAAGCTGATTAACAGTGTGGCAGATGTGATTAATAACGATGCATCCATCAATGGCAAAATTAAAGTCGTATTTATTGAAGACTACAAGGTTTCCATTGCAGAATGGATTTTTGCGGCAGCAGATGTTTCCGAGCAGATTTCCACGGCAAGCAAAGAGGCGTCCGGTACCGGAAATATGAAATTTATGTTAAACGGCGCCGTAACTTTGGGAACCATGGACGGGGCAAATGTGGAGATTGTAGAGGAAGTGGGAGAAGAGAATGCTTTCATTTTCGGAATGAGTTCTCAGGAAGTCATTGACCATGAGGAGAAGCGGGATTATGATCCCATGCAGATTTTCAATAGTGATCAGGATATCCGCCAGGTATTGATGCAGTTAATCAATGGAATGTATTCCAGGAATGATTCCGAATTGTTCCGTCCGCTGTACAATTCCCTGCTGAATACGCAGGATACCCAGTATGCGGATACCTATTTCATTTTGAAAGATTTCCGTTCTTATGCAGAGGCGCAGCAGAGAGTGGAAAAGGCTTACAGAGATGAAAAAGGCTGGGCAAAAATGGCAATGTTAAATACTGCCCATTCCGGCAAATTTACTTCTGACCGGACGATTCAGCAGTATGTGGACGACATTTGGCATCTGGATAAAATTAAGGTGGAAATGCCCAAATAAATCAGAAACAGGGGGCCGGTGACATTTCTTGTGTCCGGCCCCTGCTTGTATCGTATGATTTTTCATGGCGGTTTGGAATTTGGCGGAAAGGAAGTCGGGGCATGAAAAAGAGAGAATACAGAAAAACGTACCGGTATAAAGCGCTCCTGACTGTGATGCTTGCGGCGATGGGAATGTGCCATCTGGCAGGATGTAAGGATCAGGAGGCGCTGGAGAACCAGCAGGCGTATCGGCAGGTGGGAATGAATAAACTGAGCGAGGGCAATTATGAGGAAGCTGTGGAAGCTTTTCAGAAAGCATTGGATCAGTCAAATGCAGTGGTAACGGATATGGAAATTGATATCTGTTATTATAAGGCCACTGCTCAGTACAAAGGCGGCGACGCCAAAGGAGCTTTGGAAACCTGCAAGGCCCTGATCGATTATAATAAGAAGGATTATAAAGCCTATTATCTGCGGGGCTGTATTTATCTGAAAGAGGAAGACCGGGAAAATGCCATGAAGGATTATCGGAAAGCCTTTGAGACCAGCGGAAATGATTACGAAATGTATGTTTCAGTCTATGAAAGCCTGAAAAACGCCGGCTGGGATTCTGAGGCGGAGGAAGTGCTTGCGGCAGCTCTGAAGCTGAAAGCGGACAAGCCGGAGGAATACCGGGAGCGGGGACATATTTATCTTTTGCAGGGGGACTATGAAAATGCAAAGAAAGAACTGGACAAGGCAATTAACGGCGATGATGTAAAGGCGCTGCTGTATCTGGCCCAGGTGTATGACGCCCAGGGGGATTCCAGCCAGGCGGCAGCTTTGTATGAAAGCTATATTTCCAAAAATAACTCAGATGTGTCTACTCTGGTTGCGCTTGGAGACATGCAGATGGAAGCCAAAAACTACAGTCAGGCATTGGAATTCTATCAGCAGGCGTTGTCGGTAAAAAATCCTCCCAATGAACAGCAGCTTCGGCGCAATGAGATTATTGCCTGTGAACAGATGCAGGATTATGAGGGGGCCAGGGAGAAAGCGCTGGCTTATATCAAGGATTATCCGGAAGATGAAGAGGCCCAGAAGGAATATACTTTCTTGCAGACCAGGTAGGTAGCCGGAAAAGTAAGAGACATCTTCCAGTCAATGCTTGAAGATGATAATTAATAAAAATATAACCGAATAGTCTGAATGACCACTAACCCAAAATGTGCAAAGCCTTATTAAATTGTCAAGGCTTTGCACATTTTTAATTTTTTCCAAACGCATATTGAGTTATGATGAACAATAAAAATCAGCAAAATTGCCATTTTTTACCAAATAATAGAGTAAAAAATTCGAAAAATGCAACAATTTGTATCAAA
>JAETSX010000065.1 GCA_021769425.1 Eubacterium sp.
AAAAATTTATGATGGGTTTACAGAAATGCAATGAGAAAGTTTCTTGCTTTTTCAAACATAAGAGATTAAAGTATATTCAAGAATACGGCTATTAAAAATGTCGGTTTTTAATAGCCATAGTAATAGCGGCTGGCCGGGATTGGAAATGAGTGGGTCAGCTTCTGTCCCAGCAGTTCTGTCACCTGTAAAAGAGCTCTCCTTGTTCGGTTAACCGGGTACGAGAGCAAAGCCTGAGAAAAAGATGCTATGACAGTGGTATAATCATCTTGGAACTTCAACAAAATATGCTATTTTATAGTGTGTAGTGGTGTACAACTATAGAATAGCATATTTTGTTGAAGTTTTTTATATCAACTAGCACAACAGGTTAATTTATACAAGAACTATTGTTAAAAAAGCAGATTAGGAGGTAATTTATGGCTTACAATCATCTATTTTCACCTGTAAAGATCGGTAATGTGGAGATCTCTAACAGAATTGCGCTGATGCCGATGGGCGTACTTTCTCCCCGTATGATGAACAGGGACGCATCTTATACAAAGGATGGAGCAGACTATTATATTGAAAGGGCGAAGGGCGGCACCGGAGTAATAATTACCTGTTGGAGCTGATGGAATACTATAAAGTTGACATTCTTAAAAATTCCAAGGTCGTCAAATATGAGGATGGATTGGCCGATATTGAGACAGTCACATATAATGAACCCAATATCAGAGGCAGTCCATGAATACAAATGGATAGACTGAGTTCATGGACTGCCGTTCTTTGCCCCGCGGGAGGATATTATCCGCGTTTTTCTGAACCATCTCCGCCGACATTTCAATCCCATGCCGGTTAATGATCCGCTCATGAATGTGGAGGATATTCATCCTGCGTGCATAATACTCTGAGACGCTGCAAGGAATGCGGTTTTATCTTTCTTCTTTTAATGCTTCATAATCTTGATCCGTATAATCCTTTGTTACGTCCCAGTTTGTAAATTCAAGTTCATTGAAATCCATGCCTACAGCTTCACAGGCCCGTTTCCATTCAGCGGTGGATTCTTCCGCCAGTGTTTTTAACGAGGAATCGTAATCGGTGATGCTTTTTGAAATAATGCCTTGTACGATAGCTCCCAGGCTCGGCTGCACGTCTTTGATTTCAGCATAAAGGTCATTTGCTTTTACGTCTCTTTTGACGATGGTTGGAACGGTCTTTGATGTTTCCGCCGCAATGGTATAATAATCTTTCATAATGGCATTGGACATATATTTTTCATTGATGGAAGGGATAACCGACACAAATGTGCCGTCTGATACACAGCCTGGCTGATAGCCGTATTCCTCGCTGTACAGCGCCATCAAATACTCAGCGGCCTCTTTGGGATGTTTGGACTGTTTATAGATGCCCATCCATGGAGATAATTCACCTGCCTGTACATAAGTGTCAGATACGCCGTCAGGCGCCGGAACGGGTATCACGCCATAGTTCAGATCGGGATAATCCGCATCCCACTGTGAAATGCACCACATACCCTGGCAGAGGAACGCAGCCTGTCCGTGAGCAAATAATTCCCTTGCCTCCGGCGCGCTGATATTGATCGTATCAGGATGAATGCTTCCATCGTCTGCCAGGCCTTTGATGAACTCCATGGCCTGCTTCATTTCCTCCGTATCGTAAGGCGCTGCGCCGTTGTCTGTCAATACCTTTGTGGTTGCGGCGATTTTACCGCCTGCAGCGGCAGCCAGTGAGCGGGCCAGGACATCCATGCGGTTTGTCTGTTTTCCGCCGTCTACCAGACCATATATATTGCCTTTTCCGTATTCGGTTACTTTCCTGCAGGCTTCCCGGAATTCAGAATATGTGGCAGGGAGTTCACTGACGCCTGCTGCGGTTAAGACATCTTCGTTATAAAAGAACAAACACTGTATGGTCGGCATTACTTCCGTGATGGTATACCAGTCCTCTCCGATATGCGTCACGCCTTCTTCAAAAGAAAGGGGGTCAAACTGCTTTGCAAAGTCTTCTGTGACGTAATCATTCATTGGCTGGTACCAGCCTTCTGCGACAGCTGTGTTTAAAGTCAGTCCCACAGGAATGGGGAACAGGTCCGGGCCTTCGCCGGATTTAATCATAGTCACGATCGTATTTTTGAACTGGTCAACGGTCAGCATCGTATATTCGATGTTGATATTTGGATGTTTTTCCATAAATTTCTTATGAAATGTCTCTCTTTGGCCGGCGGAACCGTCGCTCCAGTCTACGACGCGCAGCGTAATTTTGCCGCCTGTGGAATCAGAAGCAGCAGTGTCATTGTCTTCCATGTCAGCGGCGTCCTGCTTTTCCTTGCTGCTGTTTGGGCTGTTGGTTGCCGGCATTGCGCCGCAGCCTGCTAGAGTGGAAATGGTCAATGCTGCTGTCAGCAAAAATGTTGCAATGTTTCTTTTTTTCATAGTTTTTCTCTCCATTTATATAGTTTTAATTGTTTTATTGCGAGTCATTGTTTTTAGCTCTTGACAGCGCCTGCAATTCCCTCCACAAAGTGACGCTGCATGAAGATGAACAGGAGAATGACTGGAATGATGGCAATTGTCCCGCCTGCGGCGATGCCTGTCCAGTCCACGGTATTTTCGCCTTTAAATGCATAAAGCCCTACGGCAAGAGTCCTGGAGGAAGGAGAATTCAGCGTTAATACCAGCGGAAGCATAAATGCGTTCCATGCCCAAATGGTTTCCATAATAACGACAGTAGTGGCCACTGGTTTGCATAACGGCATCATAATATAGAAAAATGTCTGGAAAAAATTGCATCCATCCATTTTCGCCGCTTCTTCCAGTTCGTTGGGCACAGATGCAAAGAAACTGGTGAACAGCAGCAGGAAGATGACATGCGCACCGCCGGCCTGGGATAAGATAAGTCCAAGCTTTGTCCCAACCAGATGCATACTTTTTACCACCTCATAAGTTGGAATAATTGTGCTTACAAGGGGAATAGCAATGCTTCCAAGGAAAACTGCCATGCACAGATTACGTCCGCGGAACTGAAAGCGGCCCATAGCGTATCCTGCCATCATGGTCATAAGCCATACAATGATTACAGAAAAAACAGTAACAATAATCGTATTGATAAAATAGGTTCCGAAATCCGCTTTGTTCCAGATGCGAATGACGTTTTCAATGGTTGGGGATTTTGGAATCAGTCCCAGCCGGTTTTCAAAAAATTCGGGCTGGCTCTTAAAGGATGCTGAAATCATCCAAATAAAAGGGTAGATCCAGATAAATCCAATGCCTGCCAGCAGAAGATGCGTGACTGCGGTTTTTGTAATGCGAATCGCTTTTTTTCCATTCATGACGAATCCCTCCTTACATTTGCGCATGGCGGCTCAGGCGGCTTTTCACAGAATTTAATGCAAGTCCGATGATGATAATCGCCGCGCCGAAAAACATTGCCGCCGCGCTTGCATAGCCAAGCCTTGGCATTCCGATTTCGCTGGAAAATGCATTCCGGTACACATAAGTGGCGATAACGTCTGTTGCATAAAAAGGACCGCCTTCTGTCATGGTTTTTACTATATCAAATACTTTCAGGGAATTGATGGTGCATAAGATTGCTATAATGCCGCCTGTGGGTGCAATCAGCGGAAGCACGATATAGAAAAAGGTCTTTCCTCTTCCGGCCCCGTCAATGGTGGCGGCTTCATAAACATCCCTGGATACTCCCTGCAGTCCGGCAAGCCAGTAGATCATATAGGTGCCGCAGTCTTTCCAGAGCGATATGATGACAAGCGTCGGAAGAGCCGCTTTTGCGTCGCCCAGAAAATTAACCGGTTGGTCAAGGATATGAAGGGCAGTAAGCAGATGGTTGATCGGGCCTTGCACGCCTAATATAAAAATCATAATAATGCCCACGACAGATGCGGTGGTAATGACAGGAATAAAATACATGGTCCGATATATGGCGCGACCTTTCAGCCGCTCATTATTCAGCATATAAGCCAAAAATAGGGAAACAGCCAGTTCCAGCGGAACGATCATGAGCATATATTTGAAACTGTTAAAAAATGCGTTCCAGAACAAACTGTCCTGCATCAGCTCCTTATAATTGTTCAGCCCCACAAAAGCAGCATTTGATGTCATTCCGGACCAGTCCAGCAGGGAATACTGGATACTGCATATAATGGGGTATCCCTGGAACAGGAGATAAAACCCCACTGCGGGCAGCATAAACAGCCAGCAGCATATGTTGATCCGAAAACGTTCTCTTTTTTTTCTGTTTTCGGCAGAGGTTGGTTTATGTTTTGGTTTGCCCATATGTTTTCTCCTCCAATTCGTATAGATTTTTTTTCCGGACAGCGGAAGTCATCGTAAGGCCCGTATCATAATCCAGCTGTCTTGGTTCGTAACCATCGTCTTCTTTTTGCCTGGTGAATCCTTCGTTGTTCCAATCCGGGGCAAATTCTTTGTTCCAGGGTCTGAGAGACCACTGATAGCCGCGGTATGGATCTCTTGTATCATTCATATGGTCAATCAGAAGCTTATGGTGTTCTTTGATAGCCTGCAGGCAGGACTTATCTTCAATTCGGTTGTGGATTTCATCCGGATCTGCCTGAAGATCATAGAATTCATCTTTATCCAGCAGATGAATGGCCAGCTTGTGGTTTTCAGAGACAACAGCCCGCATAGGCTGCAGTCCCCCGAATCCGTCATGGTCGACTTCATATCTGGTAAATTCCAAGAATACGGCTTCATGGATCGTTTTGTCCGTATCGTAAATCTGCGGCAGCATACTTTTTCCTTCCAGCAGCTTTGGAATCGGAAGCCCGAAATAATCCAGTATCGTAGGGACCAGGTCGATGTGTGAAGCGGGGGAAGTTACAACTTTTCCTTTTTCCCCTCCCTTGATGATTAGAGGGATATTGGCCACTTCCCGGTAGACTGCGGCATTTTTGGAAAAGAGCCTGTGCGCTCCCAGCATATCTCCATGGTCAGAAGTAAACAGCACAAGTGCATTTGGAAATTTTTTACGGGTCAGATCCAGGATGCGTCCGATTTCGTAGTCTACAAAAGAATTGCATCCCAAAAGCAGAGCCAGTGATTCGGATGGTTTGTTGATGCCGCTTTCCGGAACGTACAAATTGCTGCCTGCCCACAATTGCTGCATCAGCGGTTTGTCCATAAGATCATCCTGGAATTTGGGAGAAGGATCAAATTTAAAATCCTCATACATCTTGTTGTAAGGCGGCGGGCACAGAGAGGGCGCATGTGGTTCATCATAAGAAACCGTAAGGAAAAAATCCTCTTCGCTGTGTTGCTCAAGAAAGCGTACGGCTCGGTCAGTACAGCGGTGTGCGTATGTAAATTCTTCTGAAAAATCAGAAGCGAAAGCCTCCCCGGACTGCCTGGAACGGATGCGTTCATCTGGGGTCAGCTCATCTAAGTAGTTTTTCATGTCGTACCAATACGCGGCGTCCCAGCCTTGCGGGCATTCCCCAAATCCGAAATAATCGCCGCCGTCCAGATGCCATTTGCCGATATAGCCGCATGGTATGCCCCGGTCTGTCAGACGCTGCCCAACTGTTTTTACGTTTGCCCCAAGCGGAACGCCGTTTGCGATAACCCCGTTGGAATGAGGAAACAGTCCGGTAAAGATGGAACTGCGGGCAGGTCCGCATACTGGTTGGCAGGTATACGCATTTTCATAACGGATTCCTTCCGCTGCAAGCGCATCCAGGTTTGGCGTATGCATGTTTTTATTTCCGTAGCATCCGAGCATTTCTTTGCAGGTGGTATCTGTCATGATAAAAATAACCTGTTTTTTCAATCATATTCTCCTTTCTTACTTATTCGTTCAGTATTGTATTTAACTGCCGGAGTAATAAACCTCCATCATGCTTCAACTGTCATGGGACAGGCCGTATGGCCATTCTTCCTATGGAAGTCGGGGACTTTCCTAGGAAACTCCTATCATGCTTAGCCTGTCGTGCGACGGGCCGCATGGCCATCCATACTATGGAAGTCGGGGACTTTCCTAGTAAACCCCCATCATGCTTAGCCTGTCGTGCGACGGGCCGCATGGCCATCCATACTATGGAAGTCGGAGACTTTCCTAGTAAACCTCCATCATGCTTAGCCTGTCGTGCGACGGGCCGCATGGCCATCCATACTATGGAAGTCGGAGACTTTCATAGTAAAATAATGTGACGAGCTTTGATCCCTCCTTTTCGGCCAGGTGTGTGCGGGTTACTGTCCTTGCAGTAATATGGTACAGAAATAAGCATAGCAACACCATTGAGATATTTGCTTTTTATATGGACTTTTCTGCTTTTATGTGATATTCTGAACAGATATAAGGAGGGGCGGACAAGAATGGAGGAAAAGAACAATGATAAATATCAGTGGACATTTGCGGGACAAAAGAAGCGTCTTTGGATTTTGCGATGAAAGCGTTGATTTTATGGTAAATTGCTGCGGAAAACAGATTTTTTTAGCCCAGGATTATTTCCTGAACCGGGAGAAAGGGCGTCTGGATTATCAGCTGATCTATATTTATAAAGGAGCGGGGCATTTTTTTCTGAATCAGAAATGGACGGCGCTGTCTGCGGGAAACGTGGTCCTGTACCGTCCGCTGGAGCCTCAGCAGTATTCATATTATGCAAAGGATAAGCCGGAAATATACTGGATTCATTTTACCGGCAGCCAGTGCGAGGCCGTTTTAGACAGGTATTCGCTTGAAAACTGTTATATTGGGGAGAACTTGTCCGTCAAGATGCTTTTTCAGTACATAATTACAGAACTGCAGTTAAAGAAGCAGCATTATGAAACCATTGTCCTGGCTGATTTTTCAATTCTTTTAAGCGAGATTCACCGGTCTTTGGAGCAGATGCTGCGCCCTTGTGAAAATGATTTTACCATTGACCGGTTAATCTGCGAGCTGAATTCCAAATATATGCAGGACTGGAGCATATCTTCAATGGCTGACTTTTGTAAATTAAGCAACAGTTATTTTTCCCATATGTTCAAGGAGCGGATGGGCGTATCTCCCATGCGGTTTTTAAATAATCTGCGGATAGAAAAGGCAAAGGATTTCCTGATGACAAATTCCATGTCGGTTGCTGCTGCGGCGCAGTTTGCCGGATTTGAGGATCCTTTGTATTTCAGCCGTGTTTTTAAGAAATCTACCGGCATAGCTCCCCATGAATTTTACCATAGCGTTGCAGACGGCAATACCCCGTCCTGGTTTCAGGAAGAGGAGGGTTAGGAGCCGTCAATGCTATTTCAAAAGTTTTTTGTATGGATTTTTTTGCTTTTTATCATATAGGCAATTTTTTCCATTTCCGGCAGGCAGGAATCAAAAAACATTTGATAAGACTTGCAGAAATAATTCTGCCCATAGGAAGCGCCGGGCTGTTCCCTATGCCTGCGGCATCCGCCCCGGCACAGGGGATAATGCCTGCAGTCCGCACATTCGCTGGAAGGGCCTTTGAAAGATTTCAAAAAACTGCTTTGCGTCTGGCGTTTTTCTATGGCTGCAAAATCTTCCGTTAAGAGATTGCCCAGCTTATATTCATCCAGAACATAAAAATCGCATGGATAGACGCTGCCGTCCGCTTCTACTACATTCTGAAAACTGCATATGCCGCGCTGTTCACAGCATTCCGGTTCGTAGCCAAGCAGGATGCCGATATAGTTTTCAAACTGACGGATGTAGGGTTGTCTACCGTTTTGCAGGTCAATGCTCCACAAATGAAAAAGGTCAGTCAGAAACTGTCCATACATCTCCGGGGTAAGGGAATACTCCATACTGCCGGGCTGTGCGCACAGAGGGTCGAGACATGCAATATACTGCTGCCAGAGAAAGCCTTCCCGCCGGTATGTTTCATAAATGCGGCGGATTTTGGCCGCCGTTTTTTTGGTTACAACCGTCAGCACGTTGAAATCCACCCCTGCGCTGCGCAGTTTCGCTGCAGCGTCCCTTGCTTTCAAATAAGTGCCTTCCCCATTCAGATCTTTACGGTAAGCATTATGGGTGGCCTTGACCCCATCTACAGACAGGCCGATCAGAAACTTGTGTTCTGCAAAGAACCGGCACCAGTTCTCATCGATCTGGTATCCGTTAGTTTGCAGCGCATGCGCGATTGGAATATGGTTTTTGTTATATTTTTTTTCAAAGGCCATCCATTTTTGATAAAAGGCCAGTCCGGCCAGAGTAGGCTCTCCGCCCTGGAATAAAAATGTGCAGTTCCTGGAGCCATTGGAAAGAGCTTTTTTAACCACTTGTTCCATAACATCATCTGGCATGATGCCGTAAGACGCCTGCTGTCTGTTGCGCATTTCATCTTCATAAAAGCAGTAATCGCATCGCATATTGCAAAGCCCGGAAGCGGGTTTTATTAAAAAATTCATCTGTGGCATTTTGTCATCTCCTGTCTGGCGGGGCGGGTATGTCATCTGTGGCATTTTGTCATCTCCTGTCTGGCGGGGCGGGCATGAAACCCGCGCCGCTTTTGTATTTTTTGATTATAAACGATAAGGCAGGAAAAGGCAACATTCGCAGTGTGACCTGACCGTTCGGCGGCAGGAATTAATGTGTGCTGCTGTTCACAGCCACATTAATGCTTCCAGCGCTTCAGCGTTGGAAACCATTCGAGCATAGCTTTTCTTGCTTCTTCTTCACTCATATTGGGGTTGGCTGCAGCCATATTCGGCACGCATACCTCAATCATTTCTTCCATCGTTCCGTGAAAAGTAAACTTTCCGTTTTCAAAACAATACTTGCAATATTCCTCATTTTTGCTGCCGTCGGCATTTGTTCCGCACAGTTCATCCGTATCTCCCATAGGCATACCGCAGCATTGACAAAATCTTTGATTCATTTCATTCATTTTCTTTACCTCTTTCTTTCTGATGTGTTTAAAGTTTACATATAGCTGTATTGCTATGGTATTTAGTGTAGCACACATATCCTGACACCTTTTGTCAAGGTTTATTTTTTTTATAAATTTCCTGCGCCTGTGCAGCTAAAACGCCTTTTAAATACTTTGGTTCAATGATTTCAACTTGTGTCCCAAATGAAAGAAGATAACCGGTAAGCCATGGATCAACAGGCATTTTGGCACAGACAATTAAATCACCGTTTTTTTGATATTCAATTTCTGTTTCGTCAAATTCATCATAGACACGATATGCAATTTCTTTTGAAAACAAAAGGACTATCTGGGGGTATGTCTGCTGTATATGATCTTTTGGTTCCGGGTATGGCCTTGGCACAAATGTATTTTCTAATAATTCCAACGTTAAGATGCGGTTCAGTTTGAATATGCGGAAATCCTGTTTTTCTGTGCAAAACGCTTTCAAATACCATTCTTTTGATTTATAAGATATTTTTAATGGCTGAATGATTCGGCTGCTCCTTTCACTGTTCGTGTTTTCATAAACTATCTTTATTTCTCTGCACTGAATTACCGCTGTTTTTAATTTTTCAAATTTTAAGTTATCGCAAGAGCATTTTCCCCAACGTGAAAAATCTACTTCAAGCCAATTTCTGGTATTTACATTGAAAAGCGCGGATAACTTTGTCAGCGTTTCTTTTCCGCCGGTATAGCCTGTGGCAAAGACGCTTTGTATTGCCGCCAATATTTCCTGTTTTTCATTTTCGGATAATAGCGCTCTGTCCAAAATAAAATCTTGCAATAAGCAGATACCGCCGTTTCTTCCTGGTTCAGCATAGATTGGAATGCCTGCACTGCTTAATGCTTCCACGTCACGGTAAATTGTTCTTGGGGAAACTTCAAATTCAGCTGCTAATTCAGGAGCCGTGGCGTGTTCCCTGTCTAAAAGATAATATAAAATTTTGAATAAACGACTGTCTGACATCATTCCACCTCCCAAAATAAGAATACCATAAAAATCCCGATATGGATTGACAAGTTTCGGGCCTATCAAGGCTCTTGATTAGTAAATGGCGAAATATGCGCCATAGGCGTGAACAGCAACGAAGTCGGGTTAAGGTTAAGAGTAACCAAGCTTTTTTTCTTGCCAATCTGTATATTTTGTAATACAATTTTCTTAAAGGAGTTCAATTTTTCAGCGAGCTGCTTTCATACCGGCAATTTTTTTGAAGATTCCGAGATACTACAGAAACATGGAGGATACCATATGAACTGGAAAGAAGCAGAAGATTATATTTTGTGGGGCGACGCCGGAGTGGGGAATTTTTTTATCAACCGGGAAGATTTGAAGAGACGGGATTTCAGCAAAATTCTGTATAATTGGGACTGCTGTTAAAGATCCGGAAAGGTACACAGAATGAAAGAAATCATGAAAAAATATCTGCCGGCGCTGCAGGTTCTGCTATTTTTATTTATGCTCACCTTTTTGATTCTGTATTTTAAAAACAAAGACAAGGTTAAGACGCCGGAAACAGAGATTGAGGAAAGCGGGCAGACAGAGGAGAGGAGCTTGTATGCGGGTACGGCAAGATGGCTGGGAGAAAGTCTCAATGAACTTGATAAGATGGAAAATATTCAGCCTGTTGTGATTCAGGAGGAAATGATTTATTCGTTCCTGCAGGGTCCCAGATCCTGGAGCGAAGGCATCCCCTGGTCGGGAGAGTGGTGCAAGTTTGAGGTGGAAGGCAATCCTTTCGGCGGCTTTGGGTGCGGTCTGTGCTGCATGGCAAATATTTACAATACCCTGTCTCCCTATGAAGTGTCTCCCTGGGATATGTTTGAACATGCCAAAATCTCTTCCGATTATACGCCGGGCGGGGAATTCGGGGCCATAGACTGGGAAGAAATGCGATGTACACTGAGAGTCTGCGGGATCAGCAGCGAACTTCACAGAAAGCCCAGGACTTATGAAGAGTTTCAGCAGCAGGTCAGAGAGGCAAAATCGGCCATTGTCCTGGTCAGCAGCGGAAATGACAATTCTTTCTGGACGGATACGCCGGGGCATTATGTTAATATTTGGCTGTACCAGGAAGATGGCACTGTATTTCTGGCAGAGCCGGGAAATCCTGAGAATAACCGTTCCCGGATACCTCTGCGTTATATTTATGATGCATTGAAAACGGTCAGCAGGTTTCAATATCTGCTGGTGAAAGACTATGTCCATGAGGATAACCGATGGCGGGCAAACGGGATTGATGAAAATTGGAACCGACCCTGAAATCATCCGGTCAGCGGGCCGGGGCGGATGAGAACGGACCCTGAAATCATCCGGTCAGCGGGCCGGGGGATGAGAACGGACCCTGAAATCAGCATAAGTGTTATAGAAGGGCCGTCGGGAAATGAGATTATCCACAATATATGGTTGTGATAATGAGAAATCATATATTGTGGATAATTGCCGTTTCCCGGCAGCCCTTTTCTGATGCATGGAAAACGGTGCATCCATATCCTCGAACAATCGGAACATTCATAAAATAAGAACCACGTTATTTTAAAATTAATTATAATGCAGTATTGACAATAGTGTGCGACATACACTATAATCATAAAAAGAGGTGATACTTTGAGCGAGAAAAAAGAGATCATGGAAAACCTTTTACTGGAACTGAGGCGCGGGACGCTGATTTTAAGCGTATTAAGTCAGCTTCATATGCCCAAATACGGATATGCGCTGGTGCAGAGCCTGGAGGAAAAGGGAGTGGTGATTGAAACCAATACCTTATATCCCCTGCTGCGCCGGTTAGAAAAGCAGGGGCTTCTGATAAGCGAATGGGAGACAGGAGGGTCTAAGCCCAGGAAATATTACAGAAGGACAGAAGCAGGCGATGAAGTGTACGAGAAGCTGAAGGAACAGTGGAAGCGTATTTCCGAAAATATGGAGAAGCTATTGGAAGAAAGTTAGACAGCGAATAGGGAGGAGCAGATGGCGATGGAAAAGAATGAAATGATGGAACGTTATATTTATGAGGTAATCCGACGGGTTCCTAAGAAGCAGAGGAAAGAAATCCAGTTGGAACTGGAGGAACTGATTTCCGATATGATGGAGCAGGAAGGGGCAAAACTGGAAGCGATTCTGACAAAATTAGGGAACCCAAGAGAGTTTGCTCAGAAGTACAGCGGAAGGCATAATTATCTGATTGGGCCGGAGTATTATGGGGATTATTGCTGGATGATGAAGGTTTTCCTGATATCTGCACTGGCATTTCATATGGTTTCCATCATTTTCCAGGCAGTTTTTTCTCCAGGCCTGCTGCTGAAAGTATCCTTTTATGTGGAAACGGTGTTTACGGATACGCTGATAAGCCTCATTGGGGGATTCGGAATGCTGACGCTGATTTTTGCTGTATTTGAACGTTACAATGTCAGAGTGCAGATTAAGATTATGAAGGAAGAGGACTGGTCTGTGGAGAAGTTAAAGGCCTGGACGCCGTCAAAACTGCCTCCGGTCCCCGATGAGAAGGCTCGGATCAGCAGAGGCGACTGTATTGTGGGGATTGTGTTTACCCTGCTGTTTGGGCTGCTATTGGTGTTTGCGCCGGAATGGTCTGCCGGCATCCGTGCAGGAGATGGGAACCTAAAGCTCGTGTCGCCTTTTAACCTTGAGGCATGGAATGTAATCCTTCCGATCCTGGTGATTGATCTGGCAATAGAACTGGTGAATGAAGTCATGAAGCTGCTGACCGGCCGTTATTGTAAAAAAGTAATGATCAGTGAGATTTTGTCAGGCATTGCGGAAATCATCCTGTCTGCGCTGCTGCTGAAAGCGCTGCCGTTCTGGAATCCAAATTTTGTCAGGGAACTGGAGGAGGCCTTTGAAGTGAAGGTTGCTTCCCATGGGGATTTGCTCTTTTACTGGAATGACGGGCTGATTTCCAATATTTTTCTGATTGGCATTGTGACAGTTACGCTGGCAGAAATCGGCGTAACCGTCTACAGGACCTGCCGGTATGGGAACTAATATAAAAAGAATGACAAATATGATTTTGGGAATGTGCTGATATAACTCCAAAGAATGGATATTAAAAATAATTCGTATGGGCGTGGGAAAAACAAAGTCCCGAAGCTATTGACAAACCGATTGAATGTGCTAAACTTATTAGAGCGTATTGAAAATTTATTTTTGCTTTGGAGCAGAGAGCAATTTTCAGGCAGGCTCCGAAGCAGGTGCAGCAGAAGATCTAAAGAGAGGCAAAGGCAGTAACAACAGGAAAAGGCAGGTTACGATACATGGAAAGACAGGCATTATCAATTCTGGTTGAGAATACGCCCAATGTACTCAGCCATGTGTCCGGTTTATTCAGCCGGAGAGGGTATAATATTGACAGTATTTCCGCCGGTGTGACGGCAGACCCAAGATTTACCAGAATTACCATTGTTTCAAGCGGTGATGAGCTGATTTTGGAGCAGATTGAGAAGCAGCTTGCCAAGCTGGAGGACGTTGTAGATATCAAGAAGCTGGAAAACGGCAGTTCTGTGTGCAGGGAACTGATTTTAATTAAGATCCGCGTAAAGAATACAGAGCGTCAGGCGGTGATTTCTCTGGCGGAGATTTTTAAGACTAAGATTGTGGACGTAACCAACGATTCCATGATGATTGAACTGATTGGAAGCCAGAGCAAATTGGACGCATTTTTAGAATTGCTGGAGGGCTATGAGATACTGGAACTGGCTAGAACAGGCATTACAGGGCTTACCAGAGGCTCCTCGGATGTGAAGATGTTCGACTGAAAAGGCGGACATTGGCCGGTGGGCGGCAGGACAGTTAGGAACCGCATCTGCGCTTATGCAGACAGTGCAGATACGATATTATAAATATTTTAGGAGGATAAGAAAATGGCAAAAATATTTTATCAGGAAGACTGTAATCTTTCATTATTAGATGGAAAGACAATTGCAATTATCGGCTATGGCAGTCAGGGACATGCTCATGCATTGAATTTAAAGGAATCCGGATGCCGTGTGATTATCGGGCTGTATCAAGGCAGCAAGTCTTGGGCGAAGGCTGAGGCACAGGGATTTGAGGTATTTACCGCAGATGAAGCCGCCAAGAAGGCAGATATTATCATGATCCTGATCAATGATGAGCTGCAGGCAGATATGTATAAGAGAGATATTGAGCCGAACCTGGAGGCAGGCAATATGCTGATGTTTGCCCATGGATTCAATATCCATTTCGGAGCAATTGTTCCGCCTAAGGATGTAGATGTTACCATGGTTGCGCCTAAGGGACCCGGACATACGGTAAGAAGTGAATATCAGGAAGGCAAAGGCGTTCCCTGTCTGGTGGCAGTGGAGCAGGACGCTACCGGCAAGGCTCAGGACATTGCATTGGCTTATGCATTGGGAATCGGCGGCGCAAGAGCAGGCGTTTTGGAAACCACATTCCGTACCGAGACCGAGACCGACCTTTTCGGCGAGCAGGCAGTGCTTTGCGGCGGCGTGTGCGCATTGATGCAGGCAGGATTTGAGACGCTGACAGAAGCAGGATATGATGCAAGAAATGCATATTTTGAATGTATCCATGAGATGAAGCTGATTGTGGATTTGATTTACCAGTCCGGATTTGAGGGCATGAGATATTCCATCTCCAATACGGCAGAGTACGGTGATTATATTACCGGTCCGAAGATCATCACAGAGGATACCAAGAAAGCAATGAAGAAGATCCTTTCCGATATTCAGGACGGAACTTTTGCAAAAGACTTCTTACTGGATATGTCACCGGCAGGACGTCAGGTTCACTTCCGTGCAATGAGAAAACTTGCAGCAGAGCATCCGGCAGAAGCGGTAGGCAAAGAAGTGCGCAAGCTCTATAGCTGGAACAATGAAGAAGATAAGCTGATTAATAATTAATAGAAAGCGGACATTTTGTTTTTGCAAATATTTTTATAGCATAATAATATGCGGAGCTATCGGGGAATTCATCCACGGCAGCTCCGTTTTATATTCCGCAGAATGTTTCATCAGAGATATCGTTCAGGGCCGTTCTGTCTCGGAATATCCGCCGCAGGCCTCATAAAAATCAATAAAGCGCCGGAGAGAAGTGGACATCTTAACATCCTTGTTGTATGCAAAGCCCACCACCCGCCTGCCAATGGGAAATTCCAGGGGGATTTCCAGCAAAGTTCCGGTCTTCAGTTCATTTTGGACAAAACTTTTAATGACGCATCCTGTTCCCAGGCTGATTTTGGACATTTCAATCAGGAGATCCATATTGGAAACCTCTATTATGTCCTGGGCCATGATACGGCTGTTCTGCAGGTATTCATCAATATACTGGCGGGTCATATTTTCACGGTCCAGAAGCAGCAGGGTAGAATGCCTTAGAAGCTGCTGTTTATCCACACCCCGGATTTTCAGGTTATGGAGATAGTCTCTGGTGGCTACAAAGATATCTTCAATTTCCTGAATGGGATAAAAATCAATATTTTTCAGCAGCTCCGGCTGCCCAATGAGTCCGATATCCAGCTTGCCTTCCTCCAGCAGCTTCAAGGTCTGGTTGGTGGAATGGCAGGCAATGGAAATGTTGATATGGGGGAACTTTTTAATAAAATTCCGCAGGTATGGAAGCAGAATATATTTGCACAGGGTAGCGCTGACTCCGATTGTCAGGTTTCCCATGCCCAGGGCGATGGAGCGGCGCAGCTTGTCCTCCCCCAGTGTCAGTGTCTCAAAAGCGGATTTGACATGGGTATAGAGCAGCTGGCCCTCCGGAGTCAGGGTAACGCCCCTGGAACTGCGGTCAAAGAGTTTTACGCCGATGTTTTCCTCCAGCTTTTGGATGGATTTGCTGATGGCCGGCTGGCTGATATACAGTTCTTTGGCAGCTTTGGAAATATTTCCGGTATTGGCGACTGCGTAAAAAATCCGGTAAGAAGAAAGCGTTTGTTCCATGGCGGTGGTCTCCCTATATACCCGTGAGCCAAATGATTTGCCGGCAGGTTCCCCTACTGTTATACTCGAGAGCATACTTATTTGCCAAATCATTTGCTTTTTTCCTCAAAGCTGTGAAAGAGCTGTCGGCAAATGATTTCGCTCACGGGTACAAGAAAAATGCAAATAAGTTTGTACTCGGGCATAACTTTAATTTATAATAATTATATTTAATATGTATTTCTATTATATCATGACATGTGCTAGAATAGCAAGCAGAAAGAGAAACAAGGAGGATTGAAATATGGGAATGACAATGACACAGAAGATTCTGGCAGCGGCAGCGGGACTTCCGGAAGTAAAGGCCGGACAGCTCATTGAGGCGGATTTGGATCTGGTGCTGGGAAATGATATTACGGCGCCGGTAGCCATCCATGAGATGGATAAGTTTACGGCAGAGGGAGTGTTTCACAAAGATAAAATTGCACTGGTCATGGATCACTTTGTGCCTAATAAAGATATCAAGTCTGCCCAGCACTGCAAATGTGTTCGGGAATTTGCCTGCAAACATGAGATCACCAATTATTTTGACGTGGGGGAAATGGGAATCGAACATGCCCTTCTTCCGGAAAAAGGCCTTACCGTGGCTGGAGACGTGATTATCGGCGCAGACTCCCATACCTGCACTTACGGCGCGCTTGGGGCATTTTCCACCGGTGTGGGAAGCACAGATATGGCGGCGGGAATGGCCACCGGAAAAGCATGGTTCAAGGTGCCTTCTGCCATCAAATTCAACCTGACCGGCAAGCTTTCCAAGTGGGTTAGCGGAAAAGATGTGATTTTGCATATTATCGGCATGATAGGAGTGGACGGGGCATTGTATAAATCCATGGAATTTACCGGGGACGGCATCAGCAGCCTGTCCATGGATGACCGGTTTACCATTGCGAATATGGCCATTGAAGCAGGCGGAAAGAATGGGATTTTCCCGGTGGATGAAAGGGCCGTTTCTTATATGAAGGAACATTCCAGCCGGGAATTTAAGGTATACGAAGCGGACGCGGATGCAGTGTATGACCAGGAATACACCATTGATTTAAGCGCATTGAAGCCTACCGTGGCATTTCCCCATCTGCCTGAGAATACAAAGACCATTGACGAGGTGGGACTTATTGATATTCAGCAGGTGGTGATTGGTTCCTGCACCAACGGCCGTCTGGAGGATCTGCGCACTGCGGCAGAAGTGTTAAAGGGAAAGAAAGTGAAAAAAGGCGTCCGCTGCATTGTGATTCCGGCCACTCAGAAGATTTATTTAGATGCAATGGAAGAGGGATTGCTCAGAACCTTTATAGAAGCAGGAGCCATTGTGAGCACCCCCACCTGCGGGCCCTGTCTGGGCGGATATATGGGAATCCTGGCAGAAGGGGAGCGGTGCGTGTCCACCACCAACCGTAACTTTGTGGGACGCATGGGACATGTGAAGTCAGAAATATATCTTGCAAGTCCGGCAGTGGCTGCAGCCAGCGCAATTACCGGCAGAATTTCAGCGCCAGAAGAACAGGAGGGACAGAGATAAGATGAAAGCCAGCGGAACAGTTTTTAAGTATGGAGACAATGTGGATACAGACGTAATTATACCGGCAAGATACCTGAATTCTTCCGACCCGAAGGAATTGGCGGTTCACTGTATGGAAGATATTGATAAAGAGTTTGTGAAGAACGTGCATCAGGGGGATTTGATTGTGGCAGATAAGAACTTCGGTTGCGGTTCATCCAGGGAACACGCGCCCATTGCCATCAAAGCCTCCGGAGTAAGCTGCGTGATTGCAGAGACCTTTGCCCGGATTTTTTACCGGAATGCCATCAATATCGGCTTGCCGATTATTGAATGCCCGGAAGCGGCCCGGGGCATTGAAAACGGAGATGAAGTGGAAGTGGACTTTGACAGCGGAGTGATTACCAACAAGACAAAGGGAACCTCATTCCAGGGACAGGCGTTTCCGGAGTTTATGCAGAAGATTATCAAGGCAGAAGGCCTTGTGAACTATATTAATCAGAAGGGATAGGAATTTTTCATCCGTCTGGTGAGTGGAGTTCAACCAGAAGGAACTTACTCAGAATGGCGGGATATCCCGGAAAGGTTTTTTAGGTAACTGATATATTTTTCTGAGATTTTAATCTGGCTGTAGATTTCGGCATATTCGCGGGGAGAGTAAGGCTCCAGATAATTGGTTTGAAAATTTTTGGAGATCCCGTGCTTTTTTGCCAGATCTACAGCTTTATTATAAGCAATTGCAGCTTTTTCTTCCGAATGGTAGGTTCCTACCGTGTAATTTCCATTGATATGAATTTGTACCTTATAGAGTTCCTCCTTGGATGAGGTGATTTTGGTTACGCCGTAATAGCGGTTAATGACAATAATATTCGAATACCGGAAATCGGTGGGATCTTCATTGGCAAAATAGTAGTCCCGGCCGGCCACAGCGTAATTTTTAATGCCGTAACGGGAAAGAATATTAATCTGCATCCCATAGTCGCTGACAAAAAGGTGTCCCTGACGGCGCATAATCTTATGGCTGGAATAATAAAACAGATCGTCAATGTCGAATTTCAGTTCGTCCGATTTGGAAATATAGTAAATAAAATAATTATTCCTCAAATAGATAGGATTTTTAAAATAAATAAGATTATCCCGAAAATTCAACAAAGAAATCACTTTATGAAAACTTAAAATAGTTGGCAGAGAGAAGGCGTCTTCAAAGGTGTAAGTGAAGTCCTGCAGCAGCCGGGCAGCTTCCTGATAAGCAAGATGTGCGTTCTCTTCGGTATCGAAGCTGCCCAGAGAGATATGCTTACTGCGAAACGTGATACTGGCGCGATAATAGGCAGTTTTGTTTTTTTTGTAGGCAATGTAAACACCTGGCAGCATAGTACCCTCCATAAATTATATTTCCATGTATTTTTTTGTGAAAAAAATACAAAATAAGTATATCACAAAACGAGAGAAACGCAAGTTTTTGAGATGCTGAAAATGGAATGGTAGTAACAGTTCAGCCTTCGCCTTCACTGTTACCGAATCCAGCCCATTTAAAGTTTGCTTTCAGCAAAGGGCTGGATTCCTGGCTCAATCTACACATTCTCACGGACTTTGCAGCATCCGGTTTTTCGGTATTTGCGATGGTTTCCTTAAATGCCCATGGATTTGGCGGTACAGGAAAAAACAGAAGCGTGGTTTGCATCAGCATGAAAGGCACGGAAGAGGAAGTTCCTGCAGAGAATTCGGAGCAGGAGAGCGTGGCAGCTTTAGGAGACTTTGCATCCTCCTGCAAACAGGCAATCGAATCCGAACAGAGTAAACTCAAAGAGGCAAGAGAAGCTGAGATACAGAAGCGGGAGGTCACTGCCGTCTGTGCCAGCGTGGAGCCGATTCACAATGAGATGCAGCAGCCTCCGGTGAATCCATACGGCGATATTCCCATATCTGAGGAAGATTATGAAGCGCTTCTTCGAATTGTACAGGCAGAGGCAGGCGGGGAAGATGAGCAGGGAAAAATCCTGGTGGCAGAGGTGATTTTAAACCGGGTGCTGGCGGAGGATTTTGCTTCTACGATTTCAGATGTGATTTTTGAAACAAGCGGCGGAAGCCCTCAGTTTGCGCCTACTGCAGACGGCAGATATTATTCGGTGGAAGTCACCGGCAGTACGGTGGAGGCTGTGGAAAAGGCCATCAATGAGGAAGATATCTCTCAGGGTGCACTGTTTTTTTCTGCAAGAAGAAGGGCCAATCCCTATGATATGGCATGGTTTGACCGCAATTTAACATGGCTTTTCCAGTATGGAGGACATGAATTTTATACACTTCCCTGATATTTTTATGGTTACTTTTCACGGGGTGGGGAAAGCATAATGGATAATTGTTCAAATTGCTGAAATTAAAAAAAATGTTATACACGTCAATCCGGCTGCTGCTGGAAAAATGTGGATACCAGTCCT
>JAETSX010000173.1 GCA_021769425.1 Eubacterium sp.
ATGCCAATGCATCAGCAGAAATCACAATGGGAGAAAAACACAATGACTTAACTGAAATAATAGCACATGCCCTCAATGAAATGAAGAGGGAAAAGGGAGAAAAATTTAATCCTGATAAAGTCAACCTTGCGGAGTTAGAACGTAGGACAGGGATTTCACGAGCCAAACTACGGAGAATTAAAAAATCTGGCTTTATTGACCTTCCACATGCACTCACCGGCCGGAAAGCCGAACACACTCTTCTGA
Organism: Eubacterium sp.; assembly: GCA_021769425.1. Classification (GTDB taxonomy): domain Bacteria; phylum Bacillota; class Clostridia; order Lachnospirales; family Lachnospiraceae; genus Petralouisia. The sequence continues at coordinate 247 of JAETSX010000173.1, forward strand.
CAGGATTCTCAGGCATTATTGATGAACTACTCCGAAAAGGAATTACCAACTCTGCTGTCTGCTATGACAGATTAAAAGAGAATGGTTTCCAGGGTGGCTTGACCATCGTTAAAGAGTATATTTCCAATCATAAGGAACTTGTCCCACCTAAAAGGCAGCTTGTAGCCTCTCAAGGTAGCCGTGGTCAACGTTACCATACTGCACCGGGAGAATCATACCAGATGGACTGGGGATTCGTGGAAGTGGAAAATGCCTCCGGTAACACTTATAAAGTTGCCTGTTTTGCCATGATCTGCCATTGCTGCGGACAGCGGTATATCGAATTTTTCCCAAATGCCAAACAGGAGAACCTGTTTATTGGAATGATCCATGCATTTTTATATATGGGAATCCCTGAATATATCCTGACAGATAACATGAAAAGCGTTGTAACCCGACGTGATGAACAGGGACATCCGATCTGGCAGAAAGATTATGAACTGTTTATGGGGAATCTTGGCTTTGGAACAAAACTTTGTAAACCAAGGCACCCATTTACAAAGGGCTCGGTCGAACGTCTGGTACGGTTCGTAAAAGATAATTTCCTGCCAGGACGTGTTTTCAATGAAATCACGGACCTGAATTATGAGGCGATCCGTTGGTGCAATACGCAGAACAGCATTTATCATCGTGCAGTTGACTGCATTCCGAATGATAAACACACACTGTTTTGCATGAAAAACGCTTCTGTACTTAAGGAGTCGATTGAATTATCGTATTACCTGTGTCCGGAACGTAAGATTTCCTTTGATGGTTTTGTTCACTATGAAGGACGCCGCTTTGGAGTTCCTTACTGGTACACAGAAAAGACCTGCCGTGTAAAAAGAGATGGTTACATACTCTATATATACGACTCAAAAATGACAAAAGTACTCACATCACATGATGTCACATGGGGCCGGCGGGACAGTTTCTGCAAAGATCAGTATGTTACAGAACAGCCGGAAGAAAGTCCTACTGCACCGGTAAGGATACGTATCCAACAGCTTAATCCACCTCCGTATGATTCCGGTTTTAGTAAATTCAACTTTGAGGAGGGGCTGTGGGATGAATAACTCATTTTTTGAGCAGATCCAGGATGCTGCTCAATATTTAAATCTTGACCTGAATGCACAGGAAATGGCACAGCTTGCAGTTGAACATGAATACAGTGAAGAAAATATACGGATAGTCGCTGAAATGTTTACTTATCTGCAGCAAAAGAAGAAAGAAAACATTGTTTCAACTTTGCTCCGATTGAGCCGTCTTCCGTTAAAAGAACCAAAAACTTTTGATAGTTTTGATTTCGGGCAGCTTCATGGAAAACAAACAGATGCCCTGCGCAATCTGCCATCCCTTTCGGCTCTCTATGCTCATAAAAATCTTGCGTTCATTGGGCCGCAGGGAGTTGGAAAAACACATCTTGCGATGGCATATGGACGTAAATGCTGCCAGAATGGTCTGAAAGCGTATTTCTTAAAAGCAACTGAATTAAACCAACGCTTGACCGATGCCCGGAAGTATGGCCGGGAAAGCAGTACCATAAATGGCCTGGTAAAACCATCTTGTCTGATCATTGATGAGATAGGCAGATGCGTTTTTGACAAAGAAAACACCCGAATGTTTTTTGACGTCATTGACCGAAGATACAATAAGGAAGGGCCAAACACTATGATATTTACAAGCAATAAAGGACCGGATAAATGGGGAGAATTCTTCAACGAGGATTCCTCCCTGTTGTGTGCCCTTGACCGTATATTTGATGATGCAACAGTATTCATGATCAAAGGAAACAGTTACCGTGGAAAAAACTGCGAAACGATAGCATTATCAGCCGGTGCTCCATCAGCGCTACCTAAAGCACAACATTAAAGAAAGGAAAAGCTGATGCATTGGTTGTTTCTGTCCGTCTAAGATTGGTCATTTTCTCCCGACAATAAATGGCTAATTTCTCCCGACGCTAACA
>JAETSX010000174.1 GCA_021769425.1 Eubacterium sp.
GTAAGCAGTCCATATTGACACGTTATTGACAGACAAAAAATCCCCGTAGAACCGTCCTTGATGGCTTCACGGGGATTTTCTATTCGCGACATTCTTCTTGTACGTTTTTTGACCACGGCAAAAAAGCTGCCAGATCTTGACAATTGCTCTCTGGTAGGTGATCAAACAAGTATTCTAAGTACCGCTGGACGTTAAGCTGGTTTAGTTTAGCTGTCTCTACTAAGCTATAGTAGACGGCGTTCGCCTTGGCACCTTCTTCGGTTTTTGCGAATAGACAATTCTTTCGAATTAGTGTTGATGGCCGAATACTTTGCTCAACTGAATTGTTGCTTAACGGTAATTGTCCATTTTCAAATACACGATACACTCGTGATTTTAACTGGATGGCGTTCTGAATTGCCTTACGCAACTGTCCAATCGGCTGGCTAATCTGGCTAATGTAATTGTAAAATTTATCCATTAGCGGTTTGACATGGATTTGCCGCTGCACTAACTTCTCATTGGCCGTTTGATAACTCAACTGGTTTTCCGAATGGAAAACCTGACTAAGAAGAGTTAGTGCTTGTTGCGCTTTGGACGCCTTCATTGTTTTTGGCAGTGCTTTGACCAATTTGACAAATTCTCGTCGAATATGCACTAAGCACGAACCAAATTTTGCTTGCGGATAGAGTTGATTACTATACCCTTTATACCCATCGCACATGATAATACCCGGATAATTATTGCCGACTATTTGTCCAATGATTCTACCAGAACGCGTATTGGCATGATGAAAGACTACAACCGGATGTTGGGCAAACTCTTTCGTTGTCCGCGTTACCCAGAAATAGTCTTGGGATTTAGGACTATCAACGACTTTAAAAGGTGTTTCATCCATATGAATGACTGGTTCTTGTCTAACTGTATTGCTTAAATACTGATACAACGGCTCTAAGTACGTTTGACTAACTTTAATAATATTCGAGGCCATTTGCTTGGCGCTAACAGGTAATCCCAACCCTTGTACAAAGCTTTCTTGCCGATAGAAAGGCAACGCCAGATTAAATTTTAAATAGGCGATAAATGCCATAATACTGCTTGAAAAGTAACTATGTGGTAATAAAGCCATTGGTGCCTTACTAGTTACCAATTTATCATTTCCATCTTGACTACAGTGTTTACACTTATAGCTTTCCTCATATAAGTTGGCACAATACAATTCAGGCTCTTTTAGTCTAGCTTCCCGTCGTGCCAACCTCTTTCCAATGTGAGCCATTTCGTGCTGGCAATCTGGACAGGTGGTCGTTTTTAAAGAAACAACTTCCTCGACTTGAGGAAGTTGGTCTAAAAACTCTTGACGAGTTAGCTGTTTCTTCGCTGGTCGATGACGTACGATCTTAGTCGTTGTTGTTTTAACTACTTCAGTAATCTCTTGATCCAAGTTCAGATCATCAACTGGATCAAACAGTGATAATTGTCCATCAGCTACCTGCTCTAAAACTTCAGTTTTTTTTCCAAAAATTATTTCCTGCAGTTGCTTAATCGTAATTGCTTGTTGTTCAAGTTGTTCTTGAGCTTTCTTCAACTGCGCACGTAGTGCTTCGTTTTCTTTCTTTAATGACTCAGCCATTGTACGTCACCTCCAATCTAATAAACTTTTGTTATTATATCAGAGCTAAAACAGTTTAAAAAGAGCTTAGTATAGATTTCCTGGTTTGATTGTATGAATACGTCGCTCGGGAAATGGGGATAGACCTGTAAATAAGGCATTTAGTTGCTCTGGCTTTAGTTCTTTAACTTCACTTTTGTTCTTAGGCCATCTTAAACTACCATTTTCATATCTTTTATATAGCAGAATGAAACCTTCATCATCCCAATAAAGGGCTTTGAACCGATCATTGCGACTACCACAAAATAAAAAGAGCGAATTATTATATAAATCCAATCCAAAGTTTTCCGCAACTACCATCGCTAAACCGTCAATTCCTTTACGGAGGTCTGTCTTACCACAAACAAGGTAAACATGCTCCGGTGCCTGCCAATTAATGAGCATAACGAATAACCACTTTAGCTATATCAGTCGCAAGACTGGGATTAGCTCCCTTAAAGATCGTTAATTCAATGTTATCAGCTTGTAGTTTTGCGGCGGGTCGAGGAATAAATTCTTCCTTATTAACTACTGAATTCTTGGTCTTAAAAATTGGTGCTACAATATCGTGTTTTCCTTCCATAGAAAAAGCCTCCTGTAC
>JAETSX010000175.1 GCA_021769425.1 Eubacterium sp.
CTAATCTTATTATACCAAAGACCAGGTGCTTTTTGTTGTCAAGGAATAAATATTTTGGCATTCAAAGTCAGAAAATTAAAGGTTTTTACCCGCTTTGGGATGTGGGAAGTTTGAGTCAGTTATACTAAAATGTAGAAAATCTGTACACAATATCATAATAAACGGCAATTTTATAGTATATCAGCGGCTCGTGGGGCATACAAGATGTAACACTCTCTACAAAGTGTTACATCGGGTCTGCCGGATGTCTTTTTATCAAAAATAAAAATCAGTATAAATAGTTTTGGTGGCTGGCGTTTTCATGCTTCCGCAGTCTCTCATGGTTTTTGGTCAGTGCCCAATAGAGAAAGGCTGAAGAAAGAGGTGATTCTGTGTATTGTAGCAAATGCGGGAACAAGCTGAGAAATGGCGTAAAATTCTGCCAGAAATGCGGGAATCAAGTGGTAACAGTGATTCAGGAACAGTCTGGATCTGTGCCTGACTGCGGGGTGACACCTGCAGCATCGTCTCCTGTGCGTCATCCAATAAGGAGAATTGTGACTTTAGTCGTGGCTGCCATTGGAGCGATGTTCATAGGGGTAATTGTCACCTGTGCCATCCTGAGTATGAGTGGGACTTCCGTACCACAGGAAAATGCGGGTGATATTATTTCTGAGTCCCCAAATGCAGCAGCACAGGCCTTTGTAGACGCTATTGCGTCAGATGGTGTGGGGACGGCGGTTGCCTTGTTTGGATGTGAACATCGGGCAAAATCGCTAAATTTTACAGATTACATAGCAAAAACTCACTTATGGAATCCAAATGCTGTATCTTATCCATCCAGCACCAATATTTTTACGAATGCTAACCAACAGTATCTGCGTAACGCTGCCTCCGATCAAGTGAGCAGTTTGGTCTTTAGTTTGAACGCGGACGAGAGGTATTTGGATGGAACGATGGTGCAGAATAACGGTGAAGGCGATTTGGCGGCAGAAATTGCAGAATACTGCGTGCCAAAGAATCTAGGTACGTTCAAGATCCTTCAGGTAGATCATGCCATGCCTGATATTCAAGATACTTATGTTTCCATAAAAAATGCAGAGAGTCTGGCGGCTATTTACGAGGGTCGGACGATTGAGGACTGCACCATCTTATATGAATATAACGGAAAGACCTATTTTGGCGGAATGCAGTTCATCCAGTATGAAGATGGCTGGTATATTTATTCTGCAATGACCTTATTGGGCGGACAAAATCCCCATGGCTATCTAACAGAGATAAGCAAATCGGAATATGCAGAACGGGTTGAAACTTCAGATTGGGACACCGAATAAGAAGGAGAAAAACATGGAGATAATGATTGTGGTTGGCATAGGGGTAATTGCCTATGGAATTGCCATTTACTTGAACATTTTAAAAAAGAATAAGCTGAAGGCTGGAAACAAAATTATAGACCGTGATGCAGTCTTTTTCAAAAGGGAACATTTTTTTGAGACATCCGTTTCGAGTCTCAGAGAAATAGGGGATACAATCGACTAAGGCCTGCTTTCATCAGAAAGCATATCCTTTGAGCCAGATTACGGACATGAGATTATCATATTTCATAATAATGTTTTTTTTGGCTCGTTTGGCGCGGGGCTGAGGACAGTAGGCAGTGTAGACGGTGTATATAGGTATAGTTTTAAGATTGACGCATGGCGGGAGATGAATATGGGCATTACGCGGCAGGACTCTTTCAATGCAAATGTCCTGCTGACTGCGATTGAAAGGGCGTTCCTACAATTAGACCCGCAGACGAAAGTTTCCGATCAAGCCTCACAAATTACAAGGAAGCACAAACTATTCTAAAACAGGATGGAGAGAAAGGAGAAAGCTATGAGAAAAACATATGCGTATAATTCAATTATTTTTGGCCTTCTATTTGGTATTGGGGTAACAGTTAAGGCTGGGATTGTCCTAGGCATCATTGTGGCGCTTGTCGTCAGCGTAGTCGGGTTTTTCATTATCCGCGCATTGGAGAATGCAATTTCTGACGGAATTCAAAAAGGTGCAGACGCCATATCGAATGCGATGTACGATAAGAAAAAAAAAAAGATGGGGCATCGGGGCTGCAGGATTTATCGGATAAGTATAAATAACTCAAACTTCCCACATCCCAAAGCGGGTAAAAACCTTTAATTTTCTGACTTTGAATGCCAAAATATTTATTCCTTGACAACAAAAAGCACCTGGTCTTTGGTATAATA
>JAETSX010000066.1 GCA_021769425.1 Eubacterium sp.
GGTTCGCGGGCATGCAAAAAAGGAAAATGTTACAGGAAACCAGAGGTGAAGTTGAGATTTGGGAGACGGAAAAAGTCAGTAAAATAAAGGGCTGTGAGTTTCCGAGACTACACCGTTTACAAGGGAGGTGGCACAGGTAGAAAAGAAGATACAGAAGAAATTGCAGCAGGATTCTGACAGAATTCTCCGCAGGAAATCCATACAGCTTTCAGAAATGATGATGGTAATGCTTGTGGCATATCTGGCGCAGATGGTAATAATCCTTATTGCTGAAAAAGACATCACGGCAGCCATTCCATTATGGTTTTTTGATAGATGTGGGAATGTCATATGGTTTCTAAAGAATTTAGAGAATCTTTATCAGTATTTTTATCAGACAATGACGACTGCTGTGCCGCCACAGGCAGCATAGCAGTACTGGTTTTTGTTTCTGCTGTCTTTGCAGTTATTATATTTTTTGTTATCTGTATGGGAATATGCTGTCTGCTGGAGAAATGGAAAAAGCGGTGGGAATATTATGAGTGTAAGGATATGGAACAGTTTAAAAAGTGCGTGATGGTAGGAATTGCTTTTATGGGATTTTCAATTTCGCTGATGGTAATGCAGCTGACGTTTATCCCAATCAGGCTGAATGTAGTGAGCTGGTGGATTATAATTACTGGGATAATGGAATATTTGTATTTCCATCATGATGAGCATGATTTTTGATCATTATGGAACTATGCTTATTTGATTCGTATATGTGGGCTGCAAAACCATTTAATATAATGGTTTGCAACCTGCATATAAATTATCTGATATTTAATGTGTGATAAAATGCGATCTCATTTATCGGTTCCTGATTTGCCGAGTCTGTTTTTTATATCTTTCACACATGAATTATCTGCTTTTCCAACAATTTCTGATAAGTAGCTATCTGCTTCTTCTTCTGTAAATTCTCCTAAATCCCTCATATTTAGAACACCGAGAGTGAGAGACATCAATTCCGGATTTTTCTTTGCCCACAGTTCTATGAGGGCTTCATCCGCAGTCACAGGGCTGACAGTAACAATAAAATTTTCTCCATCAACGGATTTGATAAATATAGAGTCTGTTTCATCATCCAATGATACATCCGTAAATATTGTGTCATGCTCGTTCAAAATATCAAAAAGGAAGTCTTTTAAATCGTCTTTATGCATGATAATTCTTTCCCCTCCCTTGCAGCAACCAATATGTTTTCAATAAATCTGCTTTTTTCTGTTTCTGCTTTGTATTTTCTGTATTCATTTTTTGTGATAACCTCAAGTTCTTCCAGTGCTATCAAAGCAATTTCAATATAAACGGATAACGGATTCTCACGATACCACTCTAATAGGAGTTTTTCATCACTTTCCAATTCATCATATGACAATTTTCTTGTTTGATTTTCTTCCATAAAATAGCACCTCATTTTCAATTAAAAGATAATACTACTTTATACTACTTTATAAGATATGTCAATATAAAAGGCTATACAATGATATATTGTATCAAAAAGGAGTAGATTTATGAAACCACTTAAAATAAAAGTAAGTATTACGCTTGATTCAGAAATCATAGATGAAATTAAGACTTTGGCAGAAGAAGATGATAGGTCATTTTCGCAATATGTAAATCTTGTCTTAAAAGAATATTTAAAAAAGAAAAAGGATGAATAGAAATATAAATCGGACAAATAATACTACTTTATGCTACTTTAAGCGATGCATCAGTATAAAAGGCTATATGATGATATATTGTATTAAAAAAGGAATAGTAAAATGAAACCACTTAAAACAAAAGTAAGTATCACGCTTGATTCAGAAATCATAGATGAAATTAAGATTTTAGCAGAAGAAGATGATAGGTCATTTTCGCAATATATTAATCTTGTCCTAAAAGAGTATTTAAAAGAGAGAATGAAAAATAAAGCAAAATAGTCAAGGGATATTCCAAGAAAATATATTTGGGACATTCCTTTTTTTATCCTGCATTTATCTCATGAATTCAAATTATTCAGTAAATTTCACTTGCCCTATAGATATCATGTAGTAAAGGGAGTGGCTGGAATCTTTGATGTAAACTTTGACATGTTTCCTAAATAGTAAAATTCAAAAAGAACGATTCTGGAGTGTATGTGCCAGAATCGTTCTTTTTGGGTATTTCATAGATGTGCCGATTTCCTAATAATTTTATCATCCTGTCCTATAAGTATCCTTTAGAAAGAGACACTCATATCAGTTTGTTGATTGACATGGGGTTTTCAGCGGTGGCGATTGCTGACCGTGTAGGGCATGAGAGCATTGAAATCACTTACCGTTATGCACATTTGTTTCCGTCAAAGCAGACGGAAATGGCAGACAGATTAGACGATTTAGGAAGAGGGGGTTTTTGATATGTCGGCTAAGAATTTAGACAACTGCAACCGTTGGAGAAACAAGACTGTTGCTTTTCGGGTGTTCCCCGAAGAAAATGAACAGATTGATAAAGCGGTGCGGCTTTCGGGGCTTACCAAGCAGGACTATATCACAAGGCGGCTTTTGTGCCAAGATGTAGTTGTGCAGGGCAATCCCAGAGTGTATAAGGCACTCCGCAATGAGCTTGCCGCTGTTCTTGCAGAATTACAGAGGATTGAAGCAGGTGGCAGCGTTGACAACGAATTATAAGATACTATCGAATTCATTACTGTTATCCTCGGCGGTCTGAAAGGAGAGGGAGAAAATGGAGAATAAACAAAGAAGTGACTGCCCCGAATGTATCTGTTGGCGCAGATACGGAGCAGCCACTCAATGTACTCAACAATAGTATATCCAATTACCCGCCGAAAAACAAGAGCAAAGTCCTTGAAACGGTATCTATGGCAGAACTTTACGACACGGTATATCCGAGTAAGCCGCCCTTAATTGACAGCTTGCTTTACACTGGCGCTTACCTTTTCGCAGGCGCGCCGAAACTCGGCAAGAGCTTTCTTATGGCGCAGATTGCCTATCATATCAGTAAGGGGATTCCTTTATGGGATTACCCTGTCCGTAAAGCGGCGGTGCTTTACCTTGCCCTTGAAGATGATTATCGCCGCCTGCAGGCAAGGCTGTACCGTATGTTTGGAACGGATGGGGCAGACAATTTATTCTTTTCTATTTCGGCAGGTAATCTTGACAGCGGATTAGATGAGCAGCTGCATGAATTTATGAAACAGCATACAGACACAAGATTGATTATCATTGACACGCTCCAAAAGGTGCGTGAAGTTGGCGGGGACAATTACAGTTACGCAAATGACTATGAGGTTATTACAAGGCTGAAACAGTTTGCAGACAGCTATAGCATCTGCATCTTGCTTGTTCATCATACCAGAAAGCAAGGTTCTGATGATAAGTTTGATATGATTTCGGGAACTACTGGCTTGCTCGGAGCGGCTGATGGTGCGTTTCTGTTGCAGAAAGAGAAACGCATCAGCAACGCCGCCACGCTTGAAGTGTCGGGCAGAGACCAGCAAGACCAGAAATTATACCTTATCCGCAATCCAGAAACTTTGCTTTGGGAACTGCAAAAGGCAGAAACGGAACTCTGGAAAGAGCCGCCAGAGCCATTGCTTGAGGAAATAGACAGAAAGATTACTGTGGATTGTCCTCTTTGGCAGGGGACGGCAACAGAGCTTGCGGTTTGGCTGGAAACAGAGTTACAGCCGAATAGCCTTGCACGGAAACTAAATGTCCTGTCGGGACGTTTACTCAACGAATACGGCCTCTTCTATAAACGTGAACGATGTCACGAGGGGCGCATGATAAAGCTGTACCGTGGGGAGCGTGACGGTATGTGACGGTGTGACGGTATTTTTAGGAGCGGGGAGTGGTACTGAAATAACCGTCACATCGACGCAAACCGTCACGGATAAAGTTTAGACGGGGTTGTAAGGGTGTCCTTTTCAAAGGACAGCCCTGTCTCGTCTGCCGACTCGGTCGGTTCGCAGCTTGTGTGCCACTGGCACACGCTCACCCCTCGGAGAGCGCAAAACCATAACAGCCGTAAATTTAAAGCGGAGAATGTTGACGGAGAACGCTCATACCTTAATGTAGATTATTGCAATGAGAATATCAAAAAGGTATATCAGAAACTCTTTGATGAAGCGTTGCAAGGGTACAATGAAAAGCAGACGAGGGCAGACCGCCGCATTGCCGATTATTACGAGAATATACGGAACTCAAAGCAGGAAAACCGTTCCATGAGCTGATTTTGCAGATTGGGGATAAGGAAAATATGGGTGCAGGAAGTGAAAACGGACAGCTTGCAAGGCAGATTTTAGATGAATATTATGATGGATTCCAAGAGCGAAACCCTAATCTTTATGTATTTTCTGCTCATATCCATATGGATGAAGCAATGCCGCATCTGCACATTGACTTTGTTCCGTTCACGACTGGCAGCAAGCGTGGGCTTGATACAAGGGTATCTCTGAAACAGGCATTAGCGACGCAGGGATTCAAAGGCGGCTCCCGTGGCGATACGGAGTGGAGTCAATGGGTACAGTCCGAAAAAGAAAATCTTGCAGCCGTCATGGAACGCTATGGCATTGAATGGGAGCATAAAGGTATGCATGAAAAACATTTGTCTGTCCTTGACTATAAAAAGCAGGAGCGGGAAAAAGAGGTCGTCCATCTTGAGGGGCAGATTTTAGAGAAAAAAGAGGAATTTCAAATATTGTCGGATAGAGTGGAGAGTTACGACAAAGGCGTGGAAAACCTAAAAACACTTGAGCAGATGCTTGACACTTCTCCAGAGTACCAGTTACCAGAGCCGCAGAGGTTCATGTCTGCAAAGTCATACAGAAATAAGGTGGCAGAGCCTTTGGTGCAAAAGCTGAAATCGCTTGTTAAAACGGCTCTTATAAGGCGCTTTGAAGCGTGGGACAGCTACTATCGGCTGAATGCCACAAATAGCAATCCCCACCGTGAGAATGAGGGGCTAAGGAAAACCAATGAGAAATTAGCAGGGGAAAATGAAAACCTCCGTGTGGAAAACAAAGATTATAAGCTGCTCCGTAAGGCATTTGGAAGTAAGCAGATAGACAATCTTTTAGGGCAGGCAAAAGCAGTACAGCAGTCTAAGCAGCGTGGTAAACTCTTTAGAAATAATCAAGAGGAAAGGTAGGAAAAACACTATGAAAAACAGGATTTATGATGAAAATAACGGTTTTTGGTATGCAAAGCAAGGCGACTATTACCTCCCAGAGCTTGCATTACCTCCCGAAGAAGAAAAGCCGATAGGCATATGGGGGTGAGCGAGTGCCAGTGGCACTCAAGCTGCGAACCGACCGAGCCGGCAGGCGAGAAAAAGGCATTTGCAATATCTAAAAGAGCATAAGCAGCTTGTATATCTCAATCTGCTGACAAGCGGAAGATTGAATGAATATCTTGTAAACATAGATGAACAGGCAGAGGATATATTTTTTCGGCTGGTAAAGGAATATGCCAGCAGACAAGGTGTGACGGAACAGTTAAAGGAAAAAAATCAGCTTGAATGGGTTGGTAGAATGAATAATATTCAGTCGTGTGTGAGGGAGATTGTAAATAGTGAGATGATTTATATTTAATGCGGAAATGCTAAGTAATTATTTATTCAAAAGAAGTGAAATACAGTTATTTCGGGTGGAGCGGGGTGCTGCTCCACCTTTTAAGATGAAAGAAAAATCAGTCAAAAGTTATCTTGCCATTCTCTTTTTCAAATTCTGCAATGTGTTTTTTCATAAGGACTTCCAGTTCGCGGTTAGCGGAACGGGCGTTATAATCTTCAACAAAACGAAAAAGGAGTATGACGGATATGACTGTCTGCGTTATGAACTTTTGGAAACGTTGATTCCTGCAATGTTATATAAGGGAACGGAAAAAGAGAGGGATGAATTTTTCGGGTTTCTAAAGCAGGACGGTAAAACTTTTATCCATGATATGTACCAAACATTATGTGAGGATGAAGGCTTGCCGTATCCATATGAAAATTCGGATTTTGAAGTGAGGATTTTTGAAAGAGGGGGAGTTAATATCTTACAAATTTTACTTCCATCTTAAAATTCCAATATTAGCGACATAATGAGGGCATATTTCATTTTTACAAAGAGTGATGACAGCAGGGATACAAGACGGTATTTTGTGATTAAGCGGTTTAAAAACGGAAAAATTTTTATTCTGTATGCAAATCCTGAATGTGAAATGTTGTTGGGAGAAGAATTGACAGAACATACTGGGGATATGGAATATGAATACTGGAGATTGGTGCGTAGTTATGCAAAAACAATCCTTTGGGAAATGCGTGAAAATAAAGGGGAAGACACAACTGAAATATTGGTGTAGAGCATGATAGGAAGTTTTTATAAGGAAGAACTGTGAAAAGGGCGAATTATGAATATTGAGAAATTTACAGATATGCTTTTAAAAAGTCTTGAGAAAATGGAAGCGCCTGCCGCCACGGTAGAGCATTTAACAGAAGATGGTGGTCTGCTTGGGATAGCGACATCTGACGATAGTCAATTTTTAATCGAAATAGGTAAGTGTGACACGGAGCATGAAACATTCTTTCAGGAAATGGATGAAACAAACAGTAGGATTCATGGAATATTTGAGAGGTTTACAAACAGTTGGGAGTATAACCATGTAATGATGAAAAATAATGTTGATTTAGATTGGTTGGAGGGAAAGTTGGATAAGAAAGATTACCGCAAACTGGAAGATTATATTTTACAATGTTGTCTGAAAAATGACGAGCTTATATTTAGGTTAGGATTCCGATACGCATGGTCATTATTTTCTGAATGTTCCGAAAAATGAGATTTAGATTAAAAAATCCAGAAATTTAGTGCTTGACAAAATTCAATAACATGGTATTCTATAAAGATACAGTTTTGAAATTGTATGAGTGGCATGGGCGAAAAGGGAAATAAGATATGTATGAGTATGCAAAAAAATCCGAATATGCGCCTGTTAGAAAAGAACTTGAAAAAATTATTAAGAGGGTTCAAAATGAGATGTGGGAAAAGTATGGGCTGACATTCCAGTTTCAACATAATCGGAAGTGGGAAAAGGCATCTTGTAACCAGGACCCGTGGGGAAATAGCGGATATGATTTTGATTATAATATGATTATCCAGCGTTGGGAAAATATGGATTATAATGCTAAAACTGTAAAACAAAGTTTTATGGTTGCTTAAAAAAATGCTTTGAAAGGAACGCCATATTCATCTCCAAAGGATTCGACATCTGCTATTACAATAAAGGTCATTGATAAAAAGCGAAAGAAAATAATTCGCAGTTGTGATTTTGCTATTATCTATTGTGAGGATTGCGATGTAAATATTGGCTATTACTATTTGAGAAATAATAAGAAACAAAATGCATTTGTATTTGTTTTTCGTTCAATAAATTCAGGCATAGAAGAAAAGGTGCATGATATTCTTGGGGAAGATGGCGGCTGGGCGTATATTAGTGAAGAATACCGAAAACTAAAAGATGTCAATGAAGGAAACGAAAAACATTCGTATTCTCTTTATGCCGAAGCGGTCAATAATGTGTATAATCAAATGTTTTATCAGTAAACTGCTGTTGAAAAAGGAGATTTTTTAACTTAACGAGAACATAGAAATTTCTTGCGTTTTGCCCTTGGATGTGCTATATTAGATATAGAAAGGGAAAAGCCATAGAAGCGGCTCTACCCACATTATGACAAATTTTTACCTCATACGAGGTATGCCGTCACTACTGCGAATAGTGGCGGCTATTTCTTTTTTCCCTTGTAAATCTGATAAATCAAATTGGCAAGGGCAACAATGAGTATTCCAATCTGGATTAAATCCTGATATGTAACGTACATTGCATCGCCCTCCTTTCTTTCGTCTGGACTGACAGATAAAAAGTAAAATCGTGTATGGCTGAACAGTTAAACAAATTTGTTGGGTACAGTAAAGCATGGCGCATTGGAGATGGCAAGAGGAAGTTAAATAAAATAATTTAAGATTTTTCTGGAAGTCCCCTTGACCTAAATAGGTAGGGCAAGTGGCTTTTGCATTTTGGAATATAACTTAGAGTATAATTATCAGATGATGAACTTTCTGGGATTGAGTGGAGTGTACGGATCGATTCCATGGAGGAAGCAATGAAAAGGCTTGATGGTTCTGGTCTGTTTGGAACCGGAAAAGAACGAGAGCGTGTGGTTATTAATGTAGAACAGGCGCCACCTGACGGAGATGGCTCAGAATACAACAGGGCATTACGGTTAAATCCATCTTCCCCTTTGCTGTCTGAATACTTAGAAACATGTGAGTGAATGGAAAACGGGTCATTCCCACAACCCTGTTTTCAGTCAGAGAGTTTGGAAATAATTGCCCTTTATATAGTTTGGACGAGTTATTGTGATATGGTGATGTGCTGGATATCATATGGACAGATGAAACAGACCGGGTTGTGGAAAGGAAAGAAGCGCCGTTGTTTGACAACAAGGCATTCAGAGAGGCGCTCATCAATGCTGTCCTGCATAACAAATGGGCGGAAGAAACAAACCTATGATTTCCGTTCTTTCTGACAGGATAGAAATCCTGTCAAGAGGATCTTTACCGCCGGCAGGAAGAAATCTCTGCCGGCTGTTCCTATTAGTTCATTTTTTTCAGTTCATGCATTACGATGGCAAGGGAAAACAAAGCTGCTGAAATGTCTGCGACAGGTCCGGCAAACAGGACGCCGTTCATCCCCCATAAAAGAGGCAGGACAAGGATCAGGGGCAGCTGGAAAAATACCTGCCGGCTCAGGGAGCATATGGTTCCCAGCTTTGCTTTTCCGATAGATGGGAAAAAGCTGGCGCTGAGAATCTGGATGCCGCTGGCAAACGTGCCGAACAGGAAAATCCGAAGATAACGGGCGCCGAATTCATAGTACAGGTCTGCGCCGTCACCAAAAATCCCCAGAATCTGATATGGAAAAAGCTGGAAGATACAAAAAGCGCAGACAGAAATAAAAGTTACGATTTTGGCGGCGGCCCAGAAGGTTTCTTTTATACGACGGTGATTTCCGGCTCCGTAGTTATAACCGAATAATGGCTGGCAGCTCTGGCTGATTCCGTTGATCAGGGAATTAAAAACAGTGCTGACCTTTGAAATAATCCCGACGCACGCCAATGGAATATCCCTTCCGTAAATGGAGGCTTCCCCATAATGTCCCAGCGTATTGTTCATCACAATCTGAACGAACATCACTGCTACCTGCATAAGGCCGCTGGGCGTACCGAGGACAATGATATTTTTTATGGTTCCGGCGCATGGCCGGAGGGAATCACGGCTCAGTTTGATAAACTGGAATTTTTTCAGGTAGCAGAGGGCGATGGCGGCGCTTAATATCTGTCCCAAAATGGTGGCTAATGCGGCGCCTTCCATTCCCATGTCAAATACAAACAGGAATACGGGATCAAGCGCTGTATTCAGAACAGCGCCGGAGATTGTGGCGAGCATGGCATATTTTGGTTTTCCGTCTGCCCTTATAAACATGGAAAGCCCGGTGCCGGTGATATAAAAGGGGATTCCGATTGCTGTAATCCCGGTATAGGCAACTGCATATTCCAAAGTCTGCCCTCTGGCTCCGAACAGCAGCATGAATGGACGTAAAAAGGTAAGCGTTATAATCATCAGTATGATACCGGAAACTGCCATGCAGAGGATACTGTTTCCGGCTGTTCTTGCTGCCCTGGAATACTCGCCGGAGCCGATTTCCATACTAAAATTAGAGGAACCTCCCACACCGATCAGCATGGAAAACGTGACCATCAGCATGACAAGGGGAAATGCCACATTTGTTGCTGCATTTCCGAGGGTTCCGATTTTCTGTCCGATAAAAATCTGGTCGACAATATTGTAGATTGAGCCGATCAGGCTGGAGGCAATCGCCGGGAGCGCAAACATCCGTATCACTGTCGTAACTTTTGCTGTTTCAAATAACTCATTCTTTGTTGTGTCTGTCATACATAACATTTCTTTCCTCTTGATTTTCACTTATATTATCACAGAAATGTTTAAGAATTGTTTACAGCAGAGCAATAAAAAAATAAATTTGACAATTTTCGAACATTTCAGCATATTTTTTCAAATATTCACCGGAAGAAATTCTTTTCAATTGCAGGTATGGCAGGCAGCTTTGATTGCGGTTATGGGCAGACTGATTACTGCATGCCGTAAAAAAAGAATACATATCCAAGCTTTTGCTGTATGAGTGGGAGTAAGCTTAAATAAGCGGATAAGCATCAGGGAAACTGAAACCGTGTCTTTTGCGCCGTTAAAATTTCTGGTCGATGAAATCACATCGCCGCCGAAATTTTGCCTTGCAAATCATATCTGGCTGCCGTAAAATGGGAAATATAGAAAATGATCAAACATTCCTGCGTTTGATTTCAGGAAACAGGAGGTAGGATATGTACAAAAGTAAACGGTTTGCTTACACCTATGAAGACGAAGGAAAGAAAGAAGAGGATTTGCTGAAAGAAATTTTAGAGGATGCAGAGCTTCCGGATTTGGAGGAGATTGTCATCGGACCCTGGGGAGAATGCTGGGATGAAACGGAAGAGGGATTACAGGTGATTGTAGATGGGATTGTGGAGAATAAGGAGAAATTTGCCCATATCAAAAGCCTGTTTTTCGCGGATATGGATTATGAGGACTGCGAGGTTTCCTGGATTATCCAGGCAGATTATTCTAAGCTTTGGGAAGCGATGCCTCAGTTAGAAAAGCTGGTGATTAAGGGAAGCATGGATTTGGAACTTGGGGAGATAGTACATGAAAATCTGAAACATTTGGAGATTATCTGCGGAGGCCTTCCAGGATACGTTATGGAATCTATACAGAAGGCAAAACTTCCTTCCCTGCAGAAATTGCTTCTGTATATCGGGGTGGAGGATTACGGGTTTGACGGGGATATTACAACCATTCAAAAGCTGCTGGCGGAATCGGATTTTCCCAAGTTGACCTATTTAGGGCTTACAGACAGCGAGATTCAGGATGAGATTGCAGAAGCGGTTCTTAATTGCAAATATATCGGAACGATTACGGCCTTGGATTTATCCATGGGCGCTCTGACAGACAAGGGCGGGCAGATGCTGCTGGATAAGCTGCCGGAATATCCCAATGTGAAACAGTTGGAACTGGAGTATCATTTTCTGTCAGACGATATGATGAAGAAACTAAAAGCCCTTCCCGGCGTCCAGGTAAATGTGGAAGATCAGCAGAGAGCAGATGATTACAACGGGGAGATCTATTATTACCCGATGCTGACAGAATAGGCGCTTTCAGATGAGTGCGGAAAAACAGGAAAACAGGCGGGTGGTCTTAATCGGCGACCCGTCTTCTAAGCGGTCGGCTTTTTTCCGGAAAGCGGCGGACAGTTTAGGCATAGCGCATCAGGAGATGTCCTGGGAGAACATATTTGATTTGAAAGAACTGCAGGGGGCATCGGTAAAAATTGATCCGCCCCCTTGTCAGACGGTTCGGTTATGCCAGATGCAGGAGCAGCTAAAAGCATACCGGAGGAGGCTGCAGCATTTGGCACAGGCCGACTGCCGTTTTTTAAACCATCCCGAAGCGATCTGTCAGATGCTTGACAAAAGAGAAACCAACCTGCGGCTGAAGGATCGGGGAATTCCGGTGACGGAGATGTTTCCGGAGAAAATCAGGACAGCGGGGCAGTTGGAGGCGGTAATGGAGGAACGGCGCTGTTACAGTGTTTTTATCAAACCCAGGTATTTTTCCGGTGCAGCAGGAGCGGCGGCTTTCCGTATGCATCCGGGCATTGGGCGAAGGAAACTCTACACTTCCTGCCGTCTGGAGCAGGGGCAGTTAATCAATACCAAAAGGCTTGCATGCCTGGAGGGGAATGAGGAAATCAGCCGTTTTTTGGAACAATTGCTGTCCCTGGAATGTGTGGTGGAACGATGGCACCCAAAGGCGGATTTTCATGGGAAAAGCTATGACTTGCGGGCGGTGTTCCAGTTCGGGCATATTGCTGCTTTGATAGCCCGCCAGTCCAAAGGCCCCATTACGAACCTGCATTTGAATAATCAGGCATTGGATGTGAGGGAACTTGGACTGGATGAAACCATAATGGAGCAGATTACATCGGTGTGTCAGAAAGCATATGATGCATTTTCCGGCAGCAAGGACTGGAATGCAGAGGATGCCTCCGGAAGCAGGCACTGGAATGCAGAGGATGCCTCCGGAAGCAGGCGGTGTGATGCAGGGGATGCCTCCGACAGCAGGCGGTGTGATGCAGAGGATGCCTCCGACAGTAGGCGGTGTGATGCAGAGGATGCCTCCGACAGCAGGCGGTGGGATGCAGAGGGCGTTTCCGGGGGTGTTTCTATGGCCGGCATTGATCTTTTGCTGGAAAAGGGAACTCTGCGGCCGAGAGTGATTGAAATGAACGGACAAGGGGATTTGATATACCGGGATATTTACGGTGAAAACAGGATCTATAAAGAGCAGGTAAGCATCTTAGGAACTGCTAAGAAATAATTTGTGAATAGCGCGCAGGATTTTTGGGCTTCGCCGAAGAGAGCGGGGAATGCCGTCCTGGCATGTGATTTTGGAGCATTTTTCAAACACCCTTTTGGGGCTGCGGGTTTGCCGCGCAGTATTTGAGGAGAAATAGTATGCGGAAAATAGATATGAACCAGATTGTGGGGAAGCGCCATATTTTATTTGTATGCATAGATTCCCTGCGGTATGATGTGGCGGCTGAGGAGCAGGAAAAGGGCAGAACTCCGGTATTGAACCGGTATGGGCCGTGGAGGAAATGCCAGGCGCCGGGGAATTTCACCTATCCTTCCCATCAGGCCATGTTTGCCGGATTTTTCCCGATAGAGGAAGGAATTTTGGAAATGAAAAAGCGCGAGCCGCTTTTTTTCTCGCCGGACATTGGCATGGGACGCAAAGCGCCGGAAGGGGCATACGCTTTTCGGGGCGCAACCTGGGTGGAGGGGCTTGCGCTGGAGGGGTATGAAACCCACTGTATCGGAGGCGTCAGTTTTTTTGACAAAAGGACAGATGTGGGGCTTGTGCTGCCTTCTTATTTTCAGCATAGTTACTGGAAACCGGCCTTTGGATGCAAAGTGAAGGAATCAGCCGAACATCAGATTGATTTTGCCCTGCAGAAGTTGGAGCAGATAGAAAAGGGACAGAAGATTATGATGTATCTGAATATTTCCGCACTTCATTATCCCAATTATTTTTATGCAGAAGGGGAGAAAAAAGACAGCAAAAAAGCCCATGCGGCGGCGCTGCGTTATGTGGACGGGCAATTGGGGAGGCTGTTTGAGGCTTTCCGTGAAAAGGGTGAGACGTTTGTGATTTGCTGTTCTGATCATGGAACCTGCTATGGAGAAGACGGCGTGTGGTATCATGGAATTAATCATCCCATTGTAACTACAGTTCCGTATAAGCATTTTCTGTTGTAGGAGGGAATCAGATGGAACATCCATATATCCAGTATATGTACAGTTATCCGCATAAACTCGCATACCGGGCTCTTCCGAAACTGGACTTGAGGGATTATATCGGCAGGCTGTCAGGCGGGGAAAACAGCCTGTATTTTCATATTCCTTTTTGCCAGTATAAATGCGGGTACTGCAATTTATTCTCTCTTGCCGGGCAAAACCGGCGGCAGATGGAAGCGTATCTGGCGGCCCTGGAGCGGCATGCCCGGCAGTTTGCAGAGATTATGCCAAAAGACGCAGCGTTTTCTGATTTGACCTTAGGAGGCGGAACTCCTTTATTATTGCCGGAAAATCTGCTTCGGAAAGTTTTTTCCATTGCCAGGGATTTTTTTGGAATAGAGGCGGGAAAACAAGCAGTTGTGGTGGAAACTTCTCCCAACCAGACCACCCAAGAAAAGTTAAAGATTTTAAAAGAGGAGGGCGTGAACCGTCTCAGCATCGGCGTACAGAGCTTTAAAGAGGCAGAGCTTTTTGCCCTGCATCGTTTCCATACCGCAGATGCGGCAAAGAAGGCTTTGGGGCTGATTCAAAATACAGGGTTTTCGTGTGTGAATATTGACCTGATATACGGAATCCCGGGGCAGACCATGGAAAGCCTTGGGGATTCGCTGCGCCAGGCGCTGGAATTTGCGCCGGAAGAGCTGTTTGTATATCCTTTGTATGTGAAACCCGGAACATATCTTGGCCGTCAGGGGGCAGAGTGTTCCGAGAATGCCTTTGAGCTGTATCAGTTTGCGCGCAGGTTTCTTCTGGAAGCAGGATACAGGCCTTATTCCATGCGCCGTTTTGTCCGGAAAGAAGAGAAGGTTTCCGTGCGCTGTTTTGTCCGGGAAGAAGAGGAGCATGCTTTTGTGCGTCGTTTTGTCCGGAAAGAAGAGGAGCATGCCTTTGTGCGTCGTTTTGTCCAGGAAGAAGGGGAGCAGGCGCCGATTTCGCTGTGCGGATTCGGCAATACCATATCTATCGGCTGCGGAGGAAGAAGCTATCTGGGGAATCTGCATTTTAGCGCGCCTTATGCAGTGGAGCCCGGGCAGTGCCGTTCTATTTTGCAAAGCTATATAGAACAGGAAGATTATCGGAAAATTACCCATGGATTTCTGCTGTCACGGGAGGAAGAGAAGAGAAGGTATGTGATCCGGCATGTTTTGTTTGGGCGGGGCGTCTGCCTTGCCGATTATAACCTGCATTTTGGCAGTCAGGCAGAGAGAGATTTTCCGTTGCTTTTGGACTGGGTTCAGGCCGGTTATGCGGTGCGGGAAGAGGGATTCCTTTCGCTGACGGAAAAGGGATTTGCTTTATCTGATTTTTTAGGGCCGCAATTGATTTCGGAAGAGGTGCGTCGTTTGATGGAGAGGGGAGAGTGATTCGTTCTAATGCCAATGGAAGACATTGACTGGGATTGGCAGTCAAAGAGTTAACCGAAAGGGGAGGCGGAAAAAGCCGTGGAGAGAAGAAATTCGGAAAAAAACACAGAGAAAGACGTAAGAAAGCGGCAGTGGTATTATAGAGGAAGCCTTAAGTCCTGCAATTATTCCTGCAGCTATTGCCCTTTTGCAAAAAGAACCTGCAGCAGGCGGAGCATACAGGCAGATAAGGAAGCATTTTTCCGTTTTACAGGCCGAATGCTTCAGCAGCAAAACGGCGGCGCTGTGCAGATTGTTCCTTATGGGGAAGCATTGATTTATCCTTATTACTGGGAAGGGCTTGCGGCATTAAGCAAAAGCCCGGTGATAGATGCAGTGGGAGCCCAGAGTAATTTCAGTTTTCCGGTAAAGGAAATGCTTTCTGTCTATCGAAACCATGGAGGAGAACTGGAAAAGCTGCGGTTATGGGGAACGTTCCATCCCGAAATGACATCTGTCAAACAGTTTGTGCAGCAGTGCCGTTTTCTGACGGAGCAGAAGGTGTTATATTGCGTGGGTGCGGTAGGCGTTTTGGAGCAATTGGAGAAAATCTGTATGCTGCGGAAGATGCTGCCGGATTCTGTGTATCTTTGGATCAATAAAATGGATGGGCTGGGAAGAGGTTATACAGATGCGGAGATTGAGGTTTTTACAGAGATAGACGCATATTTCTGGCAGGAGTTAAAACATTACAGGGCAGAGATTTCGGCCTGTGCGGACAGCCGTTTTGTGGAGGCGGATGGAAGGATGCGCCAATGCAATATTTCCCGGCAAAGCCTTGGCAATTTTTATGAGGATTCTGAGGCGGGGCAAAGGGAGGAACTTTCGGGCTGCAAAAAGAAAGAATGCGGCTGCTATCTGGCTTACTGCAACCGCAAAGATGCAGTGGCTCCCTTTTTCCGGCCCTATCCGGCATTCCGCATTCCTGTTTATCCGAGAGCAGTATTTTTGGATATTGACGGCACCCTTGTCCCCAAGGGGAACATGCGGATACCAAAAAACACAGCCCGGGGACTGATACGGCTGTCCGGTAAGTGTGAAATTTATCTGGCCACATCACTGCCTTTGGAGGCCGCAAAAAGAAAGCTTTCCCCTGTGTGGCATGTAATCCGCGGCGGCGTATTTGCCAATGGCGCAAGATGGCAGGCGCAGAATCATGAAAAAGGCTGCCTGGATGTGGTTGTGCCGATGGACACTGCATGGCTGACGGGCGTAAGAGAGAAACAGAAAGCATATGGATTTGCAGTGCATGTTTACCGGAACAGGGAGGATATTTATAAAGTAACGTTGTCTTTTCACAGGGTCAGAACGGGAATGCAGATGCCGGAGCAAAAGCAAAAAGAATTGGCACAGGTTATGAAAATATCGGATTCCTGCCAAGTGTTATGGGAAGGAAACTGTATGCAGATCACCAAAAAAGGCACGGGGAAGCTGGCAGGAATCTTAGAAATCTGCAGGGAGATGGGGTATCGGAAAGAAGATGTTATGGCATTCGGCGATTCTTCCAATGACAGAGAAATGGTGGAGTATTTTTCCTGAAATGGGAGGTATATCCGTGGTTTATGCCGCTTCTTTTTGTTTTGGCAGGAATGAGCGCCCGGTTTGCATTGGAGAATAGAACGGTGCGGGAATTTATCATGCAGCGGGTGTGCAAGCTGCTGATTCCTTTTCTGTTTGGCACGGCATTTCTTGTGCCGTTTCAGACTTTATATGCGAGAAAATTTTTTGACGGGTATACGGGCGGCTTTTGGGAGAACTGGAAATATTTTTTTACCCATGTTACTGATTTCAGCGGCTATGACGGCGCCTTTACGCCTGGACATCTGTGGTTTATTCTGTTTTTATTTCTTATCTCAATGGCGGCATTGGTTTTGTTTCATTTTCTGCCGTATGAAAGAGCAGCGGTTCATACAGGGAAAATTCCGGCATTTCGGATTACCATATTGGTTCTGCTCGTGGCTGGGAAAAAGTGTTTAAACAGGGAGACAGGCATTATCAGGTATTGGAACCGTGCGTCGTATCCGGTTTATCTCCTGCATCAGTCAATTTTGGTAGCTCTGGCATATTATGGGTGCGATCTGGCGGAAATGTCTATGTGCAGGCCGCGGAGGTTTGTATAGGGAGTTTCCTGCTTACGGCACTGGCATATCAGTTGGTTCGGCAGGCGCCATTTGTTCGTATTAGAAAATGTGTGTAGCAGTTGGATAGCGCCACATTTTCCGGCTCTGTCAAGGGTGAAATGCACGCGAAACTGTCAAAAGGGGCATTCACGGATTTGGCTGCTGGAATGCCGGCGGAATATAAAGTTCTATAAAGGTTGGGAGTAAGCTATTTCTGAAACACATACCGCAGTTCCATGAGTTCTTTGCCGCCGATCTTTACCGGCATACGCTGGTGATTCCACAAAAAGCCGTGCCGTTCATAGAATCTCCGCGCCCGGAGATTATCTTCAAAAACGTTCAGATAGATTTGAGTGTAATTGAGTTCCATCAATTTGTTTTTTACAAATTCAAAAAGTATATGGCCGCAGCCCTGTCCAATCAGTTCCGGCAGCACATAGATGGAAATAATCTCGCCCCAGTCAGGAAATTCCTTATCTCTTGCAGGAGAGACAGAGGATGTGCCAAGGATGTTTCTTCCGTTTGTTAAAACATATGCGCCCTCTAAAGGCGGTGTCCAGTGGTCTTGATTCAGGCTGTCAAGATAAGCCTGGGGAACAATTCCCCGGAAAGCAGTTTGCCAGCCTGCCGTGTAAATCTGCCGCACTTTTTCAGTGTCATCGGCGGTCATCTCTCTTATCTGTGCATACAATTGCAGAGTCCCTCCTTTTTGGAATTTTATCATAGAGTTGCAGAAAAGTTCTCTCTGATTGTATACTATGATTGTAAAAAAGACAAGACTTTGGAATGATTGAGGGCGAAGAGTGTAACGGTTACCGAGGAGTGGCAGAATGAGAATTTATTACTCCGGCGGTTAAATATCGCAGAATTTTACGTAGGATAAATTTTCATCTGCAAGGCGGAAGAATGAGTTGTAGCGAGGGTTACAACGATTGATGACAACGTGGCAGATGGAAATTTAGACAAGTAAAAACTGCGATATTTAACCGCCGGAGTAATATGTAGATGCGGACGCTTGTCCGGTGGTGTCCATTGTGGAGCAGGTTGCGGAGAAAAATAAGATTCCGGTTACATTGTTATGTGACACAAATCATGTGCTGCATTCCGGTTACAGTGAGGTAAAGATAATCGGGGCAGGAGTGGATGCGGTAGATTTGGCATTGATCAATCTTTGCAGAAAGAATGATATTGTGGTGACTCAAGATTATGGCGTAGCGGCGATGGCGCTGGGGAAGGGCGCATATGCCATTCATCAGTCCGGGAAGTGGTATACGGATGAGAATATTGATCAGATGCTTATGGAGCGGCATTTGGGGAAAAAGGCCAGGAGAGCCTCTGGAAAGAAGCATTGGAAGGGGCAAAGGAAGAGAATGGGGGAGGATGATGAGAGGTTTCGGAGGAGACTTGAGGAGTTAGTGAGGGTTGTGGTGGGAGAAGGGGGATTGGGAGAGGGGTGTTAAGAAAGCGGAAAGAATGGGGAAAATTGGTGAAATTTGGGGGAGGGTGTGGTATAATTATTAACTGATAATCCACAGTTATCTGTCGGATTGGCGGGAAATTGGATGTGATCCGTTGAGATTAAAAATGAAAGAAATTTTTATATAGAAAATGGTATCTAAATAAAGGAGA
>JAETSX010000067.1 GCA_021769425.1 Eubacterium sp.
GAAAAATTTATGATGGGTTTACAGAAATGCAATGAGAAAGTTTCTTGCTTTTTCAAACATAAGAGATTAAAGTATATTCAAGAATACGGCTATTAAAAATGTCGGTTTTTAATAGCTGTAGTAATATATCGAACCGGACTGAGAATTTCCACAATATTATGGAAATAATTTTTGTTTTATTGGTTATTTGTAACTATTTCCGTGAGGATGATAATTCAATCATCCGTAATTCCAGTTACAAATCCTCCTTCTGCCGCTGTCAGGGGCAACTATAGAAAGGTAACAGAAATGTGTGAAAGAGTAAATTCCACTGGGTTATACAGGAGTGGAATTTAAAATTTCATTTTAGGTTCAGCAAAATTTAATAAAAAGTATATTGAAGAAATTATCTGCATATGCTATAATGCCACTAGGCAAAAGATATGAGTATGGCATGAAATCAAAGAACGAATCCCCAACCGTGATGCGACCATAGTTGAGGGATTCTTCTTTTCGCTTATACTGACAAAGCGCTCAGTAGGCTATTTGTTGCCCTTGTCATTGCTGTCTAACCATTTGATGATGTAGTGGCAAGCCACACCAGCCGCGGCAGCAACTAAAAATGATATGAGTATTGACATGAAATCACCTCCTCCCGTTGCCGGGTATCGGTGAGCAACACAGAAATTATAACATACCATACCATTCCATTCCATGTGTTTCTATGTTTTTCTAAAAATTATTTTTTACTTTATAGGAAATTCCGATTTTAGGAGATGTATAAAAAATAGAAGCATATCGAACATATGTTAGAAAGGCTCCTGTCTTGGGCATGACAACAAGAGGGGCGTGATTTTAGAAGATATAGAAACCTTCCATGCCAGTCTCGTCATCCAATAAGTCATCTTCATTTAAGAAATAATCCATATCGAGAAGGTCATCCTCGCTTATGCAGCGAATGTCCTCGGATGTCATGCCTTCCGGTGGATTATCCATGTATTTTCTGCGCAGTTTCTCTGTGTTTTGGCTCATGTGTGCGGCCTCCTTTGAAAGAAGCATAGCACAGGAATGGAATTGAGGGAAGTCATGCGGACGGCCTTCTTCCACGAGAACGGGACATGGCTTTCTCGTACAGTTCTTCCAGAGAAACACGTTTATGGTTAAAGTATAGTTCTAAAAACAGCATGACCGTGCCGCATTCACATTTGAGCGGATCATAACCGAGAGAGGAGAGGATAGCGGCGCACCACTGGTTAAAGTTTCTGTAAATGTGGCGTTTATCACGGGAGATGGCCCGGCGGAGCTTTTTGTCAATGTCCCGATGCGTGCATAAATGCCGCCATAACGGATCATTTTGTAATGCTTTTCCGGGATATGTTGGATAAGACGCTGTATAAATTCCATAACTGGGACACATTTTATCCACGTTTTCAATCACAGAAGCGCGTGGATGTAATGTATAAATCATTTCTTCATAATGGTCATTAAAAATATTCTGTAGTATGTTCATGAGACTATTATAAAGGTAAATGAAACAAAAAGCTCCCCCTAATTTCCCTATGAATGGGGCTAGGGGGTTGAAGTGTCGAAGACACTTTGTTCTATTAATATTGATAGAATTGTGAGGCTCAAATCAGGCATACTATTTGTATAACTGCGGTAGTTTGCGACAGGTTCGCGACCACTTCGCGCCGGATTTCGCTCCAAGCTTATCATACCATAATCGCTTCGTGATATGGCATGGTAACCTATGCCATTCCGCTTCGCTTCGGACGGTATCATATCTGTTGACATGATACTTTGTTTCCACTATAATTTATTTGAAAAAGCACAAAAAAAACACCGTCCCCGATGCTCACAGTCATCAAAAACAGTGCTTTCAGTGCGCCTCCAGGGGCTCGAACCCTGGACACCCTGATTAAGAGTCAGGTGCTCTTCCAACTGAGCTAGAAGCGCGTATCTAAATCTTTAACACGAAATATATTATATAATAAAAAATTTAGAAATGCAAGAACTTTTTTAATTTTTTTTTAACATTTGGTTATCTTGACATAATAATTGGAAAAGAGTAGAATTGTACTAATTAAATAATACAATTGAGGAGAAGAAAAATGAAAAAAACTGGTAAAAATATAGTGATTGCAGTCCTTCTGGTGATCGCAGCATTTCTATATTATTATATTACAATTCCTGCATTTAATATCCATTCTATGGGTACGTGGTGGTTTCTTATCGGAGGAGCCGTTGTACTGACCCTGCTTCTTTCGTTACGGAAATCATGGAAAGAAAGAGAAAAAGGTCAGGGCAAAGGGGGACTTCATCTGCTGCTGGACATCCAGTTCGGTATGATTGCAAAGGTTGGATTCGGCATTGCAGGGATATTGATTTTAATTCTGGTAATTGGAACATTTCTTTCATCTCCGATTATCAATGCGAAGAAATATCAGCAACTGATGACTGTAGAGGAGCGGAATTTTTCTGAAGATATTTCCCAGGTGGATTACAATACGATTCCTATTTTAGATAAAGATTCTGCAGCTCTTTTGGGAGACCGGAAGATGGGGAGTATGGTGGATATGGTATCACAGTTTGAGGTATCCAACGATTACAGTCAGATTAATGTAAATAACAAGCCGGTAAGGGTATCGCCTTTGGTTTATGCCAGTCCCATTAAGTGGCTGACTAACCAGAAGGAGGGAATTCCTGCTTATATAAAGATTGATATGGCTACACAGGATACAGAATGCGTGAAATTAAGTGAAGGGATTAAATATTCCAAATCAGAATATCTGAACCGGAATATTTACCGGCATCTTCGTTTTAGGTATCCCACCTATATTTTTACAGAGCAGATTTTCTTTGAAATTGATGAAGAGGGAACGCCTTATTGGATTTGTCCGGTGAAAAAGTTTAATATCGGACTATTTGGAGGAGTAACGATTGGAAATGTTGTAATCTGCAATGCGGTAACCGGAGAATGTAATGATTATAAGATTGAAGATGTTCCTCAGTGGGTGGATAAAGTATTTCAGGCAGAGCTTTTGATGGAACTTTATGATTATAACGGAACCTTGAAGCATGGATTTTTTAACAGCATTCTGGGACAGAAGGACTGTCTGGAAACTACGGACGGATACAATTATATTGCATTGGAAGACGATGTGTGGGTGTATTCCGGCGTTACTAGCGTCAGCGGCGATCAGTCTAATGTGGGGTTTGTATTAATGAATCAGCGTACCATGGAGACACGTTTTTACAAGATAGAGGGCGCTACAGAGAAATCCGCTATGTCTTCTGCAGAGGGGCAGGTACAGAATCTGGGCTATCAGGCCACATTTCCTCTGCTTTTGAATATTTCCGGAGAGCCGACGTATTTTATGGCGTTGAAGGACGGCGCGGGACTGGTGAAAATGTATGCCATGGTAAACATTCAGAAGTATCAGTGGGTGGCTACCGGTGATTCCATTAAGGAATGTGAGAAATCCTATACCCAGCTTTTGAAAACAAACGGCATTGCCGCAGGAACCAGTGAAGAAAGCAAGTCAGTTTCCGGCAAAATAGAGAATATGATGCCGGTTAGTATTGAGGGAACCTCGCATATTTATTTTGCATTGGAGGGAAAAGAAGAGATATTTGATATTGACCTGTCTAATGCAGATTTGCTGGATATCATAAAGTATAATACGGGAGACAATATCCGGATTTCCTATCTGGGAGGGGATAATCCAGTAAAGGTGACAGAGATACAGAGATAATAACAGAACCGTATCATCAGAGATTAATTCAATAAGGATGACAAAGATATACCCGTGAGAGAAATCATTTGACGGCAGATCTTTCACAGATTTGAGGAAAAAAGCAAATGATTTGGCAAATAAGTATGCTCGTGAGTATAATTCTATGAAAGCGGCAGAGAGAAAGCAGGAAGGATGACAGAATGTATCAGGTAATTTTATTTGATCTTGACGGTACACTGACAGATCCTGGAGAGGGAATTACGAATTCCGTGGCATATGCATTAAACAAATATGGAATTACTGTTTCCGATAAAAAAGAATTGTATCGGTTTATCGGCCCGCCTCTTCATGAGTCTTTTGAGGAATATTATGATTTTTCCCAGGAGAAAACAATGCAGGCGGTTGCGTATTACCGGGAATATTTCACTCAGAAAGGAATTTATGAAAATCAGGTTTATGACGGAATCCAAGATCTGCTGGAATCATTGAAGGAAGCCGGAAAAAAGGTAATTCTGGCTACTTCCAAGCCGGAACCATTTGCCAAACAGATTCTGGAATATTTTCACCTGTCGGATTATTTTGATTTCGCTGCCGGCTCTAATATGGACGGCACGCGGACCAGGAAAGCAGACGTGATAGGTTATGCTTTGGAATCCTGTCAGATTTCGGAATATTCAAAAGTGGTTATGATAGGCGACAGAAAGCATGATGTGCTTGGTGCGGCGCAGTTTGGGATAGATACCATAGGCGTTTTGTACGGTTACGGCAGTGAAGAAGAACTGAAAAGCGCCGGGGCAGTTTATCTTGCTGAGCGGCCGGAACATATCTTGCAGTTTATAATGAAATAGGTTTTGGATAAGTTGGAGGTAATTATGAGTATACAGGAGAGATTTTTAAAATATGTTTCATTTTGGACAACGTCAGAGGATGGCAGGGATACCACTCCAAGTACAG
The DNA here is from genome assembly GCA_021769425.1 of Eubacterium sp. Classification (GTDB taxonomy): domain Bacteria; phylum Bacillota; class Clostridia; order Lachnospirales; family Lachnospiraceae; genus Petralouisia. The sequence goes on from JAETSX010000067.1 coordinate 4,671, forward strand.
AGAGACAGTTTGCGCTTGCAGATGAACTTGCAGATGAACTGAAGGAGCTGGGACTTGTAAAGGTAAAGAGGGATGAGCATTGCTATGTCTACGGCCTGCTTCCGGCAACGGAGGGGTTTGAGAATAAGAAGCCCATGGGATTTATCGCCCATATGGACACAGCAGTTTCTTTTTCGGGAAAAGATGTGAAACCCCAGGTAATTTTGAATTATAATGGAGAAGATGTGGTTCTACCGGGAACTGGAGATGTAATAAAGGTCAGCGATTTTCCCCATTTATCTTCTTTAAAAGGCAGGACTTTGATCACGACAGACGGGACAACCCTCTTAGGGGCGGATGACAAAGCGGGGATTGCGGCCATTGTCACTGCTGCAGAAGAAATTATAAAAGAGAAGATTCCTCATGGAGACATCTGGATTGGCTTTACTCCGGATGAAGAAGTGGGAGCCGGGGCGGATTTGTTTGATCTGGATTATTTTCAGGCAGACTATGCCTATACAGTGGATGGGGACTATGAGGGTGAAGTGGCCTATGAGAATTTCAATGCGGCATCTGCACATTTTACGATAAAAGGAGTGAATGTTCATCCTGGTTCAGCCAAAAATATCATGATAAATGCAGCTTCCATCGCCTGTGAAATCCAATCTTTGCTGCCAGAGCAGGAGACGCCGGAGCATACCGAAGGGCGGGAAGGCTTCTATCATCTGGAAGGAATGGGCGGAGACGTCAATGAGGCCCATCTGGACTATATTGTCAGAGATCACGACAGTGAGATGTTTGAAAAACGTCAGCAGACTTTACGCAGAATTGAAGAGAAAATGAATGAGAAATACGGTACGGGAACTGTTGTGCTGGAACTTAAGGAGAGTTACCGGAATATGCTTGAGGTGATGGAGAAAAATTTCTTTGTGGTGGAAAAAGCAAAGGAAGCCATCAAAGCAGCCGGGATGGAACCTGTTTCTCTGCCTATCCGCGGCGGTACAGACGGCGGAAGGCTGAGCTTTATGGGACTTCCCTGCCCGAATCTGGGAACGGGCGGATATGCGTTTCATGGGCCTAAGGAGCATGTGACGGTGGAAGGAATGAAGGCTGCGGTGAAGGTAATAAAAGGAATTGTGGAGCGGGCTGTGGATCAGTAATCTACAGGAATGCATCGTAGTATTGGAAATGAAGGATACATATTAATCTGTGCCGCAATGATGTTTCGGCAGAGACAAACATAGACTCAAGATAAGTTTGTAAAGGAGAGTTAAAGTGATAAAACCAAACAATTTAAAGTCCGGCGACCGTATAGCTATCGTTAGCCTTTCCAGTGGAATGCTTGGAGAAGAATATTGCAGTCACAACATAGCAATCGGCAGAAAAAGGATGGAAGAATTTGGGCTTACCCCTGTATTTATGCCAAATTCGCTGAAAGGGGAAGATTATCTGAATAAACACCCGGAAAAACGGGCAGAAGATTTAAAGCAAGCTTTTTTGGATGATTCCATCCATGGAATTATTTCTGCAATTGGCGGAGATGACACGTTTCGCCTGCTGCCCTTTTTGATGGAAGATACAGAATTTATACAGGCGGTACAGAATTCTCCTAAACTGTTTCTAGGATTTTCAGATACGACGATCAATCACCTGATGTTCTATAGAATTGGGCTTCAGACTTTTTATGGGCAGGCATTTCTCTGTGAACTTGCTGAAATAGCAAATGAAATGCTGCACTATTCCAGAGAGGCGTTTTTAAACTGTTTCCATGGATTTCATTCTATCCGTCCAAGTGGGATATGGTATGAGGAACGAGTGGATTTTTCCAAGGCTGCAGTTGGGAGCGATCGCGTTTCCCATAAGGAAACCCATGGATATGAACTTCTTCTTGGAAACCAGGTTTTTGAAGGGGAATTACTTGGCGGCTGCTTGGAATCAATGTATGATATGTTAGAATCCAGAAGATATAAAGAAGAAGGAGAGATTTGCCGGAGATATCATATTTTTCCGGAAAAAGAAGAATGGAAAGGGAAAATTATTTTTTTAGAAACCTGTGAGGAAAAGCCTTCGCCGGAATTACTGTATACAGAGTTAAAGTCTTTGGAACATGCAGGGGTATTTGACAGCGCTAATGGGATTATTGTGGGCAAGCCGCAGGATGAGCAGTATTATGAGGAATATAAGAAAGTTTATTGTGAAATGTTTCAGGATAAAGGTTTGCCGGTTCTGTATAATGTGAATTTTGGACACGCATTGCCGAGAGCAATCCTGCCTTATGGGGCGCGTGTCCGGGTGGATGCGGGAAAGCAGGAAATTGTATTCCTATAAAAGAAAGTATATTGTCTGTTACAGAAGATTACATCAGTTCTCGTTGGAATATCCATATGTTTAATGGGGATTGCGTATTCCGTTTGAGAGGAACGCTTTTTTGGAATTTCAGAGGCCTTTTTCCGAAAAGCAGAGAATGCCTTTCCGGAAAAAGGCGCAGTGTCTTAATTAGTAAACCTTACTGCCGTCCCATAAGCAATCACCTCAGCAGCCCCCTGCATAATCGCAGAGGAAGCATATCGGATATTCACAACGGCGTCTGCATGCAATGCTGTCGCTTCTTCTACCATACGCTTGGTGGCAAGCGCTCTTGCATCATTCATCATTTCGTTGTAAGCTTTCAGTTCGCCTCCAACGATGGTTTTAAAGCCCTGAGTAATGTCTCGTCCGATGTTCTTGGACTGAATGGTGCTTCCCTTTACCAGGCCAAGCATTTCAAGCTCTTTGCCGGTAATATAATCAGTATTTACTAAGATCATCTTCTTCACCGCTCCTTATCTCTTCGATTCTCTCGATTAAATTGTAAACTGAAACGCCCATAAGGGCCAATAACGCCAGGAGAAATATAATTTTTATGACAGCAGGTACAGGCATAATGGTCCATAAGAAAAAGTAAGCCAGTAAAAACAGCAGCAGAATTACTGTAATAATCACTGGGGCAATTAATTTTGTACTTTTCATAGCATACTCCTTTACATACTGAGAACCTGGAATAATTCTATTATACTCTTTCTGTTATCTGGATGCAATCAGTTTGTAAATAGGATTTCCCATAGAGGAAAACCGTTCTTCGTATTCTGTCATAACATTCCCTGCGTTCATGAATTCGTCCCGGTGCAAGTCTCGGGTGACTCCGTCCAGTTTCCATCCGGCTTCTTTTACCTCTTCCAGAGAAAAGTCAAAAAGATCCCGGTTGTCTGTTTTAAACTCCACATTCCCGTCCTTATTTAAAACAGAATTGTAACGGGCAAAAAACTGCCGGGAGGTAAGCCGCCGTTTTGCATGCCGATCTTTCGGCCAGGGATCGGAAAAATTCAGATAGATTTTATCTATTTCGTTTTCCTGGAAAATATCGCAGATGTTTTCTGCTTCCATTCGGATAAAACGAATATTATCCAGAGGTTCTTCCTCCATTTTCTGAAGAGCGCGAAGAAGGACGCTGGAATATTTTTCAATGCCGACATAATTGATTCCTGGATTTTGCCTTGCAAGAGTCATTAGAAACTGTCCTTTTCCCATGCCGATTTCGATATGGATGGGATTGCCGCTGCAAAAAACCTGTTGCCAGTTTCCCTTAAATTGTTCCGGTTCCTGAATGCACCAGCGGCTTTCTGCGATGGCCTCTCTGGAACCCGGGATATTTCTCAATCTCATAAATACCTCCGAAAAATGATATAATAAAGTTATACGGAATGTATACTTATTTGCCGGATGACTGCCGGCGGTTTTCATGGGCTGGATGCGTTGTTGTGAACGGACTACCGGTCCCTGAATAGTAATTCTCTGAATTTATTTAGGCATATAATACCATACCAGAAGTTGCAACGCAACTTTCAATATGTTATACTATATAAAACTTGTAACAGATTTGTAAAATAAATGAGATATTTCGTAAAATATCTTAACAAAGATGCGGCAGGCGGTTTGTGAGAGTTCATATGGCCTGCAGGAGAACTTAAGGAGAAATTTCATGAAAAAGAGAAAGATATGGACAGGTCTGATTGTAGGGGCTGTAAGTCTCTTTCAGATGAATTTTATAACTGTCCAGGCGGAAGAGTACTGGCCGGAAGGCCCACAGATTGCAGGAGAATCGGTAATTGTCATGGAGGCGTCCACAGGAACTGTACTTTATGAAAAGAATTCCCATCAGCAGTCATACCCTGCAAGTATTACAAAGATAATGACAAGTTTATTGGCGGTGGAAAACAGCAGTTTTGATGAAGAGGTGACTTTTTCTAAAAATGCAGTTTATCAAACAGACGGTTCCGGTATTTCCAGGGATGTGGATGAAGTGATGACCATGGAAGAATGTCTGTATGGTCTGATGCTGGCTTCTGCCAATGAATGCGGTTATGCAATTGCAGAGCATGTTGGAAAAGATTATGATGATTTCGTTAAAATGATGAATGACAGGGCGAAAGAACTGGGATGCAAAGATACGCATTTTAATAATCCCCATGGTCTGCCGGATGAAGAGCACTGGACAAGCGCTTATGATATGGCATTGATTTCCAAAGAGGCTTTGAAAAATGATATTTTCCGCATGATCGTCAGCACAAAACGCCATACCATCCCCAGTACCAACAAGCATGCGGAGGAAACATATCTGGTTAACCATCACAAGATGCTGACAAATTATCAGGGAGATACGAAATATCTGTATGATTATTGCATCGGCGGTAAGACTGGATATACCAGTGTGGCTGGAAACACCCTGGCCACCTTTGCGGAAAAAGACGGAATGACTTTAATCTGCGTTGTAATGAAAGAACAGGCGCCGAACCATTATCTTGATACCAGAATTCTTTTTGACTACTGTTTTGAGAATTTTCAGTTATGGAATGTGGCGGAGAATGAGAAGAATTATTCTCAGGATATGAAAGAGAATAAAATATTTGAAAATGAAGAATCTTTTGTAGGATTAAATAAAGACGGCTGTATAGTGCTCCCGAAGGCGGCTGCGTTTACAGATGCCGTGCCGGAGATTGTTGAGATCAATAATTCAAAAGACATAATCGGAAAGATTCAGTATACTTATGCCGGACGGGCTGTGGGAGGAACAGATATTGAAATAACCGGCGCAAAGGTGTCGGAATATAAGTTCCAGAAAGCCAAAAATGAAGATAAAGGAGAAGACCAGGAAGAAAAAGTAGTAGTAAACATTAACGTGAAATATATCCTGTTAGGGATACTGGCAGTAGCGCTTCTTGTTGGAATCGGGTTTGGAATTTACAAGTTTGTAGATAATTTCTATCTGATTAAATATAAGATGGAATGCAGGAAACAGCGGAAAATGAGTTTTAAGGATCTGAAATTTAAAAGGAAAAAAGATTGGAAATAAAACGATAGAAAAGAATCTCTCTTTTGAGATTCTTTTTTATTCATAATTGACAGGGTAAGTGGATAAGAATATAATAAAAATGCACGTTTCATAAGAATGGATAGAGGTTAAAGTATCATATTACAGGGATAAGCAGAATGGATAAAGAAAGTGAAATATATCGGTTTCCGGAAATAAACCTGATCGCAGGATGCGGCGCAGAAAAGATAATGCAAAAGATTTACAATTCATCTCTGGGAGCCAGATTGCTTCTCAGAAGTGATAAATTTTTAAATCGGGAATGGTATCGGGACAATTTAGTAAATTATTTGGAGTTTTTTGTTCCTGAGGAAGGATTTGCAGATATAACAGAAGAGTTGGAGGGGATTTTTTTTATTGAGGTTGCGGAATGGGAGCAGGAAGAGCAACAGATTGATTCGGATCAAAGACAGGAAGAATCGCGGGCAAATTCAGATCAAGAGAAGAAAGAATCGCAGGTAAATTCAGATCAAGGACAGAAAGAATCGCAGGTAAATTCAGATCAAGGGCAGAAAGAATCGCGGGTAAGTACAGATCAAGAGCAGAAAGAATTGCAGATAAGTACAGAGCAAAGGCAGGAAGGATTGCAGGTTGTGCTGTATCAGAAGCGGAATGAAAGATGGCAGATGGGGGACAAGAATCCCAGAATTCGCCTGAAGATCATAGAATGGCCGTTTCAGATTCCTTTTGAATTGGAATTGATTCCTTATGCGGGAACAGCAGTTCAGGTAGAGGAAAAGATATTAGAAGATTCGATATCTCAGGAGAAAATCATTTATCATATGTTTTCAAAAGAGGAATATTTGTCCAGATCTTTTTATAAAATAGTTGAGGATTTAGAATTAATCAGTCCCATGTCCTGGTATAAAGACAGTTATGATATTCTCACCACACATATGGTAAGCGGGAGGAAAGTGTCTGAGAGCTTTGGACAGCTTCTTTTAGAGAATTCAATTCCGCTGTTGAAGGAGCGGCTGGAGATTGTGGACAGCTTTCAGGATTATAAGTATATGGAGAAACGGTGGGAGAATTATATGAGCCGTTTTTGGACAAAACCTTTACCGCTGTGCGGCAGCGATGAAATAGAGAGGGATGATCCGAAATGGCATCAGGTGATCCGGCTTTGTGTGAGATTTTTTACTCCGATATTTGATGTGGCTTTGAAAAATGAATTATTTATCGGCGACTGGATGCCGCAGATAGGAAGGTATTTGGATTAGGAAGAGATTTGAAGGAAAAGGGAGATGAATTTATGGATATTAATTCGTTATTAAAAGCAGTGGACGATCTGGTATGGGGAATTCCGCTGATTGTATTGATTCTTTTAGTAGGCTGTTTTCTGACGGTACGGCTGCGGGGACTGCAGATCCGCAGGCTGCCTCTGGCTATCCGAAATCTGATTTCCGATGAATCTGCCGGAGAAGAGGGAGAGGTATCCGGGTTCGGAGCTCTCTGCACGGCCTTGTCTGCAACCATCGGAACCGGAAATATCGTAGGAGTTGCTACTGCTATTGTTGCCGGCGGGCCGGGGGCTTTGTTTTGGATGGTAATGGCAGCGATTTTGGGTACAGTGACAAAATATGCGGAATGCCTGCTGGCCATCAAGTTCCGGGTGGTGGCGGAGGACGGACATATTTTGGGAGGGCCTTTTTATTACATAGAACGGGGAATGGGAAAGAAATGGAAATGGCTTGGAAAGCTGTTTGCTTTCTTTGGAATCGCCGCAGGAGTTCTTGGAATTGGAACCTTTACTCAGATTAATGGAATTACCAGTGCAGTGAACAGTTTTTTTGATCCTAAGAATCAGTGGAGTGTCAATCTTCTGGGCAGGGAATACTCCTGGACGGTAATTATAGCAGGAATCATTCTGACTGTTTGCGTGGCTCTTGTATTAATCGGAGGGCTTCAGAGAATTGCAGGAGTGGCTCAGGTGTTGGTGCCTTTTATGGCGGCCACTTATATTACAGCGGCTGCGCTGATTTTGATTTTCCATTTCAAAGAGATTCCGGCAGCTTTCGTTACGATTGTACAGAGTGCATTTGGACTTAGAGCTGCAGCAGGCGGCGCACTGGGAGCTATGCTGCTGGCTATGCAGAAAGGCGTAGCGAGAGGAATTTTTTCCAATGAAGCAGGTCTGGGAAGCGCTCCTATTGCCGCCGCTGCAGTTTTGACAGACGAGCCGGCTTCCCAGGGCCTTGTGTCCATGCTGGGAACAGTGATTGACACAGTGATTATCTGTACTATGACAGGACTTACTATCGTAATTACCGGAAGCTGGGATATCGGCCTGGAGGGTGTGGATGTAACCACAAAGGCATTTCAGATTGGGCTGCCTTTTGCACCGGCAGTTTCTTCTTTTATCCTGATGTGCTGCCTGGTATGTTTTGCATTTACCACAATTCTCGGCTGGGATTATTACAGCGAAAAATGTTTGGAATACCTTACAAACGGAAATCAGAAAGCAGTGATCATATACCGCCGGATTTACATTTTATGTATTCTGGCCGCGCCCTTTATGACTGTTTCTGCGGTGTGGACCATAGCAGATATTTTTAACGGATTGATGGCGATTCCCAATCTGATTGCGATTATTGCCTTGAGCGGTGTGGTTGTTGCGGAGACAAAGCAGTATTTGAAAAAAATTGACGGCAAGGCATAATCCGTAACATAGCGCTGGTATATATCATGGCCATTGCTGTAACAGTGGGATTTTCCAGCAGAACCTGCGCGAAATAGCGTTGGCGGATATCATGACCATTGCTGTATCAGTAAAACTTGTTACATAATCTGCGCAAGAATCACGCTGGCAATGGTTCCGATTAATGTGGTAAAAAGCGCGCCTGCCAGGGTATAGCGGGTTTTCTGTACCTTGGCGGTCATAAAATAAATACTCATAGTATAGAAAATGGTTTCTGTGCAGCTCATCATAATAGAGGTTATGGTGCCAAAATAGGAATCCGGGCCGAATTCTTTGAAAATATCCAGCACCAGCCCTGTGGCTGCAGAGGAGGAAAACATTTTCACAATGGAAACAGGAACCAGTTCTGCTGGAAAATGCAGGGGTTCGGTGAGTATTCCAAGGGCTGAAGACAGCAAATCTAAAAAACCGGAGGCCCGGAGGATTCCGACGCCTACCATCAGGCCGATTAAGGTGGGCATGATTCCGATGACTGTCTGAAAGCCGTCTTTGGCGCCTTTGATGAAATCATCGTATACGTTGTGATGACTTAAAAGTCCATATCCCACAATAGAAAAAATCAAAAGAGGGATCATGGCGTCTGATAAGAAAAGGAGGATTTTCAATGAAAGATACCTCCTTTTTTGTTTTTGGGTAAATCAGACTGGCCGGTCTGGCTGCGGCTGTATGTAGAAGGCGTTCCGTTTTGGGGAAGGCTGCGGTTATATGTGTATTTGTGTTTTTCCGGCAGCGCATACATAAATTTGGCGAAAACAATTCCTGCCAGGGTGGAAAAAAAGGTGGCAATCATAGCGGGGCCTAATATGGCTGCAGGATTGGCGGAACCGTATTGGCTGCGGTAGGCAATCATGTTGACAGGAATAAGCTGAAAAGAGGAAACATTCAAAATCAGGAAAGTGCACATGTCCTTGCTGGCAATTTTGCTGTGCTGGTTCAATTCTCCCATTTCTTCCATTGCCTTTAAACCGGCAGGGGTGGCGGCCCAGCCAAGGCCGAAAACATTGGCTTGTGTTGGGGTAGGACTAAAAATTTCTTTTACTTTTTAGATTTGTGAATAAATGATACGATATCCTGGAATTTCCATTTGACTTCTATCCGATCATCTTCATAGACGTCTATTCGCTCTATCAAGGCATCGGCCAGTTCTTTTGTCAGAGTCAGGTTTTTCGGAAGGCTTGCATGATCTAACCCTTCTATCGCGTAAATCTGATCGAATGACGCACCTCTTAACTTCTTATTTAAAGTATCCAATTTCTGCCGGCACTCCGCTTCCCGTTCTGATAATTCCTCTTTCTGTGTGAGATATTCTTCCTTTTTAATCTTCCCCTCTTTCCATTGTTGGTACAAATTTAATCGGCTGGTTTTCCAATACCCTGCCCTCATTTCCAATATCCGTTTTTCTTCCCTGGCTTTGGAAAGTTCCGAAGCAATCTGATTCTGCGTACCCTGCACGTTTTTTTGTTTATCTGAACTGGTTTCCATTAGCTTAATTATTATTTTCAAAATGTTTTTTTCTAATTCGCTTGTCGGTATCTTCATATGTGATCCGCAAGCTTCTCCCATATAGCAGGCATAGACGCTGACACATGTTCCGCTGCGTATCATGCCGTATCCGCAGCGGCCGCACTTCACCTTGCCTTTCAGTGCGTGGGGATTGTCATCCCTTTTGTATCTGCCTCGTTTTCCACGTGGCCGTATTGCACTCTGGGCAGCATGAAACAGCGTTTTTTCAACTAATGGCTCATGGTCGTCTTCAAATTTCATATATTCTGATGTGTCATTTCGCTTCATTTCTCTCGGCTTTACCGATGTAAATTTATGGCAGACATAAGTTCCAATATAGACCTCATTCTGTATAATTTCCCGGACTTGCGCCGGTGTCCATAAATTTCTTTTATGGTTTTTAAGGTTATAATGTTCATTTACAGACTGATTTTTATATGCGCCGGGCGTCGGAATTGATTCGTTGCTTAATATTTCCGCTATTTTAGACGGTGACGTCCCCTCTGCGGCAAGCGCAAAAATTTTTCTGACTATTTGCGCGGCCTGCAGATCAGGATAATATGCTGCTCCTTCCTCTTGATTCCTTTGATAGCCGTATGGCACATCTCCGCCGCTGTAATATCCCCGCTCCTGATGAAGATGTTTTACGGACTTTACTTTCCTGGATAAGTCCCTGCTGTATAAATCGTGAATCAGGTTTTTAAATCCAAGTTCTATGCCAACTGGCTTCTGAAAGCTGTCATAGTTGTCCGATACGGAAATAAAGCGGACTCCCATAAATGGGAAAATCTGCTCGATGTAATCTCCTGTCTCAATATAATTCCTTCCGAATCGGGATAAATCCTTTACCACAATGCAGGCTATCCTGTTTTCTTTCACTTTTTTTAATAATTTTTGAATGCCGGGACGATGAAAATTTACTCCGGAAAATCCGTCGTCCAAAAATTCTATTACAGGGTATTTTGATAATTCCGGGTGATGTTCGATGTAATATTCTAATACTTTCCTTTGATTTGCAATACTGTCACTTTCTGATTTGTTTCTTCCAATATCTTCGTCGTCATCCGATATTCTAAGGTATTTTGCAACATAAACCTCAAGCATCTGCGCCGCCTTCTTTCTGTGTCTGCATTTTTATACCTTGCCGGACGAAGCCCGCCTGTTCCGAAGGAGCTTATATCAGGGGATGCCCGTTGGGATACATTTCCTCTATCCATTTTTTCATAGAATCTGAAAATGAATAGGTGATTTCAATTCTTTCCGGAGATAATATAATAATCTTATCAATCAGGCGATCTAACAGATCGATTGGCAGGCTGTTGTTCTTAAAACCTGGAACAGTTTTTTTCCGGTTCCATTGATTTTCCAATGTCCCTGACAAACCCAGTTGTAGGTCAGCGGATTTCATTATCATATCCATGAAAGGAATTTCATGGATATGTGTATTTGTACAAGATGCATTTATTTTTACGGAAGGAGAATTGCAGAAATAGCAGTATTCTCTTACGTTATTTTTTACGCGGCATCTTCTCGTTAATAATCTGCCGCATTGACCGCAGTAAATCTTTTTCCGCAATGGATTCTCTGTATGCGGAATATCTGCATGAACATTCATCCGCTCTATATGTTTTTGACGGCTGTTCTCTGCCATTTTTGCGGCTATGTCAAACTGCTCCTGTGTAATAAGCGCCTGGTGGGTGTTTTCTGCAATTATCCAATCTTCTTTTGGTAAAAACCGCAATTCTCCATTTTTCTCAAAGTAGCTGCACCGGGTTTTCCCTTGAACCATATGTCCCAGATATACTGGGTTTGTTAAAATCCCAGCTACATGTTTTGCGTTCCACTTGGTATTCCGGCAGCGTTTAAAGCCATTGCATCCATTCATATAACGATACTGGCCGGGAGATGGCAGCGCCAATTCATTGAGGTGGTTTGCAATCTGTCCGCATCCCTTCCCGCCTACACGCCAGGAAAATATTTTTCTGACAATATCTGCACATTCTGAGTCAACTTCCAATTTCTTTCTGTCTTCCTCTGATTTTTTATAGCCATAGGGAGAAACCCCGCTGGCATATTCCCCATTTTTCTGCATAGTTCTTATTGTCTGTGTAATTTTCTTTGATATGTCTCTGGCGTAATATTCATTTACAATATTTGTCAATGAGTGCATAAGCATGCCGTTTTGAAAGGACTGTTTTTCACTGTCAAAATCATCATTGACAGATATCACCCTTATGCCAAGGAGCGGAAATATTTTTTCAAGATAATTTCCTACTTCAATGTAGTTTCTGCCTATGCGTGAAAAATCTTTTACAAGAATACAGTTTATCCTGCCGTTTTTTATATCCTCCATAAGGGCGTTCCAATTTTTGCGTTTAAAGTCGACGCCAGTGGTTCCGTTATCAATATATATATGAATAAGCCGAAATTCGTCGCCTTTCTTCTCTGCAAATTCTGTTAAAAATGCCACTTGATTTTCAATAGAATCTTTTGTTTTATATCCGTTATCCGCCACAGACAGCCGGGCATAAATTCCGGTTAAATACTTAGGGACAGGCGGCTTTGCAGGCATATCCATGACGCCGTTATAATTCTTTCTGCTTTTTCGCGCCATTTTAGGTTTCTCCTTCCATGCTTTGGAATTTAAAGACAACCTCAATTCTGTCTTTATCAAAGATTTTGATTTCCTCTACCAGCCGTAAGAGGATTTCTCCCGTAAGTTTCTCAAATCCCCGCCGCTCCGTAAACTGTTCTATCCACTGTATCCGGTTCTTCTTTTCCAGTGACAGCTTTCGGATTTCTTCTTTTAAAGTGAGGATCTCGTTTTCTAAAGCTGCAATTCCTGAGCGAAAAGCCTCCTTCAATTCTATGTATTCCTCTTTGTTTACGATCCCGTCTCGGTAATCCTCATACACATCCTGAATGTATTGCCGTTTCTTCTCAATCTGCCTTTCTTTAGCAATGATGGTATCCTGCAATTTTCCCGGCAGATATCCGTTATATGGGATTTTTTCCATAATTATCATCATTTTATTCAAGTCAAAAATTTTTTCGATCTGCAGATTGATTATTTTCTGCATTATTTTTTCAAGCTTTCCGAAAGAGATTGTTTTATTATTTCTGCATCCGTGTTTGTTTTTGTTTTCAACACATGCCAGATAAATGTATTTTTTTCCGCCTGCAGGTATTGTTTTTCTGGTCATGTTTCCGCCGCACTGTCCGCATTTTGCAATCCCTGAAAAAAGGTACAGCGCCTGTTCTTCCGGCGCGACCCTGGTATCTGTATGAAAAGAATCTCTCACTAACAGGAAATTTTCTTTTGAAATAATAGCCTCATGGCTGTCTTCACACCGTATCCATTCCCTTTCTTCTTTTTTTGTCCGCTTTCTTACTTTATAGTTTGGGGAGTAAGTTTTTCCCTGCAGGAGAACCCCTGTATAGATTTCATTCTGTAAAATGCGGTTTACGCTGTTTGCCATCCATTTTGGATCGCTTTTTTTCCGGAAGGAACAGTGCAGCTTTTCTCCATTCATATGTTTGTATTCGATAGGCGTCGGAATCCCTAACCCGTTTAGCTTGTCAGCAATTCGTGCGCCGCTCATGCCCTCTATCTTCCATTGGAAGATCCGCCGTACCACATCCGCCGCTGTATCGTCGATGATTAGCTGATTTTTGTTATCCGGAGATTTTTGATACCCATAGGGGGCAAAAGGACTGATATATTGCCCGTTTTTCCTCTTTATATCCAAATGGCTTCTTACTTTTATCGAAATATCTCTGCAATATGCGTCATTAATCAGGTTTTTAAATGGAATCAGCATTTCTTCTGAACTGCCCATGTCAGACAAAGTATCAATATTATCATTGATTGCAATGAATCTTATGCCCAGATAGGGGAATATCTTTTCAATATAGCGGCCGGATTCAATATAATTTCTGCCGAACCTGGATAAATCTTTTACAATGACACAGTTTACTTTTCCGGATTTAATATCCTCCAGCATGGATTGAAAGGCAGGGCGTTCAAAAGCTGACGTTAGATAACGATACTTTTGAAAACACTGGAAAATCAAGGTTTTTCGAGCGACGGACAAGCCGGGTATTGTACTAAAAACTGAATACGACGCAAAAGCGGCGTTTCCCACTCTCTACACAGGGAGAACAGGAACGCCGCTTTTTTCATGCCCTTTGTTACGCAGTAGGGGCAGAAAAAGCCTTGCTACAAGCGGCTTTCCGGGCGCGTATCTGACGCGGCAAGGGATTTATACCTTATCCCCCGAAACCGCGCTTCTACTGCGTAACAAATCCACAGCAAAAGGAGTGATTTACTATGGCAGTTTTCCGGGTGGAACGAA
>JAETSX010000176.1 GCA_021769425.1 Eubacterium sp.
AAGGTACAGCTTTTCGATGGGCTTCATTCTGTATGCAAAAATACGTTTGCGGCAGATAAAGGCAGCGTAACTGCGGCATGATAAGTTGGCAAATCTTTTTGCTCGCCAGTATAACACGAGCAATAGCGGGTTCGGATATAACGATAGCTTTAACCACTCTGCTTGGCTCACATTTATGAAAACAAGGCTGGAAATATCGCTTCGATTGCTGTCAAAGCACGGTACAATATTCGTTTTTTGTGATGACAACGAACAGGCTTACTTGAAGGTTCTTATGGATGATATTTTTGGCAGGGAAAGATACATACAAACTGTTATTTGGAGAAACTGCGATAATAGCAACAATGATGCAAAGCAGTTTTCACAGGATCACAACTATATTCTTGTCTATTCTCGCAATGAAGGCTGGGAAAGTTTTAAGCTGGATAGAACTGAAGGTCAAGCTAAACATTACAAAAATCCAGATAACGATCCGCGTGGACCGTGGTTCGATGGCAACCCTGTAAATTCACCGAACCCTCGGCCTAATCTACGGTATACAATTACCGCTCCGAATGGCAATATTATCAATCCACCAGCAAATGGATGGAGATGGAACCAAGAAGAACTCGCAAGGAGAATGGCCACGGGGGAAATAAGATTCAATGAATCTGGAACAGGAATCATCCGTAGAACATACCTTAATGAGCAGAAAGGGTTGCCGCCTTCAACTTTGTGGGATATATGTGAGGAGCCCTTGTGGGTTGATATTGAAGAAACAGGTCATACCCGGCAGGCAAAGTATGAACAAAAGAAGCTCTACCCGGGCGTAACAACAAGCGATCTGTTCAAAACTCCAAAGCCGGAAAGGGTAATAAAAAAGATCTATGATATTTCCACTGAGGAAGGAGATATCGTTCTTGATTTCTTCGGAGGAAGCGGTACGTCGGCCGCTGTAGCTCACAAAATGAAAAGGCAATATATCCTTTGTGAGCAGATGGACTATATCGAGACATTTATCGTTAAACGTCTCGAAAGAGTAGTTGATGGCGAGGACGGCGGCATATCTAAGGAAGTTGACTGGCAAGGCGGCGGTTCCTTCGTTTACTGAGAACTGGCAAAACTGAACCAGACGATTGTGGAAGAAATAGAAGCTTCTACTGATGATACTACTTTGTCCGACATCTACGGCAGAATGGTAAAGTCCGGCTTTATCAGTTACAAGGTAAATCCGGCTGATATTGATGCGGCTGCTGATGATTACGCTGCGCTCTCGCTGAATGACAAGAAACGATTCTTGATGGAGATCTTGGATAAGAATCTTCTGTATGTAAACTACTGCGATATTGATGATGAGGAGTTTGGCATCTCCGATGAGGACAAGGCGTTTACGAGGAGCTTTTACAGGGAGGGATAATTATGGCATTCTTATACGAAAAAATAGATGCCTTGCGTGAATACGGTAGCAGTGCCGTTCTCCCTTCCTATATTCCGGAGAATCTGAACCCAAACTTCGAGCTGCGCCCGTATCAGAAGCAGGCGTTTGAAAACTTCATAACACATTTTGAGAGTGGTAACCGTCCGAGGCCTACGCAGGTGCTTTTCCACATGGCGACAGGCAGCGGCAAGACGCTGATTATGGCAGGACTGATGCTGTATCTCTACAAACAGGGATATCGGAATTTCTTGTTCTTTGTCAACCTTTCAAACATTGTCGAAAAGACACGAGAGAACTTCTGCAATCCGGTATCCTCAAAGTATCTTTTTGCAGATGAGATTGTGCTGGACGGGGAACGCATCCGCATCAACCAGGTGAACAATTTCCAGTATTCCGACCAGGATGCCATCAACATCTGCTTTGCCACTACACAGGGACTCCATATGGATATGTGGATGGCAAAGGAAAATGGTATGTCCTTTGATGACTTTGACGAACAGAAGGTCGTTCTGATTTCCGATGAGGCGCACCATTTGAATGTTGATACTAAAAAGAAAATGTCAGCAGATGAGGAGTCGAGTTACCATTCTTGGGAGCAGACTGTAAAGAATATTTTCAACCGAAATGCCGAAAACATTCTGCTGGAGTTTACGGCGACCTGCGACCTCGCAAACCCCGCGATTCGTGCGGCTTATGAGAACAAGATCATATTCGACTATGCCCTGGCAAAGTTTTATGGCGACAGGTATTCCAAGGACATCATCACGCTGCGTTCCGATCTGACCGTCATGGA
>JAETSX010000006.1 GCA_021769425.1 Eubacterium sp.
TCGTTTGAATCTTTCAAGGTTATTCCACTGTTCAGTTGTCAAGGTCGTCTGTCATCTCTCTTGCGCGACAACTTCTATATCTTATCACAGTCTCTCGCGTTTGTCAATAACTTTTTAAATCTTTTTTAAATTATTTTATTTCCTTTTGTTTCCACCGCTTACCGCACAGTGGAATTAAATAATATCATGTTCTTTTCCATATGTCAACATATTTTTACAATTTAGTTTAAAAATTTCCATAGTCTTCCTTTTGCCGACAAATTCCTGTAACATCTGGTCACTCCGCCCCTTTGGCTTCTATATATAGAATATAGAAAAAGCTATTGTTCCTGATACCTGTGAACCAGCTGCTTTCCAACATTGGAACAAAGTGGACAAACCCACACCGGCTCCCCTAACCTCTCACCCATGAGGAGATTGCACACTTTGCCGCGCCGAGCGTGGTCGCTTTAGCGACATCATACCTCTCGTGCGAGTACCCTTGATTCGCTGGGGCAGACCCTGCGCATAATATTTTTATATCATAGGAAAGTCATAGACTTTAGTGCTTGACAGTAACAAGGTCTTTCCATGAATAAAAACAACAGCAAATCATCCAGCAGATACATACACACCAGCTGCCAATTATGACAACCGTTTATTCGGCAGATACGCATCCTTATTGGTATCAACTATAACAACAGCTTTCCCTGCTTTTGTAAAATTATTCCTCTTCTTTATGAATTTCCTGCCCGGTAAAATCAATTGTCTCTTCTTTTGCAGCTTCCTCATCCATCTCCTCATTCTCATTCACCGGCGTTACGGTCTCCTCTTCAAAAATGGACTCACATTTTGCTCCGCATTGATTGCAGAATATTGCATCCTGTTCCACTACTGCTCCGCAGGCGGGACATTTTTTCTTGCCCTTTAACTCTGCCATTTCTGACTTCAACCGCTCAATTTCCATCAAAGACTCTGAAATCAGCTTGATTTCTTCAAACAGAGGCTCCTCGTCTTCTTTATGAAGTTCAAAATACTGTTTTCCGATTTCCATATACTGTTTTTCAATGAAATCTTCTTTTGCTTTCACATCCAGATTCATCCTTGCAAGTTCTGTCAGCTCTTTTGCTTTCTGAGACACATCTTTTCCAGTTGCCGAAATCGTTTCCCCTAACTTTGTAAAAAATGCCATATATTTTCCTCCTTAGGCTGCCGCTGCGCCTTAACGCGTACAAATATATCCCACATATCCGGCATACATTGCAAGCATAATCGCTCCATGTAAGCGGCTGATTTGTTTTCTGCGCCATGCAAATATCCATACAACGGCGCTCATTCCAATTAGAATTATATCATCAATCAGATTTTCCATCAAGACTTCCATCGGACTTACTGCCCCTGCCACACCAAGAACCAGCAGGATATTGAAAATATTAGAGCCGATGACATTTCCAATGGCCATGTCGGTTTCCCCTTTGTTCGCTGCCACTAAAGAGGTCACCAGTTCCGGCAGCGATGTGCCGAAGGCCACTATGGTAAGGCCGATTAATGTGGGACTTAACCCAAAACTCTCTGCTATGGCAGAAGCAGAATCCACTACAAAATCTCCGCCTGCCACGATGGCTCCGAGACCTACGGCAATATAAAGCAAGCACTGCCACCCTTTCAGCGCGGCGATTTCCTCTTCTCCGGCCTGATTTCTCGCTTTCTTCGCCTCCATCACCATCCATGCCAAAAATGCGGCAAATACTATCAGCAGAATCATTCCATCCACTCTGCCTATCATCATGCTCTGCTTTCCCATCACCCAGAGCAATACAGCCGCCAAAATCGACAGGGGAAATTCCTGTTTCATCGTGGATTCTTTCACCGGCAAAGGCGCAAAGACTGCACATGCGCCGCAGACAACCATCAGATTAAAAATATTAGATCCCACCACATTGCTGATGGCCATGGTATTGCTTCCTTTCAGAGCCGCTGCCACACTGACCGCACATTCCGGCGCGCTGGTTCCCATCGCTACAATGGTCATCCCGATAATCATTCCGGGAACCCTGAGCTTCCTGGCAACACTGGCGCTGCCGTCCACAAAAAAATCCGCTCCCTTTATCAGCAGTGCAAATCCAACTATAAGAAATACATAATCCAGCATCTTTCCCTCCCAATTCTGAGTCTGGCACAACCCGCCTGCAATATTTCCCAAACCAGTACAATCAACCAATCCAGCAACCGCTTAAACCAGCTTTGAACATGCACTAACGCCGCAGCATTTAAACAGCTTCTTTGAACATGCGCTAACTCCGCAACTTTTAAACAGCTTCTTTGAACATGCGCTAACTCCGCAGCATTTAAACAGCTTCTTTAAACATGCACTAACTCCGCAGCATTTAAACAGCTTCTTTGAACATGCACTAACTCCGCAACGTTAAAACAGCACCTTTACCTCAGTTCCTTTTCCCGGTTCGCTTTCCAGTAAAATCTCCGCTTTATGCTGCGCCACAATATGTTTCACAATGGCAAGCCCGAGACCTGTTCCTCCGTTTTGTCTGGAACGGCCTTTATCCACCCGGTAAAACCGTTCAAAAACTCTCTTTTGGTGCTCTTCTGGAATGCCGATCCCCGTATCTTTCACTGACAGAAACGTTCTTCCCATTTCCAAATCCACCTTCACTGTCACCTTACCGCCTCGGTTATTGTACCGTATCCCATTGCTGCAGAGATTGTACAAAAGCTCATCCATCAGCTCCCGGTTGGCAAATATCATGCGGGATTCTCCCTTAAGTTCCAGCGTTATCTCCCGTTTGGATGCCTGCATATCCATCATATCCAGACAATGCTCCGCAGCCTTGTATAAATCCATCTGCTCAAAATCAAATTGCTGTTCTCCGGCATCCAGTTCTGACAGCCTAAGAATATCATTGATCAGCGTCAGAAGGCGGTCGGAACAGCTGTGTATCTCTCCGGCAAAGCGTTTTACATCCTGCGCTCCTGCCATCCCGCTTTCAATCAGTTCCGCATACCCTGAAATAGCTGTCAGCGGAGTTTTCAGTTCATGGGAAACATTAGCGGTAAACTCCTGGCGCATCCTGGCATGATCCAGAATGTTGATATGCTGTCTGCGGATGGTCTGGATAAAAGGCAAAATTTCTTCATACACCGGCTCCTGGCTCCCTCCGTCTAAGTTTGACGCCATTTTTTCAATGGGAGACAGCAGGCGTTTGGTCAGATATCTGGACAAGATGCCGCACAGCAGCACACTGAACAAGGACAGCACGGCAATCAGCGCAGCCGTATGTTTCAAAATCTGAAAAATATTTTCCGAGTCCTTCCCAATTCTTAAAATGCCGCCGTTTGTCAAACGCTTTGCATAATAAAACGTATGCACCGAGTTGGTGGCAGATCGGCGCACTGCTGTTCCCTCACCGAATTTTCCTGCGGCTTTAATTTCCGGGCGGTCTTTATGATTTTCCATGTTCCGCTGATTGGCGCTGCTGTCATATTCCACGCTTCCGTCTTTTCGGATCAATGTAATTCTCAGGCCGTCTTTTTCCAAAAGGATACGGTTTCCCTCTAATTCCTGTGTTTCCTGTATTAATGCCTGTATTATATGAGTATCGTCTTTCAGGTCATCATATACCTGATTTTTAAAAATATTATAAAATAATATCATGGAAGCTACTGCGGTAACCACAACGGCAAATGACGACACCATAAGAAACTGAACGTTTATCTTTTTCTTCATAAATTTATCTGCCCATCACATATCCTACATTCCGAACGGTTTTGATTGCGCTGCCGCCCTCTCCCAGTTTCTGCCGCAATGTCTTAATGTGCATATCCACCGTTCGGCTTTCTCCCTCATAATCAAATCCCCAGACCTGATCCATGATTTTGTTCCGTGACAGGACGATTCCCTGATTAATCAATAGCATTTTCAGCAGTTCGAACTCTTTGAAGGTCAGATCACAAACTGCGCCGTTTACGGTTACAATCCGCTTCTCCGTATCCACCTCAATGCAGCCGTTGGTAAGAATGGGCGTTTCTGCCATGTCCTTTGTCCGCCGCAGCAGCGCTTTTACTCTGGAAATCAGCTCCATAATGCCGAAGGGTTTGGTCATATAGTCGTCTGCGCCCAAATCCAGGCCCTTTACCTTATCCAGTTCCGAGGATTTAGCTGTTACCATGATAACGGGAATCCGGGAAGTTGCATTGTTTTTCCGTAACTTAGACAGAATATCCAGCCCGTCTTCCTCCGGCAGCATAATGTCAAGAAGGATCAGGCTTGGAATGTTATTTTCCAACGCTCCGCACAGCTCTTTGCCGCATGAGAATTCCTGCACGTCAAATCCACTGTTTTTCAGGGCATAGCGTTGGATTTCACGAATATTTTCATCATCTTCTACAATATAAATCAAGGGCATATTTATTCTTTCCCTCCAAGCTGGTATTTGCTTTGGAAAAATTCCTGCATTTCATCAAAACGCATTCTGGTGGTTCCTGAAAGGTTGTTTACATAGTCATGAGCTTCCACCGTATTGTCTTCCATCTGAATCATGTACACTGCAAGATTGGAACAGTGATCGGCTACCCTCTCATAATTGACTGCAATCTCAGACAGTACCAGCCCCAGTTCAATGGTGCATTTTCCTTTTTTCAGACGCTTGATATGGCGCTTTTTCACTTCTTTGTTCAGGTTGTCTATTACTTCCTCCAAAGGCTCCACAGTCAATGCCATTTTTGTGTCGTTCTGGATAAAGGCCTGAATGGAACGGTTTAAAATATCCTGCACCGCACTGCCGAAGACCTCCATTTCATGCTTTGCTTTTTTCGAAAATTCCAGTTCTTTCTTATTCATTGCACCGGCAATTTCCATTAAATTGAATGCGTGATCGCCGATCCGCTCCAAATCGCTGATGCTCTGCAGCAAAACCGAAACGTTCTGTCCGTCTTTTTCTGTCAGATCCTGACTGCTCAGCCTGGTCAGATATGCGCTGAGCTTGTCTTCATATTTGTCCAGCATATCTTCCTGTTCCTGCACAAGTTCTGCCTGTTCCGCCGAAAAACTTTCGAACAGCCCCATAGCTTTCTGAATAGTCGTTCCTGACAGTTCCGCCATTTTCTTTGTAAGGGAAATGCACTGCTCAATGGCATACCCCGGAGTAGACAGAAAACGTTCATCCAGCACCTTGAATTCATCTTCTCTGCCGGTACTTTTCAGTTCTTCTTCAGATACCGGGATTGTAAGGTAAGCCAACTTCTCCAGCCCTTTAGTGAAGGGAAGCAGCGCCAGGGTTGCAAATATGTTAAAAATACTGTGGATTGCAGCAATTCCGGCTGCTCCTACGGTCTCATGGGTAAAACCAAACTGGAATATGGCATCGGAAATACTGTAGACCGTCAGAAATACCACAGAACCTATCACATTAAAATAAAGATGTACAAAGGCCGTCCGTCTTGCACCCTTATTGGCCCCAACCGCTGAAATCATTGCAGTCACACAGGTGCCGATATTCTGCCCCATGATAATTGGAATCACAGATCCGTAAGTAAATGCGCCTGTTACCGACAATGCCTGCAAAATGCCCACCGAAGCGGAGGAACTCTGTATCACTGCCGTCAGAAAAGCTCCAACCAGGATTCCCAGCAGGGGATTGCTGAATTTGGTAAGTATTCCGGTAAATTCCGGCACATCTGCCAAAGGCTTCACTGCGCCGCTCATGGTTTCCATTCCATACATCAGCACTGCAAACCCCAGCAGAATCTCCGAAATGTCTTTTTTGCGGCTGCTTTTTGCCCCCATCAGGAGAATAATCCCAATTAATGCCAGAATGGGTGAGAAAGACGAAGGCTTCAGCATGCGGATAAAGAAATTTCCCCCTTCAATCCCAGTCAGGCTTAACAGCCAGGAAGTTATGGTGGTGCCGATATTGGCCCCCATAATAATCCCGATAACCTGAGACAGCTTCATAATGCCGGAATTGACAAATCCCACCAGCATTACCGTAGTAGCTGACGAGGACTGTATGACTGCAGTTACGCCTGCTCCAAGCAAAACTGCTTTCAAAGGGTTTGAAGTTAATTTCTCCAAAATCTGTTCCAGTTTGCCTCCAGAAAGCTTTTCCAGGCCCCCTCCCATCACATGCATTCCATAGAGAAACAGCGCCAGGCCGCCAATCAGCGACAAAAATCCAAATATATCCATTTTTATCCTCCTGCGTAAGTTCATTTTTGTCTTAACGTAGGATTATTCTATACGGTTTCTGTAAATGGAATACATAATCTGTGTAAAATCTGTGTAAAATTTATACCCGTGAGCGAAATCATTTGCCGACAGAGCTTTCACGGCTTTGAGAAAAAAGCAAATGATTTGGCAAATAAGTATGCTCGTGAGTATAACAGTCAGCCCACAACTATTCCTCTTCTTTCTGTTCCCCCGAAACATGGCCGGCAGCCTGGCTTCTCTTGTTTACCCAGTCCCGGAACAGCGCATAAATCACTGACATCAGCGGAATAAAAATCAGCATTCCCGCAATTCCCATTAATTTGCCGCCCACGGTTACCGCAAACAGAACCCAGATGGAAGGCAGGCCCACCGAATTTCCCACCACATGAGGATAAATCAGATTTCCTTCCACCTGCTGCAACACCAGAAACAGTATTACGAAAAATACTGCCTGCATAGGATTTACCATAAGAATCAGAAAAGCTCCTACGCAGCATCCGATAAAAGCTCCTACCATGGGAATCAACGCCGTGAATGCAATCAGAACTCCCACCAGCAATGCATAGGGCATACGGAAAATCGTCATGCTGACTAAAAACATCATGCCCAGAATCAGGGCTTCCAGGCATTGCCCGGTAATAAATTTTGAAAAAATTCTATGGGCCAGGCTGCAGATATAACAGATTTTTTCCACGGCCTTTGGCATAAGGAAGGCACAAATCACTTTATTGCACTGTCTGCCCAGAGTTTCCTTCTGAACTAAAATGTAAATTGAAAAAACAAACGCAATAAAGAAAGTCATGACCCCATTAATGACTGTCATCGTGGCAGACATGGTATAAGAGACCACACTTCCTGCGCCGCTCAAAGCAAAATCCTTCACGCTGTTAAGCCAGCCTGCCCAGTCAAATTCCAGGGATTCAATATAAGCTTCTATCATATCCCAGTCACGGAATATGTCTTCCAGCCATCTCTGCATTTTGGGCAGAAAAGTCGCCATGCCTGCGCTGATGCTGTCAAAAGTCTTGCCGAGCTGGGGAATCACCACCACAATCACAATGGTAAGGATGGCCAGCACTCCCACAAGGGACAGAACCAGGCTCACCGGACGGGCTAATCTTCCGCCCCTTTGGAACAATTTCTTCTCTATGGCCGACATGGGTATATTCAGGATAAACGCTATTGCCCCGCCTAACGCAAAGGGAAATAAAATCCCCCATAGAAAGGCCAAAAAAGACCATACACTTCCCATATTCATCAATAATGCCAATAAGATCAGAGTAAATGTAATAATGCCCAGTATTTTCTTTATATTATTCTTATTTAAATCCATTATTTTTCCTTTCCGTCATAATATAATTGCTATGAAAGTCTTCAACTTTCACGGCATGGATGGCCATGCGGCCCGTCGCACGACAGGCTGAGCATGATGAGGTTTACTATGGAACTGATTTTTGAGCAGCGCTCCCGGAGAAAAAGACAAGCAATATCACAAGTTCTTTCTCAACAGTTCTAACGTATCATACCACAGGAAGAATGGTTTCTGCAATATACTTAGAATGCTCTTGATTCTAAAAAGAGAATATTATTTTTGTCTTGACAAATCCTCCCTGCCCTCCTATAATAGCATAAATGACTACTTGTAAAAGCTGTGACGGGAAGAAGTAGCATGCCGGAATCCTACAGAGAGCTGCCGGAAGCTGAGAGGCGCAGGAAGAACTTATGTGAATACATCCCCGAGCTGCACACCGAATGCGGGACGCCCAGAACACTTTGGCGGATCTCCCGGCTAGTAGGCTGTGACGGTATGCGGCCGTTATTCTGCAAAGGCGCTGTACGGCGCTTACTGAGGCGGACTGCGAAAACGGTCTGCGAATAAAGGTGGTAACACGGGTAATGACCTCGTCCTTTTTACGGACGGGGATTTTTTATTTTACGGATTACTGCTCTCCCTTTTCCGGGAAAATAATTATTTATCAATCAGGAGGTAACTTTATGACAGTATATGACGAACTGGTTGCCAGAGGGCTGATTGCCCAGGTAACGGACGAAGAGGAAATCAAAGAACTGATAAACAACGGGAAAGCCGTCTTTTATATCGGTTTTGACCCTACCGCAGACAGTCTCCATGTGGGGCATTTCATGGCGCTGTGCCTGATGAAGCGTCTGCAGATGGCCGGAAACACACCCATTGCGCTTATCGGCGGCGGCACTGCAATGATCGGAGATCCTTCCGGCAGAAGCGATATGCGCCAGATGATGACAAGAGAAACCATCCAGCACAACTGCGACTGTTTCAAGGCTCAGATGAGCAAGTTTATTGACTTCTCAGAAGGAAAAGCCATGATGGTAAACAATGCAGACTGGCTGTTGGATCTGAACTATGTTGACGTACTGCGGGAAGTGGGAGCCCATTTCTCTGTAAACCGGATGCTTTCAGCAGAATGCTACAAGCAGCGGATGGAAAAAGGCCTTAGTTTTCTGGAATTCAATTACATGATTATGCAGAGCTATGATTTCTATGCATTATTTCAGAAATACGGCTGTAATATGCAGTTCGGCGGCGATGACCAGTGGAGCAACATGTTAGGCGGCACCGAATTAATCCGGCGCAAGCTGGGCAAGGATGCTTATGCCATGACCATTAACCTGCTTCTGAATTCCGAAGGAAAGAAAATGGGCAAAACCCAGTCCGGCGCTGTCTGGCTTGATCCGAAGAAAACCTCTCCTTTTGATTTCTATCAATATTGGCGGAATGTAGCCGATGATGATGTGTTAAAGTGCATCCGTATGCTGACGTTCCTTCCTCTGGAAGAAATCGACAAAATGGATGCCTGGGAAGGCTCCCAGCTTAACGCCGCAAAAGAAATTCTGGCCTTTGAACTTACAAAAATGGTACACACAGAAGAAGAAGCCAGAAAAGCCCAGGAAGCGGCAAAAGCTTTATTTTCCAGCGGCAACGCGGCTGATATGCCTGCTGTGACTTTGACTGACGATGATTTTACGGACGGGGCCATAGACATCCTGAGTCTTTTGGTGAAATCCGCACTTACTTCCTCCCGTTCGGAAGCGCGCCGGGCCGTAGAGCAGGGGGGCGTCTCTGTAGACGGAGAAAAAGTGACAGACATTAAAACGGCATACAATACCGATCTATTTGCCAATGGCGTGGTTCTGAAAAAGGGAAAGAAGAATTTCCGGAAGATCTTGAAATAGTATCTGATTTTTTTCTTTCACCATAGGCATAAGAAAAATGCAACGCAAACTTATTGTAAGCATTCAGAAATATCGTTTATCAGAGGCTGTCAAGAAATGGCAATTTACCACAATATATAGATGTAATTTCTGGGATTTCACAACTATATATTGTGTGTAAATTTCATTTTCCGACAGCCCCTTTTCATTAACGCCCAGAAAGGCCGTAGTATGATTGAACACGGATTTCTTTACAGTTCCCTCATCAATTCCCGCAATTCTTCTTCCGCTTCAAAAAACACATCCAGCAATTCCGGCTCAAAGCTTCTGCCTTTCTCTTTTTCCATTATTTCAAACGCCTGCTCCAAAGTCATGCCCTTTTTATACTGACGCTCCGACACCAGTGCATCAAATACATCTGCAATTGCCAGGATTCTGGCGGAAAGAGGAATCTCCTTCCCTTTTAAGTTCTTGGGATACCCGCCGCCGTTCCATTTCTCATGATGGTATGCTGCCATATCCCTCGCAACTTCCACAAATTCCTGGTCTACGATCCGATCCATATTTTCCTGAATCAATCTGCCCCCTGCTTCTGCATGAAGCTGAATCAATTCATATTCTTCCTTTGTCAATGCCCCTGGTTTTTGCAGAATCCGATCCGGGACCGTAATTTTGCCGATATCATGAAGGGGTGACGCCTTTTGAATATAATTTATGTATTTTGGAGTCAGCGTTTCTTTGTACAAGCCCTTTTCCTGCATTTTACTAACCAGAAGATTCACATAGGCGCTTGTCCGTTTTACATGCTCTCCCGTTGTTCCGTCCCGGCTTTCAATTAAATTCGCCATGGTTATAATAATGTCCTGCTGCAGTTGGGTGATTCTCTGAAGCTGCTGCTCCACCATATGCTCCAGGTTCTTCTTATATCCCTCCAGTTCCATCGTTCTGCGCACCCGCTGCAGCATAATCGCCGGCACAAAAGGCTTGCCGATGTAATCCACAGCTCCCATCTGGAAACATGTCTCTTCTGTTTTCTCCGTGCGATCCGCAGTCAGAAAAATAACAGGAATCCCTTTCCATTTCTTGCTTCCCTTCAGCCTGCGCATTACCTCAATACCATCCATTCCCGGCATCTGGATATCCAAAAGCACCAGATCCGGTTCATTTTCCTCCAGATAAATGAATGCATTTTCTCCGGAATTCACCGTCTCCACGTGGTATTCCCCTGACAAAAGGTCTTGTGCAATTACAAGATTCAATTTACTGTCATCTACTACTAAAATTGTTTTTTTCATGAAACCTTCTCCTGCCACCCTGATTATTTCAGCGGTTCCCAAGAATATTTTGTACTGTTTTGTCACTCCGGCTTTTAAATATCATATGCCAGCAAAACTTCTGAAAGAACCGCTTAATTTTTCAGCCTTGCCAAAACTTTACCCTATCTGATAATAACATTCTATCAGATCTATCGGTAAAAAGGAACCTTTTTCTATATGATTGCATACAGAAAAAGGCTCCTGTCTGCCTGGACTTCTTTATATCTGATACCAGACAATCTCATTCTCTTTTAATGTCAGGGAAAAGCTTTCTCCGTTTCCCTTATAGACAATAGTTTCCTGAGGTTCGTAGGTGTTGTTCACCACGCAGAATTTGCCGTTTGCCGGATAAGCATGAACCTCTGCATAGAAGTTACTACTGTACCACCGGTGAAGATTTCTTTCCTCATGGGCGCTCCACAGAATGGAACGATACAGCAGACGGCTGTTTTCAAAGCTGTAGGGCAGGCCGCTGAAATAAACTGCCCGGCCTTTTCCGAAATCGTTCACTGCAAGCTGAACTTCTTTTTCTTTCTCCACAAGAATCCGCGCGCCTTCTAAGGCATAGATATTCTTCTGCCCTTCCCCAAAATCTATCTCGCCTTCGCAGTCCTCGGTAATGAAATGTGTGTGACTGTCCCAGTTGTACTTATCATAGCCCAGGGTAAAGCCTTTCTCCTCCTCTACGCCGAATACGCCGGCAAGCTGGAAAAAACGCCCATTAGCCTGGTGCCCGCTGGGTTCTCCCACCCCGATAATGCCGCCGCCTTCGTATACGAATTTCTTAACAGCCGTAACGATCGTCTCGTCACACCACCATTCTCCGCCGGTATGGGCTGTATCTGCACCGCCTATGTTCAGCAGAACATCAATGTCATTTAATATGGCCGGATCTTTCTTGATATCTTCAAAACTGATAAAAGCTACCTCAAAGGGCGCGCCGGACAAAGCTTCAATTACCCCTGCATAGGAGTAATTCTGTTTCTGGTACAGCGCATGATGAACCATATGGCAGCCCCAGGCACGCATTTTTCCCCAGCAGTTCAAAACGGCAACTTTTTTTACGCAATAGGGAACGCAGCCCTTCACATTCTCATACAATTCCCGGAACTCTTCACAGACGCTCTTTACATACTCCACAAATTCCGGAAAATCCAATGCCAGCTTCAGGTATCCGCCGTAGCCAATCCGATCGATGGGTTTTCTCAAGATTGCGCGCCTGGCCGTGACCCAGTTCACTTTTGCCTCTTTCACCGGATCGCCGCCCTCGCAGAAAGTATCCGGGAAGAAATAAGGCAGCAGGCGTCCCTCGGTATACTTCACGCCTTCAATATCACTGATTAATCGCAGCGTAGAGCCGTTTCCCACGCTTCCCACTACAGCATCCAGTCCGATGGACGCAAATTCCTCCAGGAAAGGTTCGGTGCCGATCCAGTGATCTCCCAGAAACATCATGGCTTCCTTTCCGCATTCATGGGTAATATCCACCATTTCTCTGGCAATTTTCGCCACCTCTCTGCGCTGGAACGCCTGGAAATCTTTGAACTCTTTGGTGGGAATCCGGTACTGTCCGTTGTAATAACCCTGGTCGATAATATATTCCGGCCGGAATTTATAACCGCATTCCTGTTCAAACTGCTCCAGAATATAAGGGCTGACAGAAGCAGAATACCCGTACCAGTCCACATATTTTTCCCTTGCCAGTTCATCAAAAATCAACGTAAACTGGTGGAAAAAAGTGGTAAACCGAAGCACATTTACATAGGGATGATCTTCTATAAATTTCCGCAGACGCTTCATGGTAAATGCATGGGTTTTGGGCTGCCGCACATCAAAGGTAATCTGATGCTCCACATTCTCCCAGCCATTGGTTACTGCATTGTACATATGTACCGGATCCCAGATAATATATGCCAGAAAGCTTACGGTATAATCATGGAAGGGAATGGATTTGAGGATAACCTCTTGCGCGCTTTTCTCATAGCTCCATTCCTCTGCCGGCACAACCTGTCCGGTTGTCCGATCAATCACTTCCCACCAGCGGGTGATATCATCCCGGCTGTTGGGCTCTAACATATCCGGGTACAGCCCTTTCATCAAAGGTATGCGAAGCTCACTGGTTTCTGACATATAAAAAGGAGTCATCACATACATCTGCTGAATTTCTTCCGGGTGGGCTTTGGCCCAGTCGTTGTCTTTTCTGGTAGTGTAATAAGTGGAGTATATTTTCCCGTCCACATTCTGAAGCTCCTGGGGAAAATCTGTTCCGTCACAGTCGCGGACTGCGTCTGCCCCCCATTGTTCCATCAATTCCAAAGTCTGCGGAATCACATCCAAATCCGTGGGAATGGTTACCCGTCCTCTCGTTTTACCCATAAAAATCACTCATTCCTTTCGTTTCACTTAGGCACAACTACTAATGAAAATCTATTCTCACCTTTCTCTTTCATTGAATCTAAGCATATCGATAATCAGCTTTCTTTTCAATCTATATCTTGCTTTTAATTTTAGATATATTGCTTTTTAACATATGTTATTATAAAATTAGAACCACAGGATCGGATGAGATTTTACCGCAGTGAAAGGAATAGGTGATTTTATGGGAAACACACGTTACAATTTTACGGAGGAAGCTGCGCCTCCGCTGCCTATCAAACTTCTGTATGTCAGTTCTTCTGCTTACGGCAGGGATTGGATAAGTCTGGAACATACTCATTATTTCACAGAATTATTTTATGTGCAAAAAGGCAATGGACGGCTGCATGCGGAGCAGGAAGTCATTCCGCTGCAGAAAGATGATTTTGTAATTATCAACCCTCATGTGCGCCATACAGAAACCTCACTGGATGATACTCCCATGGAATATGTGATTCTGGGCGTAGAGGGCATCCGCTTTTCATTTGACGGGCAGAAAGACTATATCACTTTCAGCTGCCAAAACTACAAAGAACCTCTGATGTTTTATTTTACCGCCATGCTGAAAGAAATGGAAACAAAGCAGAAGCATTATGAACTGATTTGTAAGAATTTGCTGGAAATGTTGATTATCCATCTGATCCGTTTCACTGATTTTCAGTTTGATGTAATTGCCTCCTCCCCCAAAATCAACCGGGAATGCAGCCTGGTGAAACGATATATCGACGCCAATTATTCCGAAGATCTCAGCCTGGCATTCCTTGCAGAACTTGTGCACCTGAACAAATATTACCTTGTCCATGCTTTTACAGAATCCTACGGCATCTCTCCGATGAATTATCTGAATGAAAAAAGAATCGGAAACAGCAGAGAGCTGCTTGCCACTACCGATTACAAAATAGCAGAAATTGCCAGACTTTCCGGTTTTTCCTCCCAAAGCTATTTCTCCCAGAGCTTTCGAAAAAGCTGCGGCGTCTCCGCGGGGGAATACCGGAAAGCCATGAAGAGACAAAATGCCCCCAAATCTGTTTGAGCATGCTCTCAGCAGCATGCGATTCCTGTTCTGCAGAAAATTTATTCCAGAATATTCCTGTAAATTTTATAATCTTCTTCCTGGAATACATTGAAAATCACTTTCTCTATCTGGGAATCCGTGCTTAAAAATTCCCGTACGGTTTCCACAGCCAATTCCGCCGCCCGCTCATGGGGAAAATGAAATTCCCCCGTGGAAATACAGCAGAAGGCCACACTCTTTAATCCTTTTTCGGAAGCAAGTTCCAGACAGGATCGGTAGCAGCTCTTTAGCTGAGCGCAGTGGGTTTCTTTCAAGCTGCCGGAAACAATCGGGCCGACGGTATGCAGCACATAACTGCAGGGCAGGTTGAAAGCCGGTGTAATCTTGGCGCATCCTGCAGGCTCCTCATGCCCCTGCTCTTTCATCATCTTATCGCAGGCCAGCCGAAGCTGTATGCCGCTGGCGCTGTGTATCGCATTGTCAATGCATCCGTGACAGGGCACAAAACATCCCCGCAAAGCGCTGTTAGCCGCATTTACAATGGCATCCGCCTTAAGAATCGTAATGTCTCCCTTCCAGAGCACAAGGCGGCTGTCCAACCGGGATACCGGCAAATCTTCGCAGTTTACAATGCCCTTTTCCTCTGCTTCTTCCCTCAAATACTGATCCTGCACCTGCTGAAACTCTTCTCCAATGGGCTGGGGTTCCCGGATGTTCATAAGAGTCCGAAGCAGCCGTTTCTGTTTCCCTGTGTCCGAGGGAATCTCCATCCCTTTATATTGGGAAGACTCTGACAGTAATTCCCGAATTAAAAATACTAATTTCTCGCCGTGCGTCATTGTGAAAAACCTCCTGTATCAAAAGTTTATTCATCCTCCCAGTCCTCATCCCAGTCGGGATACTGTTTTGGCGCTTCTCCTTTGCTCTTAAGAATCACCGGAACTGGGGTATCCTCCTCCGCAACCCGGAGAACCTTGCACTGGAAAGTCCATTCATCCCCAAAATCAAAGAGGTACAGAAATTTCTTTCCTTTACACAGACCGGCCTGATCCAGAGTATATCTTCCAGCTGAACGATATCCGTCTTCTGCTCCCGGAGCATAATAGCAATCTCTGTTGCTCCAACGTTTATTGTCCATAAAAAATCCATAAGCATGATCATCGTCAAATTGAAAAGCGTCCTGAATTGCATTATGAAGTTCCTGCAGAGTGCTGTCACCGGAAATCTGAATATGCCGGTAACATCCTGTATACACAGAAACGCTGAGCACATAGGATAGATTGGATTTCTTTTTCACCATTTTAAAATCTGACTTCTGAAGTCCTCCCTTTTTTCCTTCGGGATGAAGAAACTGTCCGACTTTTTCTCCCACTTCTTCCGGAAGCGCTCCCAACTGCAATATCTTTTCCAGTTCTCCCACCAGCTCCGGCGGCAGATCTTTCAGATTCAATTCTCCATCTTCCATCAAACCGCTCAGAAAATCCAGAAGCTCTCCCACCTGTTCTTCCTCACTCATGGAAAAATGCCTGAAAAATTCATCCTCTACCTGTTCTAAAACAGGAAGTTCTTCTTCGATGCTAATGGGAATTTTCAGCTTGCTGCAGAAAATTTCTGCAAAGTCATAGGTGCGTTCATCCCTTACTTTCATCTTCTTCGGGCACAGTTTTTCCCGCAAAAGAGCATCAATAAAATAATTCAGAAGTTCCTCCGGATTCTCCCGATAGCTTCCTACCGGCTCTACCGGAAGAATGTAATCTCTGTCCGCGTTCACTGCCATAAAAACAATGGGAAAATAGGGAGGTTCATCCGGATTGTTCTGCACCGGCTCTGTATACTGGATAATTTCGCATTCCCAGGTATCTGATTTTTTCAATTTCTTTAAAGCTGCAATGCCGATTTCATTACAGCTTAAAGGTTTGGGCCAGGAAACCTGTTTCGCTTCCGGAAGCTCCGTCTTCTTCAATACATATCCGCCATCCTGCAGTTCCAGCATTGGAATCTCCTGCATGTCATGCTCCATCCTGCCCAAACCAAGCTCTGAGGGCATCTTCTCCTCCAAAAGCTGTGCCATCTTAATTGCCGCCGCCAGCGCCTGGCACAAATCCCCCTGATCTTTCTCAGAAGTCAGATGCCAGGGATAGCAGCCAGGCTGGCATTTCACAAAGTTCGGATATGCATTTTTGCCTGAGATCCGGATTCCATGAGCGCGGGCATAGGCTTTCGCCTCCTCCCTCTGCTCCTTGGACAAATCATCCTTCCCTTCAAAAGCGCATTGCAGGCAGCTTTGGCTGACCACCCTTTCCTGAAATTCAAAGGGAGACAGGTAACTTTCATTGGCATTCATCAGATTCCGCAGACTGTTCAGCCCTTCTTCCCCGATATACAGCCCCAAAGCGCAATATTCCCCTAAATTCCCCATAATACTGATATAACCGATTCTGCCGTCCGAAAGCTTCACTGCAAATAATTCGGACTCCCACAAAATTTTCCATAATTTTGTTTTCTTATATTCAAATGCCAATTCGTACAGTTTTTCTAAATTCATCTTTCACCGCCGTTTCTCACTTACAGAAATTGCTCTCCGTATCCGTAATGCTCCACTACATAATCAATATCCTTATCCCCTCTGCCGCTTAAGCATACCAGAATAGAACCCTGTCCCATTTCTTTTGCCTTCCTCATGGCGTAAGCAACCGCATGAGAACTTTCAATGGCAGGGATAATACCTTCATACCGGGACAGCTTGAAGAATGCTTCCATGGCTTCCTCATCTCCCACTGTCTCATACTGAATTCTGCCCATATCATGCAAAAATGCGTGTTCCGGACCAACGGAAGGATAATCCAGACCGCTGGCGATGGAATAGACCGGAGCCGGCTCTCCCTGTGCATCTTTGAGCATAATGCTTTCAAATCCGTGCATTACGCCTTTTTCTCCATATTTCATGGAAGCTGCATGATCACCCAGCTTCTCGCCCCGGCCCAGAGGTTCCACGCCCACAATATCCACCGGATCATTTAAAAAGGGGATAAACATTCCAATAGAATTGCTTCCGCCTCCTACACAGGCGCATACCACGTCCGGGTCAATTCCCATCATTTCATGAAACTGGTCTCTTGCCTCGTATCCTACCACGGACTGGAAATCACGCACCATCAGCGGAAACGGATGGGGGCCTAAGGCGGAACCGATACAGTAAATGGAATCTTTGTAATTTCTGGCATAAGACTCAAATGCTGAATCCACTGCTTCTTTCAGCGTCTTTAACCCATGGCTCACCGGCACTACTTTCGCCCCTAATATTTTCATACGGGTTACATTGGGCGCCTGCTTTGCAATATCCACTTCTCCCATATGAATCTCGCATTCCAATCCGAAATAAGCGGCAGCCGTTGCAAGGGCAACTCCATGCTGTCCTGCTCCTGTCTCTGCAATCAGCCTCTTTTTGCCCATAAACTTGGCAAGAAGCCCTTCTCCCATACAATGGTTCAGCTTATGGGCTCCTGTATGGTTCAAATCTTCTCTTTTCAAATAGATCTGACAGTTTCCAATTTGCCTGGAAAGCCGTTCACAGTGGTACACCGGAGTGGGCCGCCCCTGAAATTCCCGCCGTATTCTCCGCAGTTCATGAATAAACTGGGAAGAATGGCAAATGGTCTGATACGCCTCTGTAATTTCCTCAAAAGCCGGGATCAGTTCCTGGGAAAGATAGGCGCCGCCGTATTCTCCGAAACGGCCTTCTCTGTCAGGATAGTTTCTCAAATATGTTCTGTAATCCATTGATTTTCTCCTTCTGCTGAACATTAATTTCTTTCCTATCATATCATATTTTTTCTGAATATGATACTGATTCTATAAAAAATCCGGGAATCGAATTAATCTCAATTCCCGGATTCCAACGGATTTGCTTACTACTCCTCCCCATTATCCTCTTCCACACTCTTATTGAATTCCTCATTAAGCTTGCTGAGCGATTCATCAATCTCTCCTGCCTTTGCAATAATGGCAGAATATTTCTCTGTAGCCATGGAAGACAGTTTCCCCATCTCTCCCGCCACAATGTTAAATCCCCGTCCGGCCTCTCCGGCCCTTGCCGCCTCTATGGAAGCATTCAGCGCAAGAATATTCTGCTTCCTGGAAACCTTGGTTAAATCCTGCACCATGCCTTCAATCTGTTTCACGTTCTTGGTAGTAATCTCAATTTCCTGATCTATGGCGCCTATCTTCTTCTTCTCCCGGTAACGGGTATATTCTGAATTCACCAGCATATTGATCATCTCTCGCATTAAATCTGCTGATGCGCGGATAGATTCTTCCGTCTTAATGGGCACCTCTTTCAACGCCTCAATATATTCATCCGGATCAACGCCGATTTCCTCTGCAACCTTGCGGAACTTATCGAAATCGGGAGGCGCCGGCAATACCTGGCCGCCCAGAATTGCACCCAGCTTCTCGCCTTCCACCACAATATCCGCCGCAAAATCCATCAATCCTGCATGGCAGAAATAGGTGCCTACTCCTTCCATGTCACATTTCTGGCAGCGTTTTAATCCAATTTCGCTTCCTCTAGTATATTTCATACAGAAATCCAGGAAATTGCTGACTTCTGTCACATGTTTGCCTTCCTTGTCAATCATGCTGACAGCCACCCCCGTTGCTGTTGAAAATAAATCCTGAAGCTTCTGCAGCTTTTCTTTGTCAATTAAATCCAATATTTCCATAGCATTTTCTCCTTTTCCCCGGCAATCTTGGACAATCCCATATCATTGCAGGCGCCTTTGCATACCTGTAACAGGTATGTCTTTTGTGATATAAAAACCGCACTATAATATCTGTAGACATTATAGCACGGTTTTCCCTATAAAACAATAAAATTTGCTTTTTCTTTCATTTCTGCCGTTACTGTTCGTGACAGGTCTGGCATGCCTGTTTTTTATTTACAAAATCAATAATCAGATCCACGGCATCCTCAATACTGATAACACTGCTGTCGATGGTGAGTTGGTAGCCGTCTGTTACATTCCATTTCTCATCTGCATAATATGCGTGGAAACCGGCCCTTGCCTTATCCTCCTTTTCCACCAGCCTTCTGGCTTTCTCTGCGCTGATTTTCCGATCTGCGGCTGTTTTGTCAATGCGGTATTCCAAGGGAGCATGAATGAATACGCTTGTCATATCCGGATGATCCTTCAAAATAAAGTTCCCGCACCTTCCTACAATCACACAGTCTTCTTTTTCCGCCAAGTTCCGGATAAATTCAAAGGGAACCGTCCGCTGTCCATGGGCGCTGCTGTCCGTTGCAATGACATACAGCAAACTGTTGATGGGCTGCTCTTCATAAAAATCACGCAGTTCTTCATACTTGTCTGATTTTTTCGCTTCTTCCGCCAGGGATTCTTTATCATAATATTTCACGCCTAACTTTTGGGCCAGTTCACGTCCGATGACGTGGCCGTAGCTTCCGAATTCTCTGCCGATTGTTATAATCATATGTTTCACTCCTTGTTTTAATTTTCAAATATACTTTCGCGCTGAGGCGAACGTTTTATATTCGGTTACGGACGGTTTGCTTTTACATTATTATAGCGCTATGGCCTGAGATTGCAATTGGCTGTTTTAAAAAATTCTTCATAGATACAAGAATAATTTGTGAGACTTCCATTGGCTGTTTTAATTAAATTACTCATAGATACAAGGATAATTTATGAGACTTCCATTGGCTGTTTTTTTTAAATGGCGCATAAAAACAAGGATAACTTATGGCTGCAGTCCACAAATTATCCTTGTTTTTTTCTTATTCTTCTGTAACTTCATCTGCCGTTACCTACATACTTTTGGAAAGGCTTTTGAGCATTTCAACATTCATGTTTCCACTCATCATCATGCAGGATGCAGTAATCTGTACACCATATTTCTCGAAATAGTTTTTAATTGCATTTTTAATTGTTTTCATCATATTATCTCTCCTTTTTGATTTGCTTGTTGTTCCTTACATTGACTATCATACTATCTTGAAGTTGGAAAATATAGGCGAAATTTTGACTTATTTTAAGTCAATATTGACTTTTTATATTATATCTCTTATAATTTTCATATAAAGGATCTTTATATTTTTCACTTGCG
Source organism: Eubacterium sp. (assembly GCA_021769425.1). Lineage (GTDB taxonomy): Bacteria > Bacillota > Clostridia > Lachnospirales > Lachnospiraceae > Petralouisia. The sequence continues at coordinate 20,264 of JAETSX010000006.1, forward strand.
CAAGGAATGAGAAAAGGAGTGATTTTTTGAGACAGCCCTATTATGAAGTTTTCCATGAAGTCAACGAACTGGGAATACAATTGGCATACCGCACCAAACCCGGCGGATATCATCCCCTTCACTGGCATGAAGAACTGGAGCTATTGTTTCCGTTGAACGGGGACGCCACTGTCACCATTGAGGGAAACACTTATCAGCTAAGGCGCAGGCAACTTCTGGTTATCGAATCCGGACAGGTGCATAGCACCAATACTTACAGCGACCAACTGATGTTTCTGTGCATCCATATCTCCAAACGTCTGATGGAACGATACCTTCCAGATATCGAACTGTTCCGCCTTCACTGCATTCCGGACGAAGTTACTGACTCGCAGTTTCCTGAATACCTGAGCCTGTGCCAGATGGCTGAAACGCTGACGCGGCTCTATATTGAAGAGGCATCTGCGGGATTTCTGGAGTCTGAGGGGATTATTCTGCAGATTCTGGCCAGGCTTATCCGGTATTTTTCTGTCCGGTCTGCGCCGGAATTGTCTTCTGCAGATATGCAGGCCCGCCAAAGGCTAAGGGACATTATTACTTACGTGGGGGAACATTTCAGGGAACCCGTCTCCCTTCAGGAAGGCGCTGATTTGCTGGGGCTGAACAAGGAGTACTTCTGCCGCTTTTTTAAGAAACACATGGGGCTTTCTTTTCTGCAATATATCAATGAAATACGGATTACCCATATTTATCAGGAGATTCAGAATACAGACGCTTCCATAACCGAAATTATGGAGGCAAATGGTTTTACGAATCAGAAATTATTCAACAAAACATTTAAAGAAATTTATGGGTGCACGCCGTCGGCTGTACGGAAAGGCTGCCCTGATTAGCTTTTTATATTTGAATACAGATGAAAATACAGGGAGCCGCTGAAAAATGGCATATGCATACAATATATAGTTGCGAAATTCAAAGAATAACAGCTATATATTGAGGAAACTTGCCATTTCCCAACAGTCCCTGTATTTTCTGTTTATCGAAACATCATAAGCTGTTTACTTCGGCCAAAATTACCGCTGCACCCTTGCTCCTGCGCCGCCCATAATTGCTTCTACTTCTTTCTTACTTGCCATGGTAGTGTCGCCCGGCGTTGTCATTGCCAGCGCACCGTGGGCTGCGCCGTAATTTACCGCAGTTTCAGCATCCCCGGTAGACATCAGACCGTAGATTAAGCCGGAAGCAAAGGAATCTCCGCCGCCTACCCGGTCCATAATTTCCAGTCCTTTGTAGTCTTTGGCTTTATAGATTTCCCCGTCTGCCCAGCAAATGGCGCTCCAGTCATTGACTGTGGCAGTCTTCACTTCACGCAGAGTTGTAGCTACTACTTTAAAGTTGGGATAGGTTTCTGCTGCATGATTGATCATTTTCTTGTATCCGTCCAGATTCAGTTCTTTCAGGTTCTTGTCATTTCCCTCAATTTCAAATCCAAGGCATGCAGTAAAGTCCTCTTCATTTCCAATCATAACATCCACATATTTGGCGATTTCCTTATTCACTTCCTGGGCTTTGGAAAGTCCGCCGATGGCGCTCCACATGGAAGGACGGTAATTCAAATCGTAAGAAACCACAGTGCCGTATTTTTTGGCGGTTTTAATGGCTGCAAGAACTGTCTCACATGCCTGTTCGGACAATGCCGCATAGATTCCCCCGGTATGAAGCCATCGCGCACCCAGAGTTCCGAAAATATATTCAAAATCAAAATCTTCCGGCGTCGCCTTGGAAATTGCCGTATTGGCCCGGTCGGAACATCCCACTGCGCCCCGGATGCCGAAGCCCCGTTCGGTAAAGTTCAGCCCGTTTCTGCAGATTCTTCCGATTCCATCTGTTTTCATCCATTTAATCAGGGAAGTATCCACGCCGCCCTGAAGGATAAAGTCTTCCATCAACATACCCACTTCATTATCCGCAAAAGCGGTAATTACGCCGGTCTTCATGCCGAAGCATCTGCGCAGGCCCCGGACAACGTTGTATTCCCCGCCGCCTTCCCAGGCGCGGAAACTTCTTGCGGTGCGGATTCGGCCCTCGCCCGGATCCAGCCTTAACATTACTTCTCCTAAGGATAATGCGTCATATTTACATTCATTTTCTGGTCTTAAATTTAAATCCATGATTTCCTCCTTCAACTATTTACGGATAGACGCTGCCAGCTTTACAGCTTCTTTTCTGCTATTTACGGATGGATGCTGCCAGCTTTACAGCTTCTTTTCTGCTATTTACGAATGGATGCTGCCAGCTTTACAGCTTCTTTTCTGCTATTTACGGATGGACGCTGCCAGCTTTACAGCTTCTTTTCCGCTATTTACGGATAGACGCTGCCAGCTCCACGGCTTCTTTCGTAAGTTCACGGATTTTATCGAATTCACCGTTTCGGATCAAATCGCCCTTTACCATCCAGCTTCCGCCGCAGCAGAGAATTTTATCAAAGGAAAGGTAATCCTTCAGGTTATTCACACCGATTCCGCCTGTAGGCATAAACTCCATCATGGTATAAGGCGCCGCCATTGCTTTGATTCTGGCAATCCCACCTGCCTGCTCTGCCGGGAAGAATTTGATTACTTTCATTCCCCGCTTTGCCGCCTGAGCCACCTCTGAGGGAGTAACGCATCCCGGAAATACAGGAATTTTCTTTTCCAGACAGTAGTCTACGATTTCCGGATCAAATCCCGGGCTGACAATGAACTTTGCCCCTGCCGCCACTGCCCGGTCCACCTGCTCTATGGTGAGGACAGTTCCTGCGCCCACAAGCATTTCAGGATATTTCTCACTCATTAACCGGATGGATTCTTCTGCAGCTTCTGTACGGAAGGTTACTTCTGCACAGGGAAGGCCGCCTTCTGTTAACGCTTCCGCTAAAGGAAGAGCGTCTTTGGCGTCATCCAGCACTACCACCGGAACTACTGCATACTCACGGAATTGTTCTTCGATTGTTTTCATAATCATTCTCCTTTACTTCTTTTAAATTTTTATTTGTTTCTTTATTGTTTCCATTTAACTGCCTACCTCTTGATGTCATAATTCATATCCATCAGATTCCGGATTGCCGCCGCATCGTCTGTGATATTGGCGTCCCCTCGAATCGTATGTTTTAACGCACTGCTGGCCACTGCAAAATTCACCGTATCCATAGGTTTAAACTGCTTCATCATGGCATAAATAAGTCCGCTGGCGAATGCATCTCCGCCGCCCACACGGTCTAAGATATTAAAGGTAAACAGCTTGCTTTCAAATGTATGCCCTCCCTGCCACATATAGGCCTTCAGGCTGTTCTCACTGCCGCTGTGGGCATAGCGCACATGCCTTGCAATACATTTTAAATTGGGATACCTCTCTGCAAATTTCTGGAAAACCTCGTCCTGCTGTATCACATCCGGCTGCAGGGAAAGGCCGTCCTTCCAGTCCCCCTTGCTGTGATCCTCTTCCTCTTTCCATAAATGGTAAGGTTCAATTCCAAACAGTACATCCACATAGGGCAGGCATTGGGTGCAGAATTCCCTTGCCTCCTCCCAGGTCCAGAGGGTACTGCGGAAATTCCCGTCAAAACTGATGGTAATTCCTTTTTCCCTTGCCGCCTCCAGGCACTTCAAAACCATTTTGCGGCAATTCTGCCCAAGAGCCGGCGTGATGCCGCTTAAGTGCAGCCAGGTAAATCCCTCTAAAAGACTGTCAAAATCATAGCCGCTGAAATCATATTCGGTAATGGCGCTGTGTTTGCGGTCATAAATTACCTTGCTGGCGCGGATTCCATATCCGGTTTCCAGATAATATGTCCCAAGACGATGGGAAGGGGTTTCCTTTGGCGTGGTTAAAATCACCGGCGTACAGTGCACATCATTGCTTCTGAGCATTCGGACCGCGCTTTTCCCCAGACTGTTGTCCGGGACAACGGTAAAAAACGTACTGTCTATCCCCAGGTTTGCCAGAGCCAGCGCGATGTTGGCCTCGCTGCCGCCGTAGCTGGCCTCAAAACTGGAAGCCATTCTGATTTTTTCATAATTGGGCGGCGTTAAGCGGAGCATAATTTCTCCAATCGTAATAAATTTGTGGGAATTGCAATGTTCCTTTAATAACGGGTTTGCATGTTCCATGGAAGTTCCTCCTGTTTGTTCCTATTTTGCTTCCGCAATCTCTCCAAAAAGTTCCATCCATATCTGTTTCACATCCGACGTCTGATGCCCTTCTGGATTCATCATAAGATCTTACTCCCATTTTTTCAATACATCTGATGTATTTATTTTTCTTTCTCTTTTTTGTACAAAAAAAGATAGCATTTTTCCAATTAAAAAGCCATCTTTTTGTATATTCTCCCTATATTATTTCTAAAGGTGTCCGAAAATTTTTCAAAACATCTGATGTTTTACTTGTTCTTTTCCCGTTCCGCCAAAAGTTCCATGATCGTCTGGCGGTTATACGTCATATGCATCATCATTGCGCATTTGGCTCCTACGGAATCTCGTTTTAAAATTGCATCCGTCACTGCCCGGTGAGTTTTCAGAGTTTCTTCGATCAGCAGCCGGTGGGTCAGGTTGGCAAAGGTATAGTCGGCTGTAGTAATGACCGGAATCAGTGTTTCGGCCACCTGGTTCCTGCTGCAGTGCGCAATCCAGGTATGAAATTCGATATCCTTGCCGATATGGTTATGGCCGCCCCGGTAAAGCTGCTCTGTCTCATCGCATAACCTTTTCAGCTTTTTTAGATCTTCTTCCGGGGTATTTCTGCAGGCCAAAGCGGCAAGCTCAGGCTCTATCATCAGGCGGATTTCAAACAGATCCAGCGCCATCTTATATTTATCCTCTGTTTTGCTTAAACCAAGGGGATCTTCCTCATAGGTATTGGTATTAATCACATATGTCCCGGAACCTCTGCGCACCTCCAGGATTCCCCTGGACACCAGTCCCTTCACCGCTTCCCGGATGGTGCTGCGGCCAACGCCGAACTGTTTGGCAAGTTCAAATTCATTGGGGATTCTCTGCCCCGGTTCTACAGGCTCCTGCAGAATATATTTCATCAACTTGTCTTCGGTTTGGGCTCCTAAGGGCTTTTTCATTGTTTTGTCAAACGTATACATTTTGGGCTTTTCCTTTTATTCTTTCAAAACGGGAGAAAAATTATGCCTTTATTCCAGTATCATTTAGATTTTACCCAACAGCGCAACCGCCTCATAAGGCCTAATCTGCATCGTCTGGGTTGTGGCGCTGTCACTGTAATTACCAATCAGTTTCACCAGTTTTGACGGTTCCTCGAACTGCTCCGGCAATGTATAGCTTCTCTCATTCTCGGAAAAATTGCATATTACAAGCATTTTCTCTGTTCCCAGGGTTCTAGTGTATACATAAAGATCCGGATCTTGCGGCAGCAGCAGATCATAGCTGCCATACACGATAATTTCATGTTCTTTTCTCAGGCGGATTAATTCTTTATAAAAGGAAAATACAGAATCCTTTCTGGCTGTCTGGTCTTTGGCATTGATCCATTTATAATTGGGATTTACCATAATCCAGGGCGTCCCTTCCGTAAAACCGGCATTCTGGCTGTCATCCCACTGAAAAGGAGTCCTGGCATTATCCCGGCTCTTATATCTTAAGTATTTCAGCATCTCTTCCTTGCTGTACACTCCCTGCTCCGTCAGTTTGTGATAGGCGTTGACGCTCTCTAAATCTCTAAAATCCTCAATGCCGCCAAAGGGCGCATTGGTCATCCCCAGCTCCTGCCCCTGGTAAATATAAGGCGTTCCCTGCATCAGGTGCAGGCAGGCGGCAAGCATTTTGGCAGATAATTCCTGATATTTTTCACTGTCATTCCCATAGCGGCTGACCGACCTGGGCTGATCATGGTTCTCCCAAAACAGGCTGTTCCATGCAACCTCTTCCAATCCTTTCTGCCACTTCGTCAGGACTTGTTTCATCTCCCTTAAATCCATTTTCTTATCCGTCCACTTGTTTCCATGGTCGGAATCCACATCCATATGCTCAAACTGGAATACCATGTTCAGTTCTTTTCCATCGCTTGAGGCATATTTTTTTGCCTCCTCCAAAGTCACCCCGGAACATTCTCCCACCGTCAGAGTGTCCGCCCGGTTAAGAACCTTCTGTCTCATCTCCTGAAGATATTCATGCACATGGGGACCGTTTGCCGTCTCCGAAAAGCCGGCATACCCATCCAATCCCGCTTCTCCGTCCAAAAACTCAGCGGGCTTGGAAATCAGGCTGATAACATCCATACGAAAGCCGTCAATTCCCTTGTCAATCCACCAGTTCATCATATCAAACACTTCATTTCTCACAGTCTCATTGTCCCAGTTCAAATCCGGCTGTTTTTTGGAAAATAAATGCAGATAATACATCTGGGTATTGTCATCATACATCCAGGCGGAACCAGAAAAGCAGGAGCCCCAGTTATTGGGTTCCCTTCCATCCTTCCCTTCTCTCCAGATATAATAATCCCGGTAAGGATTGTCCCTGGATTTTCTGCTTTCCACAAACCAGGGATGTTCGTCGGAAGTATGGTTTACCACAAGATCCATTACAATTTTCAGTCCCCTGTCATGGGCAGCCGCCAGCATTTCATCGAAATCCTCCATGGTTCCGAATTCCTCCATAATGCCCCGGTAGTCGCTGATGTCATACCCGTTATCGTCATTGGGGGACTGATAAACCGGCGACAGCCAGATGACATCGACCCCAAGTTCTTTCAGGTAATCCAGTTTCTCTGTAATTCCTTTTAAATCTCCGATCCCGTCCCCGTTGCTGTCTTTAAAACTGCGGGGATAAATCTGATATACCACGCTTTCTTTCCACCATTTTCTGTTTGATTCCGCATTCATTCTCTGCAACCTCCACTTTCACCATAATTATAGATCCGAAAAGGACAGATCACCTGTCTGCAATCTGTTCTTTTCAGTTATCTCATAACAAATCCGCTATCTTTCCTCCGGCAGGCAAATCAGACATCCGTACCTAAGCAAACCATCTGGAATTTCTCTTTGATTGTCTGCAGCTTCAATTCTTTCGTATTTAAAAGCAAATCAGCTTCTTCCATCTCGGAGGGCGTACCTACCCCCACCGCCTTCATTCCTGCCCGGTGAATTGCCTCAATGCCGGTACGGGCGTCCTCAATGCCGATGCATTCTTCCGGAATAAGGCCGAAAGCTTCCATTCCTGCCAGAAAAATATCCGGAAAGGGCTTTGCATTGGGGATCTCTGCCGCATCTGCAATATAATCAAAATGCTGCTCCAACCCAAGCTGCCCTAAGATAAAAGGAGCATTTTTGCTTGCCGATGCAAGGGCTGTCTGAATCCCTTCTGCTTTCAGTTCTTCTAAGAATTCCTGTATTCCGGGAAGAATATCCGCCGGGGTAATCTGTTTGATCAATTCTTTATAATTGTCATTCTTCCTCTCTGCCAGCGCAGCTTTTTCGCTCTCTGTATAATTCCCGCAGGCATTTCCGTTTTCCAGTATCAATTCCAGGCTCTCCATTCTGGATACCCCTTTCAGTTTTTCATTATATACTTCATCAAAAGGAATGTCCAGTTCATCCGCCAGTTTTTTCCATGCCAGATAATGATACCGGGCGGAATCTGTAATTACTCCGTCCAAATCAAAAATCACTGCTTTTAATTTATTTTTCTCCATCCATTCGTACTCCTAACAGAAAATATCTGTTAAAAATCAGATAAATTATAATAATCGGGAAGACGGATATACATGCCGCCGCCATAACCTGATGCCACATGGTTCCTGCATTCTGGGTCTGAAAGCTCTGCAGTCCCAGGGTAAGCGTATATTTAGACGCTGTTTTAATATAAAGCATTGGTTTCGTAAATTCATTCCAGAACCCCATAAATACGAAAATTGCCTGGGTCGCTATGGCTGGCTTTGCCAGAGGCATACAGATCCGGAAAAACCTTGCATATCTTCCCAATCCATCAATACTGGCCGCTTCCTCCACTTCCTTCGGGAAATTCATAAAAAATTGCCTCATGAGAAAAATATTCCCGACATTTGCCGCCGCAGGCAGAATCAATGACGCATAGGAGTCCAAAAGCCCCATTTTCTGCGAGATCAGATAATTGGGAATCAAAAGCGCCTGGGACGGCACCATCATCAGCAGCAGAAGCCCGTGATAAATTTTATCTCTTCCCGGAAAAGAGAGCCTGGTAAGGGAATACCCAGCCATTGTATTGATAAACACATTTACAGCGGTTCCAATCACAGCCGCAATAAATGAATTCAAAAACCATTTTGGAAGCAGGGAAGATCTTCCGAAGATATATTTATAATTATCCCATGACATATTTTCAGAGATCAGGGACATATTTCCTCCCACAATTTCCTTCAAAGGCTTAAAAGATGCAGATACCATCCAGAGGAAGGGATACACGGTAGCAAAAGCCGCCAGCCCCAAGACGAGATACAGCAACAGTTTCCCAAAACTTTTTTTCTTTTTCATCTTCCCACCTCCTAATAGAGCCGTTCTTCCTTATTTGCCTTTTCCGCAAGTCTGGAAATCACCATAATTACAATTGCAAGAATCACCGCCATTGCAGCCGCATATCCCATAGCGTTCTGCGTGCCGAAAGCATATCTGTAAATCATCAGAGATACTGTCAAGGTTGAATTCTCCGGCCCGCCGGAACCGTTTGAGAAAATATATGCCTGATCAAACATCTGCAATGTGCCGATAATACTGGTCAAAAGCACATATGTGGTGGCCTTTCGTCGTTTATAGTGGGTAGCCACTCACTTTACTATTGATTATTACTACCAAATAATAGTACCATTAGGATATCAAATAAATGTAAGGATGGTACTCACTTATGGATAACACGGCTTTATTTACAGCAGCCTTGCAGCTCGAATGCCCATGGCAGGTTACAAATGTAGAACTTCTGCCTGAGCAAGACAGATACGTCTCTAAAAAAGACGAAGTGTCTATGGCTCAAAAATGATGGCAATCTCACAGATAGACAGCGCACGTGGAAAGAAGAATTACTAAAGTCCGCCAGACACCGGAAGACTGCCAGAGCCTATGCCATGCGGGTAGAGCTACAAGATATCTATGAGCAAAGCTGGGACAAAGAGTCTGCTGCTCGTCTAAAAAAGCTCTGCAGCTGGATGATGCATTCACGGTTGGAGCAGATGAAAGCATTTTGCCGGATGATACGTGACCACTGGGATGAAATCCTAAACTATTTTGAATACAAATTAACAAACGCCATTCTTGAAGGGATGAACAGTATCATCCAGAATGTAAAGTGCCGTGCCCGTGGATTCAGAAATGTTGAATACTTCAAAACAATGATATACCTGAATTGCAGCAAGCTTGATATAGATGCAGTTATGGCAAAGGCGTAGCAGTCGAATCCATTGATTCCTTGGTGATCCATATGTTGTGGAGCAAAGGTATGTCAAAGGTTTCCGTGAAGTGGAGCGTAGCTCCCTTGATATACCTTTGCTTCACAACTATCATATCGGTGCAGGAATCAATGTTAAAAATACTTATTACCCACTAAATTTGACGAGGATCCAAAAAGGGTATATGCTCAGCTTTAACTTTAATAAACAGAAAGAAATCGGGGTGAAGGAAATCGTTCTCGGCAATAAATTAATCATTGAAGCGGTTGTATAACAGAATTTGCATCAGGCTGCATAACATCCCATTCCGGCTTTTCAAAATATGTCTGAAAGAGACGGCAGAATGAAACCGCAAATCATACCGATGTCTCTATCAGACATATTTCAATGTTCCTAATCCGGCTTCTGTCCCTCATGGGCCTTCCACTGGCATTCTGTCATCTGCAGGCTGGAAAACACCGCCCGGAAAGAAGAATCCTCCGGCGAACATGCATAAATGCCGAACCGTATCTTCCCGCCGCCCAAGTACATATGACAGATCCTCATCTGGCTGAATGTCATTCCGTCATTGGAACATTCGATGCAGTAATCATCTTCCCGTCTGCTGAAACGGTACCACATGGTTTTCACGGATGCGTCTATTTCTGTTGTGGCCCAATCAGAATATCCGTGATTGGTTACCACGCTCCCCAAATGCTGGAAAGATTTATTCTCGTACTCAACGGAAGCCTTCAGCCAATTCTCACTGTCTAAATACATCACAATGCCGCACTGGTCAAATCTGTGATGACTTTCCTGAAATTCTGTTTTCACAACAAAGCTGAAGTATTTTTCACTTGTCTCCATCTGAAAAACCGGCGCATTGTCATTCTGAAAATGATAGTACGTCCTCTGCCATAAATCGGTATGAGGCTTTGTGACAACCTCAATGGCGTCCGGACTGACCGTATATTGTTCCGGCTCCCTGGTCCATACAAATTTACTGAAATCCATCTCTCTTCTCCTTATATTTTTCTTAATCATACCCTATCGCAGCAATTTTAACAATAACATCCTGTGAAATAATAATCCCACTCTGCTTATATCGATACTTATTATGGTGTGGCTTTCATTTGTCTATGCAGAGTGCCGTAAGTGCCTATTTATGGGGATTTCCGGCACTTTGCCTTTTCATCTTCTCTCATAAAAAAGCGTAAATTCACCAAAAAATAGTGTCAGAACTTGTGTCACCCATGAAATATGTGTCAGGCTTGCAAATGGTATAATCTATCGGGATTTCAAAAAAAGAATGTTGATTTTCAGATTCAGAGATGTTATATTATAGAAAAGGAGTAGCCGCCCACAAAGTGGTTAGCCTCTCAGAATAGCTAAAGCCTACCTGCAACCGCCAAGAATTACAAGGCAGGCTTATTTATTTTCGCTTATTGTTCCTATCAATATAGGAAAGCAACGCAATAACAATCCCGTGGTAAACCCGCGGGATTGTTATTGCTACGAAACGCGTAAATAAACTTCAATTAGGCTTTTGGGAATAACTCCAAAAGCCTGCTATACTTTAGCCAGGATCGGATCAAGAAGTTGTCGCACTTCTAAAGTGCATTCTGCATAGATCTGTAAGAATTCAAGGAAGGAAAAGATGCCAAAATACTGCCCAACATATATAATGACCGTTTTCGGCCTGGTTTCCTTGTAGTTTTTCACTACGATTGGCAGGGATTTCCCTGAATATCTTTTGTCTTCGTCCAGATTCTTGTATATTTGGAAATAAAGGTAGCCCACCAGTGTCATTATGCTATTAACTTATCAAAACAAGCAAAAAAACAAAATTATTTAAACCAAGACATGTGAAAAGAACCACCCTTAAAAAGCTGGCTTTCCGTGGATATGTCTGTGCTAATTTCGTTTCATTGTGCGGATACTGCTGATGGATAATACGTTTCACACATTTCAAGTAATGAATTCATAATCCTTCTGCCTTTGTCCGATACATGATATCTGTGCGAATGAGGCGCTTTTCTTATCAGGCCATGAACTCGGAGCTTTTTGAGCAGCCTTGTTACCTTGCCTCTGTTTCTTTTGTCGCCAAAAGATTGCGGATAAATCTGTTGGCAGACCGCTTTGTTTGTAAAGCCTGATAAAAGGTATTTACCGTCAGAAATAATCCGGAACATCCGCAGGGTTTCTTTTTCCCAAACATTAAATCCTGTATAGATTTTCCCGTTTTCGGTTTTCTTTGCACAGACCTGCTGGAAATGCCATTGATTTTTCCACTGTATTGTTCTAAAATATTTTTCATAAGAAACACTCTTTCTGTCAATGATAGCTACTGGGAAGATAAGTTCCCGATGAATGATTGGTACAAAGATACCGTAAGTGCATTATAGCACATGCGCATTGGCTTGGGAGTGTTTCTTTTTTTATTTTGTTTGCAGCTATTGCTGGCTCCGGCAATTGCTTCCTGTGCCGCCTGGATACAGCTTCCGGATACGCCATTTGCAAGCGCACTGGCAAGCGCGCCGCTGGACGCCGGCGTAAACTGACCGCCCTGATAAATAACGCCGGAGATGCTTCCTGCATAACCTGCACGGAGACGGTTCATTACTACAGCCCCTACTGCCAGTTTCCCTTCATAAGGCTCGCTTCCTGCTTCACACTGAATCAGCGCTCCCAACAAAGTTACGTCATCATATGATGCCGATACAGCCCCACGCTGGGATGTTCCCCCGGCAGACTGCTGTGCCTGTTTTGCTTTCTCTGCTTCTGCTGCAGCAATTGCGGCACGTTCTTCTTCAATGGAAATTGCTTTTCCAAGTTTTAATTCTACTTCCACAAACTCTTCGCTGACATAGCCGGTTCCTTCTTCTAATTTCACCGGAACCCAGCCTTCTGCAGCTTCCGCCTCAGTATCCACCTTAATTTTACCGCCTTCTTCCAGGACATCTAAAATCTCAGTATCTTCTGAAGCAGATGTGGTTTCTCTGACTCTGACACCGCCTGTTACTGCGGTTGCATAAGTAGTTCCCACCTGATTTGCAAGGCTTTCTGCCTCCAGACCAGTTACGCAGAATTCATTTTTTACATATCCTTCCACGCTTCCGGAACTGATTTTGGTCCACTCTTCTCCCTTTTCCAGAATGTCCGCAGATGCTCCCTTATGGAGCTTTCCTGCAAGCTCTGCTTCATCGGAAGGCTCTGTACGAATGTTCAGATAGTCTTCCACATTCGGGAGCAATTTGGATGCCCAGGGAGAAACCTCTTCATTGCCGACTGCCACCAGAGTATTGGTTACTGCAGTCTCCGGCTCCTCTGTTTCTTCCTTATTCTCTGTATTTTCCTCAGCTGCAGCTTCCGCTTTTGCCGCTTCTTCCGGCTCTTCTGCCTCAGCCGCTTCCTCCTGTTTTTTGGCTTCTGCCTCTTTCGGCTCCTCTGCCTCTTTTGGCTCTTCTGCCGCCTTCGGTTCCTCAGCTTCCGCCTCCTTTGGCTCCTCTGCTTCTACCTCTTTTGGCTCCTCTGCTTCTTCCTCTTTCGGCTCTTCTGCCTCTTTTGGCTCCTCTGTTTCTGCCTCTTTCGGCTCCTCTGCTGCTCCTGCAGCTTTCTCATTATTGGAAACTTCCTGTATTTCTTCTGCTTTTTGTTCAGGCTCATTTTCTGTGATGGCTGCTGTCACAACATCTTTCACAATTCTTTCCTTTGTTGCCGCAACAAGTTCCTCACCTACTCCTGCCGGTTCTGCTGACAATTCTACCTCCTGGCTGTCTGGAGCCTGAGTTGTTACATTATTTCCGCATACAGATGACACTGTCATCACCAGCGTAAAAGCTGCAACGATTCCGCTTTCCATAACCTTCTTATCGAATTTCATATTAACCTCCTGAATTTCTGCTAAAATAACATTGAAAATTATTTAAAATTTTGTATGTTATTTTATTCGAATTTGTTACAAATGTTACGAACTTGTTACACTATAGCAAAGAAATTGTAAATTGTCAAGCTGCCTGCATCAATTTCTTTCCGGCAATTCCGGGCCCATCCTTTTCATTTTCCGCCGTTATGTATAGAATTCAGGATAATTCTTACTAATTTTTGTACATTTTTGACATCCTCCAGGTATCTTCTTGCAATAAAACAAACAGACTGCTATAATGAAAAGAAAAAAGGAGGATACTCTTGTGAAAGAAATAAACTTTCCAACCTCGGAGAAAAGAGCTGATTCCATGGGCAGCTGGAAACTTTCCTCCATTAAAATAAAAGTCGTAGCCGTTCTTCTTATTTCCATTATTGTAACCGTTCTTCTCAGCGCCTGTATGATTATTCCGAATGTTAAGAAAAATATTACAGCTACCACACAAAATTATATGTCTGACCTTACAGATTCCTATGGCAAGGTACTGGATCAGAATCTTAAGGTCTCTATTATCTATCTGCATACAGAACGCCTGGAAACTCTGCTCTCAGGCGCCGGCCTGAAAAATGTAGATTCCAGTTATTTTTATGTTGTTGGTGCAGACGGAACGATCCTCTATCACCCCGATAAGGACAAAATCGGCCAGACTTCAGACGTAAATATCACTTCCGGACTGATAGAGCAGTTGGAACAAGGAACGATACCGGAAGCCGGCATCAGCAATTATAATTCTGACGGAAAAGGGCAATATGCTTCTTACTATATCGTAGATGAGGGAAAAGCTATTCTGGTACTTACCGCAGACGAAGATGAAATTCTTCTGCCGGTAACAAACGTAATCCGCCAGACGTTGCTGTGCTGCTGCATACTATCCACTATTCTTGGAATCCTGGGCTATCTATTGATTGCGCAGATGACGCAGCCCATTATTACAATTTCTGAAATCATACGAAAATTTGCGGATATGGATCTCACAGAGGATCAGCGTCTGGACAAAATCAGCAGACGAAAAGATGAAAGCGGCATCATAGGTTCTGCATTAGTCTCCCTCAGGAGCGCACTGTCTGATATTATTACAGATATTAAACAGCAGAGTGCATTACTTTACGCTACTTCTGAATCATTAAGCAATAATGCCTCCTCTACTCTCGGCACTGTCCAAAATGTAGAACGCGCTGTAAATGAAATTGCAACCGGCGCGGCAAACCAGGCAGAGGAAACCCAAAAAGCGACCGACGATATCCTGATCATTGGGAACATGGTAGAAAGCACTTCCGCAGAAGTTTCCTCGCTACGCAGCATAGCGCAATCCATCAAAGGCTCCAGTGAACATGCCAATGCCACGCTCCGGGAACTGGACGCGGTAAATCAACAGGCTATAGATTCTATCAACATAATATATGAACAGACTCACACTACCAACGAGTCCGCCCTAAAAATTAAAGATGCCGCAACCCTGATTTCCTCCATCGCTGACGAAACAAACCTGCTGTCTCTGAATGCTTCCATTGAAGCCGCCAGAGCCGGAGACGCCGGAAAAGGATTTGCTGTAGTTGCTTCCGAAATCCAAAAGCTGGCAGAACAGTCTAACCAATCCGCCCAGCAAATAGAAAATATTATTCATATCCTGCTGGAAGATTCCAGGAAGGCTGTGGAAACCATGGAAGCGGTAAAAGAAATTATGATACGTCAAAACACAAATGTTTCAAAAACCGGAACTACTTTTTCCCAGGTTCAGGGAGGAATTATGGACTCTGCGACAAATGTAGACTCCATTGCCGGCCGTACTGACCAACTGAATTCTGCCCGCACTAACATTGTAGACGCAGTGCAGAACCTTACCTCCATTGCAGAACAGAATGCCGCCAATACCCAGGAAACCTCTGCGGCAGTTATGGAAGTTGCCAATGTTATGCAGGAAATATCCAGTCATGCCTCCGAGCTGCAGCAAATCGCCTCCTCTTTAGAAACAAATGTAAATACATTTCAGCTATAAATGCAGAATATGGAGTTCCAATCATATACATATATTCTTCTATAAAAATACAGGATATGGATTCCTCTGAAATCAGATTCCTCCATATCCTGTATGACATTTCTTTAAAGCCAAGTTCTTTCTTCTTTGCAGACTTTCTTATCCAGTAAACCGCTGCCTCTTGCCTTACGTGTATTCCGGCGGTTCAGCTCTGTGCAGTAACGGGCATTATATAAACTGTGCCGTCTCTTACAGCCTCTTTAACAGTTCTTCCCGTTCTGCATCATATCCGGGCTTGCCGAGGAGCGCAAACATATTGCGCTTGTAGCTCTCAACGCCTGGCTGATTGAATGGATTTACACCCAGCAGATATCCGCTTAAGCCGCAGGCAAATTCATAAAAATAGAACAACTCACCCAAATAGTATTCATTCTGTTCCGGAATGTTTACCACCAGATTCGGTACATTTCCATCTGTATGAGCCAGAATCGTTCCATTCATGGCGCTCTTATTCACAAAATCCATATCTTTGCCGGCAAGATAATTCAATCCGTCCAAATCTACCGGTTCCTGATTGATCTTGATCGTGCTGCGGGATTTCTCCACATTCATTACCGTTTCAAACATAATTCTGGAACCGTCCTGAATAAACTGCCCCATAGAGTGCAGATCTGTGGTCAAATCTACAGACGCCGGGAAAATGCCTTTCTGATCTTTTCCTTCGCTTTCTCCGTAAAGCTGTTTCCACCACTCAGAAACATAATGCAGAGATGGCTCATAATTGGCAAGCACTTCCACAGCTTTGCCCTTTCTCAATAAAATATTGCGCACGGCCGCGTACTGCATTGCGTCATTTTCAGCAAAAGGCTGATTCATTGCCCGCTCACGTCCTGCTGCCGCACCTTCCATCAGCTTGTCCAAATCTGCTCCGCTTACTGCAATGGGCAGCAAACCGACTGCTGTCAATACGGAAAAACGCCCGCCTACATCATCCGGCACTACGAAGCTCTCATATCCTTCTTCTGATGCAAGTCCCTTCAATGCGCCTCTGGCCTTATCTGTGGTTGCATAAATTCTCTTTGCTGCGCCTTCTTTGCCGTATTTCTTCTCCAGCATCTCTTTAAATACGCGGAATGCAATCGCCGGTTCTGTGGTAGTTCCGGATTTGGAAATAACATTCACAGAAAAATCACGATCACCGATTACTTCAATCAAGCCTGCAAGATAGGAACTGCTGATACTGTTTCCTGCATAGTAAATCTCCGGTGTCTTGCGGATTTCCTTTGGCACATTGTTATAAAATCCGTGTCTCAGGAATTCAATGGCAGCCCTGGCTCCCAGATAAGATCCCCCGATTCCGATCACTACCAGCGCCTCAGAGTCTCCCTGAATTTTCTCCGCTGCTTTCTTAATTCTTGCAAACTCCTCTTTATCATATTCCACCGGCAAGTCAAGCCATCCTAAAAAGTCATTTCCGGCTCCGCTTTTTGAAACCAATACTTTCCTGGCGTCTTCTACCATTTTCTCCATATAACTGACTTCTTCCTGACTGATAAATCCAGCAGCTTTTCCATAATCAAATGATACTTTTTCCATGATTTCCACTCCTTTGTCTTTATAGGTTTAGTATAAGAACCCCTCATGGGTATTCTCCGCTGTGCTTATGGAATATTGTAACAAATCTGTCCCACTTCGTCAAACAGAAAAGCCCGTTCAGGAGAAGTATTCCTGCAGTACTGCATTAAACAGTTTTTCATCCTCCTCTTTCTTCTTTTCCTGTTCCGCTGTCAATTCCCGTTTGTCTCTGCTGTCTTCTCGTGTTTCTTCCATCTTATGTATCTGCATTGGCTCCCGTACCAACTCTTCCTCTTCTTCATCCCGCAATATTACGTCAAAATATGCCTGGACATTTCCGATAATATCTCCAAGACTTCTGTTCAGTCTTTTTATCTGCCGCAAGATTCTCGCCAGAAGCAGCAGAATCAGCAATCCCATAAGAACAAGCGCCGCTTCCTTTAAAAGCCCCTGATACCTCTGGCAAAAACGTATCAATTCTTCCATAAAGCATGTCCCTCCTTTCGGTGATACACAGGCTCACTCCTCACCCTATACTGTCTGCTGTATGCGGAAGCTGCCTGATATATTCATTATAATTATTCTTATCCCATCTGTGAAGTATTCCAAAGGCTTTTTTCATCGCATATTCTCCCGGTTTTCGACACTTTGCTTCTCTTGATCTTTTTTCAGGAACAGTATAAGATAAGAACAGATAAATTCAAGAACACTCAGGAGGTCATCATGAAAAGAATTGTGTTAACCGGCGGAGGCACTGCCGGCCACGTCACCCCGAACATTGCACTGCTCCCCAGATTAAAGGAACTTGGTTACGATATCCATTACATCGGTTCTTATGACGGAATCGAGAAAAAACTGATTGAACAATACGGCATTCCCTATTACGGAATCTCCTCCGGCAAACTGCGCCGGTATTTTGACTGGAAAAATTTTTCCGATCCCTTTAAGGTAATCAAAGGCTATGGGCAGGCCCGTTCCCTGCTAAAAAAATTAAAACCGGACGTTGTGTTTTCCAAAGGGGGGTTCGTCTCGGTTCCGGTTATTCTTGCTGCAAGACACCGGAAGATTCCTGCCATTATTCATGAATCCGATATCACTCCCGGCCTTGCCAATAAACTTGCTATCCCAAACGCCTGCAAAGTCTGCTGCAATTTTCCGGAAACCCTGAAATACCTTCCTTCTGACAAAGCAGTTCTGACAGGCTCTCCCATCCGCAAGGAACTGCTGTCGGGAAATCGTTTGAAGGGGCTTACATACTGTGGGTTTCAGGCAGAAAAACCGGTAATTATGGTAATCGGCGGAAGCACCGGATCCCAGTTTATTAACGAAATTGTCCGAAGCCTCCTTCCGGATCTGTTAAAAGAATTTCAGGTTCTTCACCTCTGCGGAAAAGGAAAGCTGGACCCTTCTTTGGATCATACAAAAGGATATGCACAATTTGAATATGCAAATAAAGAATTAAGCGATATGTTTGCTCTTGCAGACCTGGTGGTTTCCAGAGCAGGAGCCAATGCCATCTGCGAGCTTTTAGCGCTGCGTAAGCCTAATATTCTAATCCCGCTTTCTGCCAACGCCAGCCGAGGAGATCAGATCTTAAACGCCCGTTCCTTTGAGCGTCAGGGATACAGTGTGGTAATTGAAGAGGAACAATTGAACAGTGTGATTCTTCTGGATGCTATTCATAAATTATTTCAGAACAGAAATCAGTACATCAGCGCCATGGCGAAAAGCGAACAGTTAAATTCTGTAGAAACGGTGACACAGCTCCTGGAACAGGCTGCTAATCAGAAATAACAACATTTATGAGAAAAGCATGGAAATTCAGGTTTGTCTGTGTGAAGGATGCCTGTAATCTCTCTTCTTAAAAGAGGAAAGACAATCCTGAATTTCCTGTACTGTATATACCTGCGCCCTTTGCCTGCACAAATCTTTGCAGGACAATCCTGAAGCGTTGTATCTATTATTCCAGGTGCGCCTTTCAGCAAACCGGTAAAAATACTTTCCGGAACGTATTTAAAAATACTTACAAAACTTTGCAGGGAATCATTACTTCCGCAATTTCCGGCAGATATCTTCCAGTTCTTCCTGGGATAATTCCAGGTGATTCCAGCAAAGCTTGTCCTGATTGCCGTCTTCACGATACCTTGGAATCAAATGCATATGAAAATGGAATACTGTCTGCCCCGCCACTTCTCCGTTATTCTGTACGATATTAAAGCCGTCGCAGTTTAATGCTTCCGTCATATGCGCGGCAAGCTTTTTTGCCAGAACCATCACATGTCCTGCCATATCCTCCGGCAGTTCATAAATATCGGCATAATGCTCCCTGGGTATTATCAGGGCGTGTCCCTTTGACGCAGGACTGATATCCAGAATCACCCGGAATTCATTGTCTTCATAAATTGTTTTGGATGGAATTTCCCCAGACGCAATTTTACAAAAAATACAGTTTTCTTCTTTCATTTCCTACCTCCTGTTTCTATATAGACATGCTATAACTTGTACAGCCTGCAGTCTTTTTTATTCGCTTTCACATGCTCCTTGCCTTATCGTTCAAAGATAAAAATCTGATCCAGCATTTTCAACGTCTTAAAATTACCCTTGGCCGTCATCTCCCCTGTCATAAAGGCTCTCTGAAAGCTCATCCTTCCCTGAATGATATTGTCCATTACCGTTGTTGTCATCTTGGCATAGACATCGATCTTTTCCCCCTGCCCGTAGTGAACCCGCAATTCATCATTATGCACTTCAATGGTCAGAGGCTTCTTCTTTCCGTCAATCATAAACAGATAGGTAGCCGAAAAATCGTCCTGTGCCACAAAATGAGCCTCTAATTCTGTCAGATACGCCATCTCCGCATCTTCCTCGCTCTGCCCCAGTAAATCCTTGAACATACTGCTTAACTCTTCAATATCCTCTTTCTGTTTCTTCACATAAACGTCATCGGACACATATTTAGACAACTGTTCGCTTTCCTGAGGCGTCAGCTCTAACTGCTGTGGACGCAGCACAGACTGTTTCACAGCCTGATTGCTGTTGGGGAGACTCTTCAATTTCTGTGATATGGTGCGGTAAAGATTCTCCGCTTTTTTCTCAATCAGCACCGTATAATCTCGGTTCATCTCAAAAGCGATCAAATCCTCCACATAACCACATAATCCGGCACAGGGAAGTCCGCCCAATATCTCCCAGGCGCTTGCAAGAGCAATTTCTCCCTCCCGTTCTCCGTAAGTGGTAGACATTACAATGGGCTGCATATAAGTGGCAGCAATCTTCTCTTTATCCCCATACAACCAACAGGAATCCAAAAACTGCTGCATGTAACCGCCGATTCCCAACCATTCTACTGTCGTTGCCAGTATGATGCCATCCGCATCCTTAATGGTCTGGGGAAGGGTGGAAATACTGTTTTTGTGTTCAAAAATATTATAACGCTCTACGTTTACCCGAAGTTCAACTAATACTTCCTGCATTTTATCAATGACATACAAGGTAGGATCATCTAACAATCCGCGCCCTCCATAATAAATATTAACTTTCATACCAAAGCCTCCAAATTTATCAATGTCTTTAGTATATAAATTTTTGGAAGCAAAGTCAACCATTTGCAGATTCAGGAAAATTCTTTAAACATCGTCAGCCATTTGCAGATTCAGGAAAATTCTTTAAACATCGTCAGCCATTTGCAGATTCAGGAAAAAAGGTATTCTTCTGCTGCAAACAGAATCCTGTCGTTTTTGCTCAGTTTTCTTTTCTGATGATATGCAACAGGCTCCCCGTTCAAATAAGTCCCATTGGTGGAGTTTAAATCTTCCAGATAATACGCCCCCTGCCGTTTACTGATTCTGGCATGAATCCGGCTAATCCCCTCAGCATCAATCACACCTGCGGCCTGACTCCTGTTCTTACCCAACAAAAAATCCTCTCCTTCCACCAGAATATCTCCGCATCCATGAAGTCCCTGGTAAATCAGTTTTCCCATGGGTTCCTGACTGCCGGCCCCCAGAATTTCTGTGGGATATGAGAGTTCTCTCTCTCCTGACATCTTCTCCCCAAAAAAATCGTCTTCCCTGATCTGAAAAGGATTTTCTTTCATTAGTTTCCCATTCCCTGAAACCTCTATTGAAGGCTTTTCTTTGATGAACCTCCCTTGTGAAGGCTTTTCTTTGATAAGTCTCCTTTGTGAAGGCTTTTCTTTGATGAACCTCCCTTGTAAAGACTTTTCTTTGATAAGCCTCCCTTGTGAAGGCTTTTCTTTGATAAGCCTCTCTTGCGAAGGCTTTTCTTTGATGAACCTCTCTTTTAATAGATTTTCCCCGATGAATTTCTCTTTTAAAAGCTTTTCCCTGGTAAACTTCTTTTGACAAATCACTTCTCTCAGAGATTTTCCATTTCCGTTCTCCTCCTTCAAAGACTTTTCTCCTGAAGCCTTTTTTTGAGCATGATCAGGCTGAAAATATTGAAAGAATGTATAAAGCCAGGGCTCCTGTTCTGTCATTTTCCAGATTCCCGACAAAATTTTATACTGCCTTTTCCCTGCCTTTTGCTCTGCATCTTCTGCCTTTTGCTCCAAACTATTTTCGCAAACCGCCTCCTGAAATTCCCGGCCGCACTCCGAACTTTCTGTTTTCTGCTCCTTTTTTACCGTTATGTTTTCCAGCATTTTCCGGATACTGATATTTTCCATCAGAGACAGCTGATAGATCTGATACGCCAATTCGGTGGCTGCCTGATCCTGATGATCGATTTTTCTGAGAATCTGCTCCATGCAGCGGGCAAATGCATCCTGCAGGCTCTCATTCCAAAAAGGAAGATATGTAAAGGACAGACTGCCGTCTCCCAGATTCACATAAATATATTCTTCTTTCAGGCAGATCCCGTTTTCCCGCAGCAGATAATCTGGCAGAACATTACACAGTTCTCTGACAGAACTCAATAATTTCCAGAGCATTTCATATCCCATTTTCTTTCCTGAAAGGTAATCTTCCATCTGCTGTTTTCCGCTGATATCATACAGATAATTTTTTTCACCGTCAGATTCCACCACTTCCAATTCCAGAAGATATGGCACATGCTCTGCTTTTAACATATTTATTTCATATTCTTCTGCAATTTCCTCCTGTCCTTTTACACACATATAACTTTTATGCAAATTCCTTCTATAGGTCACTTCCATATTATTCCATTCCTTTCCGGGCAAATATCAGACATGAAAGACGCGCCGCCTGCCGATACAGGACACAAACAGCAGACGAATTCTCTCCCCTTTATCATCAGCCTGTCATTTCACCCAACAGTTCCAATTTGCGGAAGTAACCTGCCGGAGCAAATTCCTCCCACATTTGCTGCTTTTCAGCCGTTTCCACCAGTTCCTGGTACAATTCCAGCCCCTGATTCAGAATCAGTAAAATACAAATCAGGATCACAGGCAGAACCAATGCCGCCTCTACTGTAAAGCTTCCGCTGACTTTCCTGTCTATCATATCAGCCACCCTGCAAGCATCATAAGATACGAAACCAACAAAAACGGAACAAATGCAATTCTTTCCTTCCCTGATTTCTTTCCAAAGGCTAGCAGCATCAAAGACCACACTGCTGCAAACACAAGGCCTGTAAAAAGCAGCCTAAGATTCCCCAGTCCACCCAGATATACGCCCGTCACTACCAGAAGAATTCCATCTCCCATTCCTGTTTTTCCGCGGCTAATCCAACTGACCAGCATCATTGCCACTCCCAGGAGCATTCCCCACAGCATGCTGTAAATGGAACATTCCGGATAAAACAAATGCAGGCACACACCGCACACACCAAACAATAAAATATAAATCAGCGTTAGTTCTTTTCTTTTTACATCTTCCCAGGTACATAATCCCAACAATCCTAATACCATAAATTTCTGCATACTACTTACCCCCGCATCTTGAACAGGCCCTTTTATTTCCAACCTTCTCTTTCAACACCATGTAAACTGTTCTTTTTAACCCGCTGCAATCTATTTTCATATGATAGCAATCTCCTTCACTGGTAATATATACGATACCTTCCGGCTTTTTCTTCCGTACACAATGCCCGCATGGATTGTACTTTCTTCGGATCGTTTCATTGATGGTTACAGACTGAATTGTAAGTTTCAAGTGGCTGCAGTCCCGTCTGATGTGATACACATTTTCCGTTGGGGTAAGATAAACCCATTCCTTTCCCTCCTGGTTTCCTGTACCATCCCGATTTCCCACCCACCGATGCATTCTGCAGGCGTTTGATAAAGACACGCTTTTTCTGCCAAAAAAGCTCAGGGGAAACCGAATGCGATAAGACACCGACAAATCAACAAAGTCAGAATCTGCTTTGGCATTCTTCCAGGAAAATCCCGCCACTCCCAATTCTATGCCGGACATGGAACATTTCTGAACTGCTAATTCTTTATAAAACATAGCTTTAGCTAAATTTTCTGCCTCTTTCTGCGAAACACTGCCAAACAGCGATGCTTCTGCCGCCGCCTGATCCAATGAATTTCCCACAATATATTGAACCTGCATCATCCGAAACAAATACAGAATCATTATCATGGCAAAAAGAAAGATCGGAAGAACCAACGCCGCTTCAACTGTCAGACTTCCCGAAAGAAGGGCATGAAAAAGTGCCTTTGGCGGGGAACACCCATAACTTTTTTCTATATATTTCTGCCTGAGAGAGCTTTTTCCGTTTTCCTTTCCAGTTATCCAAGGCACTTTTTCATGCCCTCCTTTCCTGTACTGATAATTGATTTCTATTTATTATCCCAAATAATGATTTCTGCTCATTCATAAAAAAGCTGATCGTTACTGTCAAAAAGATACATCCCATCCTTTACCTTTACACTTGTAATCAGGCCCAGAAACATGGAATCTGCTTCCGATACGGATTCGGCCTCTATTCCCTGTATCATATGATCCATGGAAAATTTTTCTTCTCCCGGCAGCAATCTGATGTTTTGTTCCATAACATCCATTGCTCGGCACACCAGGGTATCCTCTTTCACAGAAAGCAGCAGAATCTGCAAATATTCCCGGTAATCCAATCCTCTCTCTTCCTGCTGCTTCGTGCCTTTCTCCAATGCCTTCTGCCCCAGAGACACATCGCTCTGCCACTCAGACACTTCTTTGATCAGCGGCACTTTTCCTCCCGCCAAAAGATGTCTGACGTCCAGTATGCTTTCCATATAACTCCATGCAAGCAGAATACCAATCTGAACCGCCTGTATCAATGGAGGGATTCCGGTAAAACCCACGGCAGCAGCAGCCATTTCCAATGCAAGAGCCTGCTTGCCGCTATCCTGCATAATGGTTGAAAAATTGCCGGCTTCCCGAATCAGAAGCAGCCTGATTACCGCCTGTTCCAGATTTTGGCTGTCTGTATCTTTTCCGCCAATACAATATTCCAGTTCATAGTCCAGGGCATGGCTGCTACATCCGCCTGTTCCGACGCCGCCCTTACAGGAAAAATAAGTGTTCAGGTATTGTATCAGCCACAGTTTCTCCAGCTTTTCTTTGGTTTCCTTTTCTAGGTTTCCGGCTTCCTTTTTCCGATTCTGAATGCTGTCTTTCTGTGAAATGCTTTTCCCGGAAATTTGAGAAGGATTTTCCACAACAAGTGTTAAAACCGGTGACTTTTTCCACAGACTTACAAAATCCATGGGATTTTCCGGCAACGCTTTTTCTGAAAAAGAATCTTTCCCTGTATTTTCTGCACCCTGCGATGCTTCCTCTGCCGCTCCCTGGGAAGAATCCGCACCGCCGGTCGCTGTTGTCTTCCCTTTTCCCGCTTCCTCTGCTGTCTGCGCAGTTTCACCTTCTCCCGCTTCCTCTGCGGCCTGTGCAGTTTCACCTTCCCCTGCTTTCTCTGCGGCTTCGGCAGCCTCCTTCGCTTCCTCTGCGGCCTCCTGTGCAAGTCTCCACTTCTCCTCCGCCTCATGGCTGTCCTTTTCCAGCTCTTCTCCCTGGCGCAATATCTCTTTTATTGCATCCGCCGCATGTTCCGCAAGCTGCTCCTTCACTGTGCTGCATGCCTGTTCCCGGAAAAACTTTCCTTTCTGATCTGTTGCAAGAGCATATTTCTTAATCTCAACATTTTTCAATGATATCTGATAAAATCCTTTTTCCTTTTGTTCCAAATCAGCCTCTTCCATTATAATTCCTTCCAGTGCGGACAAATTCAACTGACCCTTTTCATCGTTTCCGTTCAGAAACAGCATATGATAATTTTCCCACATGGGTATGTGATACCTGCCAAATGCAGATTCCAGCCTAAGCTGCAGATCCCGCCGGGCGATCCGGTCAAGCGCCTGTACCCTCGCGGCTTCCAGCAGGGAAAAAATCAGGGAAAGTATGATTGTCAGCGTCAATGCCAGAAACAGCGTAATGCTGCCGTCACAAGTCTGCTGTTTTCCTTCAGATCTTCTTTGCATTTCCTGAAACCTTCTTTAGCACATCATTCACCAACTGGCTAATCTGTGTCTTAAACAGAGCCACCAGGCTAATCAGAACCACAATAATTAAAATAACTTCCACTACTCCCATTCCATCTTCTTCTTTCAAAAATCTTTTAAATTCTCTCATTTTCTTCCTCCTAAAAATAATAGTTTCATCATTGTCTAAACCGGAATCCCAGAGGATGTCGGGAAATGGTAGATTTCCGTAATATATGGTTATGATTTTTCAGTATTACGACTATATATTGTTTGTACATTCCATTTTCCAACGGCCCCCTCCTGGTCCATATGCGGACTAAATATTAAGTGTCAGCCCTGCCGGCACTACCAGTATTACCAACACAAGCGCCAGCATAATTCCCATGGGGAGCAAAAGCTTCGTTCCTGCCTCTTCCCCTGCTTTCCTGGCTTCTGCCTTTCTCTGTTCAAAAGCCTCTCTTTCTTCCTCCTCCAACAACCGCTGCAACCCCTTTGAGCCTTTTCGGATATTTCTGACAATCAATGAGGACAATTTACGATACACGCTAAGCTCACATCTTATCCCAAAATTCTCAAATGCCTGCAGTTCCCCCACTCCTGCCTGAATTTCATGGAGGACCGTCACCATCTCTTCATATGCTTCACGCCTTTCCACTTCCTTTCGCTTCCTTCTGCTCAGATAGGCGCCTGCAATCTTCTCCCAGGCCACTGTCAGATTCATGCCTGCTCCCAGCAGCAATGACAACTGGCTGACAATCTCAGAATAGTCCAGAAGCATCTGTCGATGGCGCTGCTGCTCTTTCTTCTTTTTCTCTTCTTTCTCAGAAAACACTGCAGCGGCCCCACCGGCAATCCCCAAGAAAGCCATAATTACACTTCGGTTTTCCTTCTGTTCTTTCCATGTAAGCTTCCTGTCTTCCAATTGTTCCGGAAGTTCCAGATAATCAGCGTTTTCTCTGTTATTTTCCGATACCAGCAATTCCTCGAGTTTCTCTGCAAAGGATTCCCGATCTGACTTTTCCTTGGGCACTGCCCGGACAAAAAAGCGATACAGACAGACTTCCTCCTGACAGGTTAACTCTGCCGTTACCTCCACCAGAACCGATTTTTCCAATGATGCCATCAAATTTCCCTCCGTATCAAATACCTCATAATCGGAAAATCGGTAATCCGCTTCCACTGCGCCCTCCTGCAGAACTTCCGGCAGATACAGGGACTCGCTTACTGATTCCAGAGAAGGATTGTCTCCCGGAATCACTTTATCCAGTTCCTCTTTTGCCCTGTCCAGATATTCCTGTTTCTGTTTCTTTGTGAGTTTCTTTTCTTCCACCTGAATTTTCATGGGATACTGTTTCAGCAGACCCTCTGCATCCACCAGAAAACTCTTTTCTTCCTGCCCCCGGCCCGGCCCATTCCGCAGAATCCGCTTTTGATGTCCGCCGTCATCTATCCCGCTAAAAACTGCCGCCAGAAAAAAACCTGCTGTCAGAAGCAATGCTGCCTCATACAATCTCTTTTGAAGTCTCCGTTTTTTGAACTTCCAGGCTGCTGCTGCGCAAACTGCCGCAGCTATTATATATCCATGCATACTTTTCCTTTCCGCATACAATGCCTGCTGGATAAGCTCCCATATTCCTAAGAACCGGACTGCAGGTTCTGCAATTTCCCCTATGATTGCATATTCGCAAATAAAAACCGGACTGCAGGTTCTGCTGTCTCTCCTACACCTGTATATCCACAATTTGCGTCAAAGGAGGCCAACACGACCCAGGTCAGAGGCTGTCTCTCCTACACCTGTATATCCACAATTTTACCTGCCATCCAACAAGCGCATCCATAAATAATCAATGTCACCGTCATAATCCCGATTCCCAGCCAGTTTCCGTAAAGAGGTTCTAAAAATTCCGGCGAAGTCATTCCCACATAGGCCAAAATCCCAAAAGGCACCAGATTCATAATGTTCATTTCCATTTTTTTTGCAGCAATTACCACCTCAATTTCCCGCTTAATCTCCGCCTTTTGCCGTATTTTATCTGCTGAATTCTGGAATATTCTAAGGAAATCACCGCCGCTTCGCTTTGCAAATCCGAATACCTGGGAAAAACTGCTGATTTCTTCTATCCCGCACCGATCTGCCAGATCTTCCAGCAAGGATTCCAGCGTTACATTTAACTTTACCTGATGATTGATATATGCAAATTCCTGCGCCATTACCGCCTCTTCGCCATAGAGTTTTACAAATTCTTCTGTTGCATGTACAAATGCGTTCTCCATGGCATATCCTGCCTTTAACGCCGTAACCGCCATTTGAAGGATTTCTTTAAACTGGAACAGCATTTCTCCCTTTCTTTTTTTCAGCAGATGTCTTTTTAAAGTTCGTTTTACCGGAATGTAAAGAATTACCGCAGCCGCCATTACAAATCCGTTGTGATAAAACAGCCAGGAAACGGCCCCTGCAAGTCCTGCCGTAATCCCAAGGCAGAGAAGTCTTTCTTTCCAATTCAGAACATAGACTTTATAATTTTTCACAAGCTTCCTCCATTCCTGCACGGTACAGTTTGCCCCGATGAATCAGCTCACCCTTTTTGATCCAGCTTCCGGTAATTCTTCCGTCTTGTTCTCCCATTTCCGTAAATTCATACAGCGGATTCAGGCAGATTCCATCCTCTTTTGCTCCCGCCACTTCCATAATCGACAGCATCCGCCTGCTTTTGTCCCGCAGCCGCCCCAAATGCACCATGATATCCACGCCAGCCGCAATTTGGGACCGGACTGCCAACAATGGAAGCTCCATTCCCATCAGCACCATAGTCTCCATCCTGCTCAGCATATCCTGGCAACTGTTGGCATGTCCGGTGCTGAGAGAACCGTCATGTCCGGTGTTCATCGCCTGAAGCATGTCCAGACATTCCGCTCCCCTGATTTCTCCTACAATAATCCGATCCGGCCGCATACGAAGGGCAGTCCGTATTAAATCTCTTATGGTAATCGCCAGAGTTCCCTCCGGGCCTCCGGTCCTTGTTTCCAGCCGAACCAGATTCTCAATTCCCTGAAGCTGCAGTTCTGCGGAATCTTCAATTGTTATCACACGTTCTGATTTTGGAATAAATTCAGAAAGGGCATTTAGAAATGTTGTTTTTCCTGATCCGGTTCCCCCGGAAATGAATATGTTATAACCGGCTTTCACCAGTTTTTCCAAAAATTCTGCACACTCCCTGCTGATGGAACCTCCATCAATCATCTGCTCCATCAATACAGGATGCTTCGGAAACTTACGGATGGACACTACCGGGCCTTCTAAAGCCACCGGCGGCAGAACTACATTCACCCTGGACCCATCTTCCAGCCTGGTATCTGCAATGGGCTCCGCTTCGTTTACCATCCGGTTGTGGTTCCCCACAATCTGCTGAATAATATCCTCCAGTTTTTCTCTGGAAGAAAAGCGCTTATTCCAAGTAAGAATCTCTCCCTTCTTTTCGTAGAAGATATGGTCGGCGCCGTTTACCATAATTTCTGTAACATCATCCTCATTTAAAAGTTCCTGCAATACATCCAGCTTCCGCAGAGAATGAAATACCTGCATGCGCAGTTCCCTGCGCCAGTTCAGCGGAATTACCCGCTCTCTGGCTGCTCTGCAAATCTCTTCGTCAATGACCGCCAGAACCTCTTCTTCCTCATGTTCTCTCGTCATATCCAGCTGTTCCAGAACTCGTTTTCTAATCTGTTCCACCCTGTACCCCCGCAATCCGTCTGGTATAATCCCCCAGTTCTCCCCAAATCCACTGCTGCATCTTCTCTCCCCGGCAAAATCCCTCGTTCATCTCAGGAAGCTGCAGATAAGAGATTTTTTGCTCTAACTGAACATTGTCCTGCCTTGCCACAATCTGCTTGAAATGTTTCCGGGCGTTCCCCGGCAATTCCCCCGAATCTGAGACAATGTATACTTTACTGCAGAGTTCCAGCAAACCGAAGAAACCGGAAACCATCATGCCCAGATCCAAAATGAGCACATCATAACCGCTTTTTTCCGCCAGCAGCTTGATAAACTGCAGATAATCCCGGCTGGAAACTTCTCCAAGGCATTCGCTGTCCCTGGCTGGGGGAACATAATCAAACCCTTCCAGAGTATAAACCGCGCTCCCGACACAATCACTGATATTCCCCTCTCCGGTAAGGCACAGATACATCACATCCAATAAATCCCGTGCGTAACTTTCTCCAAGCCATTCTTCAAATCCGGCACATTCCCTGAAACTCACATAGAGCGCCCTCTCTTTTGGGCTTAATGTCTGTGCCAGAGTCAGCGCAAAGGGCATCTGCCAGATACTGTGGTCCGGAGAATAAACACCCAGAATCTCCCTGCCTGTCAATGCCGGCTCCTGCTCCAAAATCCCCAGCTTTTGATAATAGAAAAATATCTCTCTCACAATTTGGGAAGCCGCCTGATATTTTCTGATGACTGGAAAATTCTGCGCCAGATCCGGAAGCGCCTGTCTGGCTGTCGGATCTTCTAAATAAATCCAGAGAATTCTGCGGCTGTCCTGCCCCCGCTGCAGCATTTTCCCGGAACAGATTCCCTTGGTCTTTGCCGCTGCTTTTTCCCCTGAAACTATCCCCTCCATCTCTGCATCTCCCCGTGACAGCTCCTTTTTCACCTTCAGAACTTCCTGTGGCAGTTCCTTTTTCACCTTCAGAACTTCCTGTGGCAGTGTCTTTTTCACTTCCAGAGCATTCTGCGGCAATATCCCTTTCAACTCCTGGGCGGTGTTCTGTTCTGTTACCGCTTCTTTCATCTGCGCCGTAATTGCAGGCTCTTCCCAAAATCCGCTGCCTAAAAGAACCACGTCCACCTCCTCCTTTTTCTGAAATTCCAGAAAATTCTCTGGAGTGGAAAAGCTGCTGCCGCATACCCGTCCTCCTTTTTCCAGGGAAATCCACTCTCCCAGCTTTTGTCCATATGTTCTGTCCGTATCACAGACAGCAATAGAAATTTTTCTCAACAAGCCACCTCCATAGCTATGATATACCCAATTAATATTGCGATTGAAAAATGAATGATATGTTGATTTCCCTGACTTTTCGGATATTGGGAGAACTGCGCCGCTGCCAATGTCTGACGTATATAATCCCCGAATATGCATAGACGTGAAACCAGATTGTGATGATACAGCATTTTGCCCAAAGACATTCCTGCTGCCGTCAGAAAAGATATCATTATCGTTACAGTAAGGATTTTAAAGTTCCAGATTCCGCCAATTACGGAAAACAATTTGATGTCACCTGCCCCAAGGACATGTATGAGAAATAACAGATAACATAAGATCACCGGTATAGAAACGTTTCTGAGAAAAACGCCGGCCCCTTTCCATCCCGCTTCTGCAAACTGGAAGAAAAGTCCTGCTGCCAATCCGCTCAAAATCAGCCGGTTACTGATTTTGCCGCTTCGTATGTCCATTGCCGCTGCCAGAATCAACAGCAGGACACTGAACATGAATTTCACTTCCCCAATCCATCACCTCTTTCTCATTGATTTCTTAGGATTATAGACTAAGTTCCTCTTCTTGTAAAGTAGGTTCCGGCAATTTATCTATTTTTGTAACTATTTTACAATAAACGGTAGAACAAAATCCCGTAAATCAACGCAAACCCGCTGATACCAAGGGTTCCGACTGTCAAAACTGTAACAGGATTAATCCCTGCAGCCACATCAATCCCCTGATTTTTCAGAATTTCATTTACTGCGCAGATTCCCACAGCCCCCACAAATCCCCGCAGTACAAAAGTCGTCAGCGCTTCTGCCTTCTGCTTCATGACTCCAATAAAAAGTATCAGCACGCAAAGAACTGCAATTACAGCGGCACCATAATATTTTTCCATAAACGGCTCCTTTTCATTTGGTTTTCTTCTGTTATTAAATATATACTCTTTGGAAAAATTTATGACTTTTTTGTATATTACTGGAAGTTTCTGCTTATACTTAAAAAAAGACAACGGTATGTATTACTCCGGCGGTTATACTCACGAGCATACTTATTTGCCAAATCATTTGCTTTTTTCCTCAAATCTGGGAAAGATCTGTCGGCAAATGATTTCGCTCACGGGTATAAATACATCATCAAGATATCACACCGCAGAAGAATCGTTACAAAAAGGAAAGGGATGCATATGTTTCAGATTACGAAAAAGCAGACCGCCCATGCGGCCGCCTACTCTTTACTTTTAGATGACCTGGAGAAAGCCCAGTGCGATTTGGCCCATGCCTACAACAGCTTTGAAAATGCCATGGATCCGGATTTAATTGACTGCTGCATTTATCAGGTGAAAGCATTGCAAATGCGTTATAAATTTCTGCTTACCAAGGCAAAACAGTTCGATGAGGATTCTTATGCCAAGAATCCCCTCGAACTGTCAGAACCCTGAAGAGTCTCTGTCAGGCTGCCTTTTTGATAAGTCATGCCCGCAACTACCTGCTGGGTATGCTGCATCAGAGGTTCTGAAGAATCTTGTTTCGCTGCTTCCACAAAACCTTCATAAAGATTCTTCAGAACTTTCTGTGCACCCTGAATATCCTGTACGGTATTTTTACATACAGCCATTGCCAGAAGTTTATTCACAAACTGATACAGAGGATACAATTCGCCGGAAACAGCATAGGTGAAATCCAGATCATCCATCAGTCTGCGCACTACCTGTTCCGCCTTCTCCACGGAACCTTTAAATTCCTCATATTGCCCTGCTTCTTTGGCATGTTCGGCATCTTCAAGATAAGCAAAGAGAATATCATATAGAATCACAATCATTTCCCCCCGGTTACAGCAGCTTAACCGGCGGGTAAATTCCTGCTTTTTTTCCTGTGTCATAGCATCCTCCTACTGCAATAACTGCAGTACCTGCTGGGGAATATCATTGGCCTGCGCAAGTACGGAAGTAGCTGCCTGTGTCAGTACATTGTATTTGGTATATTCTGTCATTTCTTCTGCCATATCCAGATCCTCAATCCTGGACAAAGCCTGGGTCATATTCAGTTCCGTGCCGTCTAAGCTGCTGACTGCATAATCCAGACGGTTCTGATATGCGCCGATACTGGAACGCACCTCGCTGACCTTGGAAATAGCTCCGTCAAAGCTGGTAATGGCCCGATCTGCACCTGTTACGGTACACACATTCACTTTATCAATATAAAGAGTCCGTGAAGACACTTCCGGAATCCGAACGTCCACTGTCTGATTCTCATTTGCGCCAATCTGAAGGGTCATGGTTCCGATGTTGGTAACTTCCATATTCACCTGTGAATTCTGCGCAATCTGCCCTGGAATTACTTCAAACTTCATCTCAAATCCATTCCGATCCGAAATTGTCACATAATTGCCTTCTGCAAGAATTGTTGCCTGAGAGCCGAATCCCACCCGTTCAGCAGGCGTGCCTGTAGTGGTAAATTCCACCTTTACGTCCTCTCCGTGGGGCACATTGGGGTTATCCTGGGGAATTCCAAGAAAGTCTGCAAGTTCCTGGCTGTCGCATTTCAGATCTAATTCCGTTGCGCTTCCATATTCATCCGATACAAAAATCAGGAATCCTCCGTTTGTCACATCTGCAGGTATATATCCGGCATCTTCCGGCTTTCCTGCCATAAGCGCCGGCGGTGTAGCTGCAGGAGGAGTCTGGGTTGCGGAAACCAGAAGATTTACCTCGCCGCGTTCCGCTCCTTCTCTCAATTGTTGATATACTTCTTCAAAAGTGTCTCCCTGGGAGATTTTAACCTCAACTCCATTGATCGTAACTACACCGTCCGCCGGCGCTGTATCTGCCGGCGCAATATTCACGCCTCCTGCCACCACTGCATGAGTTGCGTCGCTTGCTACGGTAATACTGTAATTATCGGCGGTAACAGAATCGGAAATATCCATTCTGGTAATTCCGCGGTTATCCGTAAATACCCGCTGATCCAGCGTACCGTCTAACAGATGCTTGGTATTAAATTCCGTATCCTTGGAAATGCGGTCAATTTCATCTCTCAAAGAGGAAATCTCTGCCTGAATCGCCTCTAAATCATCCGGCGTATTGGTTTCATTTGCCGCCTGCACAGACAATTCCCGCATTCTCTGAAGCATTGCATGAACTTCGGTCAAAGCGCCGTCTGCCGTGTCTAACACGGAGACTCCGTCAGAAGCATTCCTGGAAGCCTGCGAAAGACCCTTAATCTGCGCTTTCATCTTGGTGGAAATTGCCATTCCCGCCGCATCATCGGAAGCCCGGTTAATCCGGTACCCCGTAGACAGCCGTTCAATGGAAACGGATAAACTTTTATCAGATGCTAATAATCTTTTGTTGGCAATAAGCGCTGACATGTTGTGATTAATCTTCATTTTCTATCTCTCCTGTTCTTCAAAATCCTGCCTCATTCCCGGGCAGCCGCAAAATCCTTTTTGCCGCCATGCCCCGGAAAATTTACGGCTGCATATTCTGTCCTGTCTGCTTTACCTCTTCTAAAAAGGCTCTGGCAACGCCGTACAACGTCCTTGTCTGCACTTGCTGCTCTTCTGCAGTCTGTTCGGAATCTTCCATTCCCTTTTCTTTGGAAAAAATATTGGAAAGATCCGGATGATCACTGCAAATCATATTCATCTCCCATGTCTGACCCTCATCCTGGCTGATACGCGCCCGAAGATCGGCCTCATGGTCTGTCAATTCTTTAATAGTTTCCGGGGAATCTGACACCAGATAACCCCTGATGGACTCCTTCTGCACCTGGAAACTGGCAGATACTTTTCCAAGCTTGGGAGTCTCAAATATAATATCCACTTTGCCACGTTCCCGCTTGCCGCGTACAATTTTAAGCTGAACATTGGTCAATTCATCGGCCACCAATACGGGAATTGCGTAATTCTCTTCTTTTGCCATCCGGGTTCCCAGCTCAATCTGTTGCTGCATCACTTTCATATCACGGATATCCAGGCTGCGCACATCCTCTGACTGTATCATGGTCTTCATTACATTTTCCGCAAGATCTGCCAGCTTCTCCTGAGCCTCCGCCATCTCTTCCGGCGTCTTTACCGCTTCACCGAATTCCTTGATAATCTCTTCTTTTACCTCTTCAAAATTAACTTCTTTATCCAGATTCTTCGGATCGAACAGAGATTTAAAAATTCCATTACGGTTGTGCAGCATCTGGCTGGCCGCCATAATATTATAGGCAGTCATCGGCATATCATAGGCGCTCAGCATCTGAAGCGCCTGAGCCTCAGCCTCTTTAGCCCCGGCAAATTCCTGCAGCTGCTCCTGATAATACAAACGCTCCGTCTCTTCATCCGCCGGCGCTTCCCGTAATTGCCATAACAGTTCTTCCGGCATCATCTCTTCCCATGTCCTGCCTGCGCCCTGGGCTTCGGCCTGCTGCACGCCTTCCGGCGTCATCCTGCCAAAAGCTTCTCTGGCGCAATCGGTCTGATAGGCCGCCTCTATCTGCTGGGAAATGCTAAGTTCCTGACTGTGGATCTCATCCGCTTCCCCGAAATTATCATCAACCGACACATTTATGCCTGGATTCCGGTTCGTCCGCACTGCGCTTAACAGATTCTTCATCGTCAAATCTGCGCCCTGATGAACCAACGCCCCGATCACTGCTCCGTCCGTCTTATCAATCTGATTCAGCAGACGGTATATTCCAATATAACTGTCCCGCTCCTCCGGAGTGATTTGCTGATTCTGTTCTAACTTCCACAGATACTTGCTGAACTTCTCCTGGCTTGCGTCCTCTATGCGGCTTTTGATTTCCTGTGCCTTGCTGTTAAGCTGCTCCACATTCATCTCCAGAGGATTTACCCCTTCCCGTATCATTTCCATTACCACAGCCGGAGAAAGATTCTGGAACATATTCTGAACCTTCTGATCGGCTGCCTTGATCCCTGCAATGGACTCCGAATTAATCTCCATTCCGTTATAACCCAGAATCCGCACGGCCCGCTGATTGGCTTCTGTGGTTTCCAGTCCCAGATCTTTTAAAATATCATCTACATTACGAAATGCCTTCTGGATGGAATCGCCCATATCTTTCCTGGGCTCCGTCCGAAGCGTCTCATAGGCTTCTCCTGCCCGTTCCATCTTTGCCTGCTCCGACATTCCCGTCTCATGCATAGCAGGAATGCCGTCTTCATCAGTCCGGATATTTCCCAAAATGGAAGCCGGAACTTCTGCCAATTCCCTGGTCTTTCCCATAGTCTCTGCAAATACTTCCGTATTCTCGGGAGTAGCCGGGATTCCATTCTGGGACAGCAGACTTTTATAATACTGATCCTCCATGGACTTCAATTGTTCCACCAGTTCTGCCAACGGCTTCGTCTCAATGGAAATTCCCTGTTTCAACAGGGCATAATTGGCCTGGGCCGTCATCATCAGCCTGGTCTCCTCCAACTGTCTCTTTGCAGTCAGAAATTCCATATCCTCTCTGGCATATTCAGGGATATCCTGAGATTCTGAAAATGACCGTCCATTCTCCTGTTTCTGCTGTTTTTCTGTATTCTGCGCCACCTGCAGATTCTCTATGGTAAGGGGAAGCCCCTGTTTGACAACATTCCATACCTGGGCGTCAGTGGCCCGGCTGACAGTCTGCGCTGCCTCATTTGCCCGATCTCCATTGCTGTAGCCTTCTAATACCATGGCGTCCATAGGCCGGTTTCCCTCTGCAACAGCCTCTAACATGGCCCCTGCCAACTGTTCCGGCCCCAAAGGAAGCTGCAATTCTTTCAAATCCATGGCATATCTCAGATTTTCTTCCGTCAGAGGAATCTCATTCTCTAACATCCACTGGCTGCAGTTTAAGGTATCCTCATTCACCGAAAGACCTGCCCGGGCAATCACCTGCTCCACCTGCATTCTCAGATGATCGTCCATGGGAATTCCCGCATTCTTAGAGTTAGCTGTGCCATAATTGGCGCTGTATTGCGCTTTATAGAGATTCTCCACAGTAGGAGGAAGCTCATGCTCCAACAAATATTTTACTGTTTCATCGGAACAATTCGTAAGATCCGCCGCCTGCTGCACGGTTTCCATACAATCAGAAATATTCTCCTCCGTTGCCGGAAGATCTGCCTGACGAAGCGCTGACTCCAACTGACTTGCCAGTCCTGCGCTTCCTGCCAGCGCTTCCAACTGCTCTTTGCTTAATTCATCTCCGAAAACGCTGATATCCACACCGGCTTTTGCCAGTTCCATTTTAATCTTATCAATCTCGGTTACAATGGTTTCCACCTCTGTGCCATTCACAGAGAATCCGTCTTCGCCCATTTTCTCACAGTCTTCTTCCGACATGGTGTTGGACACAACTTCCATCTTCTGCTGTATCAGCTCCGTCCTGGCGTTTTCCGCATCCTGCTGTATCTTCTCAATCTGAGATTCCGCCGGACAGACCGAAGCCTCTACTCTGGTCTGCTGCACCGCTGTCACTCTGCCGGTTTGTTTCTCTACTTGCTCTGTGGTTGTTTCCTGGGCAGTCACCGTGGCATTTCCCTTAATTTCCACACTATGATTGGTCCTGGTAATTTCTGTCACATTACTGTTATCTATTCTCACATTCATATCCGTGCCCCATTTTTCCTGTGCCTGATTTTTGATAATACCTATTTCGGATAAAAAACAGAGAAACTTTAGCAATTTTCACTTGTAATCAGAGGACATTTGTATTAAAATAAGGTTCAAAGCTACCACTTAGGGAGCTGAGTTGAACATTCATTTTATTAAGGAGGAAATTAATTATGGCATACGTAATTACTGACGCTTGTGTAAGCTGCGGAACATGTGAAGGTGAATGTCCGGTAGGAGCTATCTCCGCTGGCGACGGCAAATATGAAATTGATGCAGATACCTGTATTGATTGTGGAACATGCGCAGGTTCCTGTCCTACAGGCGCGATTGAGCAGGGCTAATCTTTATCGCCTTGCAGCGTAAGAGAAACTACATAAGGAGCTGACATCCCGGTTGAGATGTCAGCTCCTTTTTTAACACGGCCCCTTATTCCGTAACGGTCAGATTCGGGCTCAGTTTCTTATCTTTGCCCACTCTCTTTTCCGCTTCTTTCTTTTCTTTTTTCTCCCTGTGGAACCGTTTGCTCTTGCGGGTGGCGCGGATTGCCTCATCCAGCCTGCGGAACCGTTCTTCCTCAGCTTCATCCTGTTCCCGCATCAGATAATTCATTTCTTTCAACACCCGGTCTCCTACCTGTACTCCCACCTCCTTTCCCAATGCCGGATTGTTCTCTTCCATTGCCTGCTTCACAATCGTGAGCATCATAGACTGGAACTGTTCTAATTTCACCGTATTGGAAATCGGATTGTTATGTTTTTCCACCATAGGTTTCGGAACTGCCTCCACATATTCCCGGTTCATCTGAATTACGTTATTCCCTCCTGCCTGCAGATCTCCTGCCGGCTTTCCTCCGTAAAATTCTCCGGTTCCTGCATTCGGCTGGCCTCCGTAAAATTCTCCGGTTCCTGCATTCGGCTGGCTTCCGTAAAATTCTCCGGTTCCTGCAGCCGGCTGGCCGCTATGTATCATCATCCGAATGGCTTTCAGCTGATAACCTTGTTCTTTCCATTCCTTTATCTTTTGGAACTGCGCTATATTTTCTTCTGTATAATAACGGTGTCCCATTTCGTTGCGGGGGATGGCAAGCTCTAACTCTTCTTCCCAATAACGCAATACGTGGGACTCAACATTTACAATGTTTGCCGCGTCCGAAATCATATAGCGTACATTTTCCACATTTTAACCTCCTTTTTGGGATTTGACTTCCGGTGGCCCGGTCTGCCTGCTGCAACTGATATCAGTATCAGCTTGTCCCTTTTTACTAATTCTATTTTAACGATTTCTTTCTGCTGTTACAATCTTTTTTCATCGTGAAATAATGACAGCAAAAAACAGATACTTTCCTTTTACGGAAAATATCTGTCTGATTTTACATAATGCAACATTTTTTACCGTTTTTCCATATTGGCAAACTTGGTATACTGGGGCAGCCAAACCAGATTAATGGTTCCTATTGGGCCGTTTCTCTGCTTGGCAATAATAATCTCCGCAATATTTTTATCCGGCGTATCCTTATTGTAGTAATCGTCACGGTAAATAAACATCACCACATCCGCATCCTGTTCAATAGCCCCTGACTCCCTTAAGTCTGACAGCATGGGCCTGTGATCCGGCCGCTGCTCCACCTGACGGCTCAGCTGGGATAAGGCAATTACCGGAACATTCAGCTCTCTGGCAAGCCCTTTTAAGGAGCGGGAAATGTCTGAGATTTCCTGCTGCCTGGAATCCGACCTGCCGGAACCGGACATCAGCTGAAGATAGTCAATGATAATCAGTTTCAGGTCATGCTCTAACTTGTATTTCCGGCATTTGGAGCGAAGCTCCGAAATGGAAATTCCCGGGGTATCGTCAATAATCAATTTGGAACGCCCGATGGTTCCTGCGCCTTCTATCAGCTTCTCCCAATCGGAATCCGCCAGATTGCCGGAACGGAGAAGCTGGGCGTCTACCCGGGATTCCAGGGAAAACAAACGGTTTACCAATTGCTCTTTGGACATTTCCAGACTGAAAATTGCGGTGCAGAGATCGCTGTGAAATGCCACATACTGGGCAATGTTCAATACAAACGCGGTCTTTCCCATGGAGGGTCTTGCGGCAACCAGAACCAAATCGGAGGGCTGAAGCCCCGAGGTGCGGTAATCCAAATCCACAAACCCGGTGGCAATCCCGGTGACATTTCCCTTGGTTCGGGAGGCCAGCTCAATTTTTTCCAGGGCATTGATGACAACCTGTTTGATGGGAACATAGTCCCCGCCGCTCTTGTTCTGAAGCAGATCGAAAATCTTTTTCTCCGTATCTGCCATAATATCCTCCAGGCTTTCCCGGCCCAGATAACATTGATTGGCAATTTCTTCATTTACCTTAATCAGTCTGCGCAGAGTTGCCTTTTCTTTCACAATATTGGCGTAATATTTTATATTGGCAGAGGTAGGCACAGCGGCCACCAGTTCTCCTACAAATTCCAGGCTGCTCACCTCTGCAGGAACATCTTTTTCCCGGAGACGGTTCTGAAGCGTAACCATATCCACCGGCTGTTCCTCATTGTACAGCTCCACCATGGTTTCAAACAGGACGCCATATTGCTGGTGATAAAAATCCTGCCGGATTAAGATTTCAGAAGCCATAATAATCGCTTCCCGGTCCATAATCATTGCACCGATCACTGACTGCTCCGCCTCCAAATTATTGGGCATAATCCGTTTTATCAGATCTTCCTCCATAAATGCCTCCTGCCGTCGTTATGATTATTTCGTCCGCAGCTTGCGAAGAGACAGGCTGTATGGCATGATGCCTGCTTCTGCATTTTTCTATTTTGATCCGAACGAAAATGACTTCTATTACTCTCTAGGCTTCCTTCACCTTTACTTTCAAGGCTGCTGTCACTTTCGGATGCAGCTTAATGCCCACTTCATACACGCCCAGCGCTTTCAGGCCGCCTTCCGGAAGCTGCATTTTCTTCTTGTCCAATTCCATCTGAATCTGATCTTTTGCCGCTTCTGCAATCTCTTTGGAAGAAACAGAGCCAAAAGTTTTCCCGCCTTCTCCGGTTTTGATGGTTACGGTGACCTCTTTGCCTGCAAGTTCTTCTGCCAGAGCCTTTGCGGCTTCCAGATTCTCCTGGGCTACCTTTTCATCGTGCTGATTCTTTAATTTCAAATCATTCATATTCTTTTTGGTTGCTTCAATTCCCAGCTTTTTGGGAAAAAGCAGATTCCTGGCATATCCGTCGCTGACGTTGACCACTTCGCCTTTTTTCCCTAATGACTTCACATCTTCTAATAATATTACTTTCATACTTCTATATCTCCTTCCTCCAGCATCTTATCTAATGTCATCTGTATTCTCCGCTTTGCTTCTAATACGCTGCAGTCCTTCATCTGAGCGCCCGCCACATTCAGATGGCCGCCGCCGCCCATTCGTTCCATGATAAGCTGTACGTTAATTTCATCAATGGAACGGGAGCTGATATATATTTTCTCATTATATTCCGTCAATACGAAAGACGCCTTGATTCCTACAATATTCAACAGTTCATTGGCTGCCTGGGCCCCTGCAATGGTGGGGCTTTCCACGTCACGATCCGCCGGACAGATGGAAATGGCAAACGCCCCCCGGTAAACCTCTGCATGGCGCACCGCCTCCGCCCTTGCCTTGTAGGCCGCCATATCATCCCGCAAAAGCTTGCGGACTCTGGTTACTTCTGCGCCGCACCGCCGCAGATAGGCCGCCGCCTCAAAGGTTCTTACGCCTGTTTTGGTCATAAAATTATTGGTATCTATCAGAATTCCTGCATAGATACTGTCAGCTTCGTTGGGCTTTAAATGGATATTTTCGTTAAAATACTGCAGCACTTCCGCCACCATCTCACAAGTGGAAGAGGCATACGTCTCAATATAAGAAAGCACTGCGTTGTCAATCACTTCACTGCTCTGTCTGTGGTGGTCAAATACCACAATGGTTTTTGTCTTTGTCAGCAGTTCCGGACATTCGGTATAATTGGGCCGGTTGGTATCCACTACCACCACCACGCTCCGGTAATCGGCCATCTCCAGGGCCCGCTCACTCCGCAAAAACATATCGGCCGGATATCCCTTTTCCTCTGAAAAACATTCTTTCATGGGCCGCAGGGAAGATGTCACTTCATCCAATACAATATGCGCTTTCTTCCCGAGAACCTGGGCTGCACAATAGATACCTATGGCTGAGCCGAAAGCATCCATGTCACTGATACTGTGGCCCATGATAAACACTTCTTCCCGGCTCTCTATAATTTCCCGCAGTGCATGGGCCTTCACCCTTGCTTTTACCCGGGTCATCTTCTCCACCTGCCTGGATTTTCCGCCGAAATAAAAGATCTTATCTCCCTCTTTGACTACCACCTGATCTCCGCCTCTGCCCAACGCAAGGTCAATTGCCATGCGGGCATATTCGTATTTCTGATTATAGCTGTTTCCGCTGACTCCCACGCCGATGCTTAAGGTAACTGCCATCTCATTTCCCACTTTAACGGTCTTGACATCCTCTAAAATGCCGAACTTATCCTCGATGAGAGCCTCTAAATACTTCTGCTTGAAAGCCACGAAATATTTATCTTTTTCAATCTTTTTAATAATACTGTCCCGATCGGAAAAGTATTTGCTTACCTTGCGATCCACCAAAGCCACCAGCAGCGAGCGTTTTACTTCCTCTACGCTTTCTAAAGCTTCCTCATAATTATCAATATAAATCAGCATGGCTACCAACTGTTGGTCCCTGATTTCCTGAATGCTCTCATACAGCTCCGTCTCATCAAAAAGATACAGTGTGGTAAGAAACTGCCCCTTATTCTCTGTTTCAATAAGCTCTCCTTTTGGCGCTTCCTCATCAAAATAAATCTTTCCCACACTTGCCCGGTACACCCGGTCTTTCCATTCCACCTTAATATGATCGTTACGCTCTTCCTTGTCTAAAAGTTCCCTGGTAATGGATGGGAAAATAGTGGCGATGGACTTATGATATCCCTTGTCCTTTTCTGTAATGCGGGAAAATGCTTCATTCATCCACAAAATCTTACTGTTAAAATCCAGCAGCGCATACGGGATCTCAAATTCGTTCAGCAGTTTCTTCTGAACCGTTCCATACTGGGTGGCAAAGCTGATTACCTCATTGCGCATGGCGGACTTATTGGCCAGGAAGATTCCCAGTACAATCAGAAAATACAATGCGGCAAATACAGAGACGCAGATTCCGGCAGTCCTGTCAAAATAGTATAAGGGGACATTCATCAGTACAAGTAAAACAGTCAGCATCAGGGGCCAGTACATATAATTCTTCAACGGGCCGCCCGGGTGGTTTTTTCTTTTCATTTATTTTCCTACCTTTGTTGTTCTCACTTATAGTTCAGGGTTCCGTTCTGCAAGGCCAGTGCAGGCATTTCTGTCTGCATTGCCCATTGCTTTCGTCATATTATACCACTTCCTTGGACTTCTTACAATAACCGTTTTCTGTCCTCTGTCCCTTACCGTTTTTCCAGAGTGATTGTTCACATGTCACTGTTCCGGGAGGGGTTTCCGCACATTTTGTGCAGAAACCCCGAGTTTTCAGCGCAAAATCACACCTTTTGCGGTTTTCGCGCATCGCGGAGCGTATTACCGGTCACGGAGTAAACTGTAACTTTCCAGATACTCCTGCAGAATATAATAAGACTGCTTCAGCCGCTCCCGATACCCGGGCTCCACCCATCCGTCCCAAGTGTATGAACCGCTTTTCCCGTCTGCTTCAAATTGAATCTCATGTATGGATTCATAGGTAATTTCATCGTTGGCATACAAATCGGCAATGCGCATTTTTTCATTGGGTTTGGCAATATTCAAAAGCAGCCAGGGCAGCCGAACCTCTGTCACATTGCCCCTGATGCAGAAATCTGCCCGGGAATTGTATTCCGGAGACTGGGGATCTGCATTCCCATGGCGCAGCTTGCCGGTTTCTACCTGTTCCGTCTCCACCAATGTGCCGTCTGTCAGCAGCACCGGACGGTTCAGCATCAGATAGATGGGCGCAAAGGTATGATTTCCTGCATCCGCATACCCTTCCTTCACTTTTAACACTTCGTTGGAAGCATGCAGTCCGGTGGTATACAGCCAGTAATTCACATCATAATAAGGGTGCACCAACAGCCTGCTTTTTTCTTTCCCCTTGATTTCCAGTAAAAAATCCGCCCCGCCGTACTCCTCATTTCCCTGGTCTTCAATGGTATCTACGGCAATCTGCAGATTATCATTTTTGCCCCGGATCAGCAGATACACATAGGCTTCATCGCTTTTTACATACAGTTTTGTTTCCTCGTTTTCCAGTACAGGCTCCTCGCCTTCCCACTCCTCGTCCTTACCGTCCACAATGCACACTGCCGTCTCGCCGGGGTCAAAGGACAACAGCCCGAAAAACTGTTCGCTGGTCTGAACATCGCACCAGTAGGGCCGTACATCCGAATCTGTATAGTCCATGGTATTCCAGGTCCTTTTAAACCATTCATCCTGCCAGATAAACACAAAAGCCCCTGCACATTTCGTATCAATAATATCTGAAAGCATGGACACAATGGCGTTTCCCTGCTCCTCCTCTGTCAGCCCTCCCTGGTTGAATCCCGGTTCTTTGGCAAGATGGGTAATCCCTCTGGAAGCAGGCACGCCAAACTCAGAGATTACCACCGGCATCGTATGATAGCTGTTCAAATCATTCAGATAATGTTTATAGGAATTGGGCGGATCATCCGCCAGCAATTCCGGCGCATAACGCATCATTTCCGGATAATAGGGATATACATGGTAAGATGCAAACATCCCTGCCTTAAATTCTGGCTTTGCCTTAATATGTTCCGCATCTACCGAAACTGCATCCTCCATCTCAGGATTGGGTTCTCCGGGATGAGAGAGCGGATCTGTCGTCACCCAGTTGGCAAACGATATGGGATGCTGCATCTGATACTGTTCCATCTCATAAGA
This sequence comes from Eubacterium sp., assembly GCA_021769425.1. Taxonomy (GTDB): domain Bacteria; phylum Bacillota; class Clostridia; order Lachnospirales; family Lachnospiraceae; genus Petralouisia. The sequence goes on from JAETSX010000006.1 coordinate 64,117, forward strand.
AATGCAGGCATCCAGCCCGGAAGCGAGAAAAAACTCAAAGGGAGACGCATCCTCGGTAAACAGATACTCTCCCTCAAATACTTTCTTGTCCGGATTGGCGTCATTGGTGCCCATCACAAATTCCGGCTGCCATTCAATTCCCAAAATCCAGCCGCACAGATATTGGGATACATCCGCCGTATAACTGCCGCTGGCATTGCCGGCCGCAGGCTCAATCACTGCATTTCCATGAACCACGTCCACAATAGTTCTGCACATTGCAATCCAGTCCTTTTCAATCTTTCCGTCTTCGGCATAGGCATCCTGAAGGCTGCTGATATCTTCTTCATTATTATAAACTCCCTGCATAAAATAAAGCGGAGACTCCGCCGTCTTATTGTATGTGGCCAGAGCATGATAAAATTCCGGCATTAAAATCGTATACACGCGGATGGTATCTGCATGCATTTCGCCGATCTGGCGGAACCATCTGAGATACTCATCCTCCGTGATTGCAAACTCGCCTGGAAACGCGCCTGGTTTTCCTGCACCGATATTCACGCCCACGGGCATCGTGTCCTGCCACCTGCCGTCCGCCCCATAAACCTGAAATGTCTTTTCCCTGGTCCGAAAGGAATAATTCATCCCGCCTTCTTTGCACATGGGAAGGGTCTTCGCCTCTTCCCCGGACACATCAGAACCCTCTTTTGTTCCCTTTTCCGTTCCTTCCTTCGCCGGCTCTCTGCCTGAATCAACCGTCAGTTTGGGCTGATCCGAAGCGCACCCGCAGCACAGGCTTGCCGCCATTGCAAACATCAAAACCCAACTGAATATCTTTCTTTTATGAAATCTCTGCATCTTTCTTCCTTCCAAATCCGTCGTTTCAACTCTGTCCCGTTTCAACCCTCTCAGGCCTGTCTTCTCAACTTGGGGCCTCCTCATCTTACCATTTTTCACTCTCATCGTTCATAATCTGATCCACCACATACTGCACCACGCCGGAAATCCGCTCTGTCTGCTTTTTTCCAATCTGCTCGATAAAGTCCGGCTCGTTTCGGTGGCTGACAATATAGCTTCTGGTGGGCGTTTCGCTTCCCTCCACAGAAACCAGTTCTCCGCCGTGCTCCCGCAGCAATGTCTGAAGTTCCTCATTAAAGTGATCCGTCACATTTTCGATGGTGGGCACAATCAGATTAAAAGGCTCAATCGTGTTCAGAATCTGATTCTGATATTTATCCAGATAACCCTCTATCAATGACTCAAAGGTACGGAATTCCACAAATTCCGTTCCGCTGACAATGATTGTAGTAATAAACTCCCAGGTATGGGGATGCGTCTGCCCCTGTTTTCCGTTGATAATAATATAGTGGTTCATATTCAGATACGATTTCAAACGATATTCCCGATAAAGCTTTTCTTTCCTCATGTGCCTGTCACCGCCTTCCAAAACTGTTCAAATTGCCGCTGATAACTTTCCGTATTATCTTCACAGTACAAATCTGCCACGCCGCGTACCTCCCAGTTTTCCAAGGACTCAATAATCCTGCTGCTGACCTGCTTCTCATATCGGACAAAAATCAGCAGCACCCTCCTGTCATCCATGGAAAACCGCAGCGCACTGTTGTCCAAAACCACCTGCATATGCTCAAAAAATTCGTCCCGGGCCTCTGGCGTTTCTGTTTCAAATACTGCGAAATGCAGCGGATGAGCCCCTCTTTCATCCAGAGTCCGTAAAAATTCGTCCAGCACCGTATGCTTAAATACACGTTTGCTGGCGCTAAAAGCATGTTCCCGCTTCAGCTGCTCATCCAATTGCTCCAGCTGCTGATTCTGCCAGATCACGCGTTCCTCCTGCCGGGCAATCCTGGCAGCCTGTCCGCTGATTTTTTTCGACATCACCATACTCAGAATAATCAAAAGGGCCAGAACCAGCGACAGAATAATAATAATGGAATTCCTGCATTCCAACAGAATATTATCCTCCAGAATCACCTTGTCATATGTCAGCAGGCAAATCCGGTACTGCTGGTTTCGCCAGTCAAAAATCATGCCGGAAGCAATAAACCGATCTTCATTCAGGTAAATAATCTGATGTCCCACCTGATTTAACCCCAGACGGTTCAGAAAGGCGGCCGCCGAGTCGCTGGCGTAATAAGCGCCGTCCGTAAACCCTTTATAGCGGTTGGTTTCCGTAACGCTTTTTACAAACAGAATGGAATCCTCTTTGCTGACCGTCCAATATCTGCTGGCCGTGGCATCCAGAGAACTGATAATGTCGGTAATATCCTTCTCCGTGGCGTCATCTCCCAGACGGTTAATTTCTTCCAGAACCACCTTAACGTAGCCGTCCTGCTCTGCTCCGTAAATCTCCAGAAACCTTGTCTCATAATTGTTCAATTGCCAGATAATAAATACATCCGCTGCCATGGCAAAAAATACCACAAGAGCCGTTACAATGAAAAAATTAAATTTGCGTTTCATATGCTCCATTCCCTATTCGTAATTGACAGCTTTCCGCGCTCTCTTCAGCAGATTCAGCGGTTTTTTCGCCTCAGCCTTCAATTCCGCCTGAAAATCCTTCCGCTCGTCTGTCAGGGTGCGGGTCTTCCATGCGCTGTCCGTATTGATGCTGTTAATCACACCTGCAAACCGGATAAAAAACACTGCAAAATTAAAAAACGGAAGCAGCGGCGCCACATACCAGTGTTTACGGTAGTACCGTTTCAGCTCATCAAATTCCTTCAAGAAACCCACGGTGGAAAAATAATACAGATACCCGCTGATAATATATAGCAGGAAAATAACGCCTGTGGAAATCAGAATCACCTTCGCCGAATAGTTCATGCACATCAGACAAATCAACGCCAGATACCAAATCAGCCGGGGAAATGCAAAGGTATGGTCATACAACAAAGTCCGGACCATCACATTGGAAAATGTTTTACGCACTTTCAGATCTCTTTCCAAAAATTGATGGGACACCTCCAGGCTTCCCCGCTGCCAGCGCTGCCGCTGGGTGTAAAGCTTATTCACGCTTTCTATTGGGTCTACGCAGAAAATAGCATTTTCACAGATCTCCACCCGGATACGCTGGAGAAAACGCATTTGAAATGTAATATTGGTATCCTCGCAAATGGTATCTGTATTGTAGAGCTGGGATTTCAGCACGGCAGACTTGCGGAATGCGGAAAAAGCGCCGGAAAGGGTGTAAATGGAGTTTGTCTCCGAAGCATAATTCCGGCCTGCCAAGAATGCCTGGGCATATTCCATAAACTCCATTTTGCGGAGAAGCCTTGCAAAAATACCCTGATACTTCTCAATCATTTCCGGCATGGTGAGAATTGCGCCGGTCATACAGTCCACATCCTGACAGCTCTCAAATTTGCGCACCATATTGCTGATGGCATGAGGCTCAAACTGCCCGTCGCTGTCCACATGGATGATGTATTTTCCGTCCGCATTAAACAATGCCAGATTCAGCGCACGGGATTTTCCCTGTTTGGCGTTCAGCCACTGCATCAACAAATCCGGATACAATTCCTGGCACCTGGCATAAACCTGAAAAGAATTATCTTTTCCCTGATTATTCACCAGAAAAATCCGCATTTTATCATTGGGATAATCACTGTCATTGATGGAGCGGATACATTCCTGCAGGGAGCCCTCAGAATTGTACACCGGAATAATCAGAGTAATCTCCGGCCAGAGCACAGGATCCTCATATTTATGGGGAAACAGCTTTTTCTTAATCAGAATTGCCACACTTCCTATAGAGGGAATAATTTCCATCACCAGCGGAATGATAATCCAGGCAGCCCAAAACAAGATTGAATTGAAAAAATTATTTATCACTGTCATATCGGAAGCTTCCCACCTTCTGTTTGATAATCTGCGGTTTCGTAAACACGTAAAAATATAGTATCACAGACAGCCCGTAGAACACAAACCGCCCGATAAAGGTATGGGCAATATGATACAAATCCACACCGCCGAAATAAATAATCACGGAAATCACTGTTATTCGCAGGGCATTTGCCAGCGCCATTGCAACCACTCCCAGAACCCCCACATAGATCCGTTCATATACCGTATACACCCGATAAAACATCAGCAGGGAAAGATATGCGATAATCTCAATAATCCCGGAGCACTCAAAATCAATTTTCAGTGAAATTACCCCTGCCGCTGATTCTATAAAAATAACGCCGTATTTATAATGCGCGCTGTAAATATCCCCGATTTTCCCGGGAAGACCTGCCAGAAGCGCCACAATCCTGGCCAAAGGCTGGGCAAGGATCGGCTGCAGAAACACCAGCATCAGAACAAAAGCTCCCGTACTTCCCACAAGAAAATGCCAGAAATTCAGTTTACTCTTATTAAGCACACGGAGAAGAAACAGCCATATTGCCAACCCCGCCAAACCTGCTATATATTTTATCATATGGTTACCCCGCTTCCTTTTCAGACTTCTCTGACCGTTTCCGCCGATACAGAGTAAATACCGCCAGCAGAATCAGTCCCGTCAGGCTGACCAGCGTTCCGCCTTTCCGGTAAGGATGGGTAAAAGAAATCACAGTGGTTCCTGACTGGATATAGGTCAGATGATTCTTTCCGTAAATCTTCCGGTTCGCCGCAAAACTGTCATGCCAGGCAAGGCCCGTATTAATATCATTTTCCTCTGTAATGAGCGTGATACTGTCCTGCTTATACTGAATTGTATACGGTATTATCTCACGCTTGGGCAGTTCATCCGAACTCAAATCCATGGCATGGCTCAAAAGCTTCCCCACGCCTTCATCCTGCGTCAGACTGTAGTAATAAGTCAGATTCAGGCCAATCATCACAATATTGTCATTTTCTACTGTTCCAAAAAACGGCAGCTCCAGATTGCCATCTTTCACCATTCCCCAGACATCATGCAAACCGTTTACATACACTGTGCTCCATTCCCGGTGACCATCGGGAAACAAATTGGTGTCCAGAACGCCGTCAATGGTATTCAGTTCGGGGTAGCCCTGGGAAAAAGAAACATCATGGCAGACTGCACCCAGAAAGCTCTGCTCTCTGCTGCCTCTGTCATCCGGAATTCCATCCGCCGCAATGACAATCCGAACCCCCGCTTCACTTAAATCCACAATTAATTTTTCCGCATATGCCTTGTCATCATACGTAAATCCTGCCAGATAAATCAAATCATACTTCTGCAAATCTTCAAAAGTAAAATCATTCAGATTCCCGCTCTCTGTCTCCTCCACTGCCGGAAACTGGCGGGAAATCCCGGGCGCATCAGATCCGATGCCAATGGCCCTGTACTCCGCCGACGTTCCCCAATTTCCCTCAGCGGCCGCCAATTTATAAAACCGGTAGTTTTCATTAAAATCCACCAGTTCATAACCGACTCTGTTTGCCGCAATATCCAGACTGCGGACCGGATGCTTCCCGGGATTACTGATAAAATCCAGTTGAATGACAACTGTATCATTTCCAAGCTCCATACATCGGTCAAAGAGATAAAGATAATTTCCCTCTTCCAAGGCCCGATCTATCTGCTTAAAATTCGTCACGGTTACAGCCGCTTCTTCTGCCGCGCCATACGAGGTGGCCACCGGCTCCCCATAACCGGTCATCAGATACGCGCTCATAGAACCAAGGCTGCTCTCATCCAGCAATGCCATCCTCTGCTCTGTCATCTCTTTTGCCTCATCAATCAATGCGGCGTCTGAATAATATGCCATCCGCTCTTCCGGCGCCGCCCCAGAGCGATTCCCCAGAATCAGCGGCAAAGAAGGCAGGGTATCCAGAACCAGCAGCCCTGCAAACAGCACAATCCAGCCTCGCTTCAAGGTATCCCAGACCAAAAATCCCAGCAAAATCATACACAATCCAATGGAAATAAAGCGAAGCATCTGAAAATATTCCCCGCCCGGCAATATTTTCAATAACAGATAAAATGTCTCCGAACTGAATGCCAGAATCAGCATCCCGGTCCAAAATCCGGACATGGATTTCTTTTTACTCAAAAAAATTCCAAAAACAGCCAGCAAAGCCGCAGCCAGTCCAAAATAAGCATCCACGCATCCCCGGTGCATTCGGGCGGCAGGATTAATGGACAAAAATATACTCTGAAAGAAATCTGCCAGTCTCTCCAAACTGTTTGCAGAGGCTGTGCCGCCGGTCAAAGAGGGAATCAGCCAGAAGCCTGCCACCAAATATCCCAGCGCTATTGCCAGAAATGCATACACCTGCTGCCGGCACTGATGATAAATCACCATATTTACAATAAAATACACGGTAAAGGCAGTTAAAATCATTCCCGCATAACTGGAATGACATAATACAAACAATGCAAAACAAACGGAAATCTTCGGCAAAAGATGCCAATTGCCTTCTTTCAGATAACTGTATACCCAATACACAAAAAGAGGAAGTATTGCAATACAGACAGATTTCGCCAAATCTCCCTCATAAAACAGCGTGCTTAAATTGTTGGGCATAAAAAACCATAAAACACCTAAAAACGCCCCGAAATAAGGACGTTCCAACTGAAATCCCACATATAGCCATGAAACTGCTCCTACAAAGAAGAGAATCATAACAAAAACAAGGAAACCGTCCATGGAACTGCCGCCCAGCAATTGGCAGCCGGCCAGCAGGTAAATTGGAATCGGAGCACAGTAACGCATCATCTCCATGCCGTTATACCAAAGAAAATCAAATGCGGGCCAGTAATCTCCCTTCTGAACCGCCCGATATAACACATCGCCCTGATAAAGATGTCCCAGCGTATCTTTTCCGCTGGGATAAACGCCGCTGTTTCCCACAACCGCTGCAATTCCATATGCAGCCAACGCATAAAGAATGGGCATTAATAAAATCAGATAATACGACTTCCTTCTGTTTTTCAATGCCCATTCCTCCTGAATCATTTCTTTTTCGTAAAATTATACCGCTGCTGGTATTAATTCATCTTTTTTTCGCTTTTTATACCATAACACAATGCCAACGGTAACCATGCAGACTGCCACTCCCGCAACCGGCCCTGTGGAAGCGCCTGCGGTGAAAATCCACTCCTGCCCAATCCGTCCGTACTGTGCAGCAATCTCCTTCAGACTGGTTGCATCCACACCCAGCTTCTCTGCAATCATCGGCAGCTCCAGATAATATTCCATTTCATCCTTCCCGTTTGTTCCGATGGTCATAATCATTTTCCCGTAGATTTTATCCATATCATTCAGGTTACTGATATTTTGGGATTGCCCCCAGGCGTCCCGGGAAACTATATGATATTCGTATGTACCTTCCGGCAGGCCTGCCCGCTTGGGATTCCAATTAATCGTTCCGCTGGAGTCTGCCGTTACAAACCTTGGATAAAAAACCATGCTCTGATCTACGGAACCGCTTTTCAGACTTTCCGCGCTTTGATTAAATGCAATGGTAATGGCCTCTGTAAATTCCTGCCCGGCTTCCTGCAGATGCTGGGGCATATTCGTCACCACATGCCCATACAGTTTCCCATCGCTGAAATACAGTGCTCCTTTGGCGTCAATCTGAGATTCCTGGGAGCCTGCTGTGGCATACTGGATCGTGCTGTGCCCGTAATCTTCCCAGTCCTGGTACTGGCCGTCAAAGTTAATTCCGTCAAAAAGATTTTCCAGATTATTTCCGCTGTCCGGCTGCAGATTCACAATACTGCCAATCAAAGGTTCTCCCTGATAAAGCCCAAAGGAAAGGCTTTCTCTGTACTTGGGAAGCTGATCTTTTGGAATGGCAATTTCCCATTCGCTTCCCACATAGGCAACCATGGCGCCGTTTACGCCTCTGACCTCCGGCGCTGTAGTTAACTGGATATCTGTCTCGTATCCCAAATCAGAGGTAATGGCAAACTTCCCGTTAGAATGGGTTCCCGCACCGGATGCATTGCTATCCTTGCCGTCTCTGATATAAATATAGAACCAGTCCCCGTCAAATACTGCCGCAGCCTGTGACAAACAACCGGTATGGGCGCTGTTTGGACAGGATGCATCTGTTTTAGCCACTGCCTTCCAATCCGCATAATTCCCATCAATGCTGATTCCTCCATAGACAGCCGGAAACTCTTCCTCGATGGAATCACCGTTTAACTGCTCAATCTCTCCGGATGATATTGCAGTTCCCCCAAAAGTAAGGGTAAACTCCGCACTATGGAAAAAACTTACCGGAACTGCAAGTTCCACTGCATAAGGCCCCGGATTATTTCCGTGGGCTTCGTTCATTACCGCCGCTTCCGCTCCGGGAACATCGCCGAAGTAAGCATTCTTCACTTCTGCTCCTCCCTGCCATGCATTGACAGAAATTCCATTGCTTATGTCCGATACGCCGTCGGGATATGCAAACTGAAATTTATTTCTTGTGAAGTTATAATCCCACTCTGTACTGGCGCTTCCTGTAAAACCAAGATACAGCATACTGCCGTCCGGGGAAAATGCCGCTTTCCAATAATCCACGCCGGAACCGGAACGCTCTGTCACACCTGCCCAGTCAGACAGACTGCCGTCAATTGAAATACTGCCGCTTACGCTGTTATGAGCCGCAGAAGCTGCAACCGGATCTTCTCCTTTGGCTTCTTCCTTATTCTGTTCTTCTGTTTCTCCTGCCATCTGATCAGACTTGGAATCCTTATCTTCTGTATTATCACTGTCTGCTTCTGCGCCCTTTTCGCCATCCGGATTTGCGCTTTCCCCGGCCGGATTCTGGACATCCTCTGTTCTTTCCGCCTGATCGCCGTCAGAGTTTTGCTGATTCCCGGCTTCTCCGGCCTGGCTGCCTGTTGGATTCTGGGCGTCTCCGCCAGCTTCACTGCCTGTTGGATTCTGGGCGTCTCCGCCAGCTTCACTGCCTGTTGGATTCTGGGCATCTCCGCCAACCTCACTGCCCGTTGAATTCTGGGCGTCTCCGCCAGTTTCACTGCCTGTCGGATTCTGGATGTCCCCGCTCCTTTCCGCCTCACTGCCTGCTGGATTCTGAGTGTCTCCGCCAACCTCACTGCCTGCCGAATTCCGGACGTCTCCGCTTCCTTCAATTCCGCTGTCCGGATTCCGCTGTTCTCCCGCCGGATTCTGACCGGATGTCCTGGCATCCCTTGCCTGGCTGCCGTTAAGATCCTGCTGTTCTCCCGCCGGGTTCTGTTCCGGCGTCTGAGAATTGCCTGTTCCAACATTCTTCACATTCTGAGACACATCATAACCTGATTCTGCCGCTGCGACAGGCAATCCTGATAATAACAGAGATACGGACAGTAACCCTGCCGCGGCTCCTCTGACAATCTTTCTTACTTTCATATAAGTCCTCCCTTACAAGTTCATATTAAAAAGTTTCTTCTGCGATTGCATAAACGCGCAAAGGCGTCTCACTGATCTCAAAACGGGCAAATCTCCAATGCTGCCGCTCCAGAGCCTCTTTCACCTTTGAATAAAAGACCTCTCCTAAATGTTCAATACTGGTATCTCCTTCAAACTCAGGAAAATCATTGAGATACTGGTATTGATAAGGGCCGAACACCTGCTCTAACACAGAGTCCATGCTGGCAAATTCCAAAAAATCTTCCGCGATATGCCTTGCCACAATCTCAATCTCGATTAAATGCTGATGCTTGTGCTCTTCCTTTCCGTCAAAGCTGTGCTGCATGCATAAACGATACTTCAAACGATGGTATTTCATCTGCATCTACCTGCCCATACTCACGACTATGCCTGATGTCATGTTTTTGTGAGTTATATTATATCACACCCTTTTTTACGCTTTCAATGTCAATACTGCGCATTTCAACCAGGATTTTCCACATTTCGCAGGTAGTTTCTGGCATATCGTCCAAATTAGACCAAAGTGGGCAAGCCCACCTCAACTTCCCTTGCACCTCAATCCCCGGGGATTGCACACTTTGCGCGCCGAGCACGGTCCCTTTAGCGACATCATACCTCTCGTGCGAGTGCGCATAATATTTTTATATCATAGAAAAGTCATAGACCTTAGCGCTTCACAGTAACAGGGGCTTTCCTATGATATAAAAAAGACCAACTATCCGAAGATAATTGGTCTTTTTTATATCCTATATTATAATAAAATCCTGGACTATTCCAGCGCTTAATCTGTCACATAGGGCATCAGAGAAATATGTCTTGCTCTCTTGATTGCAACAGTAAGAGCTCTCTGGTGCTTTGCACAGTTCCCGGTAATTCTTCTGGGAAGAATCTTTCCTCTCTCAGAGATATATCTCTTTAACTTATTGGTATCTTTATAGTCAATCACATTATCTTTGCCGCAGAATACACAAACCTTTTTTCTTCTGCGCATTCCGCCTCTTCTCTTCATGGGAGAATCGCCTCTGTCTGTTTTATTATAAGCCATTTTATTTACCTCCTGTTCTAATTAAAGGGTAATTCTTCGTCAATCCCGTCCGGAATGTTCATAAATCCATCCCCGACTGCCGCACTGGGAGCAGGTCTGCCCACAGGCTGAAATCCTCCTGCCTGACTGTCGCTTGCGGCCTTACTCTCCGCGAATTCCTGCTCCTCCACAACAACATCTGTGGTATAGACCTTCTGCCCTTCCTGGTTGGTATAGCTTCCAGTCTGAATTCTTCCGGTTATGGCAATCTTGATCCCTTTGTGGAAATACTTTTCCGCAAATTCACCGGCTCTTCCAAAAGCAACGCAGTTGATAAAATCTGCTGTCTGCTGATCGCTGTCACGGCGGAACCTTCTATCTACTGCCAATGTATATCTTGCAACCGCTGTTGCGGATTCTCCCTGGGAGTAACGCACTTCGGGATCTCTGGTTAATCTGCCCATCAGTATAACCTTATTCATCTAATCTCCTCTTTCTATTACGCCTCATCTTGTTTAACGCACAAGAACCGAAGCACATTGTCCATAATACGCACGCGCTTCTCTAACTCTGCCGGACAATCTGCCGGTGCATCGAACTGGATAAAGTAATAGAACCCTTCACGCATCTTCTGAATCTCATAAGCAAGTCTCTTCTTGCCCCATTCATCCACGTTGGTTATCTGGCCGCCGAAACGTGTGATATACTCTTTCGCTTTCTCTACCACTGCGGCTCTTTCTTCATCCTCGATTTTTGCATTAACAACAAGAGCTAATTCATATTTGTTCATGCTCATCGTACCTCCTTCTGGTCTCCGGCCCTCAATCGCTGTTGAGAGCAAGGATAAATTATTATATCACGAGATTTCATCTTATCACAACTTGTTTGTATTTTCAAGGGTTTTATCCAAAAAATATTACTACATTTTTGCCTTGACACTCTTTTTCCCGCTCCAGTTTCCATAATACATTTTACCGTTTACTCTCTGATATGCCCGAACCTGAATATAATATTTCTTCTTTTTCTTCAGGTTTTTCAATGTCACACTCTTTTTCTTTGCGCCGGCGGCTTTGACTGATTTGCCGGATTTCATGCTGCTCTTTTGAGAATAACGGATCTGATAGCCGGATACTTTAGAGAGTTTCTTCCAGCTCACTTTGCATTTTCTGCCCGATAGGGCTTTTACTTTTACTCCGCTGACCGTTTTCGGAATGACTGTAATTGTCACTTTTGCTTTTTTCACCGCATATCTTCCGTCTGCTTTGGCCGTCACGGTAATCACTGCTTTTCCTACAGCAAGGATTCTTACTTTTCCTTTGGCATCCACCCTGGCGACCTTGGGATTGTTAGAAGCATAAGTGAACTTTGCGCCTGTTGCAGAACGTGCATTCAATGAAAAACTCTTGCTTCCCAATATTTTTTTGAAAGATGTTTTCACGGTCAGCTGATGGGGTTTCAGCGTTCCCGGCTTCGATGTCCCCGGCTTTGCTGTGCCTGGCTTTTGAGTGTCCGGCTTCGATGTATCTGGTTTTGACGTATCTGGCTTCGGGTTTTCCGGATCTGGTTTTTGGCTTCCCTTCACCACCTGAATTCGGAATTCAGCCTTTTTGCCGCCGTCCTCTGCGGTCACAGTAAAGGTTGCCTTGCCGGCTCCCACTGCAGAGACAGCCCCTTTCTGCGTAATGGCTGCAACATTCTTATTGCTGGTGTCCCAGCTTATGTTCTTGTTGGTGGCGTTGGACGGAGATACGATTGCCGACAGCACAAAGGTTTCTCCCACTGTTACGGTTCCATTTTCTTTTATATTTTGGGGCGGTACAATTGTTATCTCCTCCACGGGCACGATTTCTATTTTATCTGTCACTTCTATTTCAATTGCAGCGGTTTGATTTGTATCTTCCAATAACCAGGCTTCCACCTTTACCCTTCCTTTTTTCAGCGCCTTAAGGTTTCCTTCCTGATCCACTGCCGCCACATTGGGATTCTCTGACCACCATCGGAATTCTCCCGCATCCAGAATGTTTCCCTGTCCGTCGCTGCAGGACAATTGCTGCGTCTCTTCCGTCTGCATCGTCTCCCTGCCGGAAATTTGAAAGCCGTTTATCTTTTCTTTTACCACAATCTTACAGGAAGCCTCCGCAGTTCCCGCCCGGACTGTTATCGTGCATTCCCCTGCATTCACTCCCGTTACCCGGCCCTTTGCAACAGTGGCCGTATTCTCGTCGGAGGATATCCACTGCAGGGCGGCATTGGCCGTTTTGGGCAAGACAGCCACTGCCGCTTTTATGCTCTGGCCGGTTCTCACGGTATAGCCTTCTTTCAGGAAACTCAGCCCTTCCACCTCTGCCGCAGCCGGAGAAAATATCATATTTTTACGGTTTGCATAATCTTCTGCGTAACTTCCCTTTATGCCGTATACGGTAATCTCTTCCGGATAAGAAAATGCATTCTCCGCAATATTTACCGTATATTCCGGTATGGAAATATGTTTTAACCGGGTGCAATTTTTAAAGGCTTCGTTCCCGATGTCTGTAATGCCGTACGGAATTACAAGATTGTCCAAAAAGGCGCAGCCTTCAAACAGGTTGGCCGCAATCTGCTCAAGGCCGGTGCTCAAATGCAGGTTTGCAATACTGGAGCAATTGAGAAATGCGTATTTATCAATTCTGTAAACGCTGTCCGACATCTTTACTTCCGCAAGTTCCATGCAATTTTCAAAGGCATACGCTCCGATATAATCTCCCTTTAAGTCTGCTGCCGTCAGGCGTTTGCAATTCTTAAAAGCAGCGGCTTCGATTCCTTTGAATCCCTCCGGGAGAACAATGCTTTCTAATTTTTCACAGCCTTCAAAGGCGTTGCTAGAAATATATTGAAGGGCCTCCGGGAACTCAATTCCTCTTAAACTGGTGCAATTCTTAAATGTGCCGGCCGGAATCCCTGCTCTGTACTTGGGTAATTTCACCTCTGTCAGAAGGCTGCAGCCTTCAAATACACTGTCTGCCATACCTTTTACCGTATCAGGAAGTTCTATTTTTTCCAGGGAAGTGCAGTTTTGGAACGCCCATTTGCCAATAGACGTTAAATGATTAGACAGAGCCACATTCTGCAGGGAAGAGGCGTCTGCAAATGCTGACTCTCCGATTTCCGTCACGGAATCCGGAATGGTAACGCTCTCCAAATTGCCGCAATTTTTGAACAGGGAGCCGGCGACCTTCTGCATGCCGTCCGCCAGAGTAATCTCATTTAAGTTTGCACAGCCAGAAAAGGGACTTTCTGTCAAAACAGTTGTCCACCCGTCATAATACAGCGGAACTTCTGCTGTATTGGGCGGGATGGTAACTGCCCTTAATGAGCTGCAGCCGGAAAACGCCTGGGTTCCCAGAATTTTTAACTTCTCCGGAAGATGAATTTCTGACAGATTACTGCATCCGCTGAACGCACGGCACCAGATTTCCGTTACGGAATCCGGAATGTCAATGCTTTCCAGGGAAGTGCAGTTCCGAAACGCCATCACATCAATTTTCGTCAGTGAATCCGGCAGATTGACCTTCTTGAGAGAAGTGCAGGCATTGAAGGCATGAAGGCCGATATGAGTCACGGTATCCGGAATCGTAATTTCTTCCAGGCCTGCGCACCCGTTAAACAGATTGGATGCTATTCTGGTTACGCCGCCGGCGAAGCGAACCTCCTTCAAATTATCACAGCCGTAGAACATCCCTCTCATTACGCCGTTATCCACCATTGCATGATAATCCGGAAAATAATCATTCTCCTTCAGATATTTATATATTTCCACGCGCTGCAGAGAATCACAGTCTCCGAAACATGCCGCTCCGTATTTTTCCAGATATTTGGGCAATATCAAATCCGACAGCCTGACACAGCCGTAGAAGGCTTCTTCCCCGATATATGTAATATCTTCACTTAAACGCATGGATGTCAAGCCGCAGTGATAAAAGGCCCGTTTTTGAATCTCGGTCACATATTTTGGTATTTCAACGCAGCTTAAGGAAACATCCTCCGCAAATAAATTTTCCGAAATAAACGTGTATTTTTTGTTCTCCGGCAGAACAACGTCCGCCAGGCTGCCGCAGCCGGAAAACGCTTCTTTTCCAATACTTTCCACTTTGTTTGGAACCACAACGGAGCCTAAACTGCCATTGCCTTTAAATGCCTGCTCTCCAATGGCCGTTACCGAATATCCGTCCAATTCCTCCGGGATGATCAGTGCATACACGTTTCCGTAGTACTTTGTGATTGTTGCATGTCCTGCATCATCCAACTCATATTCAAATATTTTCACTTCCTCCGCAGGCGCAGGAAAGCACTGGCTTCCATAGGTGCCGGATGTGCCAAGCAGAGAGTAATATCCACGCTTTCCTACCCGTGAGCTGCTGTCCATCCTGCTGCATACGGATACATTTACACCGTCTTCAATATGAAAACACACTTTCACCGGACTGTTGTTTGCCGTATAGATGGGGATGGTTTCCTTCACCACCTGCTGTCCCGCCACATTGACGGAATAGCCGGCAACGGCATACAGATAGGCGGGGAGATCCATGCACATCACCGGCTTTTTGCCGTCCGAATACACCTCCACATCCGGCGTGGATTTCACCCCCAGTTCCGCATATAAATTGCCGGATGCAACAGCCGGAATTGCAATTTCAAAAGATACCCTGCAGGCTGCCTTTAATTCCGCTTTCGCGGAAAAATGCCAGGAAGGAGTTGTAAAACTTTTGATTTTTCTCACGCTGCCGCCTGTTTTTTCGATGCCAGTGACAAAATCTGAGGACAGAGTAAGGGATGCAGATCCGTCTGCAGAATAAACCATGCTGACCTGAATCTTACCCACTCCTGCAATATTTACATAGCCTACAGGGATGGTGAGGGATTTCTTTCCTGACAGGGTATAGCCCAACTGGGCTTTGCCGCTGACAGAAAACAGATAGCCGCTGCCGTCCATTTTATAATTTACCTGAATATTGCTGATGACACAGGATACCTTGCCGCCGCCCACATTCTTAGACAGCCTGATATCTTTGACAGTTTTCTTCGCCCTTGCATCTGCATGGGAGGCAATTCCTTCTTCCCCTGCCGGCTCCTGTTCGTACTCCACATCCATAATAATATCATCCGACGCAGGCACAAAGGTTCCCA
Organism: Eubacterium sp.; assembly: GCA_021769425.1. Classification (GTDB taxonomy): domain Bacteria; phylum Bacillota; class Clostridia; order Lachnospirales; family Lachnospiraceae; genus Petralouisia. The sequence goes on from JAETSX010000006.1 coordinate 79,621, forward strand.
AATCAGCTTCTATGACGCCCTGGGCATCGTAATTTTCCACTGTACTGTTATAATCCGCTTCCGCCGTCTCTATTTCAATCCCATCCGCTTCCGGAGAAATATTCACCGCCTGATAAGTATAGGCAATTCCATTGGAAAAAACGGCAAATATGTCTCCCGCAGACAGTTCTGCTCCCGGGCCGCCGTAAATTCTGACTGTATTTTCTCCCAGCTCTATCTCTGTTCCCTCCGGAATAACAATGACATCTTCTGCAAATTCGTATGTATTTTTATGATTCTCATCTATCTTTGCATTGGCCAGAACCTGTTTTGCAAAATTAAGCATCCCAGTCTTTTCTTCTGATTTAATCGGCTTGTCCGGGCAGAATTCACCATTGATTAAATTCAGCCAGCCCTTGTCGACCGCAATCTGATCTTCTCCGGGATATTTTAAATCCCCGGTATCTTTCATCGTATATGAAAGATCTTCTTCCGATTCATATCCCAGGCAGAAATTCAGGGTCTGCGCGGCAAACTCCCGGGTCGCCGCCTCCTTGGGGCAAAATTCCTCTCCTGCCTCTAAGTCAATCACTCCGAAATTTACCGCTGTCATAATATCTTCGTAATAGGATGTTCCGGATTTGGACACATCCGTATAGTAATCGTCCGGCATCAGTCCGTCTTCAATTTTCATCTGAAAAGTCTCTTTCAGCAAATGCACCCATTCCTCCCGGGATACAGTATCTGCCGCCTGCGCCGTGCCTCCCTCTTTCCAGCAAATCATCTCTGCCGCAATTATCAGGCAGCCTATGAGAAAGGCTGGCTTCAGCAGAGAAAACCTTTTCTGCGTTCTTTTTTTCATCATTTCTCCTCCTGTCTTCCTATGTGTTTGTTTTAGCATGCAGTAACTTTCTGTGTCCTTTTTGACGCTTCTTGATTCACCAATTCCCTCCCTTTTTATACATCTTTGGCTATATATTATATAGTAATAGATATATTATACTATAGCTATTGTTTTTTTACAATTAGATTAATTTTTAATGTATTTTTCAAACACGCTCCAGCGAACCGTTCCTAATTTCGATGCACAGAAATTAATCACTATACTCTGGGGCAACGCCAAAAAAATCGCTGCATCCCCATAAATACAAGGGATGCAGCGATTTTTCTTTTAGCATCTGCTACATTATAAGATTTGAAATTTTCAGTCAGCGTTTCCATACAATTCTAAAAACTCTTTTATCGTATTATAATATGTATCCGGATCTTTCTCCTGGGCCTGCCCATGCCCGGCGCCTTCCACAATCAGAAGTTCCTTCTCACAGGCGGCAGCTTCATACAATTCCCTGGACATCTGAACAGATATCATAGCATCTGAATCGCCATGAATGAAAAGGGTGGGCGTCCTGCTTTTTTTCACTGCTTCCAGCGCGGAAGCGTCTTTCAGGTTATATCCGCCCCGCAGCCGCAGCATCAGGCAGGCGGAATCCACCAGCGGAAATGCCGGCAAGCCGAACCAGTCTTTGATTTTCTCCCCGAACATGGAATAAGCGTCTGTGTAAGCGCAGTCGGAGACCACAGCCTGTATCTGCTCCGGCAGTTCTTCCCCTGTCATCATTAAAGCCGTGGCCGCACCCATGGACTGGCCGTGAATTATAATCTGGGCTTCCTCATCCTGAGACAGTATATAATCGATCCAAAGCATACAGTCAAAGTGATCGGTCCAGCCCATCCCGATAAAATCTCCCTCACTCTCTCCCTGACACCGCAAATCCGGCACAAGAGCATGATAGCCCTGTTTGTGATACCAGTAAGCGAAAGGGTACATTTCCTCCTTCCAGCCGGTATAACCGTGAAGCAGAAGCGCCCATTTATGATTGTTCTTCCCGCCGCTTTCTGCTAAGCCAAAACTCCTTTCTTCTTCACCTGTTTTCTCCGTCAAAAATTCTTCCTCTGCCGGAAATTCCTCCGCAACCAGCCGATACCCATCTTCTGTTTCTGCAGAAAGCTTTTTATGTTCCGCTGTTTCCAGCCACTCATTTGTTTCCTTCAAGGCCAACTGCCGGTTTCCCTTAATATCCGAAGTCTGCACCTGAGCTGCATAGCTTTCCTCTGTAATCCGTTCAAAAGCTTCTAATTTTTCCATAAAGGAAGGCACCAGCGCCGCGCTTACCAGAAAATTCACCAGAAGGATATAAAAGATCAGCAGCAGGCACAAAAAAACGCCTGCCGCTTTTATTATTTTTTTCTTATTTCTCTTTTCTTTTGCTGTCTTCATATGTTTTGCCCTGTATCATATAAGAAATGCCATAATACTCTGTTCATCCTGCGAAGAATGCCAAACGGATGATACCATTTATTATAATACTTTTTCTGAAAGAATTCATCTGTTAAAAAATTCCTTTTCGTTTCAATACTTTGTTTCCTTTCTGCATTGGCGCCGAATCAGTTTTCTTCTTTTTTCCGGATGCCTCTGGTATTTTTCTCTACCTGTTTTCTCGGAATCATAATCTGATGCCCGCATCCTAAACATTTCAAACGGAAATCCGCTCCCACCCGCAGCACCTCCCATTCAGCGCTGCCGCAGGGATGCTGTTTCTTCAGACGTACAATATCTCCTGTTTCAAATGGTATCGGCATATATTTCCTCCTTATTTTTCTGTGTATTATCAAACACGCTCCAGGATTACTGCGAAATCCTCCGGCTTTCACAGCATGGATGGCCATGCGGCCCGCCGGACGGCAGGCTGAGCATGATGAGAGGTTTACAATACAATTTTCCCAAATAATTCTCCAATGCTTTCCTGGAGAACCAGATCCGCCATGCTGTCTCTGGGGGTGGGCGTTTTGTTAATCAGCGCCAGCTTCTTTCCCTGATAGTAGTCTACAAGCCCGGCCGCCGGATAGACCGCAAGAGAGGTTCCGCCGATAATCAGCATATCCGCCTGGCTGATATAAAACACCGCTTCCTGAATGGTCTGATTATTCAGCCCTTCTTCATACAATACCACATCCGGCTTCAAATCACCGCCGCATTTCCCGCAATGGGGCACGCCCTTGCTGTTTAAGATATATTCCGCATCATAGAACTGATGGCAGGATTCACAATAATTCCGGTGAACGCTTCCATGAAGTTCCAGAACCTTTTTGCTTCCGGCAAGCTGATGAAGACCGTCAATATTCTGGGTGATGACCGCTTTCACCTTGCCTGCCGCTTCCAGTTCTGCCAATTTCTTGTGTGCCATATTCGGCTCTGCGTCCAGGCACAGCATTTTATTCCGGTAAAAACGATAGAATTCTTCTGGATTTTGCCTGTAAAAGGTATGACTTAGTATTGTTTCCGGCGGATAATCGTACTGCTGGTTGTACAGCCCGTCCACACTGCGGAAATCCGGAATTCCGCTTTCTGTAGACACCCCTGCGCCGCCGAAAAATACGATATTGTCTGACCCGGCCACCATATCCAGAAATTTTGCAATTTTTTCTTCCCTGTCCTGATTTGCCATGCTGATCCCTCCCTGATTGATATCATTAAATTCTCCTGTCTGTGTTATGTTACCATATTCTCTTTCGAAAAGGAAGCAGCTTTTGTGCAACAAATGTTTCTACTTAACCTTCTAATGTTACTGTCCGCACCTACGGCGCTCACAGTAACGGAATCCGGCATATTGGAAGTTTGCCTGCGGCAAAATGCCGGATTCTTGGCAACGATTCTGCATTGGCCCCAGCAAAACAGCAAGTGTTTAGCTGGGGAGGGAACCGTAACCTTCTAATTCCTCCGCAAAGCCTCAATGGGGCTTAACTTTGCCGCTTTCCTGGCCGGATAAATGCCAAAGAACACGCCGATTCCGCAGGAAAACAGCGTCGCCCCCAGAATCGTGCTGGCCTTAATGCCGGGATGAATGGCGCTGCCCATGGAAACGCTCATCAGGCCGCAGGCCCCTACCGCTCCCAAAAGGCCCAGAAGAATGCCGATAATCCCACCTACAACCGTAAGAATCGCCGCCTCCGCCAGAAACTGCATCAGGATTGAAGAAGTTTTGGCTCCCAGGGACTTGCGGATTCCAATTTCCCTGGTACGTTCTGTCACAGATACCAGCATAATATTCATTACGCCGATTCCCCCTACAATCAGGGAAATAGCGGCCACACAGGAAATAAATGTTGTTACGATGGCAAGCATATTATTCAATTCTGTGACCATGTCCTGAAAACTCTGAATCTGATAATAATCCTCGCCGGCGCAGCGATGCCTGGTTTCCAATAAATGGATGATATTCCCTGCCACTTCTTCCCCGCTGATTTTGTCATTTGCAAACACTGTGGCAGAGTAAAAGGAGTCGCTCTCCCACCCAAAATGCTCAAAAGAAGTGTAGGGCACATCCAGCGATACCGGCATTCCCTCATAGGTATAGCTGACGAATCCTCCATTTTCTTTCTGCTGAGTTACCCCTACAATCCGGTAGCTGCCGGCAATATCATTGATGGTTATCTCAATATCCATACCCACCACATCATCAGAACCGAACAATCGTTTTGCGTCGCTGTCTGTCAGCACACAGACACGGTTTCCTTCCTCCACATCAGCAGAAGTAAAATAGGAACCCCGTTTTATATTGTAATTCATGGATTTCTGCAGGTCTTCCGTCCCGCCGCTGAGCTGCACCGCAAATTCCCCTTTGCCGGTTATGGCGCTTCCCGAAGAACCGTCATTGGGCGTTACGCCGTCTACGCCCTCCAACTGCTCCCGGATGGCTGTCAGATCCTCCGGCGTAATCCATTCCCCTTCGTTCGCCGCATCCTCACTGCAATATACATTAATCTGACCGGTTCCCAGGTCTGCCACCTCTGAATTCATGGCATTGGCAGTTCCGTCACCTACGGACATTACCATAATCACAGAAGCGATTCCAATAATAATACCCAGCATGGTGAGGAAGGAGCGGCCTTTATTTGCAACAATGTTCTTAAATGCCATCTTGACATATTCCGCCATATTTCCCATTCTAATACCTCACAATTGATACGATTTTTCAGTGTTCTGTTACGGTAATTAAATCCCCTTCTTCATGGCTCCCCGGATCTGCAATGACCTGTTCTCCTTCTTCAATTCCCTCCGTAATCTCCGCACATTCATCTGAAGTTACCCCTGTTGTAATCATACGTTTTGTCAAAACGCCGTCTTCACTGACCCAGCAGAAGGTGCCGTCTTTCCCGATATTAACTGCTTCAATGGGAAGAATTACCACATCTTTCGCCTCTGCCGCCAAAATCTTCACTTTGGCATCCACACCCAGGAAAATATTGTCATCCGGGTGATCTAAATGCACCGTAGCCTGAATTCCCGCTGCCGCAACGGCCGCCTGATTAGTGCCTGCCGCCCCGTTTTCCGCAATCCGGCTGATACGGCTGACAGTTCCCTCATAGGTATTTCCCGCAAAAGTAATTTCTGCTTTCTGCCCCTCTTTTACTTTATCATAAACATTCTTGGACAAAGTGACTTCTACATTTACATCATCAATGCTCTGCAGCGTAAAAAGCTGCATTCCCTGTGAAACAACAGCGCCTTCCAATACCTGTTTATCGGAAATAACCCCGTTAAATTCCGCAGAGATCCCCTGCTGTCCCTGTAAAATCAATTCTTCCAAAGACTGGCTTTCCAGTTCCGCCAGATTGTTATTGGTCTGCATCTGCGCCCTTGCCGCACCGCTTAAAGTCCCTGCATCTGCCTCTGCAATGGATTTCTGTCCCTCCAGCCTTGCCTGCAGATCAGCAAGCTCTGCCTGGGCGGCCTCCAGCCTCTGCTGCAATTCCGTTGTGCCGGCTCCTTCCGCCAAATCTGCGGATGGAGGCTGTACGGTTTCTGTCTGGCTGCTGAGTGTATTTACCAGTTCCTGGGCAGCCTCATAAGCGCCTTTTGTCTCTGCCAGTTTTTCATTTGCAAGGTTCAAAGCTTCCCTGGCTGCCTCCAACTCCTCTTCTTTTCCGGAAGCGGCCGCCGCATCGAAATTCACCTGCGCCGTCTGCTGTTCTATCATTGCTTTATCGTAAGCCGCTTTGGCTTTCTCCAATGCCTTCTGTGCCTTTTTCAGTTCCTTCTGCAACTCTTTCTGCTGCGCTAAAACTTCTTCCTGCTGGCGTTTTGCCGCTTCCTCTTTTTCCTTTGCCTCACCGGAAACAGCTGCTGTCAAATCTGCAATCTCCTGTTTCTTCGCATCTACCTGACCCTGGAGAGAATTTGCCTCAGCCTGTGCCTGCGCCTGCTTCACGGCAGCTTCATTGGATTTGTTTACCGAATCCTGATATCCAAGCTGGTTTGCTTTTACCGTAAGTTCTGCTTTCTGGTTCTGCTCTTCCAGATCTTTTAAGTTAAACGTCACCAGTTTCTGCCCTTCCTTCACCAGATCCCCTGTTTGAAAATCTGCCGTCTCCACCTCTGCATTCACCGGAGAAAATATAGTTTTCTGCTGACCGCTGACTACCGTTCCATTGGTTTCTACCGTTTCTGACACATTTCCCTTTTCTACCGTTATGCTTTCCACCTTCATGGCATTTTTCATGGCTTCTTCCGCATTTTTCACGGAGTTTATTCCCATAATGCAGATAATTACCACGATAACTGCCGCCGGAATCACAATTTTCCATATTTTTTTGTGCTTTTTCATGACGGTTCCCTCTTGAGTTTTGCCTGACTTAAAATTTTTCATTTTCATTATAATAATCCTCCACAATTCTGCCGTCCAAAATCCGAACTACCCGTTTTGCCTGTTCCGCAATATCGTTGTCATGGGTAATCAGAATCACGCTTCTGCCTGAGTCATGCAGCCCTTTTAGAATCTCCATAATCTCCTGTGTGGAAGCGGAATCCAGATTACCGGTAGGCTCATCTGCCAGTATCACCGGCGGCTCTGCTGCAATGGCTCTTGCAATGGCCACCCTCTGCTGCTGTCCTCCTGACATCTCCGAAGGCTTATGATCCATGCGCTTCGCAAGCCCAACCTTTGTCAATGCTTCTTTTGCCAGCCTGTGCCGTTCCCCTTTGCCGATTCCCCGGTAAATCAACGGCAGTTCCACATTTTCAATGGCATTCAGATTTGCAATCAGATTAAACCCCTGAAAAATAAATCCGATTTCCTGATTCCTTATTTCCGACAACTGGTTATCTTTCATAGTTGACACATCTCTGCCATTGAGATAATACGTTCCGGAAGTTGGCACATCCAGACATCCCAGCATATTCATCAATGTAGATTTCCCGGAACCGGAATGCCCGATAATCGCCACAAACTCTCCCCGGTTAATTTCCAGATTCACATGGTCCAGCGCGCGGACTTCATTTTCACCGGGGTTGTAGATTTTACACATGTCCTGAACCCTGATTAGATTTTCCAACCTGCTTCCTCCCTTTCCCAAGCTTTGTTTCTTTTATTTTATCAGCTATTTCTTAAAATAAAAATAAATTTATCTTACACTTATCTTACTTTTTCTTCCAACTTATACTAACGAATGCCATTGAAAAAAGGATTCAAAAAACTTTAATCTATTCCAATAATTTCCAATATCGACAAATTATTACTTTCCGCCCCGGGTTACACATGGTATAATTAACATATACTGCGGGGCTGTCGGGAAATGAACTTTATAGACAACATATGGTTTGGATTCAAAAGTTCCATACTATACATTGTGCAAGACAGTCATTTCCCAACAGCCCCATTTCTGCAATCAGCTCTTGTTCAAACTTATGGAGGCGACCGTTTATGAAAATTATAGATATGCACTGTGACACCATTTCCCGCATCTGCGGGGAACGAAACCGCGGCAAAAATGCCAGGCTCCGCAGCAATTCTTTTCAACTGGATTTGGAAAAAATGAAACGTTCCGGTTATCTGCTCCAAAACTTCGCCATGTTTCTTGACACCGGAGAGACTGCTTCCCCCTATGAAGACTGCAAACAGCAGATACATATCTTTCAGGAAGAAATGAAGGAAAACCAGGACATGATTGCGCCTGTCACTTCCTATGAAGAAATCCTTGCCAATGAATCCCAGGGAAAAATGTCTGCGCTTATGACTCTGGAAGAAGGAGAAGCATGTGAGGGCAGCCTGGAAAAATTAGAAGAATTCTATCAGCTTGGCGTCCGCATGATGACCTTCACCTGGAATTACCCCAACAGTCTTGGATTTCCCGGAGAGCCTGCCGCCAGCCGTCTGGCCCAGTCTCAGGGTCTAACTCATCTGGGCATGGAATTTCTGGAACGGATGGAGGCGCTTGGCATTATCCCTGATGTGTCGCATCTGTCTGATGCCGGAATCCGGGATTTGTGCCGGTTCGCCAAAAAGCCTTTCTGCGCCAGCCATTCCAATGCACGCTCCCTCTGCCATCGGGGCCGAAACCTGCCGGATGAACTGATCCGCGGCATCGCAGAACGGGGAGGCGTCATCGGAGCTAATTATTACGGGCCGTTCCTGACCGCTACCCCGGATGTTCTGGGCCGTTTCTACGGGTATGTCAGCGATATCGCCGCACATATCCGGCATATTGCAGACGTAGGCGGCATAGATTGTATTGGACTTGGTTCTGATTTTGACGGAATTGACAATAACTTGGAATTGAAAAACTGCGGTTCTATGGGGTTGCTGGAACAGGAGCTGAAGAGAGTGGGATTTCATGAAGGGGAATTGGATAAAATTTTTTATCAAAATGTGCTGGCCTTTTATAAGGAAATGCTATGAAATATTTCTGGAATCGGAAATGGGGGAATACCCTTCCTCAGGTATAGGTTACTATTTTAGATGCCGATGGAAATATTTCTGAAATCGGAAATGGGGGAATACCCTTCCTCAGGTATAGGTTACTATTTTAGATGCCGATGGAAATATTTCTGAAATCGGAAACGGAGAAATATCCTTCCTCAGGTATAGGTTACTATTTTGGATGCCAATGGAAATGAAGGAATGTAAAAGAAAGGGAAAATAAATGTATACAGCGATTGTTACCGTTCCAAGTGCGTTTCTCTACGAGAATCCCTCTGCCGAAAGTATCTCGGATGAGCTTTTATCCGGGTGGATTGTGACGGTACAGCGCCAGCAGGGGAATTTTCTGGAAATCATTACCGATTATGGTTACGCCGGATGGTTGGATTGTTCGGCAGTCCGCAGGATTGCGCCGGAAGAATACTGCCGTCTGAATGACATCGGGGAACACAGTTATATGCCGGAGCCTTTGCCCTGCTTCCCAAATAGGCAGAAACCTGTTGGCAGAGCATTTTACCTGGGGACATATGCCAGAACATCAGAGGACGCCACAAGCCCGGCTGTCCTTTGCAGAGGCATTACAGACATCCTGGAAGAGCCAAAGGTACAGTCCGCTATTGTATCTACTCTTTTTATGGGAAGCCATGTGTCTGCTCTGGGCAGCCCCAGGGACGGGTGGCAGAAAATTCAAACAGCGGAGGGCGTCTGCGGATATGTCCCTGCTGTCTCTCTGCTGTTTTCTGATAAAAACTTCTTCCCGGCTCATGCAGCGTACGGAGCCTCCCTTTCTCATTCTGCCGGAAAGATAAGAACAGGATCTTCCTGCTCCCAACTCCGGCAGGATGTGCTGAATTATGCCAAATCCTATCTTGGCGTCCAGTACCGCTGGGGCGGCAAAACCCACGCAGGAATTGACTGTTCCGGATTGACCTTCATGAGTTATTACATATGCGGGATCATCATTTACCGGGATGCCGTGATTATGGAAGGATATCCTGTCCGGAAAATCTCCCTTTCCCGGATACAACCCGCCGATCTGCTCTATTTTCCCGGACATGTGGCCCTGTATCTTGGAAAAGGCGATTATATCCATTCCACCGGAAATCTCTCTGCTTTTGGCTGCACCATAAACAGCCTGAATCCGTATAGTCCTGTTTACCGTAAGGATCTGGCAGAAAATATCACCGCTGTGGGAAGTGTGTTCTGCGCTTTTGAGTAATATATACGCACCAAGCACATCTTCGAAGCAATATCTACCCCTTGTGCGAGTACCCCCGCTTCGCTGGGGCAGACTCTGCGCATCTTTATTCTTTATCTTTCCTGCTCATCTATCAATTACCCAAACAACGGAGTAGAAAAATACCTCTCCGCCGTATCCGGCAAAATCGTTACCACCGTCTTGCCTTTCCCCAGCTTCTTTGCCAGCTTCAATGCCGCCGCCACATTGGTTCCGCTGGAAATCCCGCACATAATCCCCTCCTCTGCCGCAAGCCTCTTGGAAGTGGAAAGGGCTTCTTCATCTGTAATAATGCAGACTTCATCATAAATCTTCTGATTCAGAATCTCAGGAATCAAACCGTCCCCAATGCCCATCTGCAGATGAGTTCCAATGGAGCCGCCGGAAAGGATTGCCGCATGCTCCGGTTCCACTGCCCAGATTTCCATATCCGGATTCTTCTCCTTGATCGTCTCTCCTACTCCGGTAATCGTGCCGCCGGTGCCGATACCGGAACAGAATCCATGAATGGGGCCGTCCGCCTGCTCTAAAATCTCAATGCCGGTCTTAGAGCGGTGCACCGCCGGATTGGCAGGATTTTCAAACTGCTGGGGCACAAACACCCGGGAATCCTCCTTCGCCATAGTAAGAGCTGTCTGCAGGCATTCCTCAATACATGCGCCGATATTTCCATCATCATGAATCAGAATCACCTCAGCCCCATAGTGTTCCACCAGCTTGCGCCGCTCTTCGCTGACAGAGTCAGGCATAATAATCTTGGTCTGATAGCCCCGCACAGCCCCTACCAGCGCAAGGCCGATGCCCTGGTTGCCGCTGGTAGGCTCCACGATAATGGTATCCTCCTGTATCAGCCCTTTCTCTTCTGCATCCCTGATCATATTATAAGCTGTTCTTGTCTTAATGGAACCTCCCACATTAAGCCCCTCAAATTTCACCAATACCTGGGCGCTGTCCGGCTCCGGCATACGATTTAAGCGGATTAACGGAGTGCCTCCCATGGCTTCCAATATATTATTATAAATCATAATCTCATATCCTTTCTATATCCCCACGAAAAGGGAAATATCTATAAAATTATAATATGTATTCTTTGGAATTACAACAACATTTCTTTGAATTTTACCGCATATTTATGGATTTAACACATTCATAACTTGTTGATATTTGTTTCTGTAATGCTTTTTACTTTTATCAGACAGCTTATCAAAACTTCGCTCCAATTTATCCTTCACAAACTGCCTTCCTTCTTCCATACCCATTCCTCTTCTTGAATATGCCAGATACAATAAACTGGGAACACTGTCAAAATGGGAAATGGCATCTGCATCCGCAACACAAATTTCTTCTATACTGCTTTTTTCAAGGCACACGCTTCCCCTGTGATTTCTGATACATTTCTGAACTAACGCTATTTTAGATTCCTCATAAGAAAGATTTTGCAACAAATCATATGCCATTTCTGCACCATAAATGTGATGCTCCTCATATAAACTGCCATCTGTAATAGAAGCAATATCATGTAACCATGCTGCAACCATTACTATTTCTTTATCTGCACCATATTTCTCAGCTAATAATGCACCATTTTTTACAACGGCTTCCGTGTGATAGTAGCACCCCATTCCAAATATATTTGCAGGCTTTTTACATCTTGCAAGTATTTCTTTTTGTAAATATTCTAAAATATCTATTCTCATATTCATCCCTCCACTTACTTAATTTTCTACAACTTTTTTATAACCAAGTCCACATCAACTCCCTTAACCCCTCACTCATGAGGGGCTTGGACACTTTGCCGCACCGAGCATGGTCGCTTTTGCGACATCATACCTCTCGTGCAAGTGCGCATCCTCGCGGAGCGTTTTTCTTTCATAGGAAAGCCATATACTTTAGTGCTTCACAGCAACAAGGTCTTTCCTATGAAAGAAAAAAAGACATTATCAACGGATTCTACTATCCCTTGACAATGCCTTCTCCTAAGAGTTGCGGGGGCAGGATTTGAACCTGCGACCTTCGGGTTATGAGCCCGACGAGCTTCCAGACTGCTCCACCCCGCGTTGACATTTCTTATTATATTCCAACTTTATGAAAATGTCAAATATTTTCTGATACCTTTTTCCCAACTACTGAATCTGATAATTTTTAAAGCTCCGGTAACTCCAGGCTGCCAACCCCGCCGTCAGAATAAGATACAGAACCGGAACCCACTGAAAAAAGTAAAAATAATGGTTCCCGACGCAAAGGAGCTGATGGGCCGCCACGCCTCGGGGATAATACATAGACGTAGGAAAACTGCATACCAGCATATACAAAAAACGGGAATCCCCCACCATATTAATCAAAAAAACGGGGGCAAAGATAAACACAAAGCATACAATGATCACGCCAAAGGGCGTTTTCATCTTAGCGGAACAAAACATCACGATCATTGCCGTCATACAGGCAGCCAAAATACAGCAGCCTGCAGTGATTCCCAGAAATCCCAGCAGATTTACCGGAAGATTCAGATAAAACCCTTCAACGCATACCTGGATTGGCAGGTTCCAGCCGCTGAGTCCGTAAACCGCCTGGATCTCCAATAAGAATATCACAGAAAACCCCAAAGCGGCGAATACGGTAAAGGATATTCCTGCCAGAAGCTTCGCCCAAATCAGCTTATTTTTCCCATACCGGGAAGACAGCGCCAGAGCGTCCATACGGGAGGTATGTTCTCCTGCAAACACAGGGGCAAGGATAATTGCCACTGCAAAAGCCAGAAAAATAAAATTCGGCGTCTGCATCCGGAAATAATTGTCAAACCCCAGCATATTTCCATAAGCATAGGGGGTTTTTATCTTCTCATTTTCTTTCTTATGAAATGCAATTTCCCCTTGGGAAAGTTTCTCTTTCTGAAAAATATTTTCCATCATCCTGCTGCGGAATTCATAAAAATTTGTCCCGTCCACCTCCTCCGTGTCTATGTTATGGTTTCCCATCATCGCCAATAGCGTATCCAGATTATGGTACGGGGCATATGCCTTATAGTATTTTTTCCAATATTCCGCCTTATTTTCTGCATTTTCCCAGTTATCACGCAGCCCCGCCTTATTTTCTGCATTCTCCCAGTTATCGCGCAGCCCCGCCTGATTATCAGAGAATTCCGCCAAATCTTCCCGGCCCTTTTGAAAAAATTCCTGGTTCAGTTCTTTTATTTCCAGGCTCTCCAACGCCTCCCGCTCCTGTTTTACAATATGATAATGGCTGTCTACCTTCTCTCCGTCAATATAATAGTTCCCTGCGGCGCCGCTGACGCCGGAAAACAGTACCCACAGCAGGACCACGCCTAATGCAATCCAGGTGGACCGTTTCAGGAAAATTTTTTTATATTCATATCCTGTTAAATCCCATAACTCTCTCATTTGCCGAACCTTCTTTCTGACCTAATATATTTCACTTTGAGACAGCAGCTCACGTTTTCACTCACGGACATACTTACTTATAGAACTTGATTTCCCTGGTTTCTATTCGTATGGCTGCTCGCCGCTTCCCTGATCTGCATCGCTGAAATAATAAAGATACAAATCTTCCAGTGAGGCTTCCACAGAAACAGCCGTTTCCGCCGGTTTCTGCCCGCATACCAGACGCAGAAACGTTCCGTTTTGTTCTTCCCGGACATTTAATGCATCATACCGGGCGGTCAGTTCTGCAGCCGTTTTGCTGTCTACCGTGCATTCCCAGACCTTTCCGTCAATGGCCTGTATGATTTCCTTAAGGCTGCCCTGATGAATCATGGCGCCGCTTTTCATCACCAGAATTACATCTGCAATATACTCCACATCCGACACAATATGGGTGGACAACAGCACAATCCTTTCATTGCCCAGCCTGGAAATCAGGTTGCGGAACCTGACCCGCTCCTTGGGATCTAATCCGGCGGTAGGCTCATCCAGCGCCAGGACTTTCGGATTATTCAGCAATGATTGGGCAATGCCCAGCCGCTGCTTCATTCCACCGGAAAATGTTTTGATTTTCTTCTTTGCCACATGGGATAAATCCGTCAGTTCCAGCAATTCCAGAGATTTTTCCCTGGCCTGCTTTTTCGGAATTCCTTTTAAGGACGCCAGATACATCAGAAAATCCATGGCAGAAAAATCAGGATAGTATCCAAATTCCTGGGGCAGATATCCCAGGATATCCCGGTAAGCCTCCTCTTCCACTTTCATGCCGTCGTAGAGGATTTCCCCGCTGTCCGGCTTTAATACTCCGCACATCATGCGCATTAATGTGGTTTTTCCTGCTCCGTTTGCTCCCAGAAGCCCGTAGACCCCCTTTTTCAGGGAAAGGGATACCCGATCCACTGCCAGTTTATTCTTATATTGCTTCGTTACTCTGTCTAAAATTAATTCCACTTTAATCCCTCCATTCCGCTGATAAGCCAAAGACAGCTTTCAGTTCCTTTTCCTCAATCGAGCAGATACAAATTGCAGTTTATCCTTTCCATCGGCATAGGCAGATTGCAGTTCTTCCTTTCCATCGGCATAGGCAGATTGCAGTTCCTCCTTTCCATCGGCATAGGCAGATTGCAGTTTATCCCTTCCATCGGCATAGGCAGATTGCAGTTCTTCTCTTTCAACCGGTCAGAAACAGGCTGCGGCTCCAATTCTCCGCTTCATGGCAGATTTGCCAGATCTGTTTCGCCAGAATTGCCGCAAATGCAAAAAATACAATCAGCCAAACATAAAACGCCCCATTCCCATGAACTGTTTCCTGAAAATTTCCTGCCGCCAGGCCGATTCCGCAGAAAAACAGACCCAGAGCGCAGCAATACCAAACACCGTCCCTGCCCTTTGTGTATTTTTCAATCTGAAAAGCCAGCGCACAGGTGCACAGCCAGGGCGTCATCAGATAAACGGCTCCCCGAAATATGCTGATCCGTTCATACCGCACAAGAAAAGGAAGCGCTGAGATAATCAGAAGAAAATCCGCCCCGCCTATGGCCCCCATCCGTATCAGCAATATCTGCTGCAGGTTGTGTTTTGCCGACATTTCCAGTTCTGCCATCCCATACACGCCGGAGCGGAAGGTTTCTGTCACCGCCAGCGCTGCAAGCAGCGGCATAACCGCTGAGACGCACCAGAGCATTCCGTAATCCTCTGCGCTTTGCCAGTAACCGTTTCCAAACGCCAGAGCAGCGGCAACCAGCAGCAGCGACAAAATCCAGACAAACTTGCGGATATAGCCAATCTGAACTGCTATCGTTTCCAACGGACCAGATTTTGGGTAAGAAAGCTCCCTCAAAAACTCTCCTTTTCTCTGAGGCGCAGGGGCCGGATAAAGCTGCCGCATTTCTTTTTTTATCTGAGATTTCGAAACATTTGACATTCTGAGTTCCTCCTTCTGTTATGATTAACGTTTAAAATCAGCAGCATGTGTCAGAAAAACAGAATGCTGTTTTCATAATAAATTCCCATCATGCTCAGCCTGCCGTTTGACGGGCCGCATGGCCATCCTTACTATGGAAGTCAGAGACTTTCATAGTAAACTCCCATCATGCTAAGCCTGTCGTGCGACGGGCCGCATGGCCATCCTACTATGGAAGCCAAGGGCTTTCATACTAACATCTTCTTCAGCCGCCGCAACGCTTCCCGCTCCATCCGGTATTCACTGCTTCGGGACAACCCGGTAATATTACAGATTTCCCTGACGGAAAGCTCATTGACATACCGCAGCAAAATTAATTCCTGCATTTCTTCAGGCAGTTTTTCCACTGCCATCTGCAGATGAAGGGCTGTTTCCACTTGTTCCATGGGATTATCTGATAACTTTTCTGCTAACACTCGGCTGCTGCTGCAATCCTCCTCTGTAAACGCTTCCCCGGCCAATTCTCTCCGTTCCGGCTTCCGGTAGAAATCAATGCACAGGTTTCGGGCAATGGTATAAAGATAAGCCAGCTGCTTGCCCCGGTGCACATAAGAAGTCTGGGCAAAATACCGAAGAAAGGTCTCCTGTGTCAAATCTTCCGCCAGGCAGCGGTTATTTACTTTGAAATAGCAGTAACGGTAAATCTTATCGTACTGATCGCTGATGTCTAAAGACACAGAAAAACCCCCTTTCAAAATGATTAACGTTCTGCATTCCCAAAATGTGTCAAAAAAAGCTTTCGCTGCGATGGCTTTTATAGCCATTGTGCGAAAGCCTTTTATCTATTATGCTGTTTTCTTTCAATTCCGCTACTCTCTTTTGCAATTCTGGCGCCATTACTATTACTCCGGCAGTTAAATATGGCAGAATTTTACGTAGGATAAATTTTCATCTGCAAGGCGGAGTAATATTCAGCTTTCATCTGAGTTAAGCTTATCATACACGATTAAAATATCTTAAAAGTATGTGTTGATTTCGTTAAGAGCCAGCTATTTTCCATATACCTTTTTCCATTCCACGTCCACGCTCTTTCCCATACTGTGGTAATATAACAGAAACAGAAAAATCACCGCCAGCCCCAGGATTCTTCTTAAGCTGCCGCCCTTCTTTGCCCAGGACACCAGCCGATGAATGATTTCTTCTTTTTCCAGTTCCGTGATTCCGTTCTCCCCCTGGAAATATAACAGCAAATAACTGAATCCTGCAATCATGGCAATGGTGGCGTAAACCTGCACATGCAGTGTGTCTCCCGTCTTCGGTTCCCCGCCCAGGGGCTTGCCCGGCTCTCCAGGTCCGTCTGGCATTGGATTGTCCGGAATCTCCGCCGGCACATCCCTCTTCCCATTGATCTTCAGGGTAATTTCTGCCGCGCTCTCATTCCCGGCATGATCCGCCGCCTCCACCCGAAGGGTGTGTTTCCCTTCTCCCTCAATTTTCACGGTAAAATCATACTCTTCCACAAAGCTTTCTGCAAAATCCTCTTCCGGGAGAGCCTTTTTCTTTCTTTCGTCCAGTATGTAACGGATTCGGGAGATTCCTCCTGTCACATGGCCTTCCATGTCATCCTTTACCGTAACTTTCACTTCCAACGGCTTCCCGCCGGCAGTTTCCTTCGTGTTGGAAAAATAGATTTCCGGGGCATTGTCCTCCACAATTATCCCGCCGCCTTCCGCTGTAAGGGTTTTCCTGGCTGATACGTTCCCGGCATGATCGATACAGGTCAGGTATACTTTCCCCTTGAATTCCTCCTCAATGGCGAACCGAACTTCGTATTTCCCGTGCTCCGCCCGCTTCAGCATTCCCCTGATCAGAGCAGCAGAGGTTCCGTAAGCCGCCAGGGTATCCGCCAAGGCATGGATTTCCTGAAACTGCGCTTCCCCATCCTTTTCCGTCCCGTCCTCGGACACCAGCAGATATTCCGCCTTTGCCAGTCCGCTTCCTTCCTCCACTACCGGCACAGTGACGATCAGATCCTGCTTCTGAATAATCCAGGCCAGGAAGTTCTGATAGCCTTTACTGAAAGCGGCTTCCCCAAGAGCCGGAGCCAGCTCGTCCGCCCATTTTGCGTAAAGGGTAGTGTGCATTTCTCCTGTGTTGTTCTCCACCGGTCTGTCAAAATCCCACAGAGCCTCCTCCATGCCTTTATCCTCCAGATACCAGCCCTTGAAATTATAGCCAGTCCGAAAGGGATCGGACACCTTTTCCAGAAGTTCCCCGTACCGGATCTTCTGCGGGGCTGGAGCAGCTCCGTAGCCTCCATTTAAGTTAAAATCTATTTCGTAAATGTTTCTGTCGTAATATAATTTTAATATCAGGCTTCCATCCGCTTCTACGTTCCCTTTTGGTTTTCCGTAAGGGTGGGAGAGATTTACTGTAAACCCAACGTAAGTTTTCGGCTGTGCTTCTTCTTGCGCACCTACCGTTCCGGTGAGATATTCCGTGTCATCGTCCATTCTGGTGTATTCCTCTCCCGTCAGGTTTTGACAATAATGCTCCACCCGATAAGAAGCTGTTTCCGGGCCGGAGGGTTCGGGGCTGACGGAAACTTGCTGCCAGACTGCGTAGAGTAACGTGTCCTGTTCCAGCGTCCCTGCAGCGCCGGCTTCATATGCAGTTCCTGACCCGTCCGGAGAAGTATTCCATCCCACAAAAGTATACCCTTCCCGGCAGATGGCCGGGGCAAAGGTAAATTCCGGAAACTCCTGGGTCACTTCCTGGTGGACATTGGCATAACCGGGCTTTGTCTCCGGATCCGGTACGGCATTTCCTCCGTTGGGGTCGTAGGTGAGGGTGATATTTTTCCCATAGATTCCGTAATATTCCGTAAGTGATTCACTGAGATTGCAGGTTCCCTGTTCCGGAAGGCTGACTTCATGGCCGGTTCTGCTGACGCTCCAGCCCAGAGGTTCCCAATCATGGAAGTCCTCAAGGAACGGGGCGGTAACAGTCCCTTCTATAGCCGATTCATCCTCTGTAGCCATTTCTGTCCGAATCTGCATCGGATCCCCGGAATAGAAATTTGCAAGGAAAGTCCGTTTCCCTCTTTCCTGATATACCGCATATAAAACCGTGTCATCCGTTATTTCCAAGGTATCTCCTGGTTGGTACAGGGGAATCTGGCTTCCCTCTTGGCCGCTCCAGCCCAGGAAGTCATAACCTTCTCTGGCGGGACCTTCTTCTATGGTAAACACTGCCTTCTGATATCCGATTTCCTCTTTATGCACATTAGCGCAGCAGATCTCTGATTCCGGGGCCGGCCCGTGTTCCTCATTGCCCACATCGTAGGAAAGGGTAACTTCCCGCCGATAGATTCCATAATATTTTCTGATGGCTTCTGTCAGGATACAGGTTCCATTTGTTCCAATATCAGCGGTGTATTCCGAAGAGCTTTCACTCCAGCCCAGGGGCTCCCATCCCGGAAAACTCTTTAATGCCGGAGCTTCCATGGTCCCCTCTATAACGGGTTTCTCCACCTCCCTTTCCTCACGGACAGGTTCTGAAGGCTCCGGGCCGCCGGAATAAAAATCTGCAAAAAAAGTTTTATATTCTGTTTCTGCCAGATAAATCTCATTGTTGTCCTCATCCAGTCTCAGAGCCCATCTCTTACCGCTTTCCCCAACGTCCGCAAAAGACATATTCTTCCTGTCCTCTTCCGTCAAACGGTAGCCTCCTGTGCCTTTTGCAATTACATAATGCTCCGCCGCCTCCAGGTAAACTGTTACGGGATCACGCAGGGTTTCGTTTATCATAATCTTCCGGGGCATTGCGTTTTGAGAATCCAAGTAAATGCCGTCCACACCGGATTTTGTCCCATCCCCGCAGAATTTCACATCCCCGGACATTTCAAAATGAGTTTCATACGCCGCTGCGCCTTCCGAAGAAAGGCAGGCCCCTCCGCTTCCCGCATATTTCTCAGAGGTGCATGAATTCCCCTGAAAGGTTACCCCGGACAAATACGTTTCTGTTCCCGCAGTATTGCAGTGAAAAATGGCGCCGCCGGCATTTGTGGCGATATTTCCGGAAATCTCCCCTCCATTGATATACAATTTTGACCCCTGATTATAAATCGCTCCTCCATTCACTGCACTGCACTGCTGAATCTTACAGCTCTCATTGATATTCATTGGACGAGTGGCAGAACCGCAGTCAATCGCCCCGCCGTTTCTCCCTGCAGAACAGCGCGAAATGGTACAGCCCTGGAAATCTGCGGTTACATTCCATATTGATACTGCTCCCCCATTCCCTGCTGCGCTGCAATCTTCAATATTGCAGCCTTCGCCTAAGATTAAGTTAACAGCATTACCGTGAACCGCTCCTCCATTCCCATCTGCAGAACAGTGTGAAATGGTGCACTTTAAGAGTTTTATCGTTGCATTGTATAAATGTGAGTCAATTGCCCCTCCATCGCCATAACCAAGCCCCTTTACCGCCCGGCAGTTTTCAATCCGGCAGCCATTGTCCAAGATTAACGTACAATCTTCACTGCAATAAGCCGCTCCTCCCTCACTTGCCGTACAGTTTGAAATGGTACAGTCCAGGAGTTCTGCCCTTGCGCCGGTATTCCAAAACAAGTAAACCGCTCCTCCATATCCGGCTACAGAGCCTGGCTTTGAGGGCGCTCTGGTATGGCAGTCCTGAATTTTGCAGCCAGCTTCCACTTTTAGAGCTCCACTGACCATTATCATGGCATAGGAAGTTTCCAATCCTTTGCCGTCCAGCGTTATTCCCTGTATGGTCAGGGTAGCTCCTTGCTTTACCCTTATTTCTACTCCTGTGTTTCCTCTTGCGATGGTTCCTTTGCCCCGAATTGTAACATTTCCATTTATGTATAGTGTATCATTTATGGTCAGGGTAGCTCCTTCCTCAATCACAAGATTCCCGCCGAATAAGGTTTTTCCCTGATC
This sequence comes from Eubacterium sp., assembly GCA_021769425.1. GTDB lineage: Bacteria > Bacillota > Clostridia > Lachnospirales > Lachnospiraceae > Petralouisia. The sequence continues at coordinate 99,897 of JAETSX010000006.1, forward strand.
CCAGGAGGTATCTTTGGCAATGACAATATCCTCAGAGGCAGGGGAAATCAAAAATTCCCGATTCTCTGGTTCTCCGCCATATTCTATCATTTCTTCTATTTCTTCTACTTCCTCTGTTTCTCCTGCCGTCCTGGATCTAACTTTCCTTCTCTGAGCAGCCGATTCCCTGCTTTCCACTTCTCCCTGGGAACCTTCTGTATTTTTTACTGTAACCTGAATTTCAGGTAATGGCACACCTTCCGCCAGCACATACTGTTCCGGCAAAACCGGAGTAAAATCATAGATCCCTTCTGTCTCTGGATCATAAGCCGGGGCGCTGCTCCAGGTAATATTTTCGATAATAACAGTTTCCGCCTGACTTGCATTGACGCCTGACTCCGGGACTTCTAACGTATCCGATTCCAGTTCCGGGACTTCTAACGTATCCGATTCCAGTTCCGGGACTTCTAACGTATCCGATTCCAGTTCCGGGACTCTGGCCGCGTCCGGTTCTGGATCGGGAGCCGGAGATTCCGGAAAAGGTTCCGGGGCCGCCCCCTGTATTTCAAAACCGTTCCCCGGCAGAACTAAAGGTTCCGGATCCCCGGCAGGTTCGTTTTCCAGAGGAATGCAGACCACTTCCAGCGTCTCCGGCAGATTCAGATTATCCATGGGCGTCCCCGGTTCCAGGGTCTGGCGCTTTAACTCCTGAGATAAATCCAAAAAGGACAGGATTTGCTTTTGCGGTTCTTCCGCCTGCACTTCGGAACCAAAATATTCCGCCGGCAATGACACCAGCAGCAGACAGACGCAGAGCAGCGCCGACAAAAGTTTCTGCTGGATGGGGTGACGATTCCCGGGAGGAAATTTTCCGGAAAGGTTATCGCTTGCTTTGCTCATCTTATTACACTCCTTTCTCACACCATCACAACCATATGTTGTGGAAACCTACCATATCCCAATAGCGCCATTCTTCTTTTCTCTTCTGGAGCATGTTTGAAAAACGCCCCAGCGGCAAGCGCAAAAAACATTCCGTTTCATGCCGGATTGCTGAGAGCATGTTTGAAAAACGCCTCAGCGGCAAGCCCCCGCCAAGTTTCTACTCCTGCTCCGTTTTAACAACAGCAATCTCCGTATCTCCTTTTTCTGCGCATTCCAGCGCTGCCGCCGCCAGCCTGCAGAAATTCCCGCCGGAGGAAGAAGCTCCTGCGATCATATCAATATCATCTGCACTCTGCTCCTCCAACAATTCTGCTGCATAAGTTCTGGTATACCGGTTAGGATATGTGCCGGTAACAGGGTTCATGTTTTTCATATATGCATTATCCCATGCTTTGATAAAACCGCTTGCGTTTTGGGCATTAAACTCCACGCTTACAATCTTATTGTCCATTACGCAAATCTTAACATATTCTTTCCATCCATGGGAATACTCGTCCATCATTGCCGTATAATATCCATCTTTCCATTTTCCATCTGCTTTTTTGCCGCCGCAGCCGGAAACCAAAATCGCTGTGCAGACCAGGAAGCATCCGAGAAAAAGCCTGTAATTTATCCGAAAACACGGTAATTGTCCAATCATAGACGCTGCAGAATTCATCGTGTTCTTTTTCTTCTTTTCCATCTTATCTGTCCCTCCTTAGCCGGAACTGCCCGGAAATATGCTGCAGCCCTTCTGCCTGCTTATGAAGCTTCTGGCTGGCTGTAGTGCTTTCATAACTGGAATCCAGGTTCCGCTGCGCCACATCACTGATCTGCTCAATCTGTTCCGCCATATTTTCCAAAGACTCTTTCTGAACGCTTACCGATTCTTCCAGCCGTTTCGTAATATCCGTCATCTTACTGGTTACCTCATTGATATCATCAAAAGATTCCGCCGCCTGCTTTGCATAAACCACACCATTTTCAATGGCCTTCAGGGAACTTCCGATCACCTCAGAAGCATGTTTTGCCGATTCCGTGCTCTGAGCTGCAAGCTCCCTGACTTCAGAGGCCACCACTGCAAATCCTTTTCCTAATTCCCCTGCCCGGCTGGCTTCCACAGAGGCATTCAGCGCCAGCATATTTGTCTGGGCTGCAATATTTTCCAGAATCCTGTTCACCTTGGTAATCTCCAGAGAATTGTCGTTAATATCCTTCATTGCCTTTAACAGATTTTTCATGTTTGCATCCCCGGTGTCCATACTTGCTTTCGCTCTCTCCATTAGCTCACCGACCGCTTTGGTGTTATGAGCCACCTCAGAAATATTTTCTTCAATAGCTTTGGTTTCCTCTGTCAGAACCATCAGGGAACTGGACTGTTCACTGGATCCTGTATGTACCTGCACTGCGCTTTCCGATACAATCCCTGCTGTTTCCAGCACCTGTTTGGAAGAATCCTGCACCGACATCAGCATTTGGCTTAAAGAAACAATAATCCTGTTTAAGGATTCCTTCATAATTACAAAATCACCGTTGAATTCGCCTTCCACAGACACATCAAAATCTCCCTCTGAGATGTTGGAAAGAATCTTGGACAGTTCAGAAATATAGCCATTAATGCTGTCCACCGTATTGCTTAAGGAGGCAGAAAGCACCTGTGTTTCATCCTTTGCCCTGCTGATCTTTGTAGGGGTCTTTAAATCTCCGTTGGCCAGAAGCTCAATCCGATTGGTAACGCCTTTCAGAGAATTTTTGATCTTGGAAGCATAAGCAATCGTATATAATCCCGCTACAAACAGAATCCCCAGTGTTATATAAATTCCCAGCATAATGCTGTCGTTGGCGGGCCCCATAAAATCACTCCTTGGAACAATAATTGCAAGATACCAGTCTGTTCCGTTGATGGAAACATAACTAATCAGCTCCGTATCTCCTTTAACTTCATAAGCCATCACTCCCGTTTCTCCGGAAACCACTTTACTCTCTATTGCATCGGCTTTGACATATTCTGCCAGGTCTGCCTGTTCCCGAACCAGTTCGGTATTCCTGTGCCCCATAATGCGTCCCTCTGCATTCACAATAAAAGCCTCTCCATTGGCGCTGATATTGACGCTGCTCAGCACATCGCTTAATATATCATAATTATAGCTTCCAACCAGATAGTAATTCAGCTCACCGTCTGTATTTAAAATCGGAAGCCCTACTGCAAGTTCCAGCATATCTCCATTTTCATAAATATCGTCAATGACCATATTCTGGGTCTCCTGGAGAAGAGGAAATAATTTTCTCTCCTTCAATGTCCCCGGGCATTTCGCATCGCCCTGATACAGGTTTCCCTCCGCATCATACAGGCCAAGCCAGGCAAACTCAATTCCCGCCTGGGCATTCTCCAATACAGCCTGCTTCTCCTCCCGAGAACTGTCCGGATTGGTAATAACTCTATTTTCCCCTATCATAAAAATCCGGTCTGACAGCATATGCAGATTGCCCTCTAAATTCTGGGAAGCTGTCTTCGTCATGGACGGAAGTACGTCAGACAATACACTGTCTGTCAATGACCTCATAGAACGTGCCATCAACACAACAAATACCACTGCCAGACAAATCATCATAAGATCCGTATTGAACAGTATCCGCCCGCTAATACTCCTTTTTGCTTTCACTTTTTGTTCCTCCTGCATTACTTCTCTAATTTTAATCTAAACTTCTTTCTTAATTTTACTACGGAATAATTTGAAATTCAATACAACAATTACTTTCCCTTTTACTCTTTTTTCAGTATACTATGAGTAAGAAGTAAACTTACAACAATGATAAAAGGAGCAGCGTATGTCCAATAATATTTTTTACACCTTTCAGAAATCAGCTTATCTGGATCAAAAATTGCAAACCTATGCAGAAAATGATTATTATCCTTTTCACATGCCCGGCCACAAACGTACAGACAAGCTGGATTTTCCAAACCCTTACTCCATTGACATTACGGAGATCGACGGGTTTGACAACCTGCACCATGCAGAAGGAATTTTAAAAGAAGCGCAGATGCGGGCTGCTGATATTTTCGGTGCAAAAGCAACCTTCTATCTGATTAATGGCAGCACCAGCGGCATTTTAAGCGCCATCAGCGCCGCCCTTCCCCCAAAGGGCACGCTTCTGATGTCCAGAAACAGCCATAAGTCCGCTTATCATGCTGCATATTTAAGAGAACTGGAAACAATCTATCTGCTTCCTGCCGCTGCAGAATTCGGTATTTCCGGCTCCATTCCGCCTGCCTATGTTGCACAGGCGTTAAATGATTTTCCGCAGGCAGGGGCCGTATTCATTACCTCACCTACTTATGACGGCGTTGTATCTGATATACAGTCCATTGCTGACCTTGCCCATGCCAGGGGAATTCCTCTGATTGTAGATGAAGCCCACGGAGCCCATTTTGCCTTTTCCAGGCAATTTCCTTCCCCTGCCTTAAAATGCGGCGCGGATATTGTAATTCAAAGCCTTCACAAGACTCTGCCCTGCCTGACTCAGACAGCTTTGCTCCATGTGAATTCCAATCTGACAGACATAAGCCTCATCAAACGTTTTCTTGACATATACCAGACCAGTTCCCCCTCCTATCTGCTGATGGCTTCCATGGAACGGTGTATTCGGTTTATGAAGGAAGAAGGCGCCGGATATCTGGCAGATTTCACCAATATGCTGCAGAAATTTTATCAAAAAACAGAACGTCTGCAGCATTTAAAAGTTTTTCAAAAATCTTTCTGTCCGCCGGAAGTGTGTTTTGACCATGATTTTTCAAAAATATTAATTTCTGTGGGAACCACCGGTCTTACAGGAAAAGAGCTGTATGATATCCTGCTTCAAACCTATCATCTGCAGATGGAAATGTCCTCCGGCCATTATGTCATTGCCTTAACCTCCATGATGGATTCAAAAACCGGTTTCCAGCGGCTTTTTTCCGCACTGGATGATATTGACCATAAGTACCATGCATCTGAATCGGATCATCCGAAAAAACTGCTGACAGCCGAAATGATTTACCAGATGCCCAAGCCCAGCATGTCCATCTCCGCCGCCATCAATCAGACCTCGGAACTGCTGCCTTTAAAAGCCTCCACCGGCCATACCAGCCAGGAGTACATTTACCTGTATCCGCCCGGAATTCCGTTGGTTGCCCCCGGGGAAATTATGACAGGGAAGCTGCTGGGCACTATTTCCCAGTGCCAGAAGCAGGGGTTGTCTGTGGTGGGTCTGAGTGATATGGAAAACAATCGGATTAAAGTGGTGAAACTGTGAACTAATACTGCAGAAATAGTTACTGTTCACACCTACGGCGCTCACAGTAACGGAAATATTTCTTTTGCAATTTTCCACCACCTATACTATACTATAAAAGGGCTTTTTTACAGCCCGGAAAATAAACGGATATATAAAGGAACATCATGGGAAAAATATTTTGCTTAATGGGAAAAAGTTCCTGCGGAAAAGACACCATCTACAAAAGAATTTTATCGGACGCCTCCCTTCCCTTAAAAACACTGATACCCTATACCACCCGTCCCGCCCGGGACGAAGAAACAAACGGCGTGGAATATTATTTTTTAACAGACGAAGAACAGCAGCAGCTTGCCCGTCAGGGGAAAATTATTGAACTGCGCGCTTACCACACCGTTCACGGCATATGGAAATATTTTACCGTTAACGACCACCAGATCAATCTGGAGCAATACCACTATCTCATTATCGGGACACTGGAATCTTATCTTAAATTACGGGACTATTTCGGAAGGGACTCCCTGGTTCCTTTGTACATTGAACTGGAAGACGGAGAACGGCTGCAGCGTGCCCTGAACCGGGAACGGATACAGTCGCACCCGAAATACAAGGAGCTTTGCCGGAGGTTTCTGGCAGATGATCAGGATTTTTCCCGTGAAAACCTGAAACAGGCAGATATTGCCATATCCTTTGTCAATGATGATCTGGACGGCTGCATCCGGAAAATTATTTCTTATATACAGGCAAATATGTGAACCGCCTGTTTCAAAAAACGGCTGCATCCGAAGTTTACTCTGCCTTTATACTCACGAGCATACTTATTTGCCAAATCATTTGCTTTTTTCTCAAAGCTATGAACGCTCTTCTGCCAATGATTTCGCTCATGGGTATAACTTTACAATACAGCGGAAAAAGCCGATAATAACATTGTAATATCTGAATACGCAAAAACAGAGAGGCAGGTGATTCCATGGCGCTCAAAGTAGATTCCGTCAATGCACTGCAGCCGGTGGAAGCGGCGCAGCAGACAGAAAAAGGCGACGGAAGTTTCAAATTTACCCTGGCAAGCCAGGTGGAAGAGGCTGAATTACAGGAGAAATTAAACGGCCTGATGAACGAGATTACTGCTCAGGGCGAAAAACTCTCCCAACATATGGATATCCGGGATATGAAGAAATACCGGGAACTGGTAAAAGATTTTCTCAACGAGGTTGTGAACCGATCCCACAAATTTTCCAGAGAGAATTTTTTAGACCGCAGAGGACGCCACCGGGTATACGGAATTGTTAAACTGGTGGATAAGAATCTGGATGACCTTGCCAGCGAACTGGTAAAGGACGAGAAAGACCATCTTACAATTTTAAGCAAAGTAGGGGAAATCCGGGGACTGCTTTTGGATATCTCCACTTAATTTACGGAAATGAGGAATGATTATGGCAGGCTTTTCAAGCATTATCGGACACGAACAAATCAAAGAACACTTACAGAATGCAATTTCCATGGATAAAATCAACCATGCCTATATTTTTAACGGGCCGGATAAATCCGGAAAAATGATGCTGGCCAAAAGTTTCGCAATGGCTTTGCAATGCCAGCAGAAAGGCACGGAAGGCTGCATGGCCTGCCATTCCTGCAAACAGGCATTGTCCGGCAACCACCCGGACATCCTCTATCTGCAGCATGAAAAACCCAATGCCATTTCCGTAGATGACATACGAAAACAAATCAACAGCGATATTGCTGTAAAGCCCTACGCATCCCCTTACAAAATATATATCATTGATGAGGCGGAAAAGATGAACCAGCAGGCACAGAACGCACTGCTAAAAACCATAGAAGAACCTCCGGCTTACGCTGTGGTTCTGCTGTTAACTGCCAATGCGGATTCTTTTCTCCCGACGATTCTGTCCCGTTGCATTACACTGAATTTAAAGGCAGTGGCAGATGATAAAATACGTTCTTTTCTGATGAAAGAATACCAGGTCCCGGACTATAAAGCGGATATCTGCACCGCATTCGCCCAGGGAAACGTTGGGAAAGCAATTCAGCTGGCAGGCTCGGAAGATTTCAATGAGATCAAAAATCTGGCCCTGCAGCTGTTAAAGAGAATCAAAGAAATTGAATTGTACGAAATGATGGAATCCATCAAGCAAATCAGCAATTATAAGCTGGAAATCAACGATTATTTCGACATTATGACAATTTGGTACCGAGATGTGCTGTTTTACAAGGCCACCTCAGATGCAAATCATCTCATCTTCCGGGATGAGGTTTATAATATAAAAAAGCAGGCGAGCAAAAGTTCCTATGAAGGAATCGAAAACATTATCAAAGCATTGGACAAGGCGAAACAAAGACTGAATGCCAACGTGAACTTCGAGCTGGTAATGGAATTGCTGCTGCTGACAATAAAGGAGAATTAAATTATGATAAAAGTCGTTGGAGTCAGATTCCGCACCGCCGGAAAAATCTATTACTTTGACCCCCGGAATTATGAAATCTCCCTGGGAAGCCATGTCATCGTAGAAACGGCAAGAGGCGTGGAGTTCGGCACCGTTATGATAGCTCCAAAGGAACTGGAACCGGAACAGGTGGTTCAGCCCTTAAAGCCCGTGATCCGCGTCGCTACGCCGGAAGACGAAAAAACCGAAGCCAACAACCGCCAGAAAGAAAAAGAGGCTTTTAAAATCTGCCTGGGCAAAATCCAAAAACACAAGATGGAGATGAAACTGGTGGACGCAGAATATACCTTTGACAATAATAAGCTGCTGTTTTACTTTACGGCAGACGGACGCATTGATTTCCGGGAACTGGTGAAAGATTTGGCCTCCGTATTCCGCACCCGCATTGAACTCAGACAAATCGGCGTCCGGGATGAAACCAAGATTCTGGGAGGCATCGGCATCTGCGGAAGACCTCTCTGCTGCAATACATTTCTGGCTGAATTTGCGCCGGTATCCATTAAAATGGCAAAGGAGCAGAATCTTTCCTTAAATCCTTCCAAAATTTCCGGCGTCTGCGGCCGGTTGATGTGCTGTCTGAAAAATGAAGAGGAAACCTACGAATATTTAAACAGCCGCCTTCCCCATGTGGGAGATTTTGTTACCACAGATGACAAATTAAAAGGGGAAGTGCACAGCGTCAATGTGCTCCGGCAGACCGTTAAAGTACTGGTGGAAGTGGACGATGAAAAAGAAATCCGGGAGTACAAGGTGGAACAGCTGAGATTCAAACCCAAACGGAAAAAAGAACATTTAAAACTTTCCGCAGAAGAATTAAAAGAATTATCCGCCCTGGAAGACAAAGGGAAATCTCAGATTGATTAATGCATGACAGATGACAGCCCGGCTGCTTTGAAACTGGCTGAGGTTTTATACCCGTGAGCGAAATCATTTGCCAGATGATTGTTCATAGCTTTGAGGAAAAAAGCAAATGATTTGGCAAATAAGTATGCTCGTGCGTATAATATGGCAGCCTGGCCCCCTCTGAACCGGCTGGCGTTTTAAATATGACAGGCTCTCGTATTTATAAAGGAGTTAATTTATGGCAGTTGAACTTTTAGAAGAAGAACGTCTGGATGAGCTTCACCGAAACGGATATTTCATCATCCAGAACCCCAGGAAATTCTGTTTCGGCATGGATGCCGTCCTCCTTTCCGGCTTCGCTAAAGTCAAACCTGGAGAAACCGTACTGGATTTGGGTACCGGCACCGGAATTATCCCTATTTTGCTGGAAGCCAAAACCAAAGGAAAACACTTTACCGGACTGGAGATTCAGCCGGAAAGCGCAGATATGGCACGGCGCAGCGTAGCCTACAACCATTTAGAAGACAAAATTACCATAGAAATCGGCAATATCAGAGATGCTTCCGGGCAATTCGGAGCATCTTCTTTTCATGTAATAACCACTAATCCGCCTTATATGACAGACCATCACGGCCTGACTAACCCTAACGAAGCCAAAGCCATTGCCCGCCATGAGATTCTCTGTAATCTGGAGGACGTTATCCGGGAAAGTTCCCGGCTGTTAAAACCCCAAGGGCGGTTCTATATGGTGCACCGTCCCTTCCGGTTGGCTGAAATTATGGTATTGATGCATCAATACGGCCTGGAACCAAAACGGATGAAATTGGTGCATCCCTTTGTGGACAAAGAACCGAATATGGTCCTCATTGAAGGGCTTCGGGGCGGCAATCCCAGGATTACCGTGGAAAAGCCCTTGATTGTATATAAAGAGCAGGGCGTTTATACGGATGAGATTTATGAGATTTATGGGTATTAAGATTCCTATTAATTTCTTTCTGTAGAAGAAGCGATGGAAAAGGCTGCACAACATGAAGCAATTAATCCCGCTATTGATAAAAGATTTCAGCTATGCTAATATCAAATTACCCAAAAACATCTCCGGAAAGATAAAAATTCTTCAAATATATCAGAAAGGAACACACTATGCAAGGCAAATTATATCTGTGCGCCACCCCCATTGGCAACCTTGAAGACATTACTTTAAGAGTTCTCCGTGTTCTGAAAGAAGTGGATTTAATCGCAGCGGAAGACACACGCAATTCTCTCAAGCTGCTGAATCATTTTGATATCAAAACCCCCATGACAAGCTACCATGAATACAACAAAATCGAAAAAGCATACCAACTTGTGGATAAAATGCAGAAAGGCCAGAACGTTGCATTGATCACAGACGCAGGAACTCCTGGCATTTCCGATCCCGGAGAAGATCTGGTGCGCATCTGCCAGGAATCCGGCATTGCAGTAACCTCCCTGCCGGGAGCGGCTGCCTGCATTACCGCCTTAACCATATCCGGCCTTCCTACAAGACGTTTTGCCTTTGAAGCCTTTCTTCCCCGGGAGAAAAAAGAACGTGCCTGGATCCTCTCATTGCTGAAACAGGAAACCCGCACGATGATTCTCTATGAAGCCCCTCATCATCTTCTGAAGACTTTGGAAGAATTGTACGAAGCGTTAGGTGATCGCAGCATTACCCTCTGCCGGGAGCTTACCAAGAAATATGAGACTGTCTTTATTTCCACTATTTCCGGCGCAATTTCCCATTATCAAAAGGAAGAACCCCGGGGAGAATTTGTCCTGGTAATCCAGGGCAAGAGCCTCCGGGAAATCCAGAAGGAGCAGCAGGAAAGCTGGGAGAACCTTACGTTAGAGGAGCACATGAACCACTATGAAAACCAGGGCATTCCCAGGAAAGAAGCCATGAAACTTGTAGCAAAAGACCGGGGCGTTTCCAAACGGGAAATATACGGAAAATTGCTGGAACATTCATGAAACCTGCTGCAAAGGAATGGTGAAAATATGAAAGAACGCAAAAAGCTTGCAATCGGCATACAGAATTTTCGCAGCCTGCGGGAACAACATGCCTACTATGTAGATAAAACGCAAATGATAGAAGAATTTTTAGAATCCTGGTATCAGGTTACGCTTGTTACCAGGCCCAGACGTTTTGGAAAAACACTGAACATGTCTATGTTGGCAGAATTTTTAGACTGTACGAAAAATTCCCGTTCCCTTTTTACGGCAACAAAAATCAGTAATAGCTATGTCATGCGGGAACTAAACAGCCACCCGGTAATTTTTCTTTCTTTCCTAAACGTAAAAGGTGACACCGCCGAAGAACTATTATATCAACTGGAACTTGCCATAAAAGAAGAATATGAAAAATTTCTTTTCCTTACCCAGAAAGAATCTTTGCCGGAAATAAAGAAAAAAGCATTCAGGCAGATTTACGAATGCTTATGCCAGACAGGAGACAGCATCCAAAAAAAGAACTATCTCAGCCATGCAATTACAGAACTATGCCAGATATTAGAAATTTATTACGGGAAAAAAGTATATTTTCTTCTGGATGAATATGACACTCCTTTTATTTCCGCCAACTCCGGCGGCTATTATCATAAAGTGCGGGGACTTCTTTCCAATATGCTCAGCTCGGCACTGAAAGGCAACCCAGCTCTGCAAAAAGCTATGCTGACCGGAATTCAAAGAGCCGCAAAGGAAAATATTTTTTCCGGATTGAATAATCTGATTGTCTGCACCGTAAAAGATCCGGAATATACGGACTGTTTCGGTTTCTCGGAAAACGAAGTGCAAAATCTGCTGAGATATTGCAATGCAGAATTTTCAAACGAGGTGAAACACATGTACGATGGATACCTGTTCGGAAATACAGAAGTGTATAACCCATGGTCCATCACCTGTTATGCCGCTAGAAAAAAACCGGAACCTTATTGGGTAAATACCAGTGAAAATACCATGATTAAGCAGGCCCTTGCACAAAGGGAAAAATTTTTCTTTCAACAATATGACACTTTAATAGAAACAGGAACGGTAAACGTCCACGCTGAATTATCCACGCCCTACTATGAAAATCCCAGTGATTCCTCTCTCTGGGGGCTTTTTATCAATGCCGGAATGGTGACCATTCAAGAAGAACTGGAAGATAATTTTTATAAACTGCGCATACCGAATTATGAAGTATGGAAAGCATATCAGGAATTGACAGCATTTTATCTGCAGACAGATGAAAACCACTTCTCTTCTATGCTGCGGTATCTGCGCACAGAAGCTATGGAAGAATTTGCCGAGGAATATCAGTGGATTTTCTTACATTTACCCTCTTACCATGATTTGAAAGATGAAAACAGCTGTCATATGATGATGCTTGGTATGTGCGCTTTTATGCATCCTTACTACAATATAGACAGCAATCGGGAACATGGCATGGGCAGAAGCGATATCAGGCTTTTTGCAAAAAAACCCTGTTTTCCACATATAATCCTGGAATTTAAATATGCCGAAAACGAAAAGCAAAGCCTGGAAAAATTGGCAGAGGAAGCGATTGCGCAAATAAAAAGCAAAAAGTATGATACCGGAATGCAGGGTACGGTATATTATGTCGGCCTTGCGCACTGGGGGAAAAATGCCAAAATAAAATGGGAAAAGGTTTAAACGAACCACTGCCGGAGTATAGATTAATTCTCCGGCAGAACCCTTACATTAGGAACCGTTGCTAAAAGTTACTTTTGAACAGTTCCTTAGTCTGAACTATTTGGGAAACATTCAGCAATAATTCTTCACCCTTCATAAAACTCCGGCAAGTATTTTTTCAGAATAGAAAAAGGCGCGGTTCCCATTTTCATTAACGCACTGTGAAATTGATAGTCGCTGTAATCTTCTTTATATTTATCCATGGCATATTCCCTCAGATTCAAGAATTCCAGATACCCCACATAATACTTCAAATAATGTGCAGGCTCTTCTACAATTAATTGATAGATATCCTGAATTACACTCTTATTCGTAATTTGATAGGATGCAAAAAAGTCAACGGTGTCCCTCAATGTCCACCCATCATGATGAATTCCCAAATCAGCGCTAGCATACAGACTCAGCAGGGCAGACTGATTTTTCTGCAGAAAAGCAGCCACATCTCTGTCCACGTCTGCATAATAGAAAGACTGCATTTCCACATAAGTTGCCCACCCTTCTGCATAACCGCTGCTGCCGAACAAACTTCGGATCGGCTCTAATCCACAGCTTCGTTCCATTACATTCTGGTAGAGATGCCCCGGAAACCCCTCATGGGCCAGAGTAGTGTAAAGTTCCATTTTTTTATCACCCTTTGATTTATTGATGTAAATGCAATTCTGAGAAATATCATCAATCGGCGGCGTAAGGTAAAAAGCAGGAGCCGTATATTCCTCCAGGGACGGATGTACCGCTTTTACGGAAAATGACACTGCAGGCGGTGATGGAAAATCCTTCTGCATCTTACCCTGCAAATCTTTCAAAATCAGTTCCGGTTCCTCGGTGGGAAGCTGGTAATTTTGGCATTTCTGACCGATATCCGGATGGGCTTTTGCAATGCCTGCCAAATCTTCCAAATCCTGTTTTCGCTGATCCTTCACCTGCTCCTGCATTTCCTCCACTGACAGATCAGAGCCAGTGGTATCCTGAACCAGATATTCATAGTATTCTTTTCCTCCCGGCAGCCCGCACAAACCGCCGGAATTTTTACCGGAACCTTTCAATGCAGATAATTCTTCTGACAACCGCTGATAAGCCGGTATCAAATCCCCTGTCACAACCTGCCTGTTTTGCACTTTATACTGCTCTGCCTGTTCCGGTGTCAGAAACGCGGCTTGATCCACACGGTCATCAAAGGTAGAAAGGAGATAATTGCTCTCTGGATTTTCCACAAAACTACTGCATTGCGCCACAATATCATCCACTGCGAAATCTGCCATAAACAGCCCCAGTTCTGTCTTTTTCTTTTCCACCTCCATAATCTGCTCAAACAGCTTTGGCGTACCGGATAACAATTCCAGATAATCTTCGATATCTTTTTCATCATAAAAAGTATATTCCGCCAGCAGTACCGGAAGCTGAGATTGAAATCCCGTAGAAGGCCTTAAAATTTCCTCATGCAGATGAAACTTGCCCGCCGGAATTTCCTTTTCGATATAATCCATAAGAATATCATAAGTCATTTGCTGAGAAACGGTCAAATCCTTTTTATTGAATTTCTTCAGAATTTCCTGCCAGTTTTCCAATATAGCCGATGTTTCATTTCCTTCGCCGGCAGATATCCTGCCATATGTAACCTTATAATCCTGAATGCCATAATTCTCCGGATGGGCCAGATTATAGTGCATATTCAATGTACTTGCCGTAACTTCCGCCCTGAAAATCTGATTCATATAAGCAGAAAAATCTTCCCTGCTTCCCGCCTCACTCCCGCATCCCGCCGAAAAACACATCAATATGGCAAGCGCTGCCATCAATATTCTGTTTTTTATATTTTCCTTCCGTAACCTGAACCTCTCACCGAAAAAATTTTTTCCCATACCAAAAAGCACTTCCTGCGGCATATTCCTTTCATTTTATGTCCGCCTTTCCTCCAATATGCAAAATAACCCAATGACAATCAAACACAAATATGATATGATTTTTTATGGTAATAATACCTAAAGTAAATGACATTGATCCATCACAAAAACAAAAAAGGAGGGATACCCATGGGAACCACAAACAACATGAACCTGGACGACTTAGACTTCACAGACATGGAAATCGAAGAAATCCACCGCTTAGCCGAAGAACTGTTAGAACAACGAAAGTATTCCCTGCTCAGGCAGATGTTAAGCAACCTGAATTCTGCCGACATCGCCCTTCTTTTTGATGAGATGGACAAAAAGGAAATTCCCTTGCTCTACCGCCTGCTTCCCAAGGAAGAGGCCGCAGACAGCTTTTCCTATATGAGCCGTGAAATGCAGAAAACTCTGATTAACACCTTAACTGACCGGGAACTGCGGGCCGTAATGGATGATATTTTCCTGGATGACACCGTAGATATGATAGAAGAAATGCCTGCAAATGTAGTGGCGAGAATCCTCCGCAATACGGACGAAGAAACAAGAAAAATGATCAACCAGGTGCTGAACTACCCAAAAGACAGCGCCGGCAGCCTGATGACCATCGAATACGTCAATATAAAAAAAGAAATGACCGTAGGCGCAGCCATCAACCGCATCCGCCGCACGGCCGTAAACAAAGAAACGGTCTATACCTGCTATGTGACAGAACACCGCAAACTGATCGGCATGGTATCGGTAAAAGACCTGCTGATGGCGGAAGACTCCATGCAGATTGAAGATATCATGGAAACTAACGTGATTTCTGTAGACACCCATGAGGATAAAGAAGAAGTTGCAAAAGTATTCAACAAATATGATTTTCTGGCAATTCCGGTGGTAGACCGGGAAGAGCGTCTGGTGGGAATCGTCACCTTTGACGACGCCATGGACGTTATGCAGGAGGAAAATACCGAAGATATCACCAAAATGGCTGCTATGACCCCCACGGAGGACAATTATTTCAACACCTCTGCTTTTTCCCATGCCAAAAGCAGAATTGCCTGGCTGCTGTTTTTGATGTTATCCGCTACGGTAAGCGGTTCCATTATCACCCATTATCAGGAATCTTTCAAACTTTATCCACTTTTAGTTTCCTTTATCCCCATGCTGACCGGAACCGGCGGAAACTGCGGCTCCCAAAGCTCCACTCTGATGATCCGGGGGCTGGCGCTGGATGAAATTAAATTTAAAGACATTTTCAAAGTGATGTTTAAAGAATTCCGCATTGCGCTTTTGGTAAGCGCCGTTCTGGCCGTTGTAAACGGGCTTCGGATTTATATTCAATATGGGGATTTACAGATGGCTGTTGTAATTGCCCTGGCGTTAATCGCCATTGTGATTTTATCGAAATTTATCGGCTGCAGCCTGCCGCTGATTGCAGAGCATATCCATCTGGATCCGGCATTGATGGCCGCCCCTTTGATTTCCACCATTGTGGATATCTGCTCTATTCTGATTTATTTTAAAATTGCCACGATTGTTTTGCATATTGCTGTCTGAACTTGTATTACTCCGGCGGTTATACCCATGAGCGAAATCATTTGCCAGAAGATCGTTCATAACTTTGAGGAAAAAAGCAAATGATTTGGCAAATAAGTATACTCGTGAGTATAAATATTTTGGAAAAAGCCGTCGGAACATGGAAAGTTTTCCGGCGGCTCTTTCTTTTATTACCCAGGCTGTGAAATATTCTATATCCGTATCCGAAACGGCCCTGCCTAACGCAATTTTTTCCAAAACTGATTTCCTATGACAGCCCTCAGAAAGGCGGACTTATCCACATCCGATATCAGCTCTTTTTCTGTTCCGCCAAAATATCCACCGTCCTTTGATCCAACTTCCCCTGAAAAAATTTATCCAGAACCTTCTGAAATGCCTTACAATCCGGCTCTGCCAGCAAAAACAAAGTCATGGAAGATTTCAGTTTCCTGTCATCCGGCCATCCCATCACATATGCTGCATCATCCGATTCTGTTTCCAGAAGCGCCTGGGAAATCTCAAGGAGGCGGCTCCTTAAAACATCATTTTTCAGATATTCTTTTGCCTCTTCCATGTCCCGGATTGCGTAGTACTGGGCCGTTTCGCTGTATCCAAGCCCTGCAATCTGAGGGAATATGTACCACATCCAATGGCTTCTTTTCTGTCCGTTTTGTATTTCCTGCAGAGCTGTTTTGTATGAATGCCGCTGTGCAGTCAGAAAACGCTCCAATCCTTCTTTCATGCTTGCTCCTTTCCGGAATTAAGATTTACCCATGATAGATACCCATGATGGGGCTATCGGGAAATGACAGATTTCATACAATATACATTGTGATTTGTTTCGTAGCACAATTATTTACCAAACATTCCAGCAAATAAATATAAGAATTTTAATATTTTATTTCCCGTATCCTCGAAAAAATCCGCTCAGATTCTGCAATGCCTGCACCAGCACCTCCACCTGCTCCTCATTCATTCCCTTCAAGGTTGCCTGTACCATTTCGTCATGAAACTTCTCATGATGGTCATAAGCCCTCTCCCCTTTTTTGGAAAGGGAAATCAAAACCACACGCCGATCCTCTTCGCTGCGCACCCGGTTCACATACCCCTTTTTCACAAGGTTATTAATGGCAATCGTCAAAGTCCCCACCGTCACCGACAGCAGTTTCGCCACTGCTGACATGCTTTTGCCCTCTCCCTTCCCAATTGCTTCTATCACATGCATATCATTATTGGAGATATCCTTGAACTCTTCTGTGATAATCGCTTTTTCTTCGATATCCATAATTTCATTGAAAAGCTTTACCAGAACCTCATTGATTGTATTGTAATGATTCACAGGAATACCTCCTTCTTTCAACTTTGCTTTTTGATATTATACCACAATCAAACTGCGGTATGCTAGAGCGTGTTTGAAAAATCATTCCCGCCATCTGCGCCAAGGCATTCACCAGACCTCTCATCTGATACCTCCGTAGCGCAAAGTATTTTTCAAACACGCTCAACTTTTCCCCCTACACCCCTTATTTTTTATGCATACTGCACAAAAAATCATTTGCTAAATTATGAAAAAGGTAAAATTTGATTTTATTTACTAAGTAAATATTGATTTATTTACTAATTAATATTACAATATTTTTACCAAAACAAATGTGGAGGAGGAAATACTATGAGAAAGAAATTAGTAGCAATGTTAATTCTTGCAATGACAGGAACCATGTTCTTAGGCGGCTGCGGTTCAGACGGCGGCAACAGCGGCGGCAGCGGAGACGGCAAAAGCGGCGGCAAAGTTAAAATCCGTTTTGCATCCTGGGACGAAGCAGAGGATGTGGACGCACAGCAGGCAGCCGTAGACAAGTTCAACGATGCACACGACGACATTGAAGTAACCCTGGAAGCATACGGCGGAGAGTTCGACACCAAAATCAGCGCCGGAATGGGTTCTAACGATATGCCGGACGTGATGTACATGTGGAACTACCCCGCATACTCTCAAGGATTGGAGCCTCTGGATTCCTACATTGAGAAAGAAGGAGATGACTACAAGAAGAACTTCTACGATACCCTCTGGAATTATAATTCCTATGACGGAAGCACCTACGGCATCCCAATCGGATTTACCACACATGTACTGTTCTATAACAAAGACATTTTTGCAGAAGCAGGAATCGACGAGCCTACCAATGACTGGACCTGGGAGGACGTAAAGGCGGCATCTAAGACTATCACTGAGAAATGCGACGGCAAGAAGGGATTTTCCTTCCAGATGAAGCCGGACCCCTATGACTATGAAATGTACCTGTGGAGCAACGGGACAGCTTATGTCGATGAAAACGGCCAATTAGAAGGCAACCTGAACTCCGATAAAGCCAAAGAGGTATTCCAGATGTTCCAGGATATGGAGAAAGACGGCTCCGCAGTTGCAACAGAAAAGAGCGGCACTGACGAATTCCGCGCCGGCAACACCGGAATGTACGTTTACGGCTCCTGGTCCATCAACACCTTAAAAGAAGACGGCGTAAACTTCGGCGTGGTAAATATCCCGTCCTTCGGAAGCCAGCCTTCTATCAGTATCTTAAGCTCCTCCGGAATCTCCATGTCCAAGGACAGCAAGAACAAAGAAGCTGCATGGGAATTCATTAAATTCTGGACCAGCGAAGAGATGAACAAGGAAAGAATCGGCATGGAACTTCCGGTACTTTACTCTGTAGTAGAATCGGAAGGCATTATGGAACAGCCAGAATACGCACCTTTCTATACCATGCTGGAACAGAGCTCCGACTATACGCCATCCAATTTTATTTACGAGAGCTGGTCTGAATTGTCAGAAAACCTTTCTCTTTCCTTTGAGCGGGTATTCAACCCCAGCGCAATGGAAAATGTATCTGATGTACTGGACGAAGCTGCACAGCAGTAAAGTTACCCCGATAGGAGGGATTGAGGGATGAAGCAAAAACGTATATCCAGGAAAGCGATTCCGTACCTCTTTATTTTGCCATGGATCATCGGCTTTCTTGTATTTACCATCGGCCCGTTGATATTCTCCCTGATTATGAGTTTCTTCAACTGGCCTCTGGCAGCCGACCCGGAATTTGTGGGGTTTGGCAATTATATTGAAATGTTTACCAGCGACAAGCAGTTTTTCAAATCACTGACCATCAGCTTGAAATATGCAGCTATTTTTGTACCGCTGAATATGATTATTGCATTATTTCTGGCAATGCTGATTACACAACCGGTCAGGGGCGTTAAGGTTTTCCGTACCATTTTCTACATCCCCACCGTTATATCAGGCGTGGCAGTATCCATTCTCTGGGGATGGATACTGAACGGAGATTACGGAGTACTGAATTATCTTCTGTCCCTGCTTGGCATTGAAGGTCCCAAATGGCTGGTGGACCCCGCCTGGGCAATCCTTGCGGTTATTATCGCCAGCGCCTTTGGGGTAGGAAGTATGATGCTGATTTTCTACACGGATATTAAAAATATCCCCATTGATGTATACGAAGCGGCCACCATTGACGGCGCAAACCCGGCAAGGCAGTTTTTCAGCATTACTCTTCCGATTATTACGCCAACTATTTTGTTTAACCTGATCACCTCCATTATCAGTTCCTTCCAGCAGGTAACGCTGGTAATGCTTCTGACCGGAGGAGGGCCTTTGAAATCTACTTATTTCTATGGCCTTTACACATACAATAACGCATTCAAGCATCATAAGCTTGGATATGCAAGCGCCAATGCCTGGGTAATGTTTATTATTATCCTGTTCCTTACCGCACTGGTATTCAAATCGTCTTCTGCATGGGTATTCTATGAATCAGAAGCCGGAGGCGTGGCAAAGAAAGGGAAAAAATCAAAACGGGGAGGGAAACGCTGATGAAAATGTCTAAAGTCTCAAAAACTATTATTTACATCCTGCTTGGGATTATGGCGCTGTACTTCCTGTCACCCTTTGTATACATGCTGTTTACGGCATTTAAGACAGAAGCAGAAGCAGTGGCTTATCCGCCCAAGCTGTTTCCGGACAAATGGCTCTGGCAGAACTTTGTAGACGCCTGGAACGCACAGCCTTTCGGCACCTTCCTGTGGAACTCCCTGTTGGTTACCGTCGGAACTACCGTTGGGCAGGTAATTTCCTGTTCCCTGGTGGCATATGGATTTGCCCGGTTCAACTTCAAGGGTAAAAATGTGCTGTTTATGGTTCTTTTATCCACCATGATGATTCCCTGGGATGTTACCATGATTCCCCAGTACATGGAATTTAAAATGTTTGGATGGATTAATACCTTAAAGCCGCTGATTATACCGGCATGGTTCGGTTCCGCCTACTACATCTTCCTGATGAGGCAGTTTTTGATGGGCATACCGAAGGATTTTGAGGAAGCGGCCCGGATTGACGGCGCCAACGCCTTCCAGATTTACTGGAAAATCTTTATGCCGATTCTGAAACCATCCTTGATTTTAGTAGGCGTTTTGAATATGATTAGTGTATGGAATGATTACCTTGGGCCATTGATTTTCTTACAGGACAGAAGCAAATATACCCTGGCTCTGGGACTTGCAGCATTTAAGGGAGTTCATGAAACACAGATTATCCCCATGCTCTGCATTACCATTATCATGATTATACCGCCAATTATTATATTCATCATTGCCCAGAAATACATTGTGGAGGGCACAAGCGGATCGATTAAATAAATTATTAAAGGAGAATAGTTATGTCAGGACGAGTAAAAAAAAGATGGGAAGATCACTTACTGGAACACATCGGCAGAAGAGAAGCCCGTACCTCCTTTTACCGGGATTCTTCCCCAAGACTTACGCTGAACGGCAAATGGAAATTTTTATATAGGGAAGCTCCCGAACTTTCTCCTGAAGGATTTATGAATAAGCAAGAAAGCACAGATGGATGGGACACAATTGATGTCCCATCCGTCTGGCAGTTAAGGGGATATGATCGGATGCATTACACAGATGTACTGTATCTCTTTCCGGTCAATCCGCCCTTTGTGCCGACTGAAAATCCGACAGGAATCTACAAACGGACCTTTGATCTGGACAGACAATGGCTGAACAATGACACCATTTTGAAATTCCACGGAGTGGACAGCGCCTATGACGTCTGGATCAACGGAACGCACGCCGGATATGGGAAGGTAAGCCGCCTTGCGGCAGAATACGATATTACGCATCTTGTCTGCGAAGGGGAAAACGATATCACAGTCCGGGTATACAAATGGTCTGACGGGACCTATCTGGAGGATCAGGATATGTGGTGGATGTCCGGAATTTTCCGCGACGTAGAGTTAATAAACGAACCGAAACAGGCCATGCTGGACGTCCAGGTCAACGGAGATTTAGATGCATCTTATACCGATGGCATTCTGAAGGTAACCATCCGCACAAAGGAAGCAGACTGCCGGGGAACATGGAAACTCTGCAAAAGCGATAAAATCTTTGCCGAAACCGCCGGCAGCCCGGAAGCAGAAAAAAACGGAACCGTTTCAGCAGACAACTGCGGATTGGGAAAGAAAGAAGCAATTGCCAGCGGCTCTTTTGAAACAAAAGACGGCAATGCATACATCAAAGAAATCATTCCAAAAGTTCAGAAATGGACGGCAGAGACCCCGGAACTCTACGAACTGCACATTTCCACAGAACAACAGGAACTATGCATACGCACGGGCTTCCGCAAAATAGAAATGCTTGACAACAATTTCTGCGTAAACGGAACCCCTCTTTTACTAAACGGCGTGAACCACCATGATTACAACCCCAAAGAAGGCCGCAGCGTCACCTATGAACAGATGAAGGAGGACGTAATCTTAATGAAGCGGCACAATATCAACGCTGTGCGATGCTCCCATTATCCGGCCAACAGCTACTTCTATGATCTGTGCGATGCGTACGGCCTTTATGTGATTGACGAAGCGGATCTGGAATGCCACGGCTTTGAGTGGGTGGAACGCTACACCTGGATTACCGATGATCCCACCTGGGAAAAAGCGTATGTGGACCGCAGCGTCCGTATGGTAAAGCAGGACAGGAACCATCCCTGCATCATTATGTGGTCTATGGGCAACGAATCCTCTTTCGGCTGCAATTTCCGCAGCGCGGCGAAAGCTATCCGGGAACTGGACAGCTCCAGGCTGATTCATTACGAAGGAGACTTTGAAGCAGAGGTAACAGACGTTTATTCCACCATGTACACAAGGCTTGCGCCTCTGGAAAAAATTGCAAATGGCACGGAACAGGGAAACAAGCCCCATGTGATGTGCGAATACGGCCATGCCATGGGAAACGGCCCGGGAGGGCTGGAAGCCTATCAGAACTTATACCGCAAATATAAACGTCTACAGGGGGGATTTTTGTGGGAGTGGTATGACCACGGCATTTACACAGAACAAGACGGCAAAGCATATTACCGTTACGGCGGAAACTATGGGGATTTCCCAACCAACGATAATTTCTGCATTGACGGAATCCTGATGCCGGACCGCACTCCCTCTCCGGCTCTGACAGAATACAAACAGGTAATCGCTCCCATTGAAGTGACTCGGGTCAAAGGAAAACAACGGGAATTCCGGCTGAAAAATTATTATAATTTCCGTTCCATGGACGGGCTGTACCTGAACTGGGAAATCGAAGGAGGCGGCAAATCCATCCAAACCGGCAGAATAGAAGCCCTGGATGCAAAACCGGGAGACGCCCAGACCGTAACCATTCCCTATGAAGAATTTACCCCGGAAGCAAATATCCGTTACTACCTGAACCTTTCCGTCCGGGAAAAAGAATCGGTCCCCTATGCTCCTGCAGGCCATGAGATCTCCTGTGTACAATTTGAATTGGAGGAAAAACAAATCCACTTCTCCAAACGTCCAACGGGAGAAGCCTTAAAAATAACAGAAAAAGACGGTATCCTTACCATAGAAAATGATAAGCTCTGCGTCAGATTCCACACCGTATTCGGAACACTGCTTTCCCTGTCCGCAGAGGGAGAAGACTACCTGACTGCAGGGCCGGAAATGACTGTGTACCGCGCCACCATTGACAATGACATGTACAAAAAAGATGACTGGATGAACAAATATTTTATACAAAAATCCAGTGAACAGAATGCTGGATTCTCCTGGCAGGAACAAGAGGGCAGGGCAGTCGTCACCATCCAAAAAGACTTTGGATGCCTGAACCAATCCTGGGGCTATACATGCACCTATGAATACCAGATTTACCCCTGCGGCCATCTGGAAGTGCATTTAGATGCAAAACAATTCCAGCGGGGAAAACTGGAACCGGAATTTCTGCCCCGTCTCGGCATCAAAATGCGCGGAAACCAAACACTCCAGCAGACCATCTGGGAGGGCATGGGCCCCGGCGAGAATTACCCGGACAGCAAGCGTGCCTGCACCATGGGCATTTACCAAAACACCGTAGATGGCATGGGCACAAACTATGTCTATCCCCAGGAAAACGGCCACCGGGAAAACGTTTGGTGGTTCGGCATCGGAAACGGCGCAAAAACCCTTCTGTGCACCATGGAAAGCCCTCTGGGATTAAACCTTTCCAACTATACAGATGAAGCCTTGGAACAAGCAGCGCATCCCTTTGAACTGGAATCTGCCGAAGAGGTTATTATCCATCTGGATTACAGACATTCCGGCCTTGGCAGCAACAGCTGCGGAGAAGAGCAGTTGGAAATATTTAAGGTGAAGCGGGAAGATTTTTCCATGGCGTTCCGCCTGCAGATTGTGGAGCAGGGAAAGGAGCAGGAGGAAGCGGCAAAGAGATATCTGCATTAATCTCAATGAAAAAGTTTTATTCGGAAACGGACGGCAATTGAAATATACAGATGGCGATTAATTATCGCCATCTGCGCCGAGCACGGCCGCTTTACGGCATATACATATTCGTGCGAGTGCGCATCCCCCGGAAGTCTATATATTTGGCAGTTTTTAATCGCCAAATATATAGAAGCAAATATTTTAGCAGAAAGAAAGGAGACTCCATTGAACACTCAATTTTCAGAAAAACTTCAGGAATATTTAAGCAGCGGCCAGTGGATGGTGATGCAGGACAATTACAACCCTTATGAAAATCTTAAATACGAGAGCCTGTTTTGCTTAACCAATGGATACCTGGGCGTCAGGGGAAGCCATGAAGAGGGCGCTGTAAGAAGCATTCCCTGTACTTATATCAACGGCGTCTTTGACAAATCAGAGACATTTATGCGGGAACTGGCAAATATGCCCAACTGGCTGACCCTTAAGCTCTATGTGGAAAAAGAATTAATCGGGATTGAGAACTGTGAGATTCTTTCCTTTACGCGGGCGCTGAATATGCAAAAAGGCTGCCTGGTAAAAAGCGTCTGCCTCCGGGACCGGAAAGGCCGGGAAACCAGAGTGGAAAGCGTCCGTTTTATCAGCCGGGCACATGTGCACCGTATGGCAATCCGGCTGTATGTAACGCCTTTAAATTACAGCGGAATCATCGAAATTGAAAATATCATTGACGGCGCTGTTATTAACTTCTGCGACGCGCCCCGGTTTAAGGTAAAACACACTTATCTGACCAGAAATGAAGCGTTGGACGAAACAGGCGCATATCTGGAAGTTGCCACCAGAGACAATCATCTCCATGAAGGCTGCGGCACATTGGTTCAGGTGATTCAGAATAAAAAGGATGCGGTCAAAACTCATGTGTTTCATGATTTCGGAGAACAGGCTGTGGAATTTCTGGATTTTGACGCATGTCAGGGTGAAACTGCAGAGCTTACCAAATATGCCGTTATTTTTACCGAACGTGAAGTTAAAAAAGAAGCATTAAAAGAAACCGTTCAAAAAGAAATGAAAGATTTTCTTGAGACAGGGTTTGAGGCAGAATTTGCACTGCACCAGAACTCCTGTAAAGCCCTCTGGAGAGAAGCGGATATTCAAATTGACGGAGATGAGGAACTGAATAAAGCCATCCGCTTTAACATCTTCCATCTGATGAATACCGCCAGCGAATCGGATTCTCACATAAATATCGGAGCAAAGCTTCTCCACGGTGAAGAGTACGGCGGACACGCTTTCTGGGACACAGAACTCTTCATGCTGCCGTTTTTCGCCTATACATTCCCGGAAAAAGCCCGCAGACTGGAGACCTACCGTTATCATCTGCTGGACGCAGCCCGGGGAAATGCCAAAAAGAACGGCTTTCAGGGAGCGCAATATCCATGGGAGTCTGCAGACGACGGCACAGAACAATGCCCGGACTGGACCATTGAGCCGGACGGAACCTGTTACCGCTGCTACGTTGCCGACTATGAGCATCATGTAACGGCAGCCGTTGCATTCGGCATTGCCAACTATGTGAGAATCACCAACGACACCGATTTTCTCCTGCATATGGGAGCTGAAATTCTGATGGAAACGGCAAGATTCTGGATGAGCCGCTGCCAGTATATCCAGGAAAAAGACCGCTACGAGATTCACAAGGTCACAGGCCCTGACGAGTGGCATGAGCCGGTAGACAACAATGTTTACACCAATTACCTGGCAAGGTGGAATCTGCGTTATGTAATTGCCCTGGCAGAATCGTTGGAAAAAGAACATCCAGAGGATTACAAAGCCCTTGCCCAAAAAATATGCCTGACAAAAGAAGAAATCGCTTCCTGGCAGCAGGTACAGGGGAAAATTTATCTTCCCAAAAAAGAGGGCACACAGCTTTTAGAGCAGTTTGAAGGATATTTTGATTTAAAAGAAGTTCTCATTGAAAAATATGACGAAAACGACTGGCCCATCCGGCCGGAAGCCTTAAAAACCACAAAAACAAGCCAGACACAGATTATCAAGCAGGCGGATGTGGTAATGCTTCTGCATCTTCTGGGAGAAGAATTTGACGAAGAAACCACCAGGCTGAATTACAGCTATTACGAAAAACGCACCATGCACGGTTCTTCCCTGAGTCCCAGCATTTATGCTATTATGGGTCTTAAAGTAGGCGACGCATCCAAAGCTTACCGTTATCTGCGGCGGGCGGCATTTTTAGACCTGGTGGATCTTCAGGGCAATACAAGAGAAGGCATCCATGCGGCAAATGCCGGAGGCGTATGGCAGACTGTAGTTTTCGGTTTTGCAGGCTTATCCACAGACGACGCCGGAAAGCTGCACATCAACCCGAAGCTGCCAAAAGAGTGGAAGGGCCTGACTTTCCGTATTCACTGCCCCGAAAGCTGGCTGCAAATCCACATTGACGCTGAGCAGCATGTGGATATCACAGTTCTGGACGGAAAAGAAGTGGATATCTTTGTCAATAGTATGCCTGTAAAAGCGCAAAAATCAAATGCCTGAACTACACACATTCAGAAAGGAAGGTTAAAATCATGAAAAAATATCTTGCAATTGCCGGCCTGATTGCCGTTACAGTTATTTGGGGAGGCGGCTTTGTAGCCAGTGATATAGCTCTGGAAAGCCTTCGTCCCTTTCAGATCATGGCAATCCGGTTCCTGCTGGCTTCTGTTCTGATGGGCGCTGCAAGCATCCGGGAATTGAAAGGAATCGACTTCAAAGAAATCCGGGCCGGCATTCTGATGGGATGTGCCCTTTTTGTAGGTTTTGCCTTCCAGATTGTAGGGCTTCAGTATACCACGCCTTCCAAAAATGCATTTTTAACCGCTCTGAACGTAGTTATGGTACCCTTTATTGCCTTTCTGATTTTAAAGAAAAAAATCAGCATGAAAAGCATTGCAGGGGCAGTGATGGCTATTTTCGGCGTAGGGCTTTTATCCTTGGATCAAGACCTGTCCCTGGGCATCGGAGACGCATTGACGCTGGTCTGCGCCGTAGGTTTTGCCTTCCAGATCTTTTTCACCAGTGAATTTGTAAAAAAATACCGGGCTGTGGTATTGAATTTTGTGCAGATGCTTACGGCGGTTCTCCTGTCCATAGTCAGCCTGTTCCTGTTTGGGGAAACTGAATTTCATGTAACCACACAGGGCTGGCTCAGTGTCCTCTACCTTGGAGTAATCAGCACAGCTTTGTGCTATCTTCTGCAGACTGCCAGCCAGAAGTACGTGGATGAAACAAAAGCCGCCATTATCCTGTCCATGGAATCGGTGTTTGGAACTATTTTTTCCATCCTGATTCTCCATGAACAGGTGACAGTGCGGATGATCTGCGGATGCGTGATTATTCTTGCAGCCGTTATAGTATCAAATCTGGCGGACGCGCAGACAGCGCCGGAACCTTAAGCTCTGAACATTTACGAAAGGAGTGTTTAACATTGAGATACCGAGCAATTATATTTGATTTAGACGGAGTGATCTGCCATACTGACAAATATCACTATATGGCATGGAAACAGGTGGCAGATGAACTTAATATTTATTTTGACGAAACCATCAACAACCGCCTGCGCGGAGTAAGCCGCATGGAAAGCTTTGAAATTATCCTGGAGCGTTATGACGGCTCCATGAGCGAAGAAGACAAAATAAAGTACGCTACACAGAAAAACGAAGTATACAAAGAACTTTTGAAAAACATGAGTCCGGCAGACCTGTCAGATGAGGTAAAAGAAACTCTGGATGCGCTACGGGAGCAGGGCCATAAACTGGCCATCGGCTCCTCCAGCAAGAATGCCGGCTTCATCCTGAACCAGTTGGGCCTGGGAGATTACTTTGACGCGGTTTCCGACGGAAATAATATCACCAATTCCAAACCGGACCCGGAAGTGTTCGTCAAAGCAGCTCAGTTTGTGGGAGAAAAGCCAGAAGACTGCCTTGTGGTGGAAGACGCGAAAGCAGGGCTGGAAGCAGCCATTGCAGGAGGCATGGAATGCGCCGCCATTGGAGACGCTGTCTCCTGCGGCCTTGCAACCTGGAATCTGAATACATTTTCTGACCTGAAAAAAGTAACGGCTTAACGTATCCCTGCACAGAACACCCTGCATTGTTTCTGATTTTGCTGTACTTGTAAACCCACAATAAATATGTTAAAATTATGGTGAAAGAATAGTGTTTCACATTATTAATCATGGAGTGTAAAGTGGGATGTCAACGATTAAAGATATTGCAGAACTTGCAGGGGTTTCTGTTGCAACAGTATCCAGAGTCCTGAATTATGACGATACGCTGACTGTACAGGAGGAAACCAGGAAAAAAGTATTTGAAGCCGCAGAACATCTGGAATACCATATGAAAGAAAAGAAAAAACGCCGGCGCAAATTAAAGCTGGGCGTTATCTGTTCTTATTCCCCGGAAGAAGAACTGGAAGATCCTTTCTATTTGGCGGTCCGGATTGCCATAGAAAAAGAAATAGAGGACAGGAATTTTAAACGGGTGCCTTTAAGCATTGAAGACGGAATGCCGCAATTTGCCGCAGTAGACGGAATTATTTGTCTCGGCACATTCAGCAAAACCACTGTCTGCAAAATTGACAACACGCAAAAACCCCATATTTATGTGGACACTGTCGGAAACCGCAGTACCGGAGACTCCATTATTACAGATTTGAGAGTTTCGGTACAGCAAGTGATGGAATATCTGTGGTCCTTAGGACACCGCCGGATTGGTTTTATCGGAGGAAACGAACTGGACTCAGACGGAAATGAGATTCTGGATTCCAGACTCCCTACATATCAGCGTTTTCTGACTGAAAAAAATGCCCTGCGGGAATCCTATATTAAAATCGACGGCTACACTTCCAAACACGGCTACCGTATGATGAAAGAAATCTTAGAAGACGCCGATCGCCCTACTGCCATCTTTGCAGCCAATGATTCTCTGGCCGTAGGCTGCTACCGGGCCATTCAGGAAAGGGGCCTTCAGATTCCGGAAGATATCAGCGTCATCGGCTTTAACGACATCTCCATGGCAAAATACCTGGCGCCGCCACTTACCACAGTTCATGTCCACATGAATTTCATTGGGCGGCAGGCCGTTAAAATGTTGGTAGAACGCATCCAGTTAGAACGAAAAGTAAATATCCACGTTTCTGTCTCTACGGAACTGGTAATCCGAAAGAGCGTGTGCAGGGCGGACTAGTGTGCTGTCTGCATTATATTCAGCCAAACCTCCTTGTCTATTCGCCCATCTGCTGCGTTGAATTTTCTAGCCGTAGCCACCGCTATGCCGCCGAAAATCCGCCTTGCCGATGAACGAATATCCTACGGAGTAAGCCCCTATCCAACGCGTTTCAGAAAACTGCAGACAGAGCAGAACAACAAGAGGACAGACTGAAATGAATGAACATTTTTTAAATCATATATTAGAGAAAATCTCTGTATCCGGCTGCGAAGGCCCGGTACAGGAAACTGTAAAATCCTGCATGAAAGACTATGCAGACGTCATAAAAGAAGACGATATCGGCGATGTCATCTGCATCTTAAACCCAGAAAGCAGCACAAAAATTATGTTGTCGGCCCATGCCGATGAAATTGGGGCAATCGTTTCAAATATCACAGAAAAAGGACGGCTCCAGGCAGTAAACCGAGGCGGTATTATTCCTTTCACCTATCCGGGACAGCAGGTTCAGGTATGCACAAAACACGGTATTGTCTACGGCGTTGTGGAAGCAAGGCGGGAAATCTTCGAAAACAAAGAACTGGCGGCGAAAGATTTTTTGATTGATATCGGTGCAAAGACAAAAGAAGAAGCATTGACACAGGTATCCCTGGGAGACGCCATAGCCTTGGACACCCATATCCGTCCTATGATGAACGGACGGTTCACTGCCCGGGCCTTAGATGACCGACTGGGAGTTTTCATTATTATGGAAGCCCTCCGCAGGGCAAAAGAAAAAGGCTGTACCGCAGGCGTATATGCTGCGGCTACGGTAGGAGAGGAAACCACCAAAAACGGCGCATACTGGTGCAGTTCCAGAATTAATCCAAGTCTTGCAGTGGTGGTAGACGTCACTTATTGCAGCGACTACGGCGATAAAGAAACCACAGAAGCAGGAACCGTAACACTGGGCGGCGGCCCTGTTCTCTGCAACAGTCCAACTGTAGCGCAAAAATTAAACCGGAAAATGGAAGATTGCGCCGCAAAGATGCAGATTTCTATCCAGACAGAAGCAGCCAGCGGACTGACCTATACCGACGGAGATAAAATCCATTTTGCCAATCAGGGAATCCCGGTTGTACTGGTGTCCATTCCTCTTCGGTATATGCATACTCCCGCTGAAGTTGCAGATAAAAAAGATGTAGAAGACTGCATCGAATTAATCGCAGAATTCCTGTGCCAGTATCCATAATGGCCTGTCTGTATCAGACAATGTTTTTCCCGGGACGGCGCCGATGGTTCTGTAATTCCTATCGGAATTACAGATGATCAAAGGCGGCCGTCTCTTTCTTTAATTTGGCTACCACTTCCTGGTTAGCGCCCATCTGATTTGTAATATCCTCTACATCATCGGCAAGGCTTTTGGTACTGCCGGCCATACCGGTGATTTTGCAAGTCCCTTCATCTATGGCCTTTGTGATCGTACTGATAGAATCTGCAATACCGGACACTGAATTTTTCAGCCTTTCGGTTCTTTCATAGAATTCATCCATAGTCTGGCGAATATAGGCGGCGTCCTCTTTATATTGACTCCCGGACTGCACGAAAGACTGAAAGTCTTTCAGAACAGACTGGCTCATATAGTCCACAAGCTGCCGGGCATTTTCAGAAAGATTATTCACAGCGGCGGTGACTACCGTATTGATCTCCTGAATCCGATTGGCGGTCTCCCGACTGGAATCGGACAGTTCCCGAACTTCCCTGGCTACTATAGCAAAGCCTTTCCCTGCCTCCCCTGCATTAGAGGCTTCTACAGAAGCATTCAGAGAAATCAACTGCGTCTGTTGGGCGATGGCAAGAATGTCGCCCGTCAACGAATGAATCTGATTCACGCTTTCGCTTTTCTGAATGGCGTCGTTTAAGGAACGCAGAATCTCTTCCATCTTCACATTGGTAACCTCTGCGCTTCTCAGGGCAGACTGCTGCATACTATCTGCGCGGGTATTCATCTGCGCTGTATAAGCTGTAATATCTCCGCATTCCTTTGCAATGGTATGTACTTCCTGGCGCATATTTTCAGCGCTCTCATTAATCGCATACACATTCCCCGCCACTTCCTGAAAGGTAGAAGAAAGATGTTCAGCAAGGGAGGAAAGGCCGGATGCGCTTTTCCGGGAAGCCCGCGTGTGCTTAAGCACTTCGCCTGTCATGCCATTAATATGCCCGGAACTTTCCTGTATGGTTTTCAACATACTTTTAATCGGGATTACAACGTAACGGGTAATCAGCCGAAAATCTGTAAATACCAGCAGAATACAGGCTGCCGCGGCTGATATGCCTACAGCCAGAGAAAGGGAATAAACAGCAAAGAGATGTGCCCGTGCATCCTGTGTCTGCTCACTGATAGATGCGTCCAGAGCGTCAATATCCTCCTCCATGGCCTTTGCAAAAGCCGCTACATCTCCGTTGGCAAGGGCATAGGCATCCTGCGTCCTGCGGCTTGCGCTGGCACAAGTCAGATATACCAGAGCATGTTTGAAAGACTCATAGTCAGACAACAGCAATTCGTATAAAGGAAGATCCTCCTGCGTGACACGGCTTTCATACGCCGTAAGCATTTCATCCAGAAGTTTTTCTTCCTCTTTGATCTGCTGTACTAATACAATCATGGTATTATAATCCGTGGCAACAATATGACTTAAAGCCATTTTATGGATATCCATAGAAGACTGGCAAATCCGGGCCAGGCAGCTCTTTTGATCCATATAATTATCAGCAATATTGGAAGCGCTGGCATTTACGTTGCGGATATTAACAATGGAAAGGATATTTGATAACAGCGCTACCATACCCAGGAGGGCAATTGGAATAATCAAACGATGCTTTAAACTGATATTTTTCATGACATTTCCTTTCAATCAGGGGGCTGTAATTCCTGTGACCATATCGTCAAGCAGTTCCTGAAGACTTTTTCCCGATGGGTTTCCAGCAAGGATTTCCGTTGTAAATGCTGTAACCGGGTCCCAGAAATTACCGCCGATGCGCTGCAGACAGGAATATTCTGACTGATCCAGCAATGCTGCAATGGCAGGAGAATTCCGGACCTCCCCGGAAGCCGCGGCATTGATATTAGAAGGCCCCTGTCCCCGGAGCCGGAAACGCAGTTTCTGGTTTTCCTCATTGGTAATCCATTCCGCCAGTTTCGCTGCCCACTCTCTCTCTTTGGAATAAGCATTCACACCGATGAGCTTATAACCAGAAAAAGAAGCCATCTGCACCTGCCTCCCGGCACAGGTATAAACAGGAAGTTTCGATGCGCCGTACCCATCACCCCAGGCCTCTTCAATTGCCACAGCATTCCACACGCCGCTGACGCCGGCAATAATGGATCCGTCCTGAATTCCTTCCAGAAATCCCCCGTCATCCGTACTGAGAAATCCCGGATTCTTCGCCATATTTACCATAGCATTGGCTACATCAATTCCTCTGATATCTCCTTCTGTATCATTCCAGGTACAAAAATTGCTGATACCATCGTCATTCAGCCCTAAGGTAAGCCCTGTATTGCCGAACAGAGAATATACATACCATCCGGAAGACCAGTCCATAAAAACTTTTTTATTCTGCCCTGCTGCAATCTCCAGCATACGATCCCAGGACTTAGCGTCTTCCTCCGAAATATACTGCTTATTATAATAAAGGAAATATCCATTGTCTGCCGTCAGGGGATAAGCGTAAAGGTCATCATTGACAGAAGCCGCAGAAACCGCCTCCGGCAGATTGGATGACTGCAGCAGTTCTTTATTCTCTATCGGTTCCAGAGCGCCTGCCGCCACAAGAGTATTCAACTGATCATCCGCAAAAGCAAATACATCCGCACCGTTTTCCAAATCCCCCATCAGAACATTGGTGCATTGGCTTTCCCCCTGAGGCTGCCAGGTAATCTGAAAATCCGCCTCTCCATGGTATTGCTCTTTAAACCCGTCAATTATCTGACTCAGCAGCTCCTGATCTTCTTCGGCGCTCCAGACGGTAAGATTCACTGTACCGGAATCGGATGGCTGCGCTGGTTCAGAAGAATCAGAACCGTCACTTTGACATCCGGACATTAATACCGCCAGCAGACACAGCGCCGGGAGCCATAAGCTTTTTTTTCGTTTCATAACATTCTCCGTAAATTAAAATATTTTACTGCTGATTTCTCAGTATTTTACGTGCTTTCGGCACCTCATCGGCCTAAAATTAGCATCATGCATTTCTGCCAATATTTTACCATTGTACTTAAACTTTTGCAATGCAGTTTTTAACGCTGGAACGCTAAAATATCACAGTTCAGCCCAGGGCTTTGCACTTGCTGCAAAATCCGTGAGATCAACAATGAAGACGAAAGGTTGAACTGTTACAAAAAACTTGATAAACAAGCGGCTCTGGTTTATAATTTACCTCAGAGGCATTCGAAATGGAATCTCCAATTGCCCTCAGTAATTTAGAAACTATACAAAATAGCATCCACATTTTAGGCGGGTAGGGATGCTATTTCTTTTTGCAGTAAAGCGCAACTGATTAACGGGTTTGTATTCCAACCGGCATTTATTCGGGCTTTGTTCCCGGAATCGATATGGAAGTTTGAGATATTTATTTCAATAGATAAAATCATATAAACGCATCTTATATAAATGGTACTTTTCAGTAGGAAGGAATATGGTGAAAACATGAAATTTAAACGCGGAATTTTTTGCGGACTATTGGTAATAGTATGTTCGATTTGTGAGATAATTGGGCATAAGCTAGAACATGAAGGTATCGGATGGATATACATGTTTACTTTAGTATTGGGAATTTTTCAGCTTATTGCTTCTGCCAGTTATCAAAAACGGTATAAAATATTTTTAGTATTATGTTTGGGACTGGAAGGAATGTATTATGTAATATCAATCATTAATCTGCTGGTTTATGACATAACAGTTGAGGTAAAAGTTTTTGGCGTTCTTATAGGAATCAGTATTTTAATACTCATTATCACTTCAATAAAAAGTCTTATACCTGATAGTACGAAAGAAGGTCGAGTAGACTTGCCCCTTGCGGGGCAAGCCCCTCTTCAGAACCGGACGTGCGGCTTTTCCGCATCCGGCTCTTTGCAAAGTTAATTATTCAACAACTATCGCTCATAGATA